>JAEWKT010000027.1 GCA_023393635.1 Pseudomonadota bacterium
TTCTAACACAGTTGCACAGCATGATTATCTTAAATAAAATTTTCAGTTAGCACATCAGCAATACCCATAAACACGTGTTCTTTTCGCTCAAAGTATTTTTGCAGCTCAGCATCGTTACTGATGAAGAATAGCTCTAAGATAATGCCACCAGCGCTGACGTAGGCTAACTTGCTATGCTGGCCACTGCCCTCATTCTTCCAGCCACCATTGCCACCACGTACAGGAATATCAAGCACGCTGGCCAGTGCAGCACAGCTTTTGACAGATCGCCTTATCTTTTGATTGAGCCAAGGCTTCAACACCGGTGGCTGACTTTCTGGTTGCTGCATTCAAGTGAAATTCAATTGCAATTTTACCTTGCTTAACGAGTGCAGCAGCTTTGCTTAAAGCCGGGTTATCATTGCCGATGCCATCGTTAATGACCTTATAGCCGCGGCTGTTTAATATGGCTGTTACACCGTTTCGCACTTTCCGGACAATCCCAGCTTCAGTAAATTTTCCATTACAAGACCCCCGGATCTACCAGGCTATGGCCAGCGGTTACAACCATAACTGGTTTAGTGTTTACCCATGTACCAGCTGTCACAGATAGCTTATTGTCAACTAGTGCACAGAACTCCCGGTCTGAAACGGTTTTACAATAACTGGCATCCAGCGTGATTAAATACATTGGTGTAAACCCAAACCATTCACGCATCTGCTTTTCCTAGGGTGCTTTCTGCTGTCTAACGAGGTCAGTCACTGGAATATCCTAAAAATATTTTTTAAATTCAAGCTATAAAAAAACCCCACTATTTAAGTGAGGTTTTTAAAATTAAAAATAATAGATTGACGTATTTGCCTACCTATCAGTAAAAGATAATTTAGATGGGATAAATTTTACTTGCCTGAGGACCTTTTTGACCCTCGGTAATAGTAAACTGCACTTGCTGGCCCTCATAAAGGGTCTTAAAACTATTACTTTGAATTTCACTATAATGTGCAAATAAATCCGGACCAGATTCTTGTTGAATAAATCCAAAACCTTTAGTTTCGTTAAACCATTTAACAACGCCGGTAGTAGTAGACATTTTATATTCCTATTGAAAAATTAATATGGACTTAATCCATATAGATCACTCAAAAAATAATTTATGAAGCTAAAATCTTATGAAAACGGAGAATTATAAATAAAACTGCGGAACGAGAGACTTAATAAAGCTATAATTATTTTATAGAGTATTTACACTAAAATCAGTCACAGGCCTTGGCCAGCAACCTTTCGCTTTAGTGTTTATACGCCTATTAATTTAGTTATACAATCTTTTATTTAAAAGTAATGTAAATGTCCAAAAGAAATTGGACGGCTATATAAATAGATATAGTAAATAATACGATTAATGTAGCTACCATAAATTACAGCGCATAATCATGATCCATATGCCCCATCCCAATAAAATGCCTATAGATTTGTCCATATCTTGAGAAATTACTAAGCAAAAAAAGCCGCCTAATGAGTCGGCTTTTTATAAAGTTATTTTTTAATGCAGGCTTTTAGTACTGTAGTGTGTAGTACTGCCGATAGCGAACTTCCGAAAACCTTCTAAATAAGGTGTAACACGTTCTTCTTTCAGATTAAAATAAGTTATTTCAGTGTTGACTAATGATTTAAAGCCTTTTGTACTTATTCTCACTTCTTTCTCTTGATACATAAATATCTGATCTTGGCTCCCATCACTATTATTTATTACATCAATAATATTCATTAAAACTCTGTTCATTTGCATTTTTCTTAATTTATCCTGAGAGTCAGTGATTATACAGTCCATATGTTTTAAACAATGGAGAATAACAAGTACACAACATTAAATCTGATATAAAAAATACCGACTGCTTCTCTGCATTTCTTAAACAGCAGCCGGCCGTTGCAATACGCTCACTTAAAACCATCTGGTAATTTTATTTTTCCTCCTTTAAGTGCCGTCACATTAACCATATAGGCTTGGCTTTTGGCCAGTGCAGCTTCCGGCTCTTATCGTAAATGCTTTAGCCGATTCAGGAGTGTTGCTTGACGCAAGCATTCCCATTATTTTTTATCACGAATCTTTATCAAGAAATAAAGACTACCACCTTAGCGGCTACACCTTACTAGCAAAAGCCCGCCTTAACTCCACTGCTGCTTCCCAGCGTTTGCCGATGGCTCGTATAACAGCATCACTGACTCGTAACTGTGCCTAGCGGGTTTGCAGGACAGTCATTAAATCCAAAGTTTCAGCCTGATATAATTTTTGTGCTTTTGCAGTAGCTAATTGCCGAGCACTTTCAGCCTGCTGCTATTTCTGTAATACTTTGCCAGATGCCGACCACTGAGTAAGGCCAGTTTCAACATCAACCAGTGCCATCAGTGTTGATTTCTCATACGTAGCAATAAGCTTCTTGCATCTGGGCATCATGTACCAGACGTGGGGTAGCCGACTCACCTTGTAAGGCTAGTCTTTCCTGCCTGCCAGCCCAAGCAATTTGCAGTCTTGGATAAACCTCTTTGCGGGCTGGGGATAAGACCTGTCATAAGGGATCAGGTTGTGCCTGTGATTAAACATAGATGCTGCCAATGAATTTACCTTTCATTTTGCTCTTCTTGGCTTAAGCTAAAATGTAAGAGTTAAAACAATAGCTTAATCCTGAATACTCTACCTGAAAATTAATCAATTTTTCTATTCACATGCTAGAACGTACCGCTGGGTAAAACATATTTACTCAATTCCATATTTCAACTATTATTGAAACATGGAAACTAAATCTATTGTTGCTGCATTAGCGGCACTCGCCCAAGAAACACGCTTAACCATATTTCGTTTACTGGTACAGGCTGGCCCGAGTGGTTTGCCTGCCGGACGTATTAGTGAAATCGCTGGGATTGCCCCGTCATCCCTGTCCTTTCATTTAAAGGAAATGAGCCATGCCAACATGGTCACGTCACGGCAAGAGGGACGCTATGTCATTTATAGCGCTAACTTTGACACTATGAATAACCTGCTGGCCTACCTGACTGAAAACTGTTGTCAGGGGGTTCCCTGTACACCGGATATGGCGTGTAAGACACCCTTAACGCCAACGCATGAGAACTGATGATGTCTGATCCTAAAGCCGTGATGATTTACCATAACCCCGATTGCGGCACCTCACGCAATACGCTGGCACTGATCCGTAATACGGGGATCGAACCTGAAATGATTGAATACCTGATTAATCCACCCAGCCGGGAACAACTGGTGAGCCTGATCGCAGGGACAGGCTTATCGGTACGTGAAGTCCTGCGCAAGAATGTTGAACCCTACACCCAGCTTAATCTGGATGATCCGGTATGGACTGATGACCAGTTACTTGATTTTATGTTGCAATATCCAATCCTGATTAACCGCCCTATTGTGGTGACGAAGCTTGGTATTCGCCTTTGCCGGCCATCAGAAGTGGTACTGGACATTTTACCATTGCCCCAATTAAACGAATTTACCAAGGAAGACGGTGAACAGGTCATTAATGCAGGGGGCAGCCGTGTCAACTAAGCCTTATGCCTTTGCGATACAGGCGTTTAAACGGATATAAGCCATGAGCATTTTTGAGCGCTACCTGACGGTCTGGGTTTTCCTGTGCATTATTGTCGGCATTCTACTAGGCCAGTTTTTCCCCGGCCTGTTTCAAGCCATTGGTCACATGGAAATTGCCAAGGTGAACCTACCTGTGGGCCTACTGATCTGGCTAATGATTATTCCCATGCTGATTAAGGTAGACTTTTCTGCATTAGCAGATGTACGCCATCATGTTAAGGGTATTGGGGTCACCCTGTTTATCAATTGGCTGATAAAACCTTTTTCCATGGCATTTCTGGCCTGGCTGTTTATTCGCCATGTATTTGCCCCATGGTTACCAAGCGATCAACTGGATAGTTATATTGCCGGGCTGATTTTACTGGCCGCAGCCCCCTGCACTGCCATGGTATTTGTCTGGAGCCGCCTGACCAATGGCGATCCTTTATTTACCTTATCGCAAGTGGCCTTGAATGATGCCATTATGGTGGTAGCCTTTGCACCCATTGTGGCTTTGCTGCTAGGCTTATCCGCAATTACTGTCCCGTGGGATACGCTAGTCACTTCGGTGCTACTGTATATCATTGTGCCTGTGATCATTGCCCAGATACTACGCAAAATTTTACTTGGCAAAGGACAAGCTGCTTTTGACCGTACTTTGGAAAAGATCAGTCCATGGTCAATTACGGCACTGCTGGCAACCTTGGTTTTACTGTTTGCTTTTCAGGGTCAGGCCATCCTTGAGCAACCGTTAATCATTGCCTTGCTGGCTGTTCCCATTCTGATTCAGGTAATTTTTAATTCATCACTGGCTTACTGGCTCAACCGTGTTGTAGGTGAAAAACACAGCATTGCCTGTCCCTCCGCCCTGATTGGTGCTTCCAACTTTTTTGAGCTGGCCGTTGCCGCAGCCATTAGTCTGTTTGGATTTCACTCTGGTGCTGCCTTGGCAACTGTCGTGGGTGTGCTGGTTGAAGTACCCATTATGCTGCTGGTGGTACGTTTCGTTAATCAAAGCAAAGAGTGGTATGAGCGAAGCTAATTAGACTCTAATACGCTCTTGGTCTTTAACCTAAGTTATGGTGAAGGTTTCAACGCGTTAATCTTACCAAGTGATTAGATTGTATGTTTTTTTAACCATGCTATATATTGAAATCACCGTCTTTTAGAAGACACAACAAAGGTGAATCAAAATGGGTGAATCAGAAAAGCAGCCAACGATTAAAGAATATGCCTGTCTTGAAGGCGCAGCCAATGCCCCTTTAAGGTCACGGGTAGGATCAGAGCTACATGCGGTGATGGATACCCCATACCTGAACACCTGACCGCACTTAATGCGCATTTTACGGGCTTTCTCAAGGTTGCCCTGCTTTTCTGCAATACGGCAAGCCTCTAGCACGTCTATTGGCATGATCTCACCAATGGGCCGTTTGCCAAATTGCTGAAAGGGAATTTCAAACAAATAACGCGCTGCTTTTAGCGTAGAGGGCTGATAGCCCTGTTTATCCAGCCACTCCAGCGTAATTGATTCAAAAGTATTGTTGGCGGCCAGCTTAGCCTCACGGACTTCCACCTTACGCTGCTCGGAAGGGTCAATTTCTTTGGCCAGCAGTTTTCTAACCTCATCCCGCTTTGCACGCGCTTCAAGTAGCGATACTTCAGGGTAACTGCCAAAAGCTAGAGTATTTCTTTTCTGGATAACCGGACGCGTATAATCAAAGCGCCAATGCTTGCTGCCATCGAGCTTTATCAGCAAATAAAGCCCACCGCCATCAGACATTTTATAGTTTTTCTCACGCGCCTTAGCGAGCCTAACTTGCGTATCTGTAAGGGATTTTACGATTTTTGGCATAGGGTTTACGGTATCGAAAACGCAAAATTGCTGTACCGTAAAAAATACCGTAAAAACTGTCGGCTGTCATAGAATTTATTCGGACACGCTTGGACAGTCACAACTGTGCAGGACAACATCTAAAAAATTAAAATTATTATTTTATAAACACTTAGGACGCCATCGGACAGGATAAGACGCATAAAAAAAGGTCACTCGGGTGAGTGACCTATAAAATGGTGGCTATGGCGAGACTCGAACTTGCGACCCCAGCATTATGAGTGCTGTGCTCTAACCAACTGAGCTACATAGCCTTAAACTGTGCGCGCATTATCATTATTTCTTCGACTGCCGTCAAGCCTATTTTTAGCGTGCGCGCATAAAAAGCAGGCAAATAAATCAAATTGTTTTCAGGAATCAGGCTTGAAGTGAGTCTATAAGCCGGGTTCTGTCGAGGACGATCATTCCTCTAGGCGTATCGTCACCAATACGCTCAAGCAACCTACCCGAATCCAACGCGGGCCACGCCAAAGGATTCCTATTTGGTCTTGCTTCTGGTGGGGTTTACCATGCCGTGACCTGTTACCAGACACGCGGTGCGCTCTTACCGCACCCTTTCACCCTTACCAACCTGCCTAAGCAAGCTGGCGGTCTGCTCTCTGTTGCACTTTCCGTCGGCTTTCACCGCCCAGGCGTTACCTGGCACCATGCCCTATGAAGCCCGGACTTTCCTCCCCTGCTTTAGTCACGAAGACCTCCACAGCAGCGACCGTCCAACTCACTTCAAGGCGCGCATGGTAACAAAAAAAACAGCAGTGCGCTGTTACTTTTCAAAGGTTTTTTTACTCGGGTTTTGCAGGCGCATTTTGCATAGCCTGCAACCCTTCATATTTTTGCAGCAGCGCTTGATGGCTTTCCACATGCTCAGGATCATGCGGAATACAGTCTACGGGGCAAAATAGCTGGCATTGTGGCGTATCAAAATGTCCCACGCATTCGGTACACAGGTCAGGATCAATCTGATAAATCTCCTCACCCATATAAATGGCCTGATTGGGACAAACCGGCTCGCACACATCACAATTAATGCATTCCAGCGTAATTTTTAAGGCCATGGTTTATCCCGGGTTTATCAGTAAAACTACTCGCCTTTTTTACCAGCCACCTTGCGCATGCTTTTGGGCAAAGGCTTCAGATACGACTTTAGGCATAAACTTGGTGACATCACCTTTGAGGCGGGCAATTTCACGTACCAAGGTCGATGATACAAAAGACAAATGCTCGGATGGAGTTAAAAACACCGATTCAAACTGGCTATCCAGTTGACGGTTCATGTTGGCCAGCTGAAATTCATACTCAAAGTCAGACACTGCACGTAAACCACGCAGCACTGCGGTTGCCTGCTGTTCCTGAAATAAATTCACCAGTAAGCCGCTAAACCCAATCACCTTGATATTCTTAAGATCGCTTAATGATTGCTGTGCCAGTGCAACCCGCTGTTCCAAACTAAAGACCGGATTTTTATGATGACCTGCTGCAATGGCGACCACCACCTCATCAAACATCTTGGAGGCACGCACAACAAGGTCAACATGGCCATTGGTAATAGGATCAAATGTGCCCGGATAAAGTACTTTAGTGGCCATTGCTTATGCTCGGTTGCCGATAAATTTGCCCTAGTTTAGCAAAAACTTGTTTTTAACGCGAAGTCAGCATGATTGATTAATGCTATAACCAAAATTAACTAAAGCCAGCCGCCAAAATTAGGTAAACTAGTGTTCTTATTGGATTCTTGATGAATATGAATAAAGCCACTGTCAAAAAACTGCATCAGGGCGGTACGATTGCCCAGAACCGTCGTGCCCGTCACGACTAATTTATTGAAGAAAAATTTGAAGCCGGTATGTCGCTACTGGGCTGGGAAGTTAAATCCTTGCGTGCCGGCAAAATGAACCTGTCCGAAAGCTATGTCATTTTTAAGAATGGCGAGGCATTTTTGTTCGGTAGCCAGATCATGCCATTGTTGTCTGCCTCAACCCATGTGGTTCCCGAAGCCAATCGCACCCGCAAGCTGCTATTGTCACGCCGTGAAATTGAAAAACTCATGGGTGCGGTCAACCAGAAGGGTTATTCCTGTGTACCATTAGCCTGCTACTGGAAGGGTGCTTTGGTTAAGTGTGAAATTGCACTGGTGAAAGGTAAGCAACTACATGACAAACGTGCAACCGAAAAAGACCGTGACTGGTCGCGTGAAAAACAGCGTGTGTTTAGGACTGCCTAAGCACCGCTTTTATTAGATTAGCCTTTCTATTATAACTATGATTGTAACCTTCAATTGGCTCTCTCACTGAGTTAATTTCTGAAACCGTTATTTTTAAATTTCACGGGCTAGACTAACTTGAAAATGATCTCTAAGTTTTCTGTCCCTATTATTCTAACCAAAATTAATAAATATCCGAGTATTTAACAGTTTTATCAATATCGCTTATCAGCCTATCTGAGTCTGATTCCTGTAAAAGCCGCCATAGCCCAAGGCAAAACGTGTTACAATAC
>JAEWKT010000030.1 GCA_023393635.1 Pseudomonadota bacterium
CAATCTGTACCTTTTGTTAAAGCTTTGATCAATCAAAACATACCGGTAATGGAAATATTCTACCCAGACTCCAAAGAGTTTTTAGTCCATGAATATCAGTTTATGATGAGTAAAAAAGCCAGTCAGCAGACATTTCAACAAACGATTCAATTTATTCAAAAATATACTCCTGAAATATTTTAGAAAGGCTTAGAAACTGAAAATAGACTTGCAGAAAAAATTCTAAACACATAACATACCTACCGCAAGGTATGTTTTTGGATTTAAGAGATGAATTCGATATTATTTGCTTATGGGCTGCTGGCATGTGCCATTATTTCTGAAGTCATTGGTTCAACATTTCTGGTGAAGTCTGAAGGTTTTACCAAATTATTGCCTTCGCTGGTGGTGGTGGTTTTATTTTCATTGGCTTTTTATCTATTGTCACAGGTGATTAAAGTCATTCCACTGGGTATCGCTTATGCAATTTGGGCCGGGGTGGGGATTGTGCTCACCGCATTAATTGGCTACTTTATCTTTCGCCAAAGTTTAGATCTGCCTGCCATGCTTGGGATTGCCCTGATTGTTTCAGGGGTCGTGGTGATTAATCTTTTTTCTAATTCTACAGGACATTCGTGAATGCTCGACAATCCGCATCAGCGTAAGAAAGAACCCCAAGTCATCCGTCAGGCAATTCTGCAACATGCGATTGCTTTGGCAGCAGAAAAAGGCGTAAATGGAGTTTCTATACAGGCCGTTGCGGATCTGGTTGGCGTGACCAAAGGTGGCGTGTTTCATCATTTTCCCAGTAAGCAAAAATTACTTGAGTCGATGGTGGTCTCGCTTTTACAACAATTGGATGTGGTGATTGATCAGCTTATTGTTCAAGATAATCAACCCTATGGCAGTTTTACCCGTGCCTATATTGAAGTGACATTGGAAAAACAGGTCTTGGGTTTGGAGCATTCTTGGTCTGCCATTTCTATGACCATGCTCACAGATAAAACCTTTAATGAATATTGGATTCAATGGCTCAATGAACGTTTAATCAAGCATCATCAGACCGACTCAGATATTGAACTGAAAATTTTACGTTACGCGGCAGATGGAATTTGGCTGACCGCATTCACTGAAGTGGAAGATGAAGCTGAAACGCAGCGACTTAAAACAGAGTTAATCGCCCGAAGTTATCGGGCGAATCTGGATTAAGATTTATTTTTAAACTTGAAAATGAAGTGAACAACAAGTCCAAATAATAGTCCCCAAAAAGCCGAACCAATACCGAAAAACTGAATACCGGAAGCACTAAATAAAAAGGTCAGTAGCACAGCTTCTCGTTCAGCAGCTTGATGAAAGGCCAATGCAATGTTATGACCAATGGTGCCTAACAGTGCAATACCGGCCAAAGCAGTAATAAATACGCCAGGGAAAGACATTAAAATACTGGTCAGTGTCGCGGCAAACAAACCCATCAAGATATAAAAGAAGCCGCAGCTTATTACGGCAATATAACGTTTCTTGCTGTCAGGATGAGCCTGATCATCCAGACTGATAGCCGCACTGATGGCGGCAATATTCACGGAAAAACATCCAAAAGGCGCGAAAATGGTTTGTGCTGCTCCGGTCCAGCCGATCAGCTGGTTCACATTTGGTTCATAACCATAGCTTTTGATCATGGCAAGACCGGGCAAATATTGGGATGCCATATTAATGACAAACAAAGGGAGCGCCAAACCGAAAATGGCCGACCAGCTAAATTCAGGCGCCATCCATACTGGTTGAGCCAGACTGAACTGAATGGTTGAGGCATGAAACTGTAAAAACAGAGGACACAGTGCAATACAGGCAATCACCGTGATGACAATGCTATAACGTGGAGACAGTCGTTTAGACAGAATATAGACGGCCAATAATGACAGGATAAACCCCCAGTCATTTTGCATGCTGGCAAACAGTGCAATACCAAATTTCAGCAACACACCTGCGAGCATGGCACTGGTTAAACTTTGCGGAATATAGGTTAAAACTTTCTGGAAAATACCGGAAAAACCTAAAATCGCTGTCAGCAATCCACAAACTAAAAATGCCCCAATCGCCTCATAGAGACTATAACCATTGGCTGTGGCCAGAATTAAGGCCAGCCCTGCAGTTGACCATGAGGTCGCAACAGGATATTTAAACTTCCAAGACAGGATTAAACCGCTTAAACCAATGCCCAAACCCAGTGCCCAGAACCAGGAGGTGATTTGTGCTGTAGAAGCCCCCAAAAGCTGGGCAGATTGAATCACCAATACAGAGGAAACACTGATACCGACAAGGAAAGTAATAAATCCTGCAAATACAGCAGGAATGGAAAAGTCTTGGAGAAGTTTTTGCATAAATCCTTTGCAATGCGCATCTTATAATGATTGAAAAGTGTACCAATCATACGCCTTTCATTCTTAAGCGAAAAGACATCATGATTTAAATCTAAAGTTTATTTAAAGATTTAGCTTGCTTCAGTTCGCCTGAAAGCTACAAGGTTGAGGTCGCAAGTTTAATACCAAAACCACAAAATAACAGTCCCACAGCCGCTACACAGGCAGCTGTCACTTTATAACGGGAAGTGAAATAAGATGCGAGTTTTACACCAGAAAAAATCAGGATGGTTAAATAACTCATGCTAATAATCTGTAAAACCACTGCAAGTGCAGTAAAGGTAATCGCCGGATAGGGATAGGTCGGATCGACAAACTGCACAAAAAAGGACAAGTAAAACAAAATGGCTTTGGGGTTTAAAATACTAATGGTTAATGCGGTCTTGAAAGGGTGAAGCTGTTCAATATTCTCTTCAACTTGAGTAATTTCTTTTTGAGAATGTAGCGAATTCCAGCTGTGATAGGCAGCAATCAGTAATTTTATGCCCAAATAACTTAAGTAAATGGCACCCACTATTTTCAGTAAGATAAATAGCCAGGGGAAAGCATGTAGTAAGGATGCTGCACCAAGCGCTGTGAGGATTATTAAAATGAGATCACCAGTATAGACACCAAAAGCACTTTTATAACCGGCTTTTATGCCAAAACGTGAAGCGATGGACATCACATAGAGCGAATTTGGGCCAGGTAATAATACGATTAAGGTTGTACCAATAATATAGGTGCTGAGATCGGTTATGCCGAACAAAATAAACTCTCAAATCATCAAAAAAAGCCGACCTGTTCACTATAACAAAATCGGCTTTTTTATGGGGGGAATAAGGGTAAATTAAGCTTTAATTTCAGCATCTAAGCCAAAAGATTGGCGCAATAAAGTACTTAATTGGTCACGCGCTTTAATAAATCCGTCAATTCCGCTTTGTAACAGTTGTGAGGACATCAAGTCATGTTCAATTTGGTCTTTAAATTTTTCTTTGGTTAAAGGTTCCACCTGATGTTGACAATGCGCTTGAGCATGATTGTTAGAAAGCTGGGCCACCACTTCACGCTGATCTTGTTCCAGTTCTGCCAAAAGGTTTGGAGAAACAGTGAGCAGGTCACAACCCGCCAATCCAAGGACCTGATCGATACTGCGGAAACTTGCGCCCATCACTTCTGTCTTGATGCAATGCTGTTTGTAGAAATGATAAATCTGTTTAACTGAAAGTACACC
>JAEWKT010000040.1 GCA_023393635.1 Pseudomonadota bacterium
GATGGATACTGCCCATGCGCTGGCCACGGCCCGGCAAAGTAATATCAATAGTCTCACTGGCAAGTTTTTGTTGTAATGCAGCCTGCTGTAATTCTTTCTGACGTTCTGTTAGCGCAGTATTGATCGCTTCACGTACGGCATGAATGGCAGCGCCCTGAATCTTACGTTCTTCAGGGTCCATTTTGCCCAGTGCCTTGGACTGTTCTGCTAGCTGGCTTTTTTTACCCGTAAATTGAACGCGTACTTGGTCGAGTGTAGCAAGGTCTTGAGCCGCTGCAATTGCAGCCAGCGCTTCAGTGGTCAGGGCTTCCAGTGACATATTAACTCTCAAAGCATCAAAGTTGGAAATATAATAAAACTCTGCATTCTAACAGTTTTTATCCGGATTGATGAAGCCATCAGGCAGGAAAATTAGATTGGCAGGATGATTTATAAAAAGTATAAGATAAGGTGAATGACAATGAGATCAACCCTAATGGCACTCGATCAAATCTGGAAACAACAATTAAGTCTCGTTACTTATGGCAATGAATATTTAAGCCATGACCTGCCCTTTAGCCGCTGGCTACATCATTCTATTTTTCAGCAACATATCTTCAGTTTTCGCAACTTGCATACACAGCACTTGCTAGCCCAGCATTTTCAAATCTGGCTGGAGGGTTTAAAGAAACGTGGGGTTTACCGTTTAAGTCTGCACAGTTCAAATTTATTGATTGATGAGAAAAACCCGAATGCAAATGTTGAGCTGTTGCCATTTGCTCATTTTATTGTCAGTCATGAGCATCAAAAAAAGATAGCATGGATTTTCGGAAAGGAACTGGCTGAATGGTATATTGCTGAAAACGATTTTGAAGCACCTGCTGGTCAACGTCTGGATATGCGTCACGAAACATTCTGGAGCTATGAGTTACCCGGGCGTTTATCCAAACTGGTTGATATTGACCTGCAAGATTCCAATTGGGATGAAATACACCAGTTCATTGAACAGGAACTTTTCAGAACCCAATTTGCCCAAGGCTATGTAGAGCCTGCAAACCGCCACCTACCATATTACGGTGTCAGTGAGCCAGCATCTCAAGTAGCGTCTGACAGTATATCATTACAATATTTGGCCTTAATTCCAACTGACTATTCTGCCGATATTGCACATGAACTATTACACCGGGTAACTGCACTGTCAGAATTTGTCGAATATAAGCGTAAACATCCTTTAGATGAGCAGGGTACGACTTTAACGCCTGAAGAACAGATTAACCTGAGACATTTTTCTCAAAAAATTGATGACCTGCTCAGCAAGCTGATCGTTAAAGTTGCCAATCACTATAAATCTGCACAGTTGACTTATGTAGAACCGGTAGCAACCCCACTAGATAGTCCGGCAGCTACACTGGCTCAACCCGTACGTAAAGAAAAAGTACCAGCAGGTACACATAAAGCCGGCATGGGAAATGTGATTAAATTGCTTCTTTTAACAATCGTAATTTGTGTCGTCGCCTATTATTTTGGATTGTAACAGCTAGATATTTCTACTCTCTAACCCAAAGTTGTGTTCATATTGAGTCTATGGACCCAGTATGAACACAATGTCATAACTCTAATAATCAGCTTAGAGAAACTTGACGCAATTTATGAATTAAATCAGTTCCTATTTTTAGGTTTACCCATCATTATTATCAGTCAAAATAAAAATTTAAAGTTTTATACAAGATTTATAAGCGTGTTACTCCCGCTCATGATAAAAATTAGTGCTGAAAGAATAATTTTGGGCCTTATAGTAATAAATGTTTTTTAAAGATAATAAAAAAGACTGCGAAAGCAGTCTTTTTTAGATCATCGAAGATGATTAAGCAGCTAACGCACCTTTAGCTTTTTCAGCTAAAGCAGCAAAAGCAACTGCATCATGCATAGCGATGTCAGCAAGTACGCGACGGTCGATGATTACCTGAGCTTTTTTCAGACCAGAAATCATACGGCTGTAAGACAGACCGTTTTGACGCGCACCAGCATTGATACGTGCAATCCATAAAGAACGGAACTGACGTTTCTTCTGACGACGGTCACGGTAAGCGTATTGACCAGCTTTGATTACTGCTTGGAACGCTACGCGGTAAACGCGTGAACGAGCGCCATAGTAACCTTTAGCACGAGCAAGAATTTTTTTGTGACGGCGATGAGCCTGTACACCACGTTTTACACGAGCCATTTATAATCTCCTTAGATGTATGGGCACATACGACGAACTGAAGCAACGTCACTTACGTGAACCATTACACAGCCGCGCAATTGACGGATACGCTTAGCAGATTTTTTGGTCAAAATGTGGCGTTTGAACGCTTGTTTACGCTTGAAACCGTTTGCAGTCGCTTTGAAACGTTTAGCTGCACCACGGCGAGTTTTTAACTTTGCCATAACAACCTCTTTAAGCACCTGTTCGGCTCGTCTGCACCATTGCAATAACGACCTGCAGGTAAGGAAGGCGACATTTTATAGCAACTCTGCCTAAAACAAAAGCAATTAATCGGATTTTCATGATTTTAATCGGGCTTCAATACAGAAGATATATTTCTTGAATAATTTAGAAATGATGGAAATTTCAGCTTTTATTCAGGAGTATAATCACTACAAAAATATGTAGAACCCTGTTATATGTCTAACCAGCATGATGCTTTTGCCGCCTTGCGGTATCGAGACTTCTCGATTATTACACTCAACCAGTTTTGTCTCACTCTTGCCATTCTGATTCAAGAAATTATTGTTGCCTATTCTCTTTATCAAATTACCAAAGACCCTCTCACATTGGGGCTGATTGGACTGGCAGAAGCCATACCATTTATTGCAC
>JAEWKT010000048.1 GCA_023393635.1 Pseudomonadota bacterium
CGGAATGGGAGGCATTTTATAACTATGCCAGACCTCATGCTGCTATGGATGGAAAAACACCCTATGAGCGATTGAAAGAAAAACTATGCTAAAGTTATGATGTCAGCGGAAGTGCTAGTATTCACAATTTCAATAGTAGAATAAACCTGATCTCCAAAAGCTGTTTGCTGTAAATTACCTAATAAAGCGGCCAATCCATCTCCTCTGGGCTTGGCAAACAGCTCGGTAGCTTCCCCTTTATCCATTAATTGTTTTTTAAGCTGACTTAATATCTGCATGGCTTGATTGGGGCTGATTACAATGCCACCTTGTTTACCCTCTGGCTCTTCCAGCAACCCTTCATCATAACGCTGTAACCACAAAAAAGTTTGTGTATAGCGGCTAATGATATCGACTAGTCCATGACTCGACTGTAAATTTATATCTTGCGAGCACATCGCTTTTCTAACTAAAACCAGAGCCTGCTCAAGCTCAGCTGCATTTTGTTGAAATCGCTGCTGATTTAAGCTATATCCATGAAGTAAATGATCTTTTAAAACCTGGGTTGCCCAAATACGAAACTGCGTACCCTTTTTAGAGTTAACGCGATACCCCACAGAAATAATGGCATCAAGGTTAAAATATTCAACTTGATAAACTTTGTTATCTGTTGCAGTTGTTGCATTTTTTGCAACAACTGCATTTCGGCATAATTCATCGCTTTCAAAAATATTTTTTAAATGCCTTGAAATAACAGATTTATCACGTTCAAATAAATCTGCTATTTGTTGTAAATTAAGCCATACAGAATCTTTAGTTAAATTAACCTGAATTTGAGCTTTTCCATCATTTTGATAAATCAAAATTTGTTGTTCTGTCATATTTTTATCCACTATTAATCATCAAATAAACAACTTAGTTCATCTTGATTGGTAGTGTAGTGTGGGTCTTTTTTCCACATAACCTGATTCAAATTAATATTAAAAAAATCAGTGACCTTTTGCTTTGTTGGGGATTGAAACAGGGTTTTATCCATATAGATAATATGCTTATTTTGCTTGGTTGAATATAAGATGCGTCCTCGTGGGATTTGCTCGTACTCCATATTTTTAAGCTCAGGAAACTGCTTTTTCAATTCAAGAGTTTCCCAAACGTTGACATGGTCAAAATTGCTATCTATCAAACCGTTATAGCCTTTAAAACCCTGAGATATGTCCTCAGCAACACCAAGGACAGTATTTTTATAGAACCAAAAGATGCCTATTTTCATATTAATGATTTTTAATTATTTCGTTCAATGCATCCAATGCTCTTTTTTTATAATTATTATTAAAACCACCGAAATAACTTGGATGATAAAGCCTTAAACCTTTAACTCCTAAACACTCTATAACGGCCATTTCACGAATTGAATCAATGTCATTAGCTTTCCTAAACTCAATACTAGGAAAATGAAATTTGATATCATGATCACGGTTCGGACCAGTCATAAATATACATAAATCTGGCTTTATAATTTCGACCTCCTTAGCAACCACAGAAAAATACTTTCTTTCTAAATTTCTCGTTATAGGATCAACACCAGTTTCCTGATCAGGTTGGCCAATTTTTGAAATATTGTTCCACATATAAATAATATCTAAGTTTTTTGTTTTGTCCATTTTTAAAATATTTTTCTGAAAAACACGAAATTTCTTCCAAAATGAACTCTTAGAATAACCATCATAAAAATTTTTCTGCCAAAAAAAACGATCATACCGATCCATTCCTTCAAAAATGGAATCCGTAAATCCTGAACTGTCGTACCATCCTTTAGTTTCTTGACCAAAAATCATTACTTTATAATCAGCTCTTGCATATGCATCTTCATCAATATTAATTAATAAAGGATTCGTATAAAGTTTTTTATCAATTTTATTCAATTCCACAAGTATTTGCTTCCAATATTTATCGTATAAATTAAATAGTTGCTTATTTATACTCATATTATTTCTCACCTTATCAAACAAATTTTAGAAATTGTAGGCATTTTCCCGAACGAACATTCTTTTAATTCTAATTCATGCGACACAATTTGTCGCATCAAAAAACCCCACTCATTTGAGCAGGGTCTCTTTTTTTAAATCAAGCTTCTAAATTAATCAAGTCAATTGAGCAGCACTGATTTTCTTGGTGTCAACTTTGCCAGCTTCGGCAGTGTATTCACCCATGCGGTCAAAGTTCATGTAGCGATAAATCTCACCAGCCATACTGTCAATGTTTTGAGCATACTGCATATACTCTTCAACACTTGGCAGACGGCCCAATACCGCAGCAACAGATGCCAACTCAGCAGACGCTAGATAAACATTGGCACCCTGACCTAAACGGTTCGGGAAGTTACGTGTAGATGTCGATACACAAGTGGTGTTAGGCGCAACACGAGCCTGGTTACCCATGCATAGTGAGCAACCTGGCATTTCTGTACGTGCACCAGCACGGCCATAAATGTTGTAGTAGCCTTCTTCCATCAACTGATGTTCGTCCATACGGGTTGGCGGAGCCAGCCATAGACGCGTTGATAAAGAACCACCTTCCACTTTCTCTAACAATTTGCCAGCAGCGCGGAAGTGACCAATGTTGGTCATGCAAGAGCCAATGAATACTTCATCAATCTTGTCGCCAGCAACGTCAGACAATAATTTTGCATCATCTGGATCGTTCGGGCAGCACAGGATTGGTTCTTTGATATCGCTTAGGTCGATTTCATATACTTTGGTGTATTCAGCATCAGCATCTGCTTTAAGCAAGCTTGGGTTGTCTAACCATTTTTGCATGTTTTCAACACGACGCGCCATGGTACGGGCATCGCCATAACCTTCAGCAATCATCCACTTCAACATGGTCATGTTAGAGGTCAGGTATTCAGCCACCGCCTTTTCAGACAAGGTAATTGAACAGCCAGCAGCAGAACGTTCAGCAGAAGCATCAGACAACTCAAACGCTTGTTCAGCAGTTAAGTCACCTTCAAATTCAGTTAAGTCGATTTCTAAAATACGACCACTGAAAATGTTTTTCTTGCCTTTTTTCTCTACAGTTAAATCACCTGCTTGAATGGCATAGTAAGGAATTGCATGCACTAGATCACGCAAGGTGATCCCAGGTTGCATTTTACCTTTAAATTTCACCAATACAGATTCAGGCATATCCAGTGGCATAACGCCAGTAGCTGCAGCAAATGCCACCAAACCAGAACCCGCAGGGAAAGAAATACCAATTGGGAAACGGGTATGCGAGTCACCACCAGTACCTACAGTGTCAGGAAGCAACATACGGTTTAACCAAGAATGGATAATACCGTCGCCTGGGCGTAAGCTGACACCACCACGGTTCATGATGAAGTCAGGCAATGTATGGTGAGTCACCACATCAACTGGTTTTGGATATGCTGCGGTATGGCAGAAAGACTGCATGACCAGGTCAGCAGAGAAACCTAAACACGCCAAATCTTTTAACTCATCACGCGTCATTGGACCAGTGGTATCTTGCGAACCGACAGTAGTCATTTTTGGTTCACAGTAAGTACCAGGGCGCACGCCTTGACCTTCTGGTAAACCACAGGCGCGACCTACCATTTTTTGCGCTTGCGTATAACCCTTGCCAGTGTCAGCAGGTTGCTGTGGCAAACGGAACAAGTCAGATGCAGGTAAACCTAAGGATTCACGTGCTTTGGTAGTTAAGCTGCGACCAATAATCAGGTTAATACGGCCACCAGCACGTACTTCATCCAGCAATACTGGCGTTTTTAATGGTGCTGAAGCAATTTCTTGACCATCTTTAACAGCAGTTACTGTAGCGGCTTCATGATCAATTAATAAATCAATCACGTCACCCATGTTCATGTCGTTGACGTCAAGCTCAATTGGCAACGCACCCGCATCTTCCATGGTATTAAAGAAAATTGGGGCAATTTTGGAACCAATACACACGCCGCCATCTTTTTTGTTTGGAATGTGCGGAATGTCATCACCAGTAAACCAGAGTACAGAGTTAGTTGCAGATTTACGGCTAGAACCAGTACCAACCACGTCACCAACATAAGCAACGATGTTACCTTTGGCTTTAAGTTCTTCAATTTGCTTGATTGGGCCAATTTCACCTGGTTTTTCAGGATGAATACCATCACGCGCGTTTTTCAACATTGCGTTTGCATGTAAAGGAATATCTGGGCGGCTCCATGCATCCTGAGCTGGCGATAAATCGTCAGTGTTGGTTTCACCAGTTACTTTAAATACAGTAACGGTAATTTTCTCAGGAACGGTTGGACGGCTAGTAAACCACTCGGCATCAGCCCATGATTGAATTACTGCTTTGGCTTGTGCATTACCTGCTTTGGCCTTTTCTTCTACATCATGGAAAGAATCAAACACTAGCAAAGTTTTCTTTAGTGCTTCAGCTGCGTCACTCGCCAGGTCAGCATCATCGAGTAAATCAACCAGAGGTGCTACGTTGTAGCCACCTAGCATAGTACCTAAAAGATAGACAGCACGCTTTTTGGTCACTAATGGAGAAGTTGCTTCGCCTTTCGCTACAGCAGCCAAAAAGGCAGCTTTGACATAAGCAGCCTGGTCTACACCAGCAGGAACACGATTTTCAAGTAAATCAACTAAAAATGCTTCTTCACCAGCTGGTGGATTTTTTAATAATTCAACCAATTGAGCAGTTTGGGTTTCGTCCAGCGGTTTTGGCGGGACACCCTGTGCAGCACGCTCAGCAACGTGTTGGCGGTAGGCTTCTAGCACGGTTTATTCCTCTTGTTGATGTGAACTGCGCGCAACCCTAAAGCAGAATTGTTTAGTACACGCAATCATGGATACATTGATTTTACTAAATTTCCAGCCAAAAGTTAATGAGGCATTAGTATTTATGCCAAATGATGATTATTTTTTAAATAAATAGCAGTTATTTTTATCATTAAAGATCAATATAAAACGGTGTATAGCGACACACCATACACCGTTTTTTGAAACTAAACCAAATAACTCAAACTAAATTGAACTAACGGCTTTGTTTGCTGGTAAATTGGCCATCTTCATCGCGTGGCTGATTGGCATTACCTTGGTTGCCACCTTGCTTGGCTTGGCCTTGCTGCTTACCACCAGAGCTATCACTTTGCGTATGCTGGTTATGTCCTCTATTGTTGCCACTACCTTGTTGCTGGCTCGTATTACTATTACTTTGCATATGCTGGCCACTACTGTTTTTATGACTTTGACGACCTGCCTCGCGTGCTTCTTGCGAAGTAAACTCATGGGCATTACCACTAGCATGCGCAGCCTTGCCACCTTCACTGGCAATTTCGCGTTGACGCTCTGGATCCATGTTGGCAAACCCGCGGTTAGAAGTATCACCATGTTGTTGCTGGCCCTGATGGCTCTGCTGTTGGTGTTGTTTGCCCTGCTGGTTGTTTTGCGTGTGCTGGTTATGCCCTTGAGCATTGTTGCTGTGGTTGTTATTGCGATTGTTTGATTGATTAGCCATGTACACCTACCTTATAAAATAAATAGTAAATTACACACCGCTTATCGGTCCGCCTAAGTTAGGCTAAATAATTGCTTTACACTGTTTTAAATTAATTAGTTTTTAAGTAGCTTTAATCAATACTAAGTCAGCAAATGTAAGAGAGGTAATTTTTTATATCAATGCATCAAAATATAATATAAACCCTTAATTAACTCAGCCCACCTTAAGTTAATCATATATAAAAGATTTATATAAATCATAAAACCGACATTATTCATACTTATAATTAAAGTAATTAAATACAAAAGGTTAAAGTTTAAAGTCCTAAAAATCCAATAATTGCCTGATAAGAGAAGCCGCAAATATATTTTATATGAAATCTTATGAAAATTTTCTATTTAATTGAATTTTAAGTCCATTCAATCAATTAAAAAATTTATGCCCGACAAATTAATCTTTAATATTTTGCATTTATATAAAATTCTATGAACTTAACATGAATACTTCAGAAGCTATTTATTTTTCCATAATTAAGAATATTAAAATATAAAATAACATTTACATGGTTTTCAAAACAAAAATTCTAGCCTATTAATAATGCTCAAATTTCTGATAAAGGTATAAACGGTATGAGCAATATATTGATTACTGGTGCTGGAACAGGTTTTGGGCGCGAATCAGCTATGCGTCTGGCAGAAAAAGGACATGTCGTTATTGCAGGCGTAGAAATTGCCTCTCAAGTATTTGATCTACAACAAGAGGCTAAAAAACGAGGCATTAACCTTCAGGTAGAAAAACTAGATGTGACTAACGCCAAGGACCGTGAAAAAGCATGGAAATGGGATATTGATATCTTATTGAACAATGCTGGTATCGCTGAAGGTGGGTCAGTCATTGATATTCCTGAAAAAAACTTACGCCATCAATTTGAAGTCAATGTCTTTGGTACCATTTTTCTTACTCAGGGTTTTGCCAGAGCCATGGTAAAAAAGAAAGAAGGTAAAATTATTTTTATGACTTCTATGGAAGGCCTGGTTGCTGATCCATTTTCTGGCCCTTATGCTGCGACTAAACATGCTCAGGAAGCGTTTGCCAGCTCACTGAACAAGGAAGTAAAGGAATTTGGAATACAGGTGGCAACCATTAATCCAGGTCCATATTTAACTGGGTTTAATGACCAGATGTATGAAACCTGGAAAAACTGGGAAGATGATCCTGAACAACGTATATTTGATTATGAAAAACTAGCATTTCCGCACATGCAGTTTGATCCTGAGCCAGTATATGAATTAATTGTTGATCTTATAACTGGTAAAACCAAACAGTATCGCAATCTGGTGCCTAAGGCCATGCGTAAACAGGTTCAGGCTCTACAGGCTGCTGAATGGGAGATGCCACAAAATTCAACCTCAGGTCAACGTGATGAGATGGTTGAGAAAGCCTATAAAATGAAGCCAGCCACACCTGCAAAAACATCTATTTTAGATAAAGTGCTGAGTAATTTTTAATCTGATGAAAAATAGTTGTAAATCAGGCGATGTGAGACTTTAACCTCACATCGCTTTTTTTAGGTTTATTTATAACTTTAAAAAATATGGTGCTATTTGAAGTTAATGGTTCTTACTGCTCAACTTGCTGCATTTTTTGCATATAAGCATCTTGCGTTTTATTCACATCTTTTGCAGATTGCTCGGCACGTTGTAAGGAGTGAACATAACTTGTTGCGCCCACATTTTCACTAGATTGAGCTGGAGCATGCGCTGGTATCTTTTCGGGCTGTGTAGGAGCTGATTGTGCCGCTTTGGCAGCAGCTAGCTCAGCACGTTTATCATTATTTTTGCTGGCCAAATAGCCCAGAATAAAGACTGCAACTACCACACCAATTAATAGATATTTCATATTTTTACTCTGGCAGGTTTAGTTTTTTATCGGATAAAAACCAAATAAGATTAACGCGGATTAGCTCAATTTTAAAGTTTATTTATAGCTAACGTTATAGATTCTATAAAATATGAGGGCACAAGTTGACATCACTATAAGCTAACTTATTTTAAATAATAAAATAAAGGTTAAACCATAAAAAAACCACCTAGAAAACTTATTCCTAAGTGGTTATTTTATTTTGTATATTTGGTAGGCACAAGCAGACTCGAACTGCTGACCCCCACCATGTCAAGGTGGTGCTCTAACCAACTGAGCTATGCGCCTAAAGTGGCCAAATTATTACCGCAAACCAAATGTATAGCAAGATTTTTTTGCGCATTAGGCACTTATTTGGGTTTATTCGGCCAACTGCTAACCAGTTTTTTCATTTGCTGCACGGTTGCTAACTGGCTTTGTGCATCATTCGCACTACTATAACGTGCTTGCTGATACAGTAAAATAAGCTGCTTTGCAGATTGCTCATAAGCTGGTTGCTCTGCCAGACGTTGCAACCAATGAATAATACCTTCAGATTCACCACGCGAAAGATGATGTTTAGACAGCTTTTTAGACAATTGCTGTAGGGGTCTATCCAAAGGATGAAAGGTTTTACGGCGTTTCCACCACATTGAACCGACAATAACCGCCACCAATGCGACAAATAAACCGACCATCCATGCAACCTGCACGTACATGCTTTTTATGCCGAGCAGACGCTGTAAAAAACTCTGCTGCTGCGTCTGATCAAAACCAACCACATCGCGCTGCCAAATATAGCTGGCGTAATCTGACCATGCGCGCGCCTGAGCTGTCCATTTAAACTGGTTATAACGTAGTTGGCTAAATGCACCATCTCCAAAAACACGCTGATCTTGCTGCACAAAATTATTCATGCCTTGTTCTATTCGTTCAGGTGCAATGGCAGCCGTGGGATCAACTCTGACCCAGCCTTCATGCACCAGCCATATTTCCACCCAAGCATGCGCATCTAATTGACGAATCTCCCAGCTTTGCCGATCTGGCGCGTACTGCCCTCCTTGATAGCCAACTACGACGCGCGCTGGAATGCCCACAGCACGCATTAAAAACGTAAATGATGAGGCATAATGCTCACAAAAACCACGCCGCGATTCAAATAAAAACTGGTCTATCCTTTCCCCTGTAAGCACGGGTGGCTCAAGGGTATACACAAAATTTTCACGCCTAATCCAGTTGAGCCAATAATTGGCATATTGTTTTGGGTCCTGGTTTACTTTAGCAAACACCTGCTGAGCCAATTGTCGCGTACGCGGATTACTATTTGTTGGCAGCCCCAGATTAGCTTTTGCTAACCAGTCTGGCAGCTCAGCATCACGTGTTATGTGTTTAAGCTGCTGGGCTTCATAATTGATACGACTGGTGACTTCGCGTGAGTTTCTTAAAATAAATTCCCGTGTTAAACCCACTCCTTTGGTATTACTGGATGGTGTATCTAGCGCAAATAGCCATGGTTGCTGTGTGGGTTCTAATAACACCCTATAGTTAAAACCAGCTTGTGCATTACTGCTAATTTGCTGCTTAAACCATTCGGGTTGATATTGTCCGCCTGCCCATACTGGATTATCCGCGCGATAATCTTTTAAGGTGTTCCATGTAACGCCATCAAATTGGCTGAGTACCAGGCCGCGCCAATACAGGTCAGTACGTGGCGGCAGATTTTTAGCAATATTATTTTGTGGATCAATCACCCTAAAAGCCAACTCAGTTGACTGGCTTAGCTTGGCAATATTACCTGGCGACATTTGATCAGTCATGCCAGTTTTGCCTTGCGACTGAGAAATCGGTACGCTCCAAAGTGGTGGAATGCGTGGAAAGAAAATAAATAAAATAACAAGTAGCGGAACAGCCTGCAAAAACAAGCGTAGCAAGGGCTTCCATAATCCTTTAGCAGGATTCATTGCATCAGTATCATTGGTATTTAATTGCGCGGAATGATGCGATAAAACGTCTTGGTTAATATTTTGCTGTAGCAAGGCATAAAATACAGCCAATATTGCCAGCAAGGCCATCACTGTATTTAAAATGGATTGTGCAAATAAAAATAAACTTGCAACCACAAACAAGCTTAAGGTAAGTGCAATATAAGCATCACGCCGCTGGTTTAATTCAAACAATTTGCCTAACAAACATAAGCTTAAAAAAGCAACGCCCGCATCTACCCCAACAATGGTTTTGTAGGTAAATAAAATAATGGCCAGTCCCAGCAACACCACACCGTATTGAAAAATGCGTGGTGGCTGCGGATTAAAACTAACGTGATTGCGTTGCCTTGCCATAATCAGCAGGCCGCATAAGGCAATAAAACTTAAAGCAGAATATAACGGTGGCAAATGAGATAAATGCGGCAGCAACACCACAAATTGTGCAGCAACAATGATAATAAATTGCTTATAAGAAACGGGCTGTGGCGGAATGGGCTGACTACTCATTAAGGCTCCTCCGCCAGTAAGCGCAATGCACGACTGGTATGTTCTTTTCCATACCCTAAAGGCAACTGGGCACTAGGTAACCTCAGGCTAAATGCAATATTTTGCGCACTTAACGTATGCACCCAATAAGCCATCTGCGACAATTTGGTTTCATGATCAATAGCAGGCATCTGCTCATAATCTAGCGCATCTTGTTCGGCAGAAAAATCAATAAATTGCTTACTGAGCAATCCCTGCCCTTTGGCCAAATGCGACCATGACACCCTTGAAATCGATTCACCCTGTACATAATTTTTAAGTTCAAAAAACTCATCTTGTCCGCTTAATGCATGCGCTTCATACCCCTCACCACCAATGCGATTTAAAGCATTTCTTTCACATTCAACAGGCTTGGGCGACACCCATACATCCATATCAAAATAAACATAGGTCCACGCTCTAATTAAGCCCAGTGGATAAACACTTTGCAGCATTAACCGTGGCGGGCTAAATTTGCCTCTTTCTGGCGTATCCAAGTCAAAATGCAACACTTGGCTATCATTTAATACTGCAATGCGTTGATATTGCTGCCAGATCACCTCTAATTGGCAATAGCATTTAGCCGTGGTAGGGCTAAGTTCAATTTGATACCGCGCTTGTCCACCTGCCTGACTATCTTCGGCATAAATTACCTTTATTTTTAAGCCAGAAAGCTGTGCATAACTATGATGAATGCAAATAACCAGGATACTACTTAATAAAAAGAACACCCCTAAAATAAGATTATTGGCATAATTCACACCCGCCAAAAAAGTAATAAAGAGTAAAAAACCAAACAACAAACCTTCTTTGGTTAAAAAAACAAAAATTTGCCTTTGCGATAACACAATTTCCTGACAGCGAGGCAAGCGGCCTTTCATCCAGCGCTGAATGGTTGGACGGTTTTCAAACCAATGCATGAGGCGCACAATAAAGCTCCCCCATTAACGTATGACAGGAACTTGGCGTAATATCTGGTGCGCAGGAGAATCAGTGCCCCCCAAGCCTTTTACCCCTAAGCGATGATCAGCCACCGCCACAAACACGGCCTGAATATCTTCAGGAATCACAAATGCACGACCATCGACCAAGGCATAAGCTTGGGCAGCACGTTTAAGAGCCAATAAACCACGTGTGGATAGTCCTGTATGCTGACCTGTGCGAGTTTGCTCAACCAAATGTTGTAAATAATCTAGTACTGGCTCCGACAAATAAATGTCACTGACTAATTGCCTATAATTGCTTAGATATTGCGTATTAAGTAATGGCTGAACCCCGCGCAACATGGCACGGCGATCCTGTCCCAATAATATTTCACGCTCTGCCTGTGCCGACGGAAAACCAAGTGACAAGCACATTAAAAAGCGGTCAAGCTGAGACTCTGGCAGTGGATAAGTGCCCGATTGGTTAATTGGGTTTTGCGTTGCAATCACAAAAAATGGCTGCGGCACGGGCCGTGTGATGCCATCTTGTGACACCTGATTTTCTTCCATGGCTTCCAAAAGCGCACTTTGTGTCTTGGGGCTGGTTCGGTTGATTTCATCGGCCAGCAACACTTGGGTAAATATAGGCCCTTCCCTAAATTCAAATTCTTGTTTTTCTGGGTTAAAAATAGATAAGCCCAATATGTCACTTGGCAGCATATCACTGGTAAATTGAACACGCCGATAACTTAAGCCCGATAGCTTAGCCAGGCTTTCTGCCAAAGTGGTTTTACCCATGCCAGGTAAGTCTTGTAGGAGTAAATGCCCACCCGCCAAAATACAGCTTAAGGCCAGTTTAGTTTGCTGCGGTTTATCCAATACAATCTGGTTTAACTGGTTTAAGAACTGATCCAGATGACTTTTGGCTTGCTGTACCAACTCATCAATTTTTGGCTTGGTATTATCACTTTTTCTGGCTTGCGCATCCTGTAGCATTACCTAAGCTTCCTCTATGGCAGGGGGAATATAAATCTGAACTAAACTTACCAAAGCATGTGAATCTACAGGTAGACACCAGACTTTAGCAGTAGTTATGACTTTAGATATACTCTGTTATACAGGAAGTCTGAGATAAATTGCCAGTTGGTTCAAATAGTATTAAGGGCTTATTTTGTTTTGTTTTTTATAAAAAAAGAGCCGCAACTAAAAACGGCTCTTTTTAACACTGAGTGATAAAGCAGCGTAAAAAATTAATCTTTACCCACGCGGTTTAAGTATTCGCCAGTACGCGTATCCACTTTAACCACTTCTTCTTGCTGAACAAATAATGGCACACGAACCACTGCACCTGTTTCTAGCTTGGCAGGCTTACCACCACCACCTGAAGTATCGCCACGCACGCCTGGATCAGTTTCAATAATCTTTAAGGTCACAAAGTTTGGCGCACTCACGGATAACGGCACACCATTATATAACATGATAGTACACATATCGTTTGAGTCGTCTTTTAACCACTTGGCCGCATCACCCATGGCTGTTTCGCTGGCCTGGATTTGTTCAAACGTTTCAGGCTGCATAAAATGCCAAAACTCGCCATCGTTGTACAAATATTGCATTTCTACTTCAACAATATCTGCACCTTCTAATGTTTCGTTAGACTTAAATGTGTTTTCCAACACCTTGCCAGTTTTCAAGTTACGCATTTTTACGCGGTTAAACGCCTGACCTTTCCCTGGTTTAACATATTCGTTTTCCAGAATTGAGTAAGGGTTACCGTCGAGCATGACTTTCAGACCGGCTTTAAATTCATTGGTGGAATAACTGGCCATGATTGGCACACTCCAAATATATTAAGATAACTAAAGGGATGCTAAACTAGCACTTTTTAAGTAACCGAATGATAAACTATTTAGCCACCGAGCAAAACTGGCAAAATCAGCTCAATGATTTGATTACTGATCCCAATGAGCTTTTGCGCCTGTTACAACTGCCCATAAGCCTACTTCCAGATGCCATTGCAGCCAGTCAGGATTTTGGTTTGCGTGTTCCTCGCGCCTTTGTAAATCGTATGCAAGTGGGTAATCCTCACGATCCCTTATTGCTGCAAGTACTGCCCTTACACGCAGAACTTGAAAGTCATCCGCAATATACGCTCGATCCCTTAGGTGAAAAACAAGCCAATGCCATTCCAGGTATTTTACATAAATATAAAAAACGGCTATTGCTCACCCTTACAGGCACCTGTGCCATTCATTGCCGCTATTGTTTTCGCCGTCATTTCCCTTATCAGGAAAACATTCCAAAATCAGCCGACTGGCCAGAAATTAAACAATATATTGAATCACAGGCTGATATTAATGAAGTTGTGCTCAGTGGCGGTGATCCTTTAAGCGTATCCAATAGACGTTTTGCCGAGTGGCTTGCTCGTCTTGAAAGCCTGCCCCAGCTAAAAACCCTGCGTATTCACACCCGCTTACCTATTGTTGTACCCAGACGCATTGATGACGAACTATTACAACTTCTTAAAACCAGTCGATTTCAGATTGTGATGGTGGTGCATTGCAATCATCCTGCCGAGCTAGATCCACAAACCAAGTCACAGTTACAGCGTTGTCGGGACCATGGAATTACCATGCTAAACCAAACTGTTCTTTTACATGGAATTAATGATAATATAGATACGCTTGTTGCACTAAATGAACAATTATTTGAGTGTCAGGTGCTACCTTATTACTTGCATCTATTGGATAAAGTAGAAGGCGCAGCCCACTTTGATATTAATAAACAAGACGCTGTGGCCTTATATCGCAAGCTGATGCATGAGTTACCTGGTTACTTATTGCCAAAGCTAGTTTGCGAAGTGGCTGGTGAACGCCATAAAGTACCAGTTAGTCTTTATGAGCCAGCTTTATAAGCATGAAGTAACAGGGAAACTTTAGGGCGAAGGGAAATAATTTAAATGAATCAAAATACTAACAATCTACTCATTAACCCAATTCCTGAGATGTCTATTGCTCAGCTATCACTGGTTAAAGCCGACAAACACAGCATGCGTGAGTGGCTTACCAACTTATCCATGCTCAATTTAGGCGATACTGCCCGTCAACTCTACACCACTCTAAAAGAACTCTCTTTACTTCAAACAGATGACCAAACACGCTTTGAACTAGCCGAGCTATTAAGGCCAGCCGTTCATTCCATTATTTCGTCGTTGAGCAAACATTATTTTAGTCAGCAATTATCACTTGATCAGCGGGCTAAACGCATTGCCACTTTGGTTGAAGAAATTCGTGCCTATTTAATTACCATTTATGACACTGTGGCCACGCACAGTTATGAAGAATTACAAACTCAAAGTTTTGGTTTGTTTGATATTAAGCATAAAAAAAACTTACTTCAACTTCTTGCGGCCTCAAGTCATCGTGCCTTAACTGAAATGACAGGTTTACTGTTTGAACTCCAGGTACTGTACTTATCTACCCCTACAGGCTTATGGAAAAAAACGCATCTTATCTTTCAGCGCACTGAGCAATTACAAGTCAGTAATAATGAGGTAGAAGATCCTACTAGCATTGTCCCAACAACTTCTGTAAAGCGTGCTTATGGCCGCATGATTATTTTGGGAGTGAGTAACTCTAATAAATTAAGACAGTCGGAAATTAAAGCAATTTATCAATCAAGTATTTTATGGGCTAAATTAATTAGCATTGATTATCAGGAAACCCCTTATCACTTATTTGTTGTAGATCCTAATCTGGATCAACCTCCTGTTTATATTACTAAAAAAAATGCCAGTACCAAGCAAGGCTTATACATTAACACGCAAAGACTCTTACAGCATTTTCAAACCCTGATTAGTCCTCAGCCACAATATTTGCATGCTTTAGAGCAAAAACAAACCAGTACCGCATTAAAAGTTCATCTAATTAATAATTTCTCAACGCCCTCTGAGCGTCAACATTCACGTCATGCCTATTCTGGCAAAATCTCTATTGCTTTTGGTCTATTGGGTATCCACCATCATTTATCTCATGGCAAAACATTTGAAGATATTATCAATGTGCACCGTGATTACTTACACACCAGTGATACAGAAATAAAAAGCCTGTTTGGTCAAGTTGATTACGAGGGCGATATTGAGTATGGCGGCCAGTCCGAACAGAAAAAAAACGATGCCATTGCTGAAATGGCCGAGCTGCACGAATGTGAAATAGTAAATATTAGTCCTGGTGGCTATTGCTTGCTTTGGCAAGGTGAAAGCCCTACCACGCTACGTACTGGTGAATTGTTGGTCGTGTGCGAGCCATCCGATCAAGTATGGCATATCGGCTTAATCCGTTGGGTGAAGCAAATTCCCATTATGAAAATTGAGTTTGGCGTAGAAATTATTTCATCTCGCGCCAAAGTTTGTGGGATTCGTGTTGCACAGAAAAGCGACTCCATAAACAGCTTCAAACGCGCAATTTTACTACCAGAAATACAATCTTTATCACGACCTGCAACGTTAATTACGCAAGCCTTTGCTTTTCATACCAATCAACGCGTTATCATTCGCTATGGTAATGAGGAAATCAAAGCGGTTCTAACCAGGCAAACTTTAATTACCCAAAGCTTTATTCAATTTGAATATAGCATTGAAGAAGATGAGTTTAGGACTGATTCTATAGACTTTAAGGCAACTCCTGTCTTAGCAAACTCAGATGACGACCTATGGAAAATTCTGTAATTTATTTACTCACCTATATGGATAAACGTTTTTTATGAAAAGCCGTCCGCAAAACCTTCAGCTTTTGATTATTGATGATGAGCAAACTACGGCTAATGAACTCGTTCAGCTTTTAAAAACTCAGCAGTGTGATACGCAATTTCATTTACTGGATGACAAAGAGGAATTTGAAAAAGCGATTCGCACCAACTGGGATGTGATTTTATTTGGTCATGCCTATGACCTGGACTATGAAAAAGTAATTACAATATTAGAAGAAAATGATTTAGAAATTCCTGTTATTGCCATACCAGACCAGATATCTCAACCGCTTGATACTGCCGATAGTGCCCCTGAAATCATTGAAGGTTTTAAAGCAGGTTTAATGGATGTAATTCCACGAACTCATCTTGATCATTTGGTCTATGCGATTCGTCGTGAATGTAAATACTCACAATATATAAAACAAAATAAAAAGCTGAGCGGACAGTTCAAAGAAGCAGAACGACGTGCGCAATTACTGGTGAAGAATTCAAAAAGTGCGGTGGCTTATATTCACGATGGTGTGCATATTTATACCAACGAAACCTATAACGAACTATTTGGCTATCATTCACTAGAAGACTTAATTGGCCTACCTGTGGTGGATTTAATTGAAGGCGGTGGTGCAACTTCTTTTAAAGAATTTTTAAGGGCATTTGGTCGTGGCAGTGGTCAGTCAGAATTTAAATTTACAGGAATAAAAGCCGACCGCAGTCATTTTAATGCTGTGTTACAACTTGCCCCTGCAAGCTATGATGGTGAAGAATGTATTCAAATTATTATTCAGCCCCAATTAGAAAACAGTGCAGCGTTAGCAGCACAAATTGCAGTGATTGAGCGTGTTGACCAACTAACTGGTTTAGAAAACCGTTTAGCGTTTGAAGAAGATTTACAAAACATATTAACCTCGGCCTTAAATACCTCTCAACAGCATGCGGTTTTGTATATTAGCATTGGTAATATTGGCCACATTCATGCCATTGCAGGCTTTGCGGGAAGTGACGCTGCTATTGTGGAAATTTCCAAGTTACTACAAACACAGCTTGCCGATCATCAGGTCTACCGCTTTAGAGAATCTGCCTTTACCTGTATTTTAAAAGATCAGCACATTGAGCAAGCATCGACAATTGCAAAATCTTTATGCCACTTAGTATCTGAACATTTAATCATGGTAGAAAACCGCACAGTGCAAGCCACAATCAGCATTGGCGTGGTCATGATTAATCAAACGTCTCCTTCAGCCACTGAAGTCCTGGAACGTGCTTATCACTCGGCTGAAAAAGTCAAACTACAGACTCAAGGGTCTGGCAATGGGATTTATGTTTATAATCCAGCAGAAAATGCCGATAGCTCAGATAGTGCTTTACGTGAATTATTAGAAAACGCAATCAGTCAAAATCAATTACAACTCATGTTTCAGCATATTTATGACACCACTGAGCAAGATTTGGGGTTGTTTGAAGTATACGTTCGCTTGCCGCTTAGCAATGGTAAAGTGATGACGCCCGATGAGTTTTTGCCTGTCGCACAACAATATCAATTAGAAGGTAAACTGGATCGCTGGGTATTGCTCAATGCTGCCAAAGAACTAAAGACATTTATGGCACAGTATCCCAAAGCGCGTTTACTCATCAATTTAGGTGCTGAATCTATTCAGGATAAAACGCTACCTCAAGTATTAGCAAAATTATTGGGAGCATTAAAATCTGCCTATAATCCTTTAATTGTGCAATTTAATGAAGCCATTGCTACCACCTACCTTCAATTGGCCAAAAATCAAATTGAAGCCCTGCAACAAACGGGTATTAAAGTATCTATTAACGATTTTGGTTCTACCTTAAATAGTAAAAACCTGCTAAATCATTTGCAGCCAAACCTGGTTAAGTTAGATAAAGCCTATATGACCAATCTAAACAATGAAGATAATTTTGCTGCGACTCAAGCACTGGTTAGCGATATTCAGGAGTTTGAAATTGATATTATTGGCGGTTACATCGAAGCACCACAGGAAGTAGCAAGAGCATGGTCAGTGGGCGCACGTTATTTACAAGGTTATTACTTCCAGAAACCAACCAGCAAATTAATGATTAACCAGGAAGAGCAGATCTAAATTATTTAGTGATGCTCACTGAGATATTGTAAAAACTTCTCTATAATCGCCACTTTCTTAGGATATGAGGCACAAAAAAAACGGGCAGATGCCCGTTTTTATGACCGCATCAACAATTAACGCTTGATACTGCGGCTCATGCCGAAACGTTGTTTGAACTTATCGATACGACCACCAGTATCTACTGATTTTTGTTTACCAGTATAAAATGGATGGCACGCTGAGCATACGTCAAGATATAAACTATCCTTACCAATAGCTGAACGAGTTTCGATCACGTTACCACATGAACAGGTAGCGGTTAATTTTTCATATTTTGGATGAATATCGGCACGCATGGCGGGCTCCTTAGGAAGATTGGCTTACGCTGTCATCGCAATTTACCACTCCCAACAAGTTTAAAATATTGGGGAAGCTTTTAAAATCTGACAAACAGAAAAAGTAGGTAAACACCACAACAGACCAGTCTTTTGGCTCACCGAGATTTAAGCATCAGGGCCAAGCACAACAAGCTTAGCAATTATAGCATAATTTAAACTTTCTCAGCAAAATTTAGTAATGAATTGTCGATTCCGCATCAGGCTCTAAGCGTTTGGCATAACGCGCAGCCAAAATCCCACATACTACCAACTGTATCTGGTGAAACAGAATGAGCGGCAAAATCAGCATGCCAATAGGATGTCCAACGAATAAAATCTTAGCCATTGGTAGTCCACTGGCCAGTGTCTTTTTAGAGCCACAAAACACAATAGCGATTTCATCAGCCGTATTAAAGTTCATCAATCGACTTAAATACGTTAGTCCGACCATCACCACCGCCAGCAATACACAGCAAATGACCATTAACGCCATGAGTGTTGTACCCGAAACCTGCTGCCATAAGCCTTCATTAATGGCCTCACTAAATGCAGCATAGACCACCAGCAAAATCGACCCTTGGTCAACTATTTTCACCAATACAGGAAAACGCTGAATCAAAGGAAAAACCTTGCTACGACACAGTTGGCCTAATATAAAAGGGACTAACAGCATCATGATAATGCTTAAGGCAGCTTCACCAGAATTAACACCTGAATCACTAAATTGCGTGGTGATGAATAAGCCAACCAGCACAGGTGTTAAAAACATCCCTAAAATATTAGAAGCTGAGGCACTACATAAAGCAGCAGCGACATTACCCCGAGCAATGGAAGTAAAAGCAATAGACGATTGTACTGTCGACGGCAGCACACAAATATATAAAATCCCCAGATATAAAGCTGGGGTTAACAACGGCTCAAAAATTGGCTTGAATAAAAAACCCAATATAGGAAATAAAATAAATGTTGAAGCAAATATGACCAAATGCAGTCGCCAGTGCGTAAGACCCTGCCATAATGCCTGCGGTGACAGCTTTGCCCCATGCAAAAAGAATAGTAGCGCAATGGCAATATTGGTAAAATGATCAAAGATGACTGCCGCTTGACCGTGTACTGGCCATAGCGTTGCCAAAATAACCATGATAAAAAGTAAAATCGTAAAGTTGTCAAAAAAAGTACGCAGGTACTTAATAAAAGCCATAAGTTATCCTTGCTCAGCCAGTCCTTTGTTAATCATTGCTCAGCCAGTCCTTTGTTAATCATTTTTTGCTCAATTAATTCAATTTTATAGCCATCGGGATCTTCAACAAAGGCAATTACCGTTTTACCATGCTTCATTGGCCCTGCCTCTCGAATTACTTTGCCGCCAAGCTGCTTAATCTTTTCACACGCAGCATAGGCATCAGGAACACCTAGCGCAATGTGTCCATAAGCATTACCTAAATCATAAGATGTGGTATCCCAGTTATGGGTCAACTCAAGTACCGTATTACTCTCTTCAGGCCCATAACCCACAAATGCCAAAGTAAAACGGCCTTCGGTATAATCCTGACGGCGTAATAGCTGCATGCCCAGCACTTGAGTATAAAAATCCAATGATTGATCTAAATTACCTACTCGCAACATGGTATGAAGCATACGCATGATCATGCCCTCCTGAATATAAAGTTAAATTAAGCCAAACCATACTTTAGTCGTAAATCACGACATAAAGCATTTAGCTTAAGTGTATTAAAGTTAAGTTGAATGATGTTTGTTAAGTTGCCGTTGTACCAGAATAATCAGCACCAACACTGGCACACCAATTAAGGTGGTAAATAAAAAGAAATGCGGATAACCCGCACTATCGACAATAGTGCCAGAATAGCCACCCAGTACCTTGGGGATTAAAGTCATTAACGAGCTAAATATGGCATATTGTACCGCAGTAAAGGATACGCTGGTCAAACTGGACAAGAACGCTATAAAAGCAGCACCTGCTAAACCAGAGGCCAGATTGTCGGCAGTAATTGCAAAATAAAGCCAGGGTAGACTATAGCCTGCATGGGCAAAACCAATAAAAATTAGATTGGTGGCACTGGATAAAATAGCACCCAGCATTAATATTTTTAGCACTGAAAAGCGTTGGGATAATAAGCCACCTAAAAATCCGCCTGCCAGGCTAAACACCACGCCAAATACTTTAACAGCAGTAGCAATTTCCTCTTTGCTAAAACCCATATCCTGATAAAAAACGTTGGAAATTACCCCTGCCACAATGTCTGAAATCCGATATAACCCAATTAAGGACAACAATAAAATTGCAGTTTTGATCCCATAGCGATCAAAGAAATCTTTAACGGGTGCCACCCATGTTTCAATAGCAATTTGCCGATTAACCACGCCCGCTTTAACCAATAAGTAACCAGCATAACCTGCTACCACAATAGCGCAAAAAATTCGGCCAGCTTCATGTAAAAATATTGTAAAAGGGCCAGCTTCAGCACTCACCACCCACCATTGGCCGACTTCTATAAACGTCGCAACAAAGGCTGACACTGCCACCAAAAACACAAAAACTAATCGCACATAGTCCATGGGCTGATATGGACGTGCTGCCCTTTGACGCGCAGGCTCACGAATAATTAACGTGGTGAGCACGCCAACCAGCATGATTGCTGCCATAATGAAATAAGTGGATTGCCAGGCCTGATATATATAGCTGTCTTTTTCTGAACCAAAACCACTGGCCAAAAATAAAGCCCCTGCACCCGCCACAATCATGGCAATACGATAACCAGCATTGTAGGTTGCTGCCAAAGCAGATTGCATGTTGGCCTCTGCCAGCTCAATGCGGTAAGCATCAATAACAATATCCTGGGTAGCCGCTGAAAAACCAAGCAACACCGCACCGACTGCCATTTGCACCAAACTTGCCTGCCCCTGCGCTGGATCAGTCATGGCCATGATGCAAATTGCCATTATGATGAATAACTGGGCAACCAATAACCATGCTCGGCGTCGCCCCAACATCTTGGTTAAAAATGGTAGTGGTAACTCATCAATTAAGGGTGCCCAGACAAATTTAAAAGAATAACCCAAGGCTGCCCAGCTAAAAAACGTCACTGCTTTACGCTCAATTCCTGCTTCTCCTAACCATAAAGACAGGCTGGAAAAAATTAGCAAGATAGGAATACCTGCTGAAAAACCAAGAAAAAACATGATAATTGCACGTCGATCGGCAAATACAGACAGTGCCTGTCCCCATCCTGAAAACAATGATGACTTCATTTTTTATTAACCAGTACCATGACTTGATCAGGCAGATTACTCTTCTGCTTAATGCTTTGCTATGCTATAAAAACAACTGCCTATTTTTTACACAGAAAAATTACTTTTAGAGTCACTAATTATGGTAATTAAATTGATTTAAACAGTGTGGTTAATATTTTTCCTGCTACACTCATCTTAGTTTTACTTCTTTATAGAGCCACGTTTTACATAATGACTGCCAACCAAAATATTCCATTGACGGAACACACCGCCTCCTCATCTAACGCTGACAGCCAAAACCTAAAAAAAACCAAACAGCCAAAAAAAATTCTGACCATCAATCATATTGTTGCTGAGAGTGGTGCTAAGCCAAACACCAGCTTACAAGCGTTTCAGCTTACCAGAACGCCTACGCTTGATAACATTCCTGCATCCACCCGACGGATCAAACCCTTAAATGACTTTTTAGGCCAGCAACGTGCGCGTGTGGCCGTCGAAGCAGCCCTTGCCTTGCCTTATAGCGGCTATAATATTTTTGCAGTAGGCCCCAGTGGGCTTGGCAAACGTACCATGCTCAAGCGATTATTAACTAAACAAGCAGCGCAAATGCCCACCCCAAGTGACTGGGTTTATGTCAACAATTTTGTCGATACCCGCCAGCCTATTGCACTTGAGCTCTCTGCTGGTCAAGGGCCAAAACTCAAACAAGCCATGCATAAACTATGGCTTAATTTACTCACTACACTTGAACGACGCTTTACCGCAGACAGCTACCATGCACGGATTGAAAATATCCGCCAATCAACAGGTCAGGAACAACAAGAAGCCTTAATTGAAATTACCCAGGAAGGCGAAGCATTAGACTTAAAACTGGTCTCAAGACATGAAGAACATCGCTTTGTGCCTGTGCATCATATTGCCAGTGATAATGCAACGAGCCAGCCAGCTAGCAAACAACCAGAAGAAATGACTGATGAAGAAATGGCAGCACTCACGCCCAATGAGCGTGCCAAAATTGCCAAAAATATTCGTCAAATGGATAAAAAACTGGAAAAACTAGGTTCACAGCTTGGCCAGTTAGAAGATCAGGCACGGGTTAAAGTATCCCGTATTAACCGTGAGCTAGCCACAAGCGTGGTTGAGCCTAAAGTGCAGCAAATTGCCTTGCGTTTTGAACATGTCAATGGCCTTGATGAGTACTTAAAAATTTATGCACAAGACGTGATTAATCATGTTGAGCATATTCTGGCACAAGACGAAGAAGACTTTTTGCCAGGTATTTTTGATCGTGTTCCACCGCGCTATCAGGTCAATGTCATTGTTACCCATAAACCCAATAGTGGCGCACCAGTCGTGGTGGAAGACTTACCCACCCATTACAACCTGCTTGGTCATGTTGAACAACTCACCCAAATGGGCACCATCACCACTGATTTTACCTTAATCCGTTCTGGTGCATTGCATAAGGCCAATGGTGGCTTTTTAATATTAGAAGCCGATCAGTTATTTGAGCAACCTTATGCATGGCAAGGGCTTAAACGCGCCTTACGCTCAGGCCAAATTAAACTGTCTTCGCTTGAGCATATGATTACCTTGACAGGCAGTATTTCAATTGAACCTGCGGCAATTCCGTTAGACCTTAAAGTGATTTTACTGGCCGAACCTTATATTTATTATGAATTGTTAGAGTATGAGCCCGAGCTAAACAGCCTATTTAAAATTCGTGCTGATTTTACCGATACCCTGCCGCGCAATGAAGAAAATGAACAAGCTTATATGCGTCTCATTGCCGACTATGTGCAAAAGGAAAAACTGCTACCATTTGACCGTAGTGCCCTGGCCGCTTTACTGACCGATTCCAGTCGTCAGGCAGAAGATCAAACCTCGCTGTCTTTGCATGCTGCCACGCTGGGTGACTTATTGCGTGAGGCCGAACATGTGGCAACCAGTCAGCAAGCGACCGTAGTAAGTGCCCAGCATATTGAAGAAACCCTAGAGCAACGTCGCTATCGCTTGGGCTATTTGCGTGAACTATATTGGCAAGATTTATCCCGTGGTACACAATTAATTGAAACTACTGGCTTACGCTTTGGACAAATTAATGCACTCACTGTGGTGCATTATGCCGATAGTGAATTTGGCCTGCCTGCTCGCCTCACTGCATCTGTGTATCAGGGAGGTGGCGATATTATAGATATCGAGCGCAGCGTAGAACTTGGCGGTTCATTGCATGCCAAAGGTATTTTAATTATGTCGAGTTTTTTACGCGCTCATTTTGGCCGCGCGCAGCCCTTGCACTTTTCAGCTGCCCTTGCGTTTGAACAAAGCTATGGCGAAATTGATGGTGATAGTGCCACTCTAGCTGAATTAAGTGCGTTAATTTCTGCCATCAGTCAAATTCCCATTGACCAATCTTGGGCAATTACTGGCTCTATGAATCAATTGGGTCAGGTTCAACCCATTGGCGGTATTAATGCCAAGATTGAAGGTTTTTTTGATGCCTGCAAATTGCAGGGATTTACGGGCAAGCAAGGCGTTATTTTTCCTGCTCAAAATACGCAACACCTGATGTTAAGACAAGATGTGATAGATGCTGTGGCCAATGGCCAGTTTCATTTACATGCTATTCATACTGTTGAGCAAGCCTTAGAGCTACTCATGGATCGTCCTGCAGGACAAATTAATAGCAAGGGCAAATATAGCAAAGGTAGTATTTTTGCTGAAGTCATGAATCAACTTAAATGTTGGCAAATTATGGAAGATGGCCTACCACCTGAGAAAGAAAAGACAAAAAAAGGCAAAAAGAAAAAAAATAAGGAGAAAGCCAATGATGAAAAAAATAGTGAAAACACGCCAGTGGATGCAGCTATTGAGCCCGCTAAAACCCCTGGTGCAGTAGCACTAACAGACGAAAGTCATTCCTCTGATATAAGCAACACCCATCATGACCATTTAACAGAGGACTAGGCTGTGTGGCACGCGATGGGTTATTTAGCACTGGCAATTGTCTTTGAAATTTTTGGGACAATTTGCTTACGTCTATCTGATGGCTTTAGCAAATTGCCTTATGTGATCGGCATCACTATTGGCTATGCACTTGCATTTTGGCTGCTTTCATTAAGCTTAAAGCTGGGTATGCCGCTTGGGATGTCTTATGCCATTTGGTCTGGCTTAGGCACAGCAATTATTGCCATTATTGGCGTATACCTATTTAAAGAGCCCTTGTTTATGGTGCAATGGTGCGGTATCGCCTTAATTATTGCTGGGGTGGTATTGCTTAATTTAGGGTCTAAGCTTGCGCAGTAAGTTGATTTGCCTATTCACCTGACAATTGCATCCGATTTTAGCCTTTGAAGCTACCCACCCTATCAATTGGCTGGCTTAAGCAACTATGTTAGCCAAGCTTTTAACTTAAGCTTTAAGACGCTAAAGAATTGCTTAATGAGCCAGGTTTGATATCAGCTGCTTGATAATTATTACGCCCCATTGACTTTGCCTTATATAAGGCCTTATCAGCAAAATATAAAAAGTCACTCACTTGTTCATGAAGTTGTGGCGTATATGTTGCAACGCCAATGCTTAAGGTGATATACGGAGAGATTTCGCTGGCTGGATGAGGTATTTTTAATGCCCTGATGGCTTGTAATAAACGCTGAGCTTGTCTGGCTGCCTGACTTTGATCCGTCATGGGCAATAGCATTAAAAACTCTTCGCCCCCATAACGCGCTACCAGCTCACCGCTACGTGCTGCGATTTTTTTAATAGTATCTGCTACCTCTACAAGGCATTTATCCCCTGCAATATGACCCAGCGCATCGTTATAAGCTTTAAAAAAGTCCACATCAATCATCATAATGGTTAAAGAAGCCTGATGCCGCATTGCTCTAAACCACTCATCTTGCAACATTTCATCTAAATGGCGTCTATTGGCAATCCCTGTTAAGGCATCCTGACGCGACAGGATCTCAAGTTGATCATTATGGCTAATCATCTCCAAACGATTTAACTCTAGTAGACATGATTGTAAATAGTTTTCCCGATGCTGGCGATCAGTCACATAGGCCAGTGCCATCCCTAAAAAACTACTAAACGTATATGTTCTATTGAGTACTGTCCAGCCAATATCCTGGCTTAAATAATAGCTTAAGGTTAGTCCCAGGATTCCGCCCACCCAGCCAGTGATCACTGCAGTATAAAAGCGTAAGCCAACAAAGCCATAAACAATGACCACAGCATATAAAATAGCGGCGTGCAATAAAATACTGACTTCTCCACCATCAACAGTGGTCACAATAATGATGGAAATCGCAATGGCGATACTTGCACCAATTGACGCGTAATAATCAAACCAGCGATGCAGCTTTTCAAACCACGTAAATACCCAGGCCACCACGACAATAACACCCACTGCACTATATAATTTTAACCATAGTGCTAAGTGTTCAGGTGCTAAAAGCTGATAAATACCATAACTTAAAAGAACATAGAGAAAGAAAACAAACGGACCGCGAAAGCGATATTCATGCGCCGCTTCACGTTGATACTGACATTGATAGTCTTTTTCTAATGCAGCAGGAAACCGAAGCCAGTTTAAGCTTGTGCCTAACAGGTTATGGATTTGCTTTTGCTCCAAAATACTGGAACCATGTAGTTTCATCTATCAATTTCCCTAGAGGAACATAGTTGGCTCGTCATGCATTAACTATGCTTACTCCACTTACTTCTTCTAAAGTAATAAATAAGTTATAGTTGTTTTTTATGGCCAAAATACTTATAACAAAAATATGAATGTTTTTATCATGCCTTACTTTATAAATTGTAATGTTTTGAAATTACCCTGCGCTTAAATCACACTTTGGCCATAAATCGTGATGTTACTGACTTTAAATTTTAGAATACTGTTTTTAAAGACACACTACAAACAAGCCCCTAACGCCTTAAAACATGAATAAAAATTCTTAAATTATTTAAATGCCTTAAATACAAGCAATAAAAAAGAGCCAATAACGGCTCTTCTTTAATGTTTTAACTGTTATTGCGTTGCTTCAGGGCTATATTGCTCGATTAAAGGCTTCAACTCACCTTTTTGGAACATATCAAGCACAATATCACTGCCGCCAATAAGCTCACCATTTACCCAAAGCTGTGGGAAAGTTGGCCAGTTGGCTATTTTTGGCAAAGTAGTTCGGATATCCTGATTTTCCAAAATATTTACAAAAGCAAATGGGCGGCCAATTTGGCTTAAGGCTTCAATGGCGCGCGCAGAAAAACCACATTGTGGGAATTGCGGGGTGCCTTTCATATACAAAATTACTGGATGCTTGGCAATTTGTTCACGAATTAGCGTTTCGGTGCTGTTGGCTGCGTCAGACATAAAACAAACCTCTTTAAATGTTGGCTTATTATACCGTTGATTCACCACTACGGCTATGTATTCCCTTTAACCAGCCAATACAACCGTTTTTGTTGCCACTATTTCGTACTTGGCATGTAATTAATTTTAAAAACATAAAAACCAGCCCCAATCAGCCGAAAAGTTTTGTTAAGATTATTGTTTATTTTCCTGTCCTTAATAAAGAGTGCTGAAGATGACCGTGCCCCCTAGTTTTTCCACTACTCAACATCAAACCAGTAGTTTAATGCCAACCTATGCACGTCAACCTATTGCATTTGTCCGAGGTCAGGGTAGCTATTTATATACAGAAAACGACACCGCCTATTTGGATGCGTTAACTGGTATTGCAGTGTGTGGCTTGGGTCATGCGCATCCCGTAGTTGCACAGGCAATAGCTGAACAAGCGGGCTTATTGGTGCATACCAGTAATTTATTTGAAGTGCCCTGGCAAGAGGCTGCTGGCCACGCTTTAACTAAAGTCGCTGGGATGCAGCAAGTATTTTTTAGCAATAGTGGTGCAGAAGCCAACGAAGCTGCCATCAAACTTGCACGTATTAGCGGTCATAAAAAAGGCTTTGCGTCTCCTAAAATTATTGTCATGGAAAAATCATTTCATGGCCGTACACTTGCTACCTTGTCAGCTACTGGCAATGCCAAAGTGCAAGCAGGTTTTGCTCCATTGGTAGAAGGTTTTTTGCGTGTCCCCTTTGGCGATGTGGCAGCGATCGAAGCCTTAAGCCAGCAACATGACGATATTGTGGCTATTTTGGTTGAACCTATTCAGGGCGAAGGTGGCGTGAACACTGCTCCGCAAGGGTTTGAGTATTTAAACCAATTACGTAGCTTATGTGACCAGCATGACTGGTTATTAATGCTGGATGAAATTCAGACAGGGAATGGTCGTACCGGTAAATATTTTGCTTATCAGCATACTGCTATTATTCCTGACGTATTAACTACCGCCAAAGGGTTAGGCAATGGCTTCCCCGTTGGTGCCTGTCTGGTACAAGGTAAAGCAGTGAATTTATTTTCTGCGGGTAACCATGGCTCTACTTATGGTGGTACGCCACTTGCTTGCCGCACTGTGTATACCGTCATTGAGTGCCTGCAAAAAGAAGGTGCTATTGACAATGCAGCCAAAATGGGCAGTTATCTGGTAGCACAATTTAATGCAGCTTTAAAACAATATCATGTGACGGTTCGTGGTTTTGGCTTGATGATTGGTATTGAGCTGCCAATTCCCTGTGGTGAGTTAGTGGCGCGTGCGCGTGATGAAAAACAGCTAATTATTAATGTGACTGCCGATAATGTGGTGCGTTTATTGCCCGCGCTTAATCTTAGTCAAATTGATGCCGATGAAATTGTTAACCGTTTAGTGCCATTAATTAAGGATTTATTAGCAGCAAACAAGCAATAGCGATGCTAAAAAACTTTGCTTAATTACCAACTACCTTAAAGCTGCTTAAACTTATTTGGGCAGCTTTTATTGTTTTACTATTAATAATTCAAACTTAGCCGATCAGTAAATTATTTAACAGGAGCCGCGTCTTCTAAACGTGCAATCGCACGACCACCAGGAAGCTGGCTAAAATACTGTGCCAATGCATCTAAACAGCGATAAATTTTGGTAGGTTGCTGCTCACGTCTTAAAGTCACCGCATATAAAATATAATCTTCCATTTTCCACTGCGGCAAGACTTCGACTAAATCACCACGCGCCAATTCTTTTTGTACATCCAAATATAAAATGCGGCTAATTCCATGCCCCGCCAAGCACAATGATTTAGCTACAAATACGTTATTACTACGAATGCGTGCAGGTATATGAACATGCTTTTTTTCGCCCGTGGTTTCATTGGTTAAATAAATTTCCTGTGCATTTTGCATCAGGTCGATGGGCAACAATTGAAGTTGAGCTAAGTCTTCTGGTTTTTGAATCGCAGGAAATTGCCTTAAATAACTGGGCGTAGCGCAAAGAATTTGATCTACCCGCGCCATCGGCCTGGCAATTAATGAGGAATCTGCCAGAGCTGGGCTCATGCGAATTGCAATGTCAATCCGCTCATCAATTAAATCAATATAACGATTTTCTGCTTCAAAATGCACGTTTAAACCTGGATGTGCAGCCAGCCAACACGACAAGGCAGGCACCACATGCATGGCACCTAGCTCTGGTGTGGTGGCAATACGCAAGTCACCTACCAAATCGTCACGAAGTTCACTAATACGTATTCGCCCACGCTCTGCCGCAGCCACCATTTCCTGACAGCTTTGAAAAAAAGCCTGGCCTGCTTCAGTTAAGCTTAATTTACGAGTAGAGCGATGCAGTAAAGACACATCCATTTCTTCTTCAAGCGAACGGATTTGCTGACTGACCGCACTGGTAGTAATGCCAAGATCACGCGCAGCACCACTAAAAGACCCCCGCTCTACTACGCAGGCAAATACTGCCATACTTCGTAAATTATCCAGCATTTTATACGCCTACCTTATCAAGGATATTAATTGTTGTTTGTTGGTACTTAAAAACCGTACTTAAGAATCCACCTTAAAATAGGTCGTTTCATTTACTGGTTAGCGCATTAACGGGCAGGCAATAAGCTTGCTGGATTAACTGGTTTACCATTTAAACGCACCTGAAACTCTAACATGGTTTGGTTTGTACCACTTGAACCCATTTCAGCTATTTTTTGACCTGCTTTTACCCGATCATTTTCCTTTACCACAATGGTATTGTTATGTGCATACGCAGTGACATAACCATTGATATGGCGAATCAATACCAAATTTCCATACTCAGTTAAGCGATCACTTGCATACACCACTTCCCCATCTGCAGCAGCACGTACTGGGTCACCCTGCCTCCCACCTATTCTTATTCCCTTAATATCCTGAGCCAAATTAAATTGACTAATAATGTTGCCTTGCGCTGGCCATCTCCAGTTTAGACCTGAAGGCAACGTGGTGGGCGTATTCGGTAAAATTGGCGGTGGCGTGGTAGTACTTCTGACTGAGGTTACAGGCGGTACTGTTTTTGCAGGTGTGCTTGGCTGCACTCGAGGTGTGGTGACAGGGCGCGCGGGCAATCGTTGCGTTTGAATAGTCGCAGGTGCTGGCGCAGCAGCAGTCCTGACCTGAATACGTGGTGCCTCTTTGCCACCATTATGCAGGCGTAAGCTTTGATTAGTATAAATAGTATAGCTTGAATCAATATTGTTAAGCCTTGCTATTTCGCGATAATCTAGCCGATAGCGTGACGCAATCTGACTTAAAGTATCCCCTTGTTTTACCGTGTAATATTGTGGCACTACAATTAAGCGCGACTCGGTAGGATTGACCACTGGCTTAGATGCACAGCCTGCTAGTAGCATCACAAAAGCAGTACTGATTAGCAGCTTAGCCAAACCATTGCAGGATAAACTCTGTTTGGATAATTTAGGATTAATCACTGATAAATCACCTTTAGAAAACCCATTCACATTTGTCAACCACTTCATAAAACAGTCCCACTTCAATTACATGCTGTTGAGTTTAAAATTTTTGTCGCTTGATTTGCGAACTCAATATTTGCCAAAGAGCATAACAAGAATTGATGTTTAGATACGTTTTATTCACCAAGCTGTAACGAAAACTCACATGAGTTACTGTAAACAGTAAGAATTGTCCACTTTCATCCAATTATAAGCAAAAATACAGGCACTTTAAAGAGAAGCTTAACACCTTAATACACCCAGACTGATAGGCTTTAGCCCATAAAGTGCTTAAAATATAGGTTTAAGAAAAACGATACAAAATATTATAAATATGAAGTATTAAAACGAATATGCTTAAGCCATGTCTTATTTGGAACAATCTAATGCTGAAAATTTTTATGCCTAACTTATCTCTACCCACTATAAAAACCTTAGGGCTAGCTGCATCATTAATATGCTTTGGCAGTATAACAACCATGGCAAGTGCTGCGCCTGTTAAAGCCAATGCAGATAATCGCGTTGAATTTAAAAGCTCGCTACCCATCACGCAAGAAGAAATTGCAGCAGTTGATGTATTGGGTGAAATCTGCCCTAAAATTATTGGCAAAAATGCTAATTTTGACAAAGGGTTTAATCGTCTCTTAACTGATTTACTGCCTAATATTGACCAGCCTGTTTTGGCTTTAAAAGCATTAAAAGATGATGCAGAATACCAAAACATATTAACTGAAGCACGTAGCGACGCAAACCGCGCCACTGTGCAGGAAAATCGCGATGTGTGCCTGGAAATTGTTAATTACCCTGCGCCAAATAAAGCAGGCAGTAAGGCTGCAAAGAAATAAATTTTGTGTCGGCGGCTAATACTTCTTGGTTGCTTACCCTAACTTGGTTAGAATCTCCGCCTATTGTTTATTTGCTAAAATGGAATTCTAACCATGTCTAGCCTACGCTCTTTGGCTGTTACTGTTTTTCTCACAGGTTTGACCCTAAATGCGCATGCTGTGACAGCGATGCCACTTCCCCCTACTCTTGATAATAAAGCCTATGCACTGGTGGACTATGACACTGGACAAGTCCTGGCCGCCTCGAATGAAAATGAGCATCTGCCACCTGCGTCAATGACTAAAATGATGACGAGCTTTATTATTGAAAAGCGTCTGATGTCAGGTCAGTTAAAAGAAACTGATATGGTGCGCATGAATGAATCTGCATGGTGTCGTGGTAGTAGCAGTGAATCTTGCATGTATGTGCCACTAAATAGTTCTGCTAGCGTGATTGATATGCTGCGCGGTATTATTATTCAATCGGGCAACGATGCCTCTAAAGCAGTTGCTGAGCATATTTCTGGTAATGAAGGCGCATTTGCCGAAGTCATGAACCAGGAAGCCAAGCGTATTGGCATGAACAATACCCACTTTTTAAATGCCACTGGTATGCCAATGGAAGGTCATTATTCTTCTGCATTGGACATGGCCATTTTGGCGCAGCACATTATTAAAGAAAGCTCCAAGTACTATCCTATTTATTCTGAAAAAGAATTTACCTATAACGGCATTAAGCAAGGCAACCGTAATGCGCTGCTTTATACTGACCCTAGCGTGGATGGTTTAAAAACAGGTCATACCGAAGCAGCTGGTTATTGTTTAGTGGCATCAAGCAAGCGTGGGCCAATGCGCTTAATTGCTGTGGTCATGGGCACTAAAAGCATGCAGGAACGCGCCAATCAAACCCGCGCAATCTTAAACTGGGGCTTTAGTAATTTTGAAAACACCACATTACGCCCTGCAGCACAGTCTTTGGCCACCACGCCAGTTTGGTTTGGTAAGCAAAATAGCGTATCAGTAGGTTTGGCTGAAAATATGGCAGTCACCTTGCCACGTGGTCAGGGTGCTAATGTGAAGACCCAGTTAGTGGTTGATCCTTCTATTAATGCGCCTATTCAAAAAGGTCAGGTGATTGGTAAAGTAGTAGCTACTTTAGATGGCAAAATGCTGACTGAAAAACCACTAGTGGCCTTAGAGCCTGTAGAAGAAGCAGGTTTCTTTTCACGTATGATGGATCATATTAAAATCTTTTTTGGCAAATTTTTTAAATAAGCCATTTTAAGCATTTATTGCTACTATCCGCTTGTGGTGAATATTGTAATAATATTGACCGCAGGCGGATTTTTTATTGGCCCGCTTTTAACATACTGCCTTAAGGATATTTTTATAAGGCTTTAGGTCAGTTCATTGTAGAAAGCGGCCAACTTTCGTATTATAGCTGGCTTAATTGGTTGTTGTAGTGAATCACGCTTATGTCCTGGACACCTCATGTTACTGTTGCCACTATTGTGCAAGATCAACAACGCTTTTTATTTGTTGAAGAGCGAAGTATGGCTGTGAGCCATTTGGTAATTAACCAGCCAGCAGGACACGTAGAAGCCAATGAAACATTAATTGAAGCGGCAGCGCGCGAAACATTAGAAGAAACAGGCTGGCATGTTGAAATTACTCATTTGCTGGGCATTTATACGTATACGCCGCCTAGTAATCCAGCCACAACGTATTATCGGTTTTGTTTTTTGGCAAATCCGCTGAGCCACGATGCCAGCCTTCCGTTAGACACAGGCATTGAGCGGGCTATATGGCTTAGTTTAGATGAGCTTATTGATACCGCACGTGCTAGAAGTCCATTAGTAACGCGTTGCGTGCAAGATGCCCTAGATGGCAAAAAGTTTCCTCTGGGTATAATTTATGAGCAGCCATTTTTTAATGCCTCGCCAGACTTACTAGACGCTTAAAACGGGAAAAAACACCCAATGAGTAAATACGTTATTGTTGGTATGTCTGGTGGCGTTGATTCATCAGTGTCTGCTGCATTATTACTGGAACAAGGCTATCAGGTTGAAGGCCTGTTCATGAAAAACTGGGAAGATGACGATGGCACAGAATACTGCACTGCCATGCGTGATCTGGCCGATGCCCAAGAAGTATGTGACAAACTAGGTATCGTGTTACGCACTGCCAATTTCTCCATGGAATATTGGGATCGCGTGTTTGAACACTTCTTACAAGAATATTCTGCTGGCCGCACGCCAAATCCAGACATTTTATGCAATAAAGAAATTAAGTTTCGCGCTTTTTTAGATCATGCCTTAACGCTTGGTGCTGATTTTATTGCAACAGGACATTATACGCGCCGTGGTGACGTTCAAATCAATGCTAACGGTGAACAATACGCGCCTTTGCTGCGCGGTGTAGACAAAAACAAAGACCAAAGCTACTTTTTACATGCAGTGCATGGTCGTGACATTGCCAGAACCCTGTTTCCTGTAGGCGAATTAGAAAAGCCACAGGTAAGGCAAAAAGCCATCGAACTTGGTTTAAGTACTGCCAGCAAAAAAGACTCTACAGGGATTTGTTTTATTGGTGAGCGCCGCTTTAAAGACTTCTTAAAACAATACTTGCCTGCCCAGCCAGGTGAGATTATTACTGATGCGGGTGAAATTGTTGGCCGTCATGATGGCCTGATGTATTACACCCTGGGTCAACGTGGTGGTATTGGTGTTGGTGGTTTAAAAAATCAGGCTGAGGGCGCGTGGTTTGTCTTGGCAAAAGACATGGAAAATAACCAATTGATTATTGGTCAAGGTCATGAGCATCCGCTCATGCAAAGTGATACGCTGTGGAGTGAAGCCATTGACTGGGTAGCAGGAACAAGTCCTGTCACTAGCCAAGGTTTTCAATGTACTGCCAAAACGCGCTATCGCCAAGACGATCAACCTTGTACCGTCTACAAGGATGCTAGCCTGCAAGATGGCGGTGTGCGCGTGGTATTTGATCATCCTCAACGTGCTGTAACGCCAGGTCAATCTGTGGTGTTTTATCAGGGCGATATGTGTCTGGGTGGTGGTATTATTCATCATACCAATGCAGGTGAAGGCTCACTTTCTCATATAAGCACGCAAGCAGAGCACCGTAATGGTTGAAAATATGGTTAAAACTGCCTCTCAGCAAACGCTAGAACAACACCTTAATGATGCTCTAACCAACTCAGGGATTACTGAGCGTCAAAATCGTCTATTGGCTTTGGTTGCCTTGTTTCAAGCAGCACAGCTAACTTATCTGCTAGCAGCCCAAGGTAAAAATGCAGTCAGTGGTGCCGATACCATCAGTTTTTCAGTACTATTAAAATCAAGTCTGGACATTCAAGCCCAGCAACCAAAATCTTTATTTAGTTTAGACACTTACCATAATATTAATGATCTGCATTTAGGCTTACGCAGCTTTGAAACAGCACTGAGTAAGCCTTATCAAAGCACACGCTCTCCTATGCCCTTACCACGCCAATATAGTGAAACATTTCGCTATGCGATGGCATTAATCAAGCTAGAAAAGAAACTGTATAAAAAGGCAGGTTTAGTGCAACGCATTGAAGGCGAGCAGCGCAATATTGCACAACGTTTGGCTTTTTTTGATCAAAATATTCAACACCCTGCTATTTTAGCCGCGCTGGCTGGTTTATATGTAGATACTGCTGGTCAATTAACACCGCGTCTGGCTGTGCGTGGCAAACCTGAGCACTTAAAAAATCAGGCCGTTATTGATGCCATTCGTGCCAGTCTGTTTTCTGGCTTGCAAGCGGCACACTTTTGGCGGCAACTTGGTGGTAATCGCTGGCAGCTCATTTTTGGGCGCAAACATATGCTTGAAGATTTGCGGCACTTGGCCAAATTACGCTATCAAAGCACTGGCACCAAATACGATACACCCTAATTCGTTAGATCATGCTTTTTTATTCAGGCTTTTGGACGCTGTAAATTAAGCCCCTTAAGTTTTTATTTTTATTTTTAATGTTAAGCAGGAAATAATCCCGTATGAACACGTTAACCGCGCTATCGCCACTTGACGGACGCTATGCAAAAAAATGTGATGCGCTGCGTCCTTATTTATCTGAATTTGGCTTAATTGCTGCACGGGTTACTGTTGAAGTGCGCTGGTTACAATCCTTGGCAAAACATGAAGGAATTGGCGAAGTTGCTGCTTTTTCTGATGCCACCAATCAGGCCTTAGATGCCATTATTACTAATTTTAGTGAAGATGATGCGCTGCGCATTAAAACCATTGAAGCCACTACCAACCATGATGTCAAAGCAGTTGAATACTTTTTAAAAGAAAAAATTGCTGATATGAGTGAGTTAAAAGATGTTGGTGAGTTTATTCACTTTGCCTGTACGTCTGAAGACATTAACAACCTCTCGCATGCACTCATGCTAAAAAGCGGCCGTGAGGTTTTATTGACCTCCATGCAGCAAATTTGTGATGCACTAACCAATTTGGCTGTAACGCATGCTGAACAACCAATGTTATCTCGCACCCACGGTCAAACTGCTAGCCCTACCACGTTAGGTAAGGAAATGGCTAACGTTGCCTATCGTTTGGCACGTCAAATCAAGCAATTTGAACAAGTAGAATTGCTAGGCAAAATTAATGGTGCTGTGGGTAACTATAATGCGCACTTATCAGCTTATCCTGATATCAACTGGGCAGCGCACGCAGAACAATTTGTAGAATCTTTAGGCTTAAACTTTAACCCGTACACCACACAAATTGAGCCACATGACTATATGGCTGAGCTTTTTGATGCGCTCAAACGCTTCAATACCATTTTAATTGACTTTAACCGTGACGTATGGGGTTATATTTCTTTAGGTTATTTCAAACAGCGTTTAAAAGAAGGTGAAGTAGGCTCATCTACTATGCCACATAAAGTCAACCCAATTGATTTTGAAAACTCCGAAGGGAATTTGGGCATTGCCAATGCTGTATTGGCACATTTGGGCGAAAAACTCCCTGTTTCACGTTGGCAGCGTGACTTAACCGACTCTACTGTATTGCGGAACATGGGCGTTGGTTTTGCGCAAAGTTTAATTGCTTTTGAAGCGTGTCTAAAAGGGATTGGCAAACTAGAGCTCAATAGTGAGCGTCTGTTGGCTGATCTAGACGCAGCGCAAGAAGTGTTGGCCGAACCCATTCAAACCGTGATGCGTCGTTACAATGTCGAACAGCCTTACGAAAAATTAAAGAAACTGACTCGTGGTCAAGCCATGACTCGTGAACTTATGATTGATTTTGTGAATAGCGATGAGCTTGCAGCAGTACCTGAGCAAGGCCGTCACACGCTCGCACAGTTGACCCCTGCCACGTATACAGGAAATGCTGCTGAACAAGCTAAAAATCTCCCTGAGCTGCTAAAAAAGTTAAAATAATGGGCTAAATCAGTTCCTTTATTTATTGACTGTTTCTTTATTAGACTTCTTGTATACCCCCTAACTGCCCATTTTTAAAGGGGTTTTACAGGGGTATGTAAGAGGCCTAATAGCTAAATAAAGAATAAAGGAACTGATGTATGTGTTTGGCCATATAGGTAAAGATTTTTGGTTTTATCCTTTTTGATTGTTTGAAAATTAAAATTTACACTAGGATATTAAACTAGCAATTGGAATAGCTAAAATTTTTAATGGATGTCTTTTTAAATACGAGGCAAACAACAATAAACGTAAAGGAATATTTACACAGGAAATCAAACTTATGTCTTTTTTTAGTCCATATCAACAATTTCCACGCATGCAACTGGTGCATTGGTTACTCATTGCACTGGTCATACTAGCCAGTATTGTCGCGTCTATTCACCCATTGCAGATGGGTGATTATGTATTGCATCAGGTTGGTACAGTGCTTGGAATGGCGTTTTTGCTATTTTTACAATGGCGTCGCCAAGTCAGCATGCTGGGTTTTGTGCTAACTATTGTTTTTATCCTGCTACACATTTTAGGGGCGCATTATTTATATTCTTTTGTACCTTATAATGAATGGATCAAACAATTGTTTAATGCAGATTTAAACCAGCATTTCGGTTGGTCACGCAATATGTATGACCGCTTTATGCATTTTGTTTATGGCTTATTGTTGTTTAAGATTTGCTGGGATGTGTTTTCACTATGGCTACCACAAGTTAAGCCATTTAAAATTACCTTGCTCGTCATTCAGTTTATGATGGCAAGCAGCATGGTTTATGAGGTGATTGAATGGATGATTGCTATTGGCCTGTCTCCTGAATCCGCCGAAAACTATAATGGGCAGCAGGGTGATATATGGGATGCTCAAAAAGATATGTTATTGGCTACCGTCGGTGCAATTTGCGCTGCTATGATTCAACGTATTTACTTATTTATAAAATAGGAACCAACCGTTCATGCAAAAATTACAGGTTTTAGGCGGCATAAGTGCTGAGCAATTTTTGGCTGAATACTGGCAAAAAAAACCGTTGCTGGTTAAAAATGCAATGCCTGAAATTAAAGATTTGCTTGAACCTGACGATATTTTTGAACTAGCCGTTGAAAATGGCGTAACTGCACGACTTATTACGCAGCATGGTGAACAACATAACCAATGGAAAGTAAAAAACTCACCATTAACTGCGCAAGACCTAAAAAATGTTCCAGCGTTTTGGACCTTATTGATCCAGGCAGTCGATCACTTTTCGCCAGATATAGCCAATCTATGGCAGCATTTTGGTTTTATTCCGCAATGGCGACGTGATGACATTATGGTGTCGTATGCACCAAAAGGTGGCTCTGTCGGGCGGCATTATGATCAATACGATGTTTTTCTTGTACAAGGCTATGGCTCACGCCGTTGGCAGCTTGGTCAATATTGCGCGCCCGATTGTGAGGTTTTAGCAGACCAGCCACTGCGCTTATTGCCACAGATGGATATTTGCTTTGATGAGGTTTTAGAACCTGGTGATTTATTATATGTGCCACCTGCCCTTGCCCATTATGGGGTGGCGCAAGATGATTGCCTGACCTTTTCATTTGGGTTTCGTATGCCCAATGCCACGCAAATTATGGATGAACTCACCGATCAATTACTGGATAAAACGGCAGTACAAATTCCTGTTGCAGATCACTCCCCAAGACAATTACAGGCTGCTGGTGAAGTGACCCAGCAAGATATTGCGCTTTTAAAACAGCAGCTTATTGAGTTAATTAAAAACAGTGCTTATTTAGATGATGCAGTTTTGGGTTTATTAAGTGAATCTAAATATGCCGATACCTTACCTGAAAACGAAACCTTTACACCCGCAGAGATGCTAGAACTATTGCGTGAAGGAGCCACGATTCAGCGCGAGCCAGCGGCACGTCTGCTTTATGCTTATAAGCAAGACCTATTACAGTTTTGGGCATTAGGCGAACCGTTGACAGTCAATGCTGAGTTTGCTTCTGTGTTAAAACAACTGGCAGATGGTGCAATTTTACAAGCCGATGATATTGATTTAACGCCTGCGAATATAGAACAGCTTTGTCAGTTATATTCAGATTCAATATTGCTCATTTATAGCGAAGATGAAGACTGGCAGACTGAATAAATAAAGGGAACAATCATGGATGATCATACTTCCAATCCTGTTGATGAGATATTCAACGCACCTAAGCCAGAAAATGCCCAACAAGTGGCTATTTCTGGCAGAAATACCATTGAGCAAGCTATTGTTAAAATTATTGGATTAGCACGGCGCGAAATTTTGTTTGTTTTACCGCAAATGCACGAGCTATGGGATCATGAAGAAATAGGCCAAAATCTAATCGATTTTATTCGTTACTCTGCCAAGCGTGATGTTTTTATTTTAATGAATAGTTTAGAGAACCAAACTAACCCTAGCCATCAATTGGTGAGATTGTCGCAGCGTCTTTCTGACCGTATTCAACTAAAACAAGTCACTGCCTTGCTAGAGCCACCTATCATGGATAGCGATTATTTAATGATTGTTGACCGACAACATACGCTAAGAATAGACGATATTGATAAATTTTCTGCATGGTTTGATGCCAACTTTGCAGCTCGTGCACAAAATTATGCGGAAAGTTTTTTATCACAATGGCCTAAAGCACGTGAAATTGCCGAATATCGACGGTTTTTACTCTAAATACGTTATAACTTATATTAAAAAGAAGCCTGCTCTTAATTAATAGCAGGCTTCTTTTTAGGTTCTAAGCCATTAAAAACGCCAGTTATAAAACATGTCCACTGCCCGATCCAAGGCCGAACTTGCCTCAACATATAAACGTCGGTTGAGCTGATAGCGCAAAGTAAGTTTATTAACAGGTGTAAATACGCCTACCCCGTAACGCAAATATAAATCAGGGGTAATATATCCTGTTAGGCTCACTTGCGTGTCATCACCCACGCCTTCTGCATCAAGGGTTAATGACTCTAACCCAAAGGTGCGGCCTATACTATTGGTAAACTGACGTGTTCCACCAAGTCCCATGCTAATTCCCGCTGCTGCAATGGTGTTGTTCACATCACTTTTAAAGCCAGCCGTTGAAGAAGCATTGATGTTATTGGAGTTAATTTTACCAGTCAATAAGGCATTCAATGCTTCTTGCTCGGACAATCCAGCATCGTTATAAATTGCAATGTTGGGATTGGTTGCCCGTCCAGTAATGCGTACCCCAATGATTCGGCTGCTCACCGTTTTTGTTGCATCAATATCCAGGGTAGGTTGAGTAATAACGCCATTAAAGCGCGCAATACCACGATTTAATTGCAAACGCTGGCCAAAGGCTTCAATGGTCACTTTCTTGCGTACACCAATCACCCCATTACCACGCATTGCCGTATCGAGGCCACGCTGGGTGATGTTAAGTTTTCCGCCCAAAGGAATGGTGTTGCCAAATCCTCTGAAATACACATCATCGCCAAGCGCAACGTCAATATCTGCATAAATACCCCAGGGTTTGGCCGCACTCATCACACGCTCATCGGTTTGATCCAGCCGAATCACGCGCACATCATTTGATTTGGCGATGACATCTTCATTATTTTCTGGCAAAGATACCAGTGCACTGGGTATATCTATACTGCCATCGACTGTCACTTGCTGCTGAGTGGGCAGTATGCGCACATCAATGCTAGGCGTAACCCGTGCCGTCACCATTGGTGCCTGACGTATTAATAGATTTTTACCTCTTAATGCCAAGTTGGCATAAGGTACGCCTTCCCAGTTGGCATCTCCTGTCAGTTTACCTTCACCATCACCACTAAAGAAGTTGCCCGTTAATGTCGCTTCTGTCCCCCGAATGCTGGAACTTAAATTAATACGATCCAAATTGATGGGTAAGTTATTCATGGCGACTTGACCATCGTTTAAGCGGAATTCACCATAAAAGTCTGGTGCAGTGAGAGGCCCTGAAATACCGCCTGCTAATGAAGCCACACCATTGAGTACGCGCATACCTGGGAAAAACGGCTTAAACAGGTTCATTTGTACTTTATCAAGCACCAATGCACCGTTCACAGTTTTTGGCATGACATGTGGATTAATGGTGGCATCAATAAACCCAGTACCAATACCTGGGGTTTTTGCATCAAAGCGCAATTTAATACCATCTGGCTGGGTGGTGGCCACCAGACTTAAACGCTGATAAGCCAGGGTTAAAGGCTCGTCTTGTGGGTCTTCAGGCGCAAGACCAATTTGGCCGTTATCGGTATAAATTTGTGCATTGAGTGTGGGGGCACCGCTGGCCCCCCAAGTGACCTTGGCATGACCAAAAAGCTTGCCCATCCATGCCACGCCCTGAGGCATAAAGGCTTGAAAACTGCCAATATCAAGGTCTTTTAATTGCACAGATACCAGACCTTTTTGACTACTGGCCTGTAAAGGTTCAACCAGGCACAAGCGACTACTGCCGCCCATCCAGCAATGTTCATCTAAATACACGGCTTTACTATTCGCACGATAAATCAATGCAGCAGGCTTATTTTGTAATAGGTTAAGCTGGCGGGTGCTTAAATTGCCTTTTTGCATCTGACCTAGCCAATCGTTATTGTTGTTTAAGCCACCAGCCAGCTGCACACCAAAGCGAGTGGCTGGATTGACACCCTGGCCACTAACTTGAAGCATATGTGCCGCTTTAGTGCCTGCCAATAGCACCCGTCCTCGCGTTAAGGTTTGTGTTCCACGTTTTAGATTTTGAATATCAAGTTGTAACTGTCCTGGTAGATTGCCCATTTGTGGAATACGGCCAATGAGATCTGCTCTCTCAATACTAATCTGCTTGTTCCAGGCAAAATTGCTTAACTTTAAGTTAATCAGTGCATCGGGCAATTTTTCATTGCCTGTTAAAGTAATATGCCCTGTGACATTACCGCTTAAACCTGCATAAATCTGATGCAGGGCTGGTGCATTGACATCAAGTGCCAGGCGACTCGCGTTGCCATTGGCAGTAATTTGATTACCCGCAAAGACCAGCAATAAATTTTGCGCCTCAAATCGACTGGGTACCAAGCCTGCTTTATTGTTGCTTAAACTAATATTTAGTGAACCACGGCCAATAATGGGCTGATTTTTTATCATGCCATCAAGGTTTAAATTACTGAGTTGAATATCTTTACGTTTATCTTGCCAGTGCCCTGCGGTATAAAAACGTCCACTGATCCAGCCTGCAAAACCACGGGCAAAAAAGCCTGGATTAAATCGGTCAAGCTCACCTTTGAGTTGCCATGCGGGACCATCAGTCAAGTCCACTTTACCGCTTAAATCTACCTTACCTGCTGCACCATTATGTCTAAATTCGTTAATATTAATCAGCTTTGGTGTGCCAGAGATTTTAATAATTAAATCACCATTTGGCACATCAGGCGTTTTTAAATCACCATTGAACTGAACGGCAAAACTCTTTAAACCTGATTGCTTGGCATTTTGCGGATAAAGATTTAATGCTGCTGTTGCGTTGCCTGTTAACTCAACTGTGCGGCCAGCACTGCCCTTAGTAGCAGGCATATATCCTGTGAGATGCGTGTTTTTTAGGTGAATAACTTGTTGGTCACCTTTGGCATAACCACTGGCATGAATTGAACCTACCAAGCGATTAAATGGCGCAGCATCTGCCAATTTAGCAGGGTTAAACCCATCTGTATTTAAATCTGCCTGCCATTTTAATGTTTGTTTGCCTTGCGGTAAGGTCACCACTGCCTTGCCTTGCAAATCTCCTGCATCACCTTGATAAGTAACTTTAGGCACCGTCAATAAGTTATTATGTTTATTAAGCACGGCAACATACTTACCTGCGGGAACAACACCCTCTTTACTCGCTGCAATAGTCGCATTGACTGTGGCATTAAGTTTGTCTTGCGGCATGTTGATTAATGCACGGCCTTGGGGGCTATTGAGATAACCCACTGTTGGCAAAGTACGATTAATGTTTTTCCAGCGCGCATCAACCCATAATGGTTTTTGGGTATTGCCAATTGAACCTTCACGCGCAATACCCGCCAGCCAGGTTTCCCCGCTGTCTAATTTTAACGCAGCATTTAAATGCGGTAATTGGTCAAAATCCCCTTTAGAATATAAATTGCCATTAATCACTGGTGGTAAATAGCCACGAATTGCCTCTGGGACTGTTTTGTCTTGTGAGTTTAGTCCAGTAGCACGGCCAGAAATATCCCAGCTCAGATGGTCTTCCCAACTTACATTGCCCTGCGTTTGAATGGTGCCACTCATTAAACGGCCATTTAAGGCGCGGATATCAAGCCGCTTGAAATTAGTCGCCAATTGGGCTTGATATTCACCTGTTGGAATTGAATCACCAGACAAATCAGTTTGCAGGTTTGCAATTAATCCTGCGGTGCTACCTTTAATAAACGTGTTACCAGATTTTGAAAATAAATGCTGATCTTGTGCTACTGGCCAGTTTAAGTTTTTCCAGTTGAGATAACCTTTAAAAGGCACGCCATCACGTACTGGATGCAAGACAAACTGACCGCGAATTAAGTCTGGTGTAGGTATCGTAACACCCGCCCTTAAGGTGTCTATATCACCGCGCGCGGCCACAAAAATACGTTGAAGATTGATGGAATCCAAAGCAGGAATAAGTACCTGACCATCAAGATGAATTGGATATTTATCATGAAATTGAATATTACCTGTCACTTCCAAGGCACGAAGATAAGGCAACGTTAAGCTGGAATTTTTTAATGAAATTTCTGTGCCTGACCATACCGCATCGTGTAGCACAATTTCATTGAATTCAAACTTACTCTCTGGCCTGGTTTGAATACTCATGCCATGCACAAACCCTTCATCAAAACGCAAAGTAAAGGGAAGTTTTAATTCTTTAAAATCAAACGGCTCGTCTGATGGCGGGGTTTTTTTAATAATTCGTAAATTATCTAAGGAAGCATAGCGAAAATGTAGCTCACGATTTACGAGCGCGCGCCAGCCAATCTTAAGTATGGCTTTGTCCACATGCACATCTACAGCTTCTACACCGACTTTAACATTCGTCAGTATGACACCATGTTGTAAATCTCCACCCTGATAGGTGTAGGTTATCATTGTTATTCTATCGGTTAACAAGGCAAGCAGCCGCTTACTTCCTTCTTCGGTGGTGGTCATCCATCCCACCACACCTACCAATGCAGCCAACAACAGCACAATTATTAGTAAAATAAAACGCCGCCGACGATGCTTTTTTGGCAGCTTTTTAGGCGGTGGCGCGTCATTGGGTGGATTAGTAGAGCCACCATGAACATCAGCTATCTCATTAGATGACGCGTTGGTGTCAGCAGGAGGCGTGGTTGAGACTTGTTGCTCATCATTGGTCGGTTGATTCGTCATTATTATCAAATTCCAAACTTATAATTGTGGGCCAATAAAGAAATGTAAGCGGATTGGCACATGCGTTTCAGAGACGCCCGCACCGATATCCACCCGAATAGGCCCAACTGGTGATGACCATCGCACCCCAAAACCCGCACCCACTTTCACTGGATCATTAAACTGTTTATCAAATGCATTTCCTGCATCGACAAATACGGCTCCGCGCCATTTAGGTTTAAATTGATAGTTGTATTCCAATGATCCTACCGCCAGATTTTGGCCGCCCACCAAGTAACCATTTTGTTCGGTTGACAAACTTTTATAATCATAACCACGAATACTTTGGTCACCACCTGCAAAAAAGCGCAAGTTATAAGGCACGTCATCAAAATTTTCGGTCACAATGGTAGCGGCATCAGCACGGCCAACAATTTGATGGTTATTATCTTCACCAAAGGAATGTATCACGCGCCAGCCCGCACGCAAAATGGCCATATCAGTATCAGTTAATAAACTTTTGCTGCCTACTTCTAGCTGGTAAAACTGCCTAAATGCCTGAACTGGGTCAATCCGTCCAACGGTAGTGGTTTTACTAATCCCATAACCAAACAACAATGATTGCTGCTCAAAGCGCGAATTTTTTAAATTAAATGGTGGGGGCAATAAAGATTTATCAGTTTCATTGTTTTTACGGTTAAGCTCATCAAGACGATAGCGGGCAGAAATAGTGTGTTGCCACGCACTTCCTTTTGGTTTAATGGCGCGTTCAACCCCTACGGTTGCCGTATCAATTTCCAGCCCAAGGTCTTTGCCTTTATCTCGTCGCTGCTCACGTTCATAACCTGCAAAAACACTCACGGTGTCTTCTAAAGGATGTTTATACGGTAAATTATAGCGTGCATCAATTGCTTGTCGAATTTTGGATAGCTCAAGGTTGGCCTCTACGCTGTGTCCACGTGAATTAATGAGCGCCTTACGATACTGTCCTCTTAAACGAAACTCGGTATCTGTGCCATAACCAACACCCACTTCTGCACTATTTGGATTTTCCGTATTCACCGTGACCACTACAGGAATAATTTTAGTTTCTCTGACTTTATTGGCTTCAGCTAAGCGCTCGGCTTCTTTGATCTGTGCTTCAGTTAAATCTTGCTGTGCTTCCATGCTGCGCTGTGCTGGCAAATCTGCATCTTGTCCCACGCCTGCAAACTGACTTTCATCCACTCCACTTGGGGCTTTATTCTCAGTGTGGTCAACATTATCCGCACCATTCCCCTCTGTAGTTTCGTTTTTAATTGCCAACGCTTGACGTTGTAATGCAGTCAACTGGTCGACATCAGCATCAGCAGGAAGTTCCACAGGCTTAACAATAGGATCAGGAATCACCACATCGACCTGAACATTATTAAACCAGCGCGTATCAGATAAATTGCGCGATAACCCCGTGACTTTCCATGAACCATACTCGTCATTCTCATCAAAAGGGACGAGCTGTCTTAATAGCTCTTCCTTTACGGGAATTTCTTTATCAGGGTCAGCATTTTTAAACTCAACAGCACCTAACTTGTAACGTTCACCACTTTCATAATCTAAATTAATGTCAGCCGTATTGTCAGGTAAAGTCACTTTGACATCATGCATGATCCAATAACTATCAAAATAACCTTTTTCTGTGGCAACGGTACTAATCCGAGTTTTAGTTTTTTCATACAAGTCATCATTCATTTGATCACCAACTTTTAAGTCGGGATTTTTTTGAACAGATAAAAATGAATTGTCTTCATTAGCTTCGCCTTCATAGCGAATGTCCTGACTGGTCACGATGACAGGCTCGTTTGGCACCACACGAACGCGCAAAGTGTCTTGATTCACTTGTTCAAAACGAAATTCAGAATTGTAGTAACCCACTGCCTCAGATGCTTCTCGTGCCATACTGCGTAACTGCGGCAAAGATGCCCTAAAATCAGCAAAAGATTCAACTGGATACTGTTCCAGGCGCGCACGCACATTTTTTGCCTGTAAATCAGAAGCACCTACCACCACCACATCAATGGTAGGTAAAGCGGCAGCCATAGCCCCTTTCGGCGGCCAAAATTTATACCATACACGCTTGAAAATATTGGGCTTTTTGGCAGTTTCTCCATCAGTCCCTGCTTTTAGCGCATCGGCATTTGCAGTAATGACATCGTCAGGTTGTTTTTCCTGATTTATATCCGCACTATCAGCCAAAACTTGCGTGGTTTCTCTGGCTTGTTGTAGCTCTGCCTCAGCACTGGCTTGCTCATCAATAGGATCAGCTTCACGTATTGCTACTTCTGGCTGTTCTGGCGCACCTAATCCATTGGTAATACTAGAGGTAATAAGCTCTTCGCGCGTCCCTTGCTCTACTTCTTCTGATACCGCACTGGTGGCTCTTGGAGCAGTGACACGGCTTGAGTCACTGGCTGCTTGTTGTTTGGCCGCCTCTGCTTGTTGCATAATGCTGGACATATCAACTGGTGCAAGCGCAATGGAATCTGTATCTGATGTTTGTGAATTGGTGAGTTCAGAAGTACCTGGATCACTGGCCATTATTGAATCATTGGCCACTGTGGTATCAATTGCGGGTTGAGCTTGCCTGCTTAATGTTTGCGTCGTACCTGGCACATGGTCGTTGACTATATCAGTCTGCATTGTTTGGGCATGGGTAGACGCAGCAGAACCAAGCAGCATAATGCCCGTGCCCAACTGGAACACCTGTCGATAAAACTTTGTACCAGAACAATCGTATTGAAGTGACTGCCTAAGAGCGATGACTAACGTCTTTAATTGAGTTTTGGGGTATTGACGCATCTTGCTCTCAAACATAAAAAATAATTAGTGGCAAATTTAAAACGGCTTTAATCATAATCTGACATAAACCAACTTGCTACCGCATAAGCTTAAAGATATGTTATTTACATGCAAATGATAAAAATGCAAATTTAATAACATAATTCATGCGCAGCACACCCGTTATAACCCCTGGAGTACGCTTTTATCATGGCGAGTCAATTTGAGCTATTAACCACACGCCGTTTTTTACCCATGTTCTTAACCCAGTTTTTTGGGGCCTTAAACGACAATGTATTCAAACAAGGTTTACTGCTGGTATTTACATATCAACTGGTTGCTTCCAGCACTTATGATACCAGCATGCTCAATAATCTTGCGGCACTTTTATTTGTCCTGCCTTATTTCCTGTTTTCTGCCACCGCAGGCCAAATTGCAGATCGCTATGAAAAAGCCCACTTAACCCGCTGGCTCAAAGGCATTGAAATCGTCATTATGCTGCTCGCCACAGTGGGTTTTTTAACCAAGCAGCTTTGGTTATTACTATTTGCATTGTTTTTAATGGGCACGCACTCTACTTTTTTTGGGCCGATTAAATACGCTATTTTGCCACAAATTTTAAATGACAAAGAACTGATGAGCGGTAACGCGCTGTTTCAAACAGGCACCTCACTGGCGATTTTATTTGGCATGATTTTGGGTGGTGTGGTCATGGCACAGTCTGGTGGTAACCTGCTATGGATCAGCTTGACTGTCATTGCTATTGCCATTGCTGGCTTTATATCAGCACGTTTTTTATTAAAGCAGCCTATTAATGCACCCGATTTAACCATTAGCTGGAATTTTATTTCTACCAGTATTCAAACGCTAAAATATAGCTATCAAATTCCGCCTGTGTTTTTTGCCATCATTGGTATTTCGTGGTTCTGGTTTTATGGTGCCACTTATCTGACGCAAATCCCGCAAATGACCAAGCAAGTATTGCATGCAGGCGAAACCGTTGTCTCTTTGCTGCTCACGTTATTTTCTATTGGCGTGGGTATTGGTTCGCTATTGTGTAGGCGTTTATCAGGCGCACAGGTTACTTTAAAGTTAGTTCCCTTTGGTGCCATAGGTTTAACAATATTTGCAATTGATTTATTTTTTGCTATTCAAGGGCTGCCTGCTGTACAAAGCAATGCCATGAATAGTGAATTTTTAGGCGTTACAGAAATTATTGGCCAAAGTACTTATTGGCGTGTGCTGTTTGATATTGTGATGCTGGGTTTAAGTGGCGGTTTTTATATTGTACCGTTGTACGCCTATTTACAAGAGCAATCGCCCGAAACCCATCGCGCCCGCATTATCGCTGCAAATAATATTTTAAATGCGTTATTTATGGTGGTCTCGGCAGTCATCTCCATTGTGGTGCTTAGTATGTTGAAATTATCACTGGCTACATTATTTTTATTTACTGCACTTTTAAATGCCTTACTTAGCTTTTTTGTGCTAAATAAATTACGTCGGTTGCCTAACAACAATAAGCCATCTACTATTTAACCTTTACCATTTAAGTCATTACTTTATAAAAGAGAAATAATGATGCGCCATTATCGACTATCTGACCGCTTAATTGGTTCATTTGACCAAGCCTTGCGCAGCCTTGTGCCTGGTTCAACCATTGCACAAAGACCGATGCCAGGCGATCAAGAACACAGTAGCTTATCTGTCACTCAGGCGCGGCATGTGGCAGGCTTAATGCGCGTCAACCATAGCGGTGAAGTGTGCGCGCAGGCGTTATATCATGGTCAGGCACTCACTGCTCGTTTGCCCAACGTAAAACAGGAAATGCAAAAAGCCGCGCAGGAAGAAGAAGACCATTTGGCATGGTGTGAAGTTCGCTTAAAGGAACTGGACAGCTTTCCTAGTTTGTTAAATCCGTTATGGTATGGGATGTCTTATACCATGGGTGCACTGGCTGGCTTGGCAGGTGACCAATATAGCTTAGGCTTTGTGGCAGAAACAGAAAAACAGGTCAGCGCACACTTACAATCACATCTGAAGCAGTTGCCAGAAAATGATTCACGCACGCGAGCAATTTTAGAGCAAATGAATGAAGATGAATTACACCATCGCGATACGGCTTTGGCTGCTGGCGCGCAGGAATTGCCAGGCCCTGTCAAAGCTGCCATGACACTGGTGTCCAAAACCATGACCAAAACCAGTTATTTTCTCTAATATATATTGATAAAAAAGGAAGCCCATCATTTATTGCTGGGCTTCCTGTTAAACTTAAGCTGTTATCAAGCGCTATTTAAGCTATTTTGCAAATAAAACCTCACTGGCTGCAATCGGATCACCTGTTTTTATATAATGCGCTAACCAGACTTGATATTGTGGTAGTGCTACCTGCTGCCATGGATGAAAGCCTGGCTTAAAATATTCCAGCCAAGGTGTAGTCATCACCCTTACAATTCCCTTTTTACCAAATAGCCAAGGCAGGTTTTTAACCAGCATCGTTACACGCTCAGTCTTGCTAAAGCCATCTGCCCTTAAAAATACATTGGTGTCCTTAATGCGTAAATAAACAAAAATAGATGTTAAAAACAGCATCGCTAAACTACGCTCTATATAACCCACTTGCGCTACTTTTTGCATGGTATCAAAGGCCACGGCTTTATGCTCCATTTCTTCCATGGCATGCCAGGCCAGCATGGCGCGTACCCGATAATCCGCATGTTTTAAAAAATCAGGATCCGCAAAAAATATCTCAGCCATGAGTGCAGTAATATGTTCACAGGCCGCCGTAATCGCCAAATTAAATGACGCAGGCAAGCGCTGAACAGCAGCATTTAAACGACGACGCTGCTCTGCATTAAGCTCGGCAACTGGCAAGCCCTGATCTTTAAGTAAATTATTAAAAGTGGTATGCACAATTCCGTGTTGCGCTTCCTGCCTGTTAAAACTCATCACATCTTCACGCAAATTTTCATCAGTAATCTGGTCACGAAACTGGCGCATACAAGTCATAAAATAGCGTTCGCCTTCAGGAAAGGTCACCGAAACAGCATCTAAAAAGCGGGTTTTAAAAGCATCCTGATTAAACCAGTATTTGGGGATGCTGGCGTCCAGTTTAAAATCAAGTTGCTCACGAGGCGTAATTGGATGCTGGGCTAATGCGTTCATATGACGTCCATACTCTATTTTTATAAGCTTGTGATTAGCTTAACGGCTGAATTAACGATCATCCAATGTATAACTGACAATTTTTATTGTCAAATGCAAAACTCATCAAAGTTAATTGATTTTTTCATCAGTAAGGTCGCTGCAGTACCATTCCTGTATTCAATATTTTGTTTCCATTTATTTTTTGATGACTCATTCTGATAGCGCATGTGGCCACGATACAGCAAACCATCTGCCAATAAAAACACCCCTCCAGTCAGGCAAAGTGTCCCACTTTCGGGGTGTAGCTCACAACAGAAGTTTCTTTACTATTAAATGGTTATGCCTTGGGCGATACCATTTGCTCTGGACGCACCACCTCATCAAATTGCTGAGCAGTCACTAAGCCAAGCTCAACTGCCACTTGCTTTAAGGTCTTGCCCTCTTTGTAAGCTGTTTTAGCTACTTTGGCAGCATTTTCATAGCCAATCACTGGATTTAGTGCCGTGACCAGCATAAGCGAATTATGTAAATTAGATTCTATTTTCTCTAAGTTGGGTTCAATGCCATAAGCACAATTGTCATTAAAACTATTACACGCATCACCCAACAAGCGAATCGATTGCAGCAAGTTAAATGCAATGACAGGCATAAATACGTTTAATTCAAAATTACCTGAAGCGCCTGCAATACCAATGGTTGTGTCATTACCCATGACTTGCGCAACCACCATGGTCATGGCTTCAGACTGGGTTGGATTCACTTTTCCAGGCATAATGCTAGAACCTGGCTCGTTTTCGGGAATATGAATTTCACCAATGCCACAACGGGGGCCGCTGGCCAACCAGCGAATATCATTCGCTATTTTATTTAAGCTAACCGCTAAGGTCTTTAACGCGCCAGAGGTAAACACTGCCGCATCACGCGCCGCTAAGGCTTCAAATTTATTGGGTGCAGTCACAAATGGCAAGCTGGTCAGTTCAGCAATTTTATCAGCACTTCTTGAGGCATACTCAGGATGTGCATTCAAGCCAGTTCCCACAGCTGTGCCACCCAGCGGCAACTCATATAACCCTTGTAATGCCTGTTTTAGCCGTTTAATTCCATGATCAAGCTGGCACACATAACCACTAAACTCCTGCCCCAAGGTTAAAGGCGTGGCATCCTGCAAGTGGGTACGTCCAATTTTAACAATGCTTTCAAAAGCCTGAGATTTTTGCTCCAGGGTATTACGCAATTGTTGTACCGCAGGAATAAGTAGCTCATTAATTTCAACCGCGGCAGCCACATGAATCGCGGTAGGAAATGAATCATTAGTGGATTGTGCGCGATTAACATGATCATTAGGATGAACGGGGTTTTGTGCGCCTAGCGGCTGCCCGACGCTCTGGTTGGCCAGGTTTGCAATCACCTCATTGCAGTTCATATTACTTTGTGTGCCCGAACCCGTTTGCCACACAACCAATGGAAACTGATCATCCCACTTGCCTGCAATCACTTGATCGGCAGCGGGTACAATTAATTGCGCTATATCTTGCGAGATTTGCCCAAGCTCAGCATTCACCAGTGCCGCGGCTTTTTTTACCGTGCCCATGGCTTTAATCATTGCCCGAGGCAGATGCTCTTGGCCAATTTTAAAATTTTGCAAACTACGCTGGGTTTGTGCACCCCAATAAGCAGAGACAGGAACCTCAATTGTTCCCATGGTGTCGTGTTCAGTACGCGTGTTCATGTGTCGCTCCAGTCAGCTTTTAACAATACAAAAATAGGCTGGCTACACAAGGGCAATTGCTGGCTTATGTAGCATAAGTAATTTTGTATTGTGATGCCATCATCATTTTAATGGATGATCACCCATAACGTTCATTCATGGATCATCATTGATGGAAGCCTTGATGCTAAACACCTAACACCACTGCATCAAAAGCTATTTGGCGACTGTTTGTTATTTTAGGTTAATGGACGCAGCAGTTGATAAAACCGCCAGGTATCCTCAGCAATATTTTCTACCTGACGCTTGGCCTGCCATTGTAGTTGTTCTTTTGCTTTTTCAGGATTACCCACTAGCGCGCTAACATCACCTGGCCTTGCTGCCACAATGTGTTGTTCAATAGCTTGCTCAGATACTTTGCTAAATAAATTTGCAGCTTGCTTTACCGAAGTGGCGTGACCTGTGCAGATATTAAAGGCTTCAAGCGCTTGGCTTTGATTAAACAACCAGCCTAAAGCATGCATATTGGCCTCTACCACATCCATGACATGCACATAATCACGCACTGCTGTACCATCGCTGGTGTCATACTGATCACCATAAATATCTAAATGCTCACGTTCTTTGCGCGCAATTTGTGCCAGATAAGGAAATAAGTTAGACGGTAAATTACTTGGCCATTCCCCAAGCACGCCCGTTGGATAAGCACCGCCTACATTGCCATAGCGCATGATGGCAACACGCCAGTTCGTGTCAGCTTGCACCACATCCTTAATAATTTGCTCAGACATTTGTAAACTAAGGCTATACGGATTAGTAGACTTAAAGGCCTGATTTTCTGCTACAGGTTGAGTTTGATCTGCACCGTACACTGCCAGCGATGAGGCAAATAATAAGGTTTTTATAGATGAGCGTTGCATGGCACGTAAGACGCTGGTGGTACAGGTTAAATTATTGTTATAAAAATCAAGTGGCTGATTAACCGAGTCAGCAATGGATTTATTACCTGCACAATGTACAATTGCATGAACACCATATTGTTCAATAGTACGTTGCAATGCAGGCGTATTTCTCACATCTAGGCGAATGAATGTGACATAACGGCCTGCCATATATTCAAGCCGCTCAAGGACTTCCATTTTGCTATTGCATAAGTTATCAACTAAAATAACCTCGTGTCCATTTGCCATTAATATGGCTGCCATGTGTGATCCGATGTAGCCTAGGCCTCCTGTCACCAAAATCATAAGCCGACCTCAATTTTTATACTAAAATAACCGCTAACACATCATATATGAGTTTTAATGCAGGAATCATGCCCATGACTACGCTACTTTTGTTAACGCAACCTGCCAGCTCAACCTTGGCATGGCATGCACAAAAACTTGCTCAACATTTATTAAATATGCAGCAACCTCTTGCTGTTTTCTTTTACCAAGATGCCGCTACAATTGCAAATCAGCTCTCATGGCGACCAGAAGATGAGCCTAGTTTGGCACAACAGTGGCGGTCATTGGGCATAGATTTGCCTGTTTGTGTAAGCGCAGCATTATGGCGCGGTGTCACTGACGCTGAAAATGCCAAGCGACATCAACTCCTGCACGACAATTTAATGCAGGGATTTAGACTAGCTGGTTTGGGTGAGTTAGCTGAAGCCATGCTCAACGCCAAACGTACCATCCAATTGTAGCAAATGTTATAATATATCCCTTTCAATTTCGAGCATCTTTATTGAAAACTGTGTTAGTAATCATCAGCCAGGGTCCGCTTGCTGGACAAAATTTGCTAGAAGCACTTTCAGCAACGCTAGTATTGGCAACGTTTGGCCTGGAACTAAAGGTATGTTTTAAAGATGACGCAATTCATTTGTTAAAACCGCCTCAGCTTAGCGAGCAGACGCCGCATAACTTTAAATTGGCTTATGGCATGGTAGAGAGTTTTGAGTTTTATGACTTATTTCCAGTTTTGGTCACAACAAATTCTGACAGCCAGCATGAATTGCTCACATTGAGCCCCCTTGAGCATCAGGTCATTAATATTGACAATGTATTGCTTAATCAGTTTGATCAGGTTTTATACTGGTAGTTACCATTTTATGAAGCATTTTTGTTTATGAACTATTCTTCTACATTGCATCAACTGCTAAGCGCCCCATCTCACTGGGCATCTATTCCTCACATAACAGCCTCCTGGCAAGCAAACGATGCCCTAGTTTTATTGGGAGAAGCCGCTCAAGGTTATAGTGATGCCCGCTTGCAGGCCTTTGACCGTATTTATATATTACAAGCCGATGCAAGTTTATTGGGCTTGAATGCACCGACGCCGCATTGTCATTGGTTAACTTATGATGAATGGGCACAAATGATTTTAAATTATAATAAACACATCAGCTGGAAATAACGAGTTAAGCTTTTAAATGACTGATATCACACTTGATGAAGACGGCCACCTTCAAAATCACCTTGACTGGTCAGCAGAAGTAGCTCAAATAATGGCGACTAAAGAAGGACTGACATTAACTCATTCGCATCTTGAAATACTGTTGGCTGTACGAGATTTTTATACGCGTTTTGGCTATGCCCCTGCCACCCGTCCTTTAATCAAATTTCTCATAAAACAGCTAGGTAGCCATATTAGTAATGCGCAACTCATGCAAGACTTTCAAACAGGTTTGGTGGCACGTACACTGGCAAGATTAGCTGGCCTGCCAAAACCAGCCAATTGTCTATGAATCACGCGGATATTTTTATTTTTTGCATCAATTTTTGACAAGTTTGTTGTTACTTATTCTTTTTTAGTTTTTATCTACATTTTGATGCAATATTAGGGTAACTTTGCATTGCAAGCAGTCTTGCATTTTCCTAGACTTGCGGTTTGCCAGCGTTGCGACGCTTACACAGGATATGTACTCGGGTTCTCATATGAAAAAATTTTATTTAACATCAGTTGCTTGTGCTACCGCCTTGGTCAGCGCGTGCTCATCATTACCAACAAAACAAGAAGCAGCGCCAATTGAAGTACAACCCGTGGTAGAGCAGCCGACGGTACTGCAAAAAGTTGAGCCTGAAGCAACCTCACCGCATTATCGGCTGAATCCAAGAAATTATTTTTCACCGCTCAACCCTATTTTAGTCAAAGAAATTACCAATGCGTTAACCCCTAAAATCATTAATCCTGCAACGGGTGAAGTGGTCTCTAAACTACCACTTGATGTACCCAAAAAAGTGGCGGTTAATAATGCTAATTTACAGGCTACTAAAGATAATGCAGCAGTCAATAAAACTGACTCAAATGTAGATACAGCCAATATAGATGCTACTACACCAGCCTCTATAGATAAAACAGCCAAGGCAGAAGTAGCTAATAATGACAATGTAATGACAAATCAAGCTGCTACTGATAATGCTGCGCCTGTAAAGCAGGACTTAAAATCGGTATTATTGCAAATTGATCCCTCTTTAAAATTAGATGAACAAGCAATCTCTGCCATTCAAACGCAGGTTAGCCCTATCGCACCTGCTCCTGTTGTTGCGCCAGCTGCTGATGCTAACGTTGCCACTGCTGAAACCTCAACCGTTCAGGCAAACGCAAATCCTGTATTAGATCCCAATGCAGGCAAAATTTTAATTCCGTTGCACGACCAAACCTCTGCCAGAAGTAAAAGTTTAGCCACACCGCCTGCAAGTGATGAAAAAATTGATGTTACGGAAATGGATAAAGACTTAATATTAATTGAGGGTAAAGCACGACATTATCCTGCTTATTTTAGTAATCGAATAGAGCGCTTTAAAGCAGAGAAGAAAATTAAGCAGCTCACCCAGCAACTTGATATTCTGGCGGTTGATCCACGCGCATCGTACGACGTGCTGCTTCGTGCCATGAAAGCGCATGTATTGTCCCGTAATATGGATGTCGGTACCGATTCTGCATTTAAATCGGCCGTTTACTTTCAACGCTTATTAAAATTACAGCCAAATGATCCAGAAACCAGCTTTTGGTATGGTTTTTCTTTAGGTGAAGGTGGTGGTTTTAAAGAATCTATTCCGCATTTAGACAAAGCGGTAAAAGCAGATTATCAAGAAGCATACTTGTCCCTTGCGCATAGCTATTTGCAAATGGACCATAAAAAAGATGCTTTAACGCTACTTAACAACTATAAAATCAAGTTTCCAACTGATGCAGAAAATACTGAGCGCTTAATTGCTGAGATTCAAGAAGGTAAACGCTATTCGATCTGGCAATAAACAGCGCTTGAATAGGTAAAAAAATAGGGCTGTGTGCCCTATTTTTTATGGATATTATAATAACACGGGTTATTTCTTAGCGTGTAGCCCGCGAGATGGGGGCCACATAAACCTGTTCAGTCTTGCGCATATATAGGCATAGCTTTTCTTGTGTAGAAGTGGCTTTTGCAGGAGAGCTGGCAACAGGTTTTAGGTGCCCCCGCACAGTAACTGCGGTATAACCTACATTATCATCAAATAAAATAGGCTTACTTGATGCAACAGCATTCATTAAGCCACTGGCTTCAGTGCACTTTTGAGCCACCTTGCGGTCATGCTCTGCCCATGCCTTATCCGTCGCTGCAAAAGCAGGCAAAGCTAATATTGTCACTAGACTTGCCGTGGCCAGCTTAACAATTGCTAAATGATTAAAATGCATGATTTGCTCCTTTCATCAATTAGCAATAATTATGCAAGCTTTAACGCCTTAAATTGTCAGCACACTGTATCAATTAACCCCACATCACGTACGCTCTTGTCATTTTTTAACTTAAGGGCACCACACGCATTACTTCCTCTAACGTAGTAATGCCCTGTGCCACCCGTTTTGCACCTGCCAAGCGTAATGGTTGCAAACCCTCTTGATACGCTTGCTGTTTAATTTGATTTAGGTTGGCACCATCTCCCACCAAACGCTTCATTTCAGTAGTTAATACTAAAATTTCATACAAACCCATACGGCCTTTATAGCCAGTGCCACGACATTGCTCACAACCTACGGCTTTATAAATCTGTGCTGGTGGGTTGCTTTTCCATGGACTCACCAGTTGACCCCAAGCGTCGCTATCAATGATGGTAGCCGCCTTGCAATGCTCACACAAGGTTCTTACCAGACGCTGCGCCATCACACCCAAAATGGTGGCAGCAGTTAAAAACGGTTGTACACCCAAATCATGTAAACGCGTTAAACTGGATGGTGCATCATTGGTATGCAAGGTAGATAACACCAAATGACCCGTTAAAGCCGCTTGAATAGCCATATCTGCGGTGTCCTGATCACGCACCTCACCAATCATAATAATATCAGGGTCTTGCCGCATTAGCGCGCGCACGCCTTCAGCAAAACCTAGCTCAATCCCTGACTGTACCTGCATCTGGTTAAAGCTAGGCTCAATCATCTCAATCGGGTCTTCAATGGTACACACGTTAACTTCATCGGTGGCCAGTTGTTTAAGCGTGGAATAGAGCGTGGTGGTTTTACCTGAGCCTGTAGGTCCTGTGACTAAAATAATGCCATTTGGGTGTGCCGCCATTTGTTTCCACTTGGCCAGGTCGTCACCCGTTAAACCCAATTGCTCAAAGGTACGCACCAACACTTCAGGGTCAAAAATACGCATTACTAACTTTTCGCCAAATGCGGTAGGCAAGGTGGATAAACGCAGCTCAGTTTCTATGCCTTTAGGCGTACGGGTTTTTAAACGGCCATCTTGTGGCTTACGACGCTCTGCCACGTTTAAGCGACCCAAAATTTTAATCCGCGATACCACCGCCATTAAAATTGGTGCTGGCATGTCATATACAGTGTGCAACACGCCATCAATCCGAAAACGCACCCTGCCGCCTTGCCTGCGTGGTTCTAAATGAATATCACTGGCACGCTGGTCGAAAGCATATTGTAATAACCAGTCTACAATCCGCACAATATGCTGATCATTGGCATCTGGATTTTGCACATCACCCAGTTGCAATAAGGCCTCCACACCTTTGGCCGTGGCTTCACTACCACCTGCTCCCTTGGCACCTGCAATGGCACGCGTGACCTGATAAAACTCAACCAGATAACGGCTTAATTGCTCAGGATTTAACATCACCCGTTTAATCTGTCGCGGCCGTACACTATGCGATAAGTTTTCCAGCCAGTCATCATAAAATGGCTGATCGCTCCCAATGGTGATGCATTCACTATCCACTGCGACTGCTAAAATCCGATGCCGTTCTGCATATTCAAAGGACATGATTGCTGTTACGGCAGGCACGTTTACTTTTAGCGGATCGATACGAAAAAACGGAACTTCGGCTTTTTCGGCCAGCCATTGTGATAGCATCGCAGTGGTTAATTTTTGTTGGGTGGTGGCATCAGTTAAATCAAAACTGGCAATAAACTGCAATGGATGCCATTGCAGTTGGTCTTTACGTCGTGGCGTGGTGGCAATCAAGTTCACTTCACGCTGATTAATCCGCCCTTCTTTTAATAGCGCATCAAGGCACCATCTCACATCCACCTGAAACGAAAAATGATGCTGCTTATTCAAAGTGGCGCTCCTTATTTTTTTCTAGAGTTATCTTAACACTCATTTTAACATTGCCACTTATCGCTGAGCGACCAGACACAATAATTTAAGTGATTGCGACCACAATCACCTGCTTATTCACCACCTGAAACGCCACATTAACCTGATCATAAGACATCCCATAAACACGTTGTTCATCATCTTGATAAGCAGGTCGCGGATCAAGCGCCAATAGCTGGCTCACAATATCCTGTTGCTCAAGGCTAAATTGTCCCGCTTGGATGCGTTGTGCTGCCTGCGCCTGTGCTGCTGGCTGCCACTGCACGCTCAATAAATCAGGTGCTTGCGGGGCAAAACCACTTTTTGCATCAGGAATTGCATCGGAATAGACAATATACGGTTTAATATCAACAATTGGCGTGCCATTGAGTAAATCTGCCCCTCGAATGAGTAGCTTGGCTTTACCTTTTTGCCTGATGACTTTGACTAGCTCCACCACCGACAAGCCCAACTCACTTGGCCGATACATACTGCGGCTGGCAAACACGCCTATTTTTTGATTACCACCCAAGCGTGGCGGGCGTATTTGTGTACGGAACTTTGGTGTTTCTGCTGCCTTTTGTGAATCGTTTTTATTTTGGTGGAACTGCCAAATCAGCCATAAGTGGCTAAACGCTTCAATCCCCTCAAATGCCAGTGCATCATCATACGGTGGCTCAAAATCAATGATTGCAGGCACTTGCACCAAATTTGGCTGCCGTGGAATGCCAAATTTCTCATGAAAAGGTGAATGCACAGTACCAATGATAGGTACGGTTAATGCTGGCTTCATCACTTTTCCTTATAAATGCCATTGGATTAATTCAGTTTATAGACAATTGCTTTGGGTTAGAATAGCAGTCTGTTTTTAATTATATTGATGAGAGCTTCATGGCCGCTTTTAATGTTGAGAAAATTACTCACGTTCACCACTGGAATGACACGTTATTTAGCTTTAAAACCACGCGCGATGCGGGCTTACGCTTTAAGAATGGTCAATTTGTGATGATTGGCTTGGAAGTAAACGGTAAACCACTCATGCGTGCTTATTCTATTGCCAGTGCAAACTACGAAGAAGAATTAGAATTTTATTCAATTAAAGTACCAAATGGCCCATTGACGTCAATTTTGCAAAAAGTCCAGGTGGGCGATGAGATTTTAATTAGTAAAAAGCCAACAGGCACACTGGTACATGATGATTTGCTACCTGGCAAAAACTTGTATTTGTTGTCTAGTGGCACAGGTTTAGCTCCATTTGTGGCGTTGATCCGTGACCCAGAAACCTATGAAAAATATGAAAAAGTAATTTTGGTACATGGCACGCGTTTTGTGAGCGAACTGGCCTATCAGGATTTAATTGAAAATGAGTTGCCTAACCACGAATTTTTTCAGGAATTAGGGATTCAGGATAAATTAATTTACTACCCAACTGTTACCCGTGAGCCATTTAAGAACCAGGGCCGTCTCACCACCTTAATTGAAAATGGCAAATTGTTTGAGGATATTGGCCTGCCGCGCTTTAACCCAGAAACTGACCGTGCCATGCTGTGTGGTAGCCCTGCATTTTTAAAAGACGTGTGTGCATTGCTTGATGCGCATGGCTTAAAAGAATCTCCACGTATGGGCGTGATGGGTGATTATGTGATTGAGCGTGCGTTTGTTGAGAAGTAATACGCTAAATCATTAAACACAAAAGAGGCTGTGATATATGTCATCACAGCCTCTTTTATGTAAAAGGAAAAAAACTGTATATAAAAATATATTTAATAAAGAGCTGGCGATGTTAAAACTTTAAACCACCCAGCATGTTCATGACGTTTTGAATTTGATTGGTTGAGCCATTGCCCTTTACTTGGCCATTGGCAGTAATGGCATCTACCATTTGTGGCAATATGCTTGCAATGGTGTTGTAAACTTCGCTTTTTGAGGTATGGGCCTGACTCGCTACCTGTTCAATGTCCTGGTCACTAAATACCTTAGATATTTTTGATGGATCAACAGGTTCATTATTGCCATTAGATACCCAGGATTGTGCCTCTTGTCCCAAGCCTGATTGAGTTAATACCTTAATCGCGTTATGAAAGCCGCCTTGCTTTTGAATCCACGCTAAAATAAATGGCACCAGCACCACCAATAGTTTGGCTTGACCACCCATACCATGCGCCTGACTTTGCTGAGGCCGCTGCGGCATTTGTTGCGCTGTGTTCTGGCCATTTAATCCGCCTAATACTGAACCTAGCATGCCGCCCAAATTTCCTGAGGCCTGATTATTTTGTCCGTTTAATAATCCACCCAATATATTACCCAAGCCACCCAGTCCGTCATTACTGTTATTGGTTCGCCCATTACTGTTAGTCATGGCATTGACCACTAGGCCCTGAATTAAATTAGTTAAATTGCTCATATGATGACCTATTTATAATTAAGAATATTCTTTTATCATGTAAGTCTTGAGTATTTGGAAACAAGTCAAACCCTGTATGGTTTTACTATAGGACAAGTTACTCACATTATTTTTATAAAGGATTTTGTGCGTCTTTCAATGCACTTTAGATTGTATCGTTAAGTTATTTTTATTGATGCGACGCAATTGATGTGAACGGAAATAAAAAAATCCGCTTCCTTACTAGCAAGAAAGCGGAGTAAGAGAGGTTTTAGGTCATTATTTTTATTTTAGTTCTTCTTGTTGTTATCGCTGCTTTAATGACAGCTTTTTTCAGGCAACTCTTAATCACTTCTTGACCACTTAGGTGCTGACACACTTTTTTAGCCATGCTGACCATATATTCCAAGGCGGTATTGGTGTCATCCCATTTTTAGTGTCATCCTAGTTAGGGGTTTTTAAGCCACCATCTGGATTGATTCATCGCCTAAAATAGGCGTTTGAATAAAAGGTTTTGCATAATCATGTTAGATTTCCCCACCGTATGATAAAAAAATCATAGATTTTCCCGTGGCTTAGCCAAATGAGAAGCCAAGACTCTTTAATGGTGTTTTATTGGCAAGACATCATAACTTTGCTTTTCTTGACGCATTGTGCAAATAAATTAAAGATGAATCAAACTCATATTTTTCATGATAAAATGAATTTTATTAAACCATGATTTTCTTAGCCCAGAGTTCTATTAGCTTAGAAACTTATTGAGCAGCTATGTTGAGCAACTACTTATGCTAGAACTACGTCATTTAAAAACGTTGCAAGCCTTACGTGAATATGGTTCTTTGGTTGGCGCTGCCGAGCGAATTCACGTTACGCCCTCTGCGCTATCGCATCAATTACGTGAACTTGAACAATGGCTTGGTTTAAGTGTGGTTAGTCGCAAAAGCCGTCCCTTACAATTTTCGCCTGCTGGATTACGTTTGCTTGAGCTGGCTGATCACGTGTTGCCTCTGGTGCAGCAAGCCCGTGCCGACTTAACCCGTATTGCACACGGCCAAACGGGGCGCTTGTTATTGGCGTCCGAATGTCACAGCTGTTTTGATTGGTTGATGCCTGTGCTCAACCAGTATCGGCAAGCTTTTCCTGATGTTGACCTGGATTTTGCCAACGGATTTGAACCCGAACCGCACCAGCAATTACAGCAAGGTGAAATTGATTTACTGATTACTGCCGATGCGCTACCCCTTGAAGGGCTGGCCTATCAGCCAGTATTTGATTATGAGTCACGTTTGGTGATGTCACCGCAGCATGCTTTAGTACAAAAAACAGAAATTACCGCACAGGATATTGCCGCCCAAACCTTAATTGCCTACCCTGTCGAACCGCATCGCCTAGATATCATTGCAGGCTTTTTGTCCTTACATCAATTGCAGCCAAATCATATTCGTACCACTGAACTGACGCCAATGCTGATTCAACTGGTGGCCAGTGGACGCGGTATTGCTGCACTGCCTGACTGGGTAGTCAAAGACTATGAACAAAAAGGCTGGGTAAGTAGCCGCCGTGTGCCTAATGGTGAACCAGATGGCTTAAGACGTACTTTATATGCCGCGTATCGTAAGGATGATATTAAAAAGGCGTTTATCGAAGGCTTTTTAGATCAGCTTAAATTGTTTTCCAGGCAACGATAGGTAGGTTTTTTTGACAGCGCATCTATGTTTGAACTACGCATTTCATGTATGAAACGCTCACAGACTCACCTATTTTAAATGCTAAAAAACAGACTAAAACGTTAAATGAATCAAAGTAATTGCAAAAATAAAGGAGGTTAATACTGTTAAACCATCACAATTAACAGACTTTTAACGCGCTTTGTCCTACAATGTATAGTAGCACTGATGCTTTTTGCCATTGACCCAAATTTTGCGTACTGGCATGTTTTGCAATGTATATTATATCAATGGATGTTACATGACCGTATCCAACACCCGCTTAGAGCATGGTTTGCCTGGTGTATACGGCCTATTATTATTAGAAGTCGTATCGCGTTTTGGAGTTAGTGAACAAACGTTGTTCGCACCTTTTAACTTTACTAGCGAGCAACTGGCTGATCCTGCTGTGCGTATTTCCTTACCTAAAGCCAATGATTTATTCAAACACGCCATGACGCTCACTGGTGAAGACAGCTTGGGTTATCAGCTTGGCACGCAAATGCGTATTTCTATTCATGGTTTTATTGGCTATGCCATTATGAGTGCTTCAAATGTAGCCGAAGCCTTGATGCTTGCCTCACGTTTTATTCATATTCGCGCGCCCTTTATGTACTTGCATTTTTCTACCATGCAGCCCAAAGCACGCATTCAGCTCATCTGTGATGATCTTGACCTGGAACCACTTCGTCAGGAGGTGCTTATTGCTTTAACTGTGGGTATTTTAACCATGGGTAAGGCAATCACTGGACAGGATTTATTTGCTGATATTGAGTGTGATTTTCCAGAACCTGCAGGTTTTGAGAAATATAAAAAACTCATTAGTGCCAATATTAAATTTAACCAGCCTCATCTGGTGGCCTATTTTGATAAAAGTTATTTAAGCCTGCCTTTGGTCAATGCTGACCCGATTGCCAGTCAAATTGCCATCAACCAGTGCGAAGCTGAACTATCTGCGCTTGGTGAGCGTAAACGTGTTGCCATGCGGGTACGTGACCTCATCATGCAATCTACCGAACGCTACCCCAGCATAGACACCATTGCAGAACTTTTACACATGTCTGACCGAACCCTAAAACGGCAACTGGCCGCAGAAGGAACATCTTATTCTAACGTGGTGGATGAGTTGCGTTATCGTCATGCCGTATCGTTGCTCTCACGCTCGGACTTTAGCCTTGAGCAAATCTCTGATGAACTTGGCTACTCTGACGTCGGAAATTTTACCCGAGCTTTTAAACGCTGGACAGGCAGGACACCAGGGAATTGGCGTAAAGACCCTTATTTATAAAATTTTATCTATCTGATGCTTACTATAAACTGCCGCGCTTCAACATACATTATAAAAGCGCAGCAGGCTTACAGCGCACTGCTATTTATTCCACAACTATTTACTCTACAAAAATCAGCGTCAAACGAATATCGTTGTAACTGTATTCTCCATTTAATGCCTCTACCAATGCACGTAATCGTATACTGCCATTATCATTAAAATGTTCAGGTAAGGCTTCTTTTTTAATTTTACGATACGCTTTTCTCACCGCTTTAATTTGTCCTGAATCAGGTTTAATGCGATCCAAATCAATTTTGCTATCCTGACGTGATAGTTTGTCCAAATGATTGATGACTGTGGCTTGAGTAAGCTCACGTTCTAGCGCAATTTCATCGATATGCATGCCTTTATTATACAGGGCTAAGGTTTGCTCTAACGTATCTTTGGAGGGCGTATCTTTGCCACCAGAAGCAGCACTTTTGTTTAAGCGTTTTTCCTGCCTGGCGATTTCTGCCTGACTTATGGTGCCACCGCATAATTTTACAAAATTGTCATGCTGGGTACTGGCATCCTTATCTTTCCATGCTTGTTCGGCATCACCAGATAACTCCTGAAAACGCTGATCGGCTTTCATGGCCAGCGAATCCAGCTCTAATGCAGCCTGATTTAAGCCTAACAATCGCAGCCCTGTTAGTGACTTTAAACGCGATAAAGCCACATAGCCCTGACCTTTTTCAAAGGTATTGCTTAGGTCAACTTCAGCGGCCTCTAGCGTCATGCCCTGACTTTTATGCACGGTAATGGCCCAGGCATGGCGTAATGGCAGCTGCTTAAAACTGGCAATGGCTTTACCTTGCTCGTTTTCAATTGACCACTCTGTAGGCTCAACCACCAGCATGGTGCCATCGCGTAACTTAATTTGTGGCAACTCGCCATATTCATCGTCTTTAACAAAGCTCATCACTTCGCCCAAAGTGCCGTTAATATAGCCTTCTTCAAAGTTGTTTTTTACAAACATCACTTTGGCAGATTTTTTTAACACTAAACTTTCAGGTGCGCGAACTGAACTGGTCAGTGTCATCAGCAGTTTTTCATTCCCTTTGGTTTGGGCATTAAAGGTATGTTCTTTATTTTTAATGGCTAGTAGGTGTTGCTCGTTAATTTGGTCAACATCGGCATTATGAGTAAACAGGCGAGTAATATCTGCTTCCAGATTATTGTTTTTGGTATCTAGCAGCAATTGCCTACTGGTATTGCTTACTTGCCCTGCCCTGATTTGATTAAGAATCTGGTCGAGTTGATTGTCATCCTGGCGGTGCTGCTCGGTTAAATAGCACACATTAAATTTGGCTTCAATCCAGGCATCAGACATAAAGGCAAACTTATCCCGATTGGTTTCGCCATTTTTGCCAACGGGTGGTAACTGAAAAAAATCACCTGCCACAATGATCTGCATGCCACCAAACGGCTGGTCGCTCTCTTTAAAATACTTTAATACCTGATTGACCAGATTTAATTGTCGCGCATGCAGCATTGAAATTTCATCAATAATTAATACCTTGGCTTTTTCGATATGATCGCGCAGGTATTTACGCTCTTTCAGGTTTTTTAAATCGCTATCGCTGAGCTGGTCTTTAATGCCAATGCCTGCCCAGGTATGAATGGTCATACCGTTCATATGTGTGGCAGCAATACCCGTTGATGCGGTGACGGCCACAGGGACTTTACGTACTTTTAAATAATGAATGTATTGTGTCAGGGTATATGTTTTGCCTGCACCTGCCGAACCTGTTAAAAATACATTTTGGCCCGATTTAAGAATATTTAACGCAGTTGCTTGATTCATAATAAATTACACGGCTGAGTGCAGCCAAAATATCAATTGTTTTTAAGAATGCTATTTTATCAAATTTTGAAGGTAAAAAACGCCTTGCTTACAAAGCGCTTATGAAGCTTTTTAATAAAAATCAGTTATTTTGGTTAATGCTTTGATTTACTGAGGGATAACGACATCAAGACCTTTTTCTTTATAAAGACGCCTGATCTCCTGTAAATCTTTATTGAGATCAGTTGGCATAATCCTGGCAAAAATCCCACCAGTTTTGGTCGCAGGATTAGAATACATTAATACAATCGGCACATTGGCTTGCTTGGCAATATGCCAGAATCCAGTACGAATGGGCTTGCGAGCTTCACCGTCCTTAGCACGCGTACTTTCTGGTGCAATGACCAAAGTAAATTTATCCCGTTTGGCAAATTCCTCGGCCATTTGGCTCACAATGTCCTTAGAAGCAAGTCGGTCTACTGGAATTCCGCCAATCGCTTCCATAAGCGGTTTTAATGGCCCTTTAAACAGTTCTTTTTTAATTAATGTATGGATGTTTATTCCCAGAATCTGAAATAAAGCAATTGCAAAAATGCCATCACGGTTTGAGGTGTGCTCAAAACCAATGACCACCTGCTTATCGGATAGCACAGACGGATCATTATGATAAGTCCAGCCATACAGCTTAAATACTGCATTACCCAGAAATTTGCGCATTTTTAAACCTGAAAATAAAAAGGATATTAAGGCTATTTAAACTCAATATCCCTATTTATGCATTAGCCTAATGATTGAACATTAAGTTGCAAGCCTGCCTGCTTTGCCAATTGGGTAAAGTTAGGAAAGCTGGTGGCTACAGTTTCTGTACCAGAAATCACAATATTGTCAGCGGCCCGTAAGCCTGCCATGGCAAAGCTCATAGCAATACGGTGATCATGATGGCTTTCTATTTCACCACCGCCAAATACAGCTGACCAATCACCTGCTGACCCTTTACCTTGAATAATAATGCCATCTTCGGTTGGCGTGCAATCAACTCCAAGGGTTTTAAGACCATCGGCCATGACCTGAATACGGTCAGATTCTTTAACCCGAAGCTCAGCCGCGCCAGTGAGCACCGTCTGGCCAGTAGCACAAGCTGCGGCTATAAAAATAGCTGGGAATTCATCAATTGCCAGCGGCACCTGATCCTCAGGAATATGAATACCCTTTAATTGACTGGCACGAATGCGAATATCTGCAATTGGCTCACCGCCTGCCATTTTTTCATTCGATAGACTAATGTCCGCACCCATTTGCTTTAGAATTTCAATAATGCCCGTGCGTGTGGGATTGATTCCTACTTGCTCCAGGGTAATATCAGAGTCCTTGGCAATACATGCTGCCACCATAAAAAACGCCGCCGAAGAAATATCCGCAGGCACCTGAATATGCGTACCTGTTAAAGTGCCGCCACCTGTTAAGCTAATGGTGTTCGCGTCGGTTTTCACTTCATAGCCAAAAGCACGTAGCATGCGCTCGCTATGATCACGGGTTGGTTCTGGTTCAGTAACAGAGGTGGTGCCCTGCGCCCAAAGGCCAGCCAGCAAGATACCTGATTTTACCTGTGCAGATGCCATGGGCAAATCATAGTGAATACCCTTTAACTGCTGGTTGCCAGTAATGCTTAATGGCGGTGTGCCGCGCTCGCCCGTAGACTGAATCTTGGCACCCATTAAACGTAAGGGCTTGGCGATACGCTCCATGGGTCGCTTGGTGAGTGAAGGGTCACCCGTCATGACACTGTCAAACGCTTGCGCGGATAATAAGCCAGCAAGCAAACGCATACTGGTGCCAGAATTGCCCATGTACAATGCACCTGCAGGCTCTTTTAAACCATTCAAGCCCACACCATGAATCGTCACTTCACCATTTTTTGGCCCGTCAATATTCACACCCATATCACGAAATGCTTGCAAAGTAGCCAGCGCATCTTCGCCTTCTAAAAAACCTGTCACATGAGTAGTACCTGTGGCCAATGCACCCAGCATAATAGAACGGTGCGATACCGATTTATCACCAGCTACCGTAAACGTGCCAGATAACGTACCACCAGGCTGAACTATAAATTGTTGGGTCATGTTGCTACTCATGCGTTGATTTTCCAAATAAGGGGTTTTTGCCAACATATGGCTAAAATGCTGCCGTGCAGACTGGGCGCGGCCTAATAAACCAATTAATTGCTCTGATTGTTCTTGCGCAATAATTTGCTTTAGCGCGCTAAGTTGCTGCTCAAAACTGTCTATGGCAGCAAGCAATGCAGGCTTATTGGCCAAGAAAATATCATGCCACATTTGCGGATCACTGGCAGCAATACGGCTAAAATCGCGTAAGCCACCCGCTGCATAACGAAAAATATCCAGATTATTACGGCTAGATGCTAGCTGCTCAATTAAGTTAAACGCCAGCAAGTGTGGCAAATGGCTGGTTTGTGCCAACACTTCATCATGCTCGTCCACACTCATGCAAATCACTTCAGCCTGCGTGGTCTGCCATAGTTGTGTCAGCTTTTGAACTGCACTGGCACTGCTACTTGGTAGCGGTGTTAAAATGACTTTATGCTGGGCAAATAAATCCGCGCGGCCAGCATGCACACCAGTGTACTCACTGCCTGCTATGGGATGACCTGGCACAAATCCAGCTGGTAATTGCGCCCCAAAAACTGCTTTTGCCGCCTCAACCACATTACCTTTGGTGCTGCCCACATCGCTAATAATGGCATCAGGTTTTAATACAGAAGCAATGTCTTGCAGCACTTTTTGCGTGGCGCGTACTGGCAAGGCTAGCATAATTAAATCCGCACCTTGCGCCGCTTCTGCTGGATTACTAAAACCTGCATCAATTAAGCCCAATGCCATCGCATCATTTAAGGTTTGGCTTGAGCGTGTGCTGGCTACAATAATACGTGCCAGTTTTTTGTCACGCATGACACGGCATAAGCTTGAGCCAATTAAACCCAAACCAATAAAGGCAACTTTTTCAAATAAAAAGGCAGGCTCGGTGCTGGCTGGCTGGCTCATCAAACCGCCTCGGTAGATGCAGGTATGTGTTGTAGTACCCGTTCTAAAGCTTGCAAAAAGCGGCTATTTTCTTCAGACAGGCCAATAGATACCCGAATATGATTGGGCATCCCATAACCGCCACCCACAGGACGCACAATGACGCCCTGTTTCAGTAAAGCCTCAAATACTTGTGCGCCATTACGCTGTACATCTACCGCAATAAAGTTGGCTCTGGACGGAATCCAGTTTAAGCCTAACTTAGCAAACCCTTGCTCAAGCTGCGCCATGCCTTGTGTATTTAACGCACGGCTTTGCTCAATAAAGTCGGTATCTTTTAATGCAGCAACCGCAGCAGCCAGCGCAAAAGAACTCACATTAAATGGCTGACGCACACGGTTTAGCAGGTTAGTGACATCAAAACTTGCCATGCCAAAACCCACCCGCAATGATGCCAACCCATAAGCCTTGGACATGGTGCGGCTAATGAGTAAATTGGGATACTGGCTTAAAAATTTCAGGCTATTAAAGTTTTGTGGAAAATACTCAACGTAAGCTTCATCGAGTACCACCAGTACAGGCTGGCTGGCATTAAGAGCTACTTGCTGCATAAACTGGTTAAAGTCGCGTTCTTCAAACCAGGTACCCGTTGGGTTATTGGGATTGGCAATAAAAATTACACGGGTTTTGGCAGTTACTGCTTGTGCCATAGCCACCAGATCATGGCCATAATTTCTGGCAGGCACCTCAATACCAACAGCTCCCACTGCCTGAGTTGCCAAGGCATAAACCGCAAAGGCATGCTGGCTATAAATGACTTCATCATTCGGCGCCACAAACGTGCGCGCCACCAATTCCAAAATATCGTTAGAACCATTGCCCAGTGTGATCTGGTTCATATCGACGCCAAACTGCTGGCTAATGTGCTGCTTTAATACAAAACCATTGCCATCTGGGTAGCGGCCAATATCTTCAATCGCTTGTTGAATGGCCACTTTAGCCTTAGGCGAACAACCCAGTGGATTTTCATTACTGGCCAGCTTGACCACATCGTCCAGACCCAGCTCACGTTTTAATTCATCAATGGGTTTGCCTGGCTGATACGGTGCAATATGGGCAATACCATTATTGGCAGGTGGAATTAAAAAGTGGGACTGGGTAGACATGGATATTACTCGCGCTTAACCTGTTAAAAATGGCCACATAAAAACAATAAAAACTTTAAACCCTTACAGCACTGCGGTCGGATAAGAGCCCAACACCCGCACTTCTTTTACTAAAGGTTTAATTTCCGCGATAGCTGCTGCCACATTGCTGTCGGACACATGACCCTTTAAATCAATAAAGAACACATAAGCCCATTTTTCGGGTAATGCAGGGCGCGTTTCGATACTGGTTAAGCTAATTTGATGCTTGGCAAATGGTGCTAAAATTTCAATTAAAGCACCTGCTCTGTCATGTGCCGCCACCAATAATGACGTTTTATCATGACCACTGGCAGGAATGGCTTCACGGCCAATAATTAAAAAGCGCGTGGTATTGCCAGGGTTATCTTCAATATTTTGAAATAAAGTGGTTAATTCATACAAATCAGCAGCGGTTTCACCAGCAATGGCAGCCGAGTGCCACTCGCTACGAATGCGCTTGGCGGCTTCTGCATTGCTGCTGAGTGCCACACGTTCAGCATTTGGATAATGCGCATCGAGCCACTTACGGCATTGAGCCAGCGTTTGTTGATGGGCATAAATTTTAGTAATACTGTCGGGCTTGGTGGTTGGTGCAATTAAAAACTGATGATGAATGCGCAGTTCTACTTCACCAATGACATTTAAATGCGACGCAATAAAACAATCCAAAGTGTGATTAACCACGCCTTCAGATGAATTTTCTACAGGCACCACACCATAATTCGCACTGCCCGCTTCAACTTCACGAAACACTTCATCAATGGTTGCCATTGATTTAGTCACTGCCTGATGACCAAAATGCTTTAAGGCGGCCGTTTGGGTAAAGGTGCCTTCAGGCCCTAAAAACGCAATGGTTTGCGGGGCTTCAAGTGCCAGACAAGCTGACATGATTTCACGAAAAATACGGGCAACGGTTTCATTGCCCAGCGGGCCAGCATTACGCGCCATCACATTACGCAACACCTGTGCTTCACGCTCGGGACGATAAAAGACGGGATTCGGTTCGGTGCTAAACTTTGCTTTTGCAACACTTTCTGCCAGTACTGCACGTTGATTTAACAACTGATGAATTTGCTGGTCAACCTGATCAATTTGCTCACGCAGTTGATCGAGTGTGTCAGGTGATTCCTGCCAGCCTGTGCCGTCCATTGATGCCATAATGTTTTTGCCCCAAGTACCTCATATCAAGCGACAAAGTATACACGGTTTGCTAATTTTTTAAAGAAAACTGCCTCTAACGTACGCAAAGGTTTATCGGGTTTTAGAATAAAGTATTTAAAGAGATGTCCATATGCAAAAAGTCTACTCAATAGCAAAGGATATTTGCTACATTAAAATAGAGTAATCGTGGTAATTTTGATCTTAACAATTTGATATGACATTAAAAGCTGATATGACAACTATGAATCAACACACAACGCCAAGTACTAAAAACAGTTTAGAACAGCTGTGTACTTTAACCACTGTGGTGGCAGATACGGGCGACCTTGCAGCTATTGCACAATTTAAACCGATAGATGCCACTACCAACCCTTCTTTAATTACTGCCGCTGCCAGCCTGCCTGAAAACGCAAATTTAATTGAACAAGCTTATAGACAAGCCCAGCAAGAAGGTTTAAGTGGTGAAGCACTTTTAAATCAAACCATTGATATTTTAACAGTGAAGCTGGGCATTGAAATTTTAAAATTAATTGATGGCCGCGTCTCTACCGAAGTTGACCCTAATTTTTCCTATAATACTGAAGCCACCATTGAGCGCGGGCTGCAGCTTATTCAATTGTATGAACAGGCTGGCATTCAAAAAGATCGCGTTCTTATTAAAATTGCAGCCACTTGGGAAGGTATTCAAGCAGCAAAATATTTAGAACAACAAGGCATTCATTGCAACCTAACCTTAATTTTTGGTCTGGCGCAAGCTGCTGCCTGTGCTGATGCAAATGTCACGCTTATCTCACCTTTTGTTGGCCGTATTCTGGATTGGTACAAGACATTTGAGAAGAAAGACAGCTATCCTATTGAACAGGATCCTGGCGTGCAATCGGTAAAACAAATTTATAACTACTACAAGCAACACGGCATTGACACGCAAGTTATGGGCGCAAGCTTCCGCAGCACCGAACAAGTATTGGCTTTGGCAGGCTGCGATTTACTTACCATCGCCCCTACATTGCTTGAGCAACTTAAAAACAGTAATCAGCATGTCAGTACATCAATTTCACCTGAGCAGGCTAAGCGAGCCAACGCCATGGACAAGTTAAATTTAAGCCATACAGAATTTGATGCCATGCTGAATAAAGACCAAATGGCATTTGAATTGCTTCAGTCTGGCGTGGACGGCTTTATCAAGGCACGTGACCAGTTGTCCCAGCAATTACGGCAAAGTTTTGGTATTGGTGAACTAGAAAACTAGCACAGAATTTTTAAGGTAGAATCAAACATCAATATCGCCCAACAAGTTTCAACGCAGTTAATTTGTAGAAAGTCCAATTAGCAAGCTCAATAAAAAAGACGCACAACCATGCGTCTTTTTGTAGCCTTTGCTTAATAAAAGGTAGATTTTTAGCTGTTGGCAATAATAGTTTGCACACTCACCCCAGAATCTTTGACCACCACCGTACGCGCCATTTTATCGTGCCAACCCTGTTTTTTGGCATCAAATGCAATCCAGATAAATCCGAGCATCAGACAAAAAGCAGAAGCAAAATAGCCTACATAACGAATCAGTGATTGTTGCAGTGTGAGCGGTTGTCCCGTTTTTTCATCAAGCACTTTTAATGAAAACAGCATTTTTCCTGGCGTTGCCTGCACTTTAAGCCAAAACATAATGGTGATAACAAAAGGCAATAACCAGGAGATTAATACCTCACCTACACCCAAAAAATTGCCTGTCTGTGCTGCCTGCCAATAGCTGTCAAAACCGTACCACATCACCAGTAATGGCGAAGTAATGAGCATTAAAACAATACTATCAATGATAGCTGCACCTGTTCTTACCCAAAAACCAGCGTACTGATACCGATTACTCATTTCTTCGACCCTAACTAAAACAATACTTTTTAAGATTTAACATAAATTATTAATTTAATAGGCTTATATTAGATGATATCTGTAATAATAAAAAATAAATATGCTCTTCCTTTTTAAAATATATGAACTTTTTTTCAAAGCAGCTCTCATTATTATTGTCCCGATTAGGCATAAGCAAATATAAGCTGGCAAAATTATCTGGCTTAAGCCCAGCCTACATTACGCTACTGACCAATGGTGAGCGTTCTCCTAGTGATGAGGCTATCAGAAAAATTGCCTCCATTGTGGAGGTTGATTTTCATGTGATGCAGTCATGGGTGAATGCCGATAAATTGGGCATTAGTGGACTGGAAAACCTAAAGCAACATGTGCTGGATACGCCTGCGCAAAATCCGCTACTGCCAAATTCACCCACCCTGCTTGAGCAAATCACACGTTCACTTGAACTGATTAACAATAATTCATCCAGTGACTTTATAGAAACAACGCTGGAAAATATTCAACAGCTATTAAATGCAGGAGGAATAGCGCTATGGAAACTGGAGCCTAAACAAAACATTGCCCAGATTATTTACTACAAGGGTTTGCCTTCAGAATATGTGGTGATTGCAAATTTAAAACTTGCAGAACAAGGTATGGTAGAAGGCGCGGCTTTCCCTGTCATTTCAGTGCTTAAAAATAAACAACCAGTTAAAATAAATGGACTCTTAGAAGACAGCGCTCATCCTTTGCATTTTTATGCCAAAATTTTAAATATGTCTGGGGTTTATATACTACCTGTGCCTGTTGAAAATACAGGTTTAGATATTCATTTAGCCCTTGCCTTGTATTTAACGCCAGAATCAGAAGCACTGATTGAATCAGCCGAGCCGTGGCTGGCATTATATATCGGGCTTATTGCCATGCTCTTTAGAATAAACCCAGAATATAATACGCAATAAAAATGGCTTTTAATCACTAGACCAAAAGCCATTTTTCTTAGACTATTTAATTGGTAATTTTATTGCTTTCAATAGTGCCTGCGTAGATGTCTACTTTTTCTTCTACAAAATCCCGAGCCAGTAAAATAATTGTATTATTCATATTGCTACCATGCGCGAAAAAATTGATTTGTCCAGAAGTGGTATTTAAGCCCCATGGTATGGTACCAGAATCTGGATGATCGTAAGTGGAACTACTCCAGATAAATGCACTACCATTCGCATCGCGTTTAATAAAATTTAAATCAAAACCAGACTTAATCAGCGCATCCAGTTTGCGATCAGTACGGTCTTTACCCAAAGCAAATAATTGCATATCGGTAGGCAGTCTCCAGTCTTCATAGTCTTTATAAACATAATTTTCAACCAAGTTATTAATCAGTACGGTTTGCTGCCTACCTTTGGATACTTGAATTACACAACTATCAGAAGTACAAGCTGGTTTAGCAGAAAACATGGTGTTTGTGACTGGACTAACCAGCAGGCCACTGTCAATTCGGGTGCTATACAATAACGCTTCCTGATCATTCAGGTTCGTTTTATATAGCTTATATTCAGTTTGAGCCTCTTCATTTTCATCAAGATATTTATGGGCGTCTACCAGCATGGCTAAAGCCCGCACTTGAAGCGCATAAAAATATTCAAACTGTTCATTTAAATTATCAAAATACTTATCATTCACAATAAATGGATAGCGATTGCCGCCATTTTCTCCTTGTCGGTTTGCATTACTGACCACGATATGCCATTGTTTAATTGCCCCCTTTGTTCCTGCTTGCCCAATCAAGGCATTATGAATACTGTCAAGCTCTAATGGTATATCTTCAATAATTTTATTAGCCAATTTTTCAATTTTCTCTTTGTCCTTGGCCGTTAAATTCTCCTTTTGGAGATAACTCTGATATTGTCGATAAAGCGTATTAATAGCACTTACTGAACGATTCATTCCATTTACTGTGGTATTGTAATCACTTAGGCCAAATTGTGTGGCTATCTCTTTGCCTAGCTTTTCAATATCACTACTTACTTTATTTACACTTGTTTCCAGATTAATAATCTGGGAGCTAATACGGTTTAATTTTGCATTTTGTATATCCAGCTTTTCTAGTATCTCTTCAGCTCTACTATCGGATTGTCCTGCGGTTGAAGTAATGGCAGTGATTGCACTTCCTGCCAGTTCAAAGCCCATTTTTGCAATGGCGATGTCAGTATTTGAGCTTGATTTGGTATCTGTCAGTGCAGATTTACCTACCTCCACTACCACATCTTTTAAGGAGTTAAAAAATGAATTAAAGCCCCCTTGAAGTAGTAGGGTACTAAAAACATAAGGTGATTGTGGCTCAGGCTGTTTTAAAATATTTACTAACTGGTTAATCAGGCTATTAAAGCCACCTTGTTCCTGAGCAACCTGCATAAATTTTTGGTGGCTAAATGCAGTTAACGCTGGATTAACTATATCTACCCCCAAGTCTACTGTACCAGGAAGGTTCAATAGCTTTTTAACCGCCATATCAGCTTCAGCTTTATTTACACGAGTACTGGTACGATAGACACTGGCCAGGGTGGTCGCTGCATTTAAATAGACAATACTAGAATCTGGCGAAAAATTTTCAATATCAGCTTTTAAAACGCCAGAAAAAGCGTTTGTGCCTGATCTTCCCCCAGTAACCTCAACAGTAAAATCCTTACTTTCTCCTGGAAGAGTCACCGTATAAAACCCTTCTTGATCCGTAGCATTTTTACTTTCTATCAGCAAATTCCCAGCGCTATCCTTAACTGCTACGGTAGCACCAGCAACTGGGGCATCTAAAAACACACGTCCCATAACTTGCATAGCGCTTGCTGGATCAGTGTGTTCCTGTGGCGTTGCAGCATTATTTGACGAGTGGTCATTACAGCCTACTAATATAGCCATGCCTATAGCTATCGTTAAAGCCCTGAATCTTGGATTCCCTATCATTTTAAATTCCCCTGTATCACTTTGTTAAATATATTCAGGCAAAATACTATTCATTAACAAAATAGTCAATTAATTTACCAAACAGTAAAAAAGTGGATTATATCTAATCTAGGGTCTTGTGTATTTCTTCGCGCAAATAATTGTATAAACCCGAACAAATCTATTCATAATTACTGTTTTAAAAAGCTAATCTTACAGAACATGCTCCATTCTTCTTTGGTCAAAGACTTTTCCATATCGGCACTGGTTGCAGGTTTTATTACTGTTCTGGTGGGGTTTACCAGCTCTGCTGTACTGGTATTTCAGGCAGCGCAAAGTTTTGGTGCCACGCCTGCACAAATTAGCTCATGGTTGTGGGCATTAGGGCTTGGTATTGGTTTATCGGGGTTGGTATTATCACTGTATTATAAAATTCCAGTGGCAACTGCATGGTCAACTCCTGGTGCTGCCATTTTAATTGCTGGGGCGTCAGGTTTTAATATTCATGAGGCCATTGGTGCGTTTATTATTACGGGAATATTAATTGCTATTGCAGGTTTTTCTGGCCTATTTGAGCGGGCAATCAAATATATTCCCGTAAGTTTAGCTTCGGCCATGCTGGCTGGTATTTTATTGCAATTTGGCTTAAATGTGTTTACTGCCATGAGCGTCAATGCAGCCTTAATTAATGGCATGTTATTGGTCTATTTATTGGCAAAACGCTTTATGCCACGCTATGCAATTTTACTCAGCCTTGCAGTGGGAATTTTAATTACAGCCATTCAAGGTCAGCTTCATTTTACGGCACTGTCCTTACAACTCACCTCACCCGTTTGGATTTATCCACAATGGTCACTGGAAGCCAGTGTTAGCCTGGCATTACCTTTATTTGTAGTCACCATGACATCACAAAATTTGCCTGGCGTTGCCATGATTCAAGCAGCAGGATATCGCGTGCCAACATCTTCCATTGTAGGCTGGACAGGCACAGCAACTACCTTACTGGCACCTTTTGGTGCATTTGCCATTAATTTAGCTGCTATTAGCGCAGCTATTTGCTTGGGCAAAGAGGCGCACCAAGATAAGCATAGACGTTATATTGCGGCAGTGGCATCGGGTACTTTTTATATATTATTAGGCTTGTTTGGCGCAACCGTTACCGCTGTATTTATGGCTTTTCCCCAGCCTCTTATTTTTGCTATTGCAGGTTTGGCCTTGTTTGGCACTATTGCTTCTAGCCTGGTAGGCGCACTAAGCTTAGAGGCTGAACGTGAAGCTGCACTGATTACTTTTTTAGTCACTGCCTCTGGTTTAACGTTATTTGGTGTAGGGGCTGCATTTTGGGGCTTGGTTGCAGGTATTGTTAGTCTTTTAGTTTTAAAGACCAAAAAGCCTGTATAGAATACTAGAAAAATTTAAGCAAGATAAACATCTTCAAAAAAAGCTTATGCCTTAACATAAGCTTTCTTTGAGTTTTAAAATTATTGCGTTTGGCATTACGATTAACTGGGTAAAACTTAGCCAGCTTTTAGTAAGCTATTTAAGGTTTCGCACACGCTGCTTGATTTTACTTTTCCTTTTAGAGATTGCAAAATTGCTTGAGCATCACTACGTAGTGGTTCAGCCAAAGTGTACCAGCGGCTTAATGTCTGTAGCATGCGTGACCCCAAAATCGAGTTTTTTTGATCAAGCTGTAAGGCCATGTCGGCATAAAACTGCATACCACTGCTTGTCCATACATTAACGGGGTTAGCAGCAAACTGGCCTGTCACTGCACGAATACGGTTGGGCGTACCCCAGTCAAAATCAGCATGTTGCAGTAATTGACGCGCGGCTTGTACATCGGCATTTGGGTTACTCGCCTGCACGGCAAACCATTGATCAAGTGCCAGCGCTTCATGTTTAAAGCGTTGGTAAAAATCATTCAATTTATCTTGGGCATCGGGGGCTTGTTTCCATACCAGTTGACGCAGCGCGCCCATCCGTTCTGTCATACACACTGCATTGTCATATTGCTCACTTGCCCAAGCTAGAGCGCCTGCTATACTGGCACGCACCGCAAAACTAAGCACGACATTACGATAAGCCCGCTTACCCATTTCAATGCTATTGTCTTCAAACGCAACAATTGGAAGTGCCTTGTAAGCTTCTGGCCAGTAATCTTTTAACTGCAAAGCAATAGCATCAAGCAAATTATCACGCTGCGTATGGACTTTTACGGGATCAAAGTTGTGTTCAATACGGCTAGCCAAATAGCCCTCAGTAGGCACTTCTAACAAACGCGAAGCAAGCAAAGCATCTACTTGCCCAACTTTAGGCACAGCACGGGCAATGGCTTGCAAATAAATAGACGCATCATGCCCTTGCAACAAAATACGCTCTAACAACAGTTGTGCCGCTTGCCATTGGTTAAAACCACTGGTTTCATTGGCCAGCAAAAAGGCCAAATCTTCATCGCTATAGTTAAAATCAAGCAACACAGGTGCTGAAAAATCACGTAATAGCGACACGATTGGTGCTGCTTCTACCTGCTCAAATACCACTGTCTGCTCAGTCTGGTTCAGCACAAACAAGCCGTCTTTTAGGTTATTTTGCTGCAATATACTGCTATTTAAAGTAAGTTGCTGACCTGTTTGCTGGTTAAACAAAGCCACACCAACAGGAATAGGCAGTGCTTGAGGTTCTGGATAATTAGGCCGTTTAGGCGTACTTTGGCTTAAAGTTAGCGTATAAGTTTTGGCGGCGGCATCATATTGTCCATGGCCTTTTAAGCAAGGTGTGCCTGGCTGGTTATACCACGGCAAAAATTGGTGTAAATCCACCCCTGATCCATCGCTTAAACTATCAATTAAATCTTCTACTGTTACCGCTTGCCCGTCATGACGCTCAAAATAAGTATCAGTGCCTGCACGGAATTTATCTTTACCCAGCAAATTGGCCATCATGCGAATTAATTCTGCACCCTTGTCATACACCGTTGCCGTATAAAAGTTATTAATTTCAACAAAATGATCTGGACGTGGTGGATGCGACAATGGGCCTGCATCTTCTGCAAACTGAATGGACTTTAAGCTAGAGACATCATCAATGCGTTGTACCGCAGGCGACTGTAATGTGGCTGAAAAACTTTGATCACGATAAACCGTAAACCCTTCTTTTAGACACAACTGAAACCAGTCGCGGCACGTGATTCGATTACCTGTCCAGTTATGAAAATATTCATGCGCAATGGTGGATTTCACATAAAACATCGCTGGATCTGTGGTGGTCTGTGGGTCTGCCAATACACAGGCGGTATTAAAAATATTCAGGCCTTTGTTTTCCATGGCACCCATATTAAACTGGCTCACCGCCACAATCATATAGTTGTCTAAATCATAAGCGCGGCCATAATGCGCCTCATCCCACTGCATAGAATCTTTTAAGGCTTGCATGGCAATATGACACTTAGGCAAATCCTGCGGTAGCGCATAAATTTCTAAAGCAACTGTGCGGCCTTCTATGGTTGTATAGGTATCTTTTAAAACATCTAAATCACCAATAACTGCGGCAAACAAGTAGCTTGGCTTTTTGGTAGGATCATGCCAAATGGCATAATGCCGATTGCTATTTCTGCTGTTATCACTACTGTCATGGCTGTTGTTATTACTGGTATTTTTTTCTGTTGGCAGATCACCTTTCTCTACCAAGTTACCGTTGGCCAATAAAGTTGGAAATTTTTTATCCGCTTCAATCCGCGTGGTAAACACCGTTAGCACATCGGGACGATCTGGAAAAAAGGTGATTTTGCGAAAACCTTCTGGCTCGTTTTGGGTAACAAACAAATTTCCTGCCTGATATAAGCCCTCAAGCTGCGTATTCGTTTCTGGATGAATCTTAACGCTAATGTTAAGCTCGCAACTGTCAGGCGCATTGCTAATCATCAGTTGCTCGGCATCAAGTTGATAATCATTTTGGCCTAAAGCAGCACCGTTAAGACTAATATTTAATAACTCCAGATCACGGCCAAATAAAACAAGATCGCCTTGATGCTGCCGCTGCATGGTTAGCTTGCTGTGTACCAAGGTTTGCTCATCAAATACCTGAATCGTTAAATCGACATTGAGTACTTCAAAACTAGGTGGCGTATAGTCTTTCAGATAAATAGTTTGATGATTCTCTTCATGACTTACTTCATGGTGTTCTTCACCAGCTTGAGTAATCGATTCTGGGCTAACAGCAGTGTTCATGCAAAAATCCTTGTTCCAGCAATGCAAATAAAAAATGTATACCTTTTTGCGGTATTTTTAGAGCCTTGGGTTGTGAGTTGGGGTTAAGTTTTGTGAAGGCCAAAGCAGCCAAGGGTCAAGCAAACGCTCAAATCACTACGCCCTAACAATCAACTCATAACCGCTAAATTTACGCATATTGAGCACACCAGTATCCAAAAGTAAATATTGGCCTTTAATACCGTTTAAGCGCCCTTTAATGATGTCGGTTTTATCAAAATTATGTGTACTGATTTTGCTAGGATATTTTTCTACAGGATAAATAAACTCACGCATTTGCTCCTGTTGCAATAACGCCACTTGCTCAGGATACGCATGTTGTAGCTTGCCTAAATCAGCCTCATAACGGTTAAAAATATCATCACGAATCTGTATTAAATCTAATGGTTCGGCTTCACCTTTTAAGAGTTTGCGCCAGTCGGTTTTATCTGCCATATCTTGTGCCAGTAACACCTCTACTACACCCGATAAAAAGCGGCTTTGCGTTTCAAATATAGGAATCGCCTGTGTGGCACCCTGATCCAGCCAGCGCGTTGGCATCTGATTATGCCTGGTAATGCCTACTTTTAAGCCACTCGAATTGGCCAAATAAACAACATGCGAATTAAAACACACGCGCTCTGCCCACTCAGGCTCGCGGCAAGTTCCTAAATGAAAATGGCAGGTTTCTGGTTTCATCATGCACAAATCACATGATGCCTTGGTTTTAAAACACTTAAAGCAATTGCCTTGCGCAAATGACTTATTGGTCCTTGCCCCACAAGACACACAAGTGATTCTGCCTGTCCATTGCAACTCAATGTGATTGCCCACTAGCTGTGTAAACGGTGATTCAAATGGGTCTAAAACCAGACTATACTGCACATCTGCTGTCAATGAACCTGTGGCCGTGGTGCTTGTTTCGCCAAGTCTTACCCGCATTTTTTGGCAGATGCCCTGATATTCCATGGTGACTACAACCCTACTGTTTACTGTTAGAGCTCACAAAAGCTAAATAATAAAGGATACGCCCGTGACCGAACGGTTAATTGATATTTTGCCGCTAATTCAACAACTGGCTCAAAAAAAATCCATTGCGCACGGTTTAATGATTGGCCAGCAATGCTCACTAGCAGACTGGCCTGGAGAGTGGCAAACCCTTGCATTCCATCAACTAGAAAAATTACCGTTTACACAACGTTTTGACTTGGCAGTGGTTGATTTGACCCAGAGCAATACTATTACCAGCCCCAGTCACGATTATGAAGGTAAATTAATACTTGGCAAGGTGAACCCGCTTACAAATACAGCAACTAGCCAACCCGATAGCGCAATTAGCAATTTAGACTTTTTGGCTAAACAAAAATCCCTTACACAAGGTTTGACCAGATTAAGGGATTTATTGGCACGTCAGGTATTAGTGCTGGCTAACCAGCAATATAGCTCACTGCTACATACGCTGGGCTTTAGCCAAGTTGAGCAGCTTGAACAAGAAATGTTTATTTGGCAATTTAATATTTTATCTTATAAACAAACGCCAGACTGGCTTAATTCCAAATATTGGGCTAACCCTGAAAACTGGGATAAATACCGTTGGTAAAATACTACGCTGTTATAAAATAATTTTATCAGTTTTTCCGCCTAAAACGGGTATATGCTAGAATAACCCGAATTTTTAGGCCTGTGCGATTTTGCATTCCATAACAGATCAAAGCATCTTTAACTGGTTATTTTTTAAAAGATGTTTTTAATTCAGTCTTTTATTTAACACATGGCTTTAAGACAACTGATTGTAAAAAGTAATTTTTAAGACTTCGGGAGTACCAACATGGCTGGACATTCCAAATGGGCCAATATTAAACATCGCAAAGCCAAGCAGGATGCTTCACGCGGTAAGTTATTCACCAAGTATATTCGTGAATTGGTCAGCGCGTCCAAACAAGGTGACCCTGATCCTGCTAAAAACCCCCGTTTGCGCGCTGTGGTCGAAAAAGCATTGTCTGTGAATATGACCCGCGACACCATTAATCGTGCAATTCAGCGCGGTGCAGGTAGTGATGAAGCAGACAACCTAAAAGAAATTAGCTATGAAGGGTATGGTGTTGGTGGCGTTGCCGTACTCATTGAAACCATGACTGATAATATTAATCGCACTGTCCCTGAAGTGCGTCATTGCTTTAGCAAAACTGGCGGTAACTTGGGCACCACAGGCTCAGTGGCTTATTTATTTACCAAGCGTGGTGAAATTAGCTTTGAAGATGTGTCGCTAGAAGACAAGATTATGGACGTTGCGCTTGAAGCAGGCGCAGAAGATATTGAAGTAAGCGATGATGGTATTTTGGTAATTACCACTAGCGACAACTTCGGTGAAATACAGGATGCATTAAGTGCGGCTGGCTTAAAATCTGATAATGCAGAAGTGACCATGCATCCCTCGACAGAAGCAGATATCAGCGATCCTGATATGGCTAAACAAATTATTAAAATGATTGATATGTTAGAAGACTTGGACGACGTGCAAAACGTATATACCAACGCCAATATTTCTGATGAAGCAATGGCTGCCATAGAAAATGAAACTTTTAAAGGTTAAATTTATTCCTTAACTTTCAGGACGCGTGGCTGAGTATTGTTCTAAGCCGCGCCTCTGTATTTTATAAGTATTAACCCGAGAAATTGGGCTGAACAATAATAATTAAAGCACCTACCGCGATCACAAAAGCACCGCATATATCCCATGCGGTTAAATTTACCTTGTCCACCACATACAACCATAGCAACGCCACGCCAATATACACACCGCCATAGGCAGCATAGACACGCCCTGCTGCTGTGGGATGCAAAGTCAATAACCAGACAAACAACATTAAACTGAGTATGGCAGGCAATAAAAACCATGCTGGCTTATTTTGCTTTAATACCAGATAAGGCAAATAACAACCTACAATCTCTGCCAAAGCCGTTAAACCAAATAAACCCAAAGTTTTCAAAACTAACATAAATTTAATTCTTTTAAGTTTTTATGAAAATAAGACATAAAAAAAACCAGCATAGCGCTGGTTTTTTTATTGTAATTAAGCAGGCTCAGCGGTTTGATTTTCAACTTCCAAAATCAAACCAGTCTCACCATCGTCCTTATCACCAACCGACACATGGACAAAACCACCATTTGTCGCCAGTGAACCAAACAGGATCATTTCTGCCAATGGTTTTTTCAGTTCGTCCTGAATTAGACGCTGCATTGGACGTGCGCCCATGTATTGATCATAACCACGCTCACCCAACCATTTTCTAGCATCATCGTCTACTTCAAGCACTACTTTTTTATCATCAAGTTGTGCTTGTAATTCGATTAAGAACTTATCTACCACCGAATCAATAATGCTAGCAGGGAGCGGCTTAAATTGCACAATAGCATCTAAACGGTTGCGGAACTCAGGTGCAAAGGCACGCTTCATCGCCTCTTTGTTGTCATTGCTGTGATCCTGCAAGGCAAAACCAATACTTGAGCGTGCAATACTTTCTGCACCAATATTGGTAGTCATCACTAAAACCACATGTCGGAAGTCGCTCTTACGACCGTTATTATCGGTTAATGTGCCATGATCCATAATTTGTAGCAGGATATTAAACACATCAGGATGCGCTTTTTCAATTTCATCAAGCAACAGCACACAATGCGGCTGTTTATTAACGGCATCGGTGAGTAAACCACCCTGATCAAAACCAACATAACCTGGAGGCGCACCAATTAAGCGTGAAACGGCATGCCGCTCCATATATTCAGACATATCAAAACGTATTAGCTCAACACCCAGAATCTTTGCTAACTGGCGTGTTACTTCGGTTTTACCAACGCCTGTAGGACCTGCAAACATAAAACTGCCTACTGGCTTTTCAGGTGCTTTTAAACCAGCACGCGATAGTTTAATTGCAGATGCCAAAGTGGTAATAGCTTCATCCTGGCCAAACACCACCCGTTTTAGATCACGCTCTAAATTCTCAAGCGTACTCTTATCGTCGCTAGAAACGGTTTTGGGCGGTATGCGGGCAATACGAGCCACAATATCTTCAATTTCTGGCACTGCAATCACTTTATTGCTATCAGGCAATAACCGTTGGCGCGCCCCAGCTTCATCAATGACATCAATAGCTTTATCTGGCAAAAAACGCTCATGAATGTGTTTAGACGATAATTCAGCGGCCGAAGTTAACGCGGCATCAGTATAAGATACGCCATGAAACTCTTCGAAACGGCTACGCAGACCACGCAAAATCTCAACAGTGTCCTGAACGCTCGGCTCATTGACATCAATTTTTTGAAAACGACGTGACAAGGCATGGTCTTTTTCAAACACGGTACGATATTCAGTATAAGTGGTAGAACCAATACAACGTAAACTACCGTTAGCCAGCGCGGGTTTAATCAGGTTGGATGCATCCATGGTGCTACCCATGCTAGAACCTGCCCCAATGATCATGTGAATTTCATCAATAAACAAAATCGCATCAGGTTTTTTCTTTAAAGCATTGAGCAATTGCTTAATACGCTTTTCAAAATCACCACGGTATTTAGTTCCTGCCACCAATGCGCCAATATCCAGGCTAAAAATTTCAGCATTAAGTAGCGGCTCAGGTGCTTTTTGGTTCACAATGAGCCAAGCCAGACCTTCGGCAATAGAAGTTTTACCCACGCCAGGATCACCTACCAATAACGGGTTATTTTTTCGGCGACGGCATAAAATCTGGGCAGTGCGCTCAATTTCCTTTTCACGGCCAATTAAGGGATCGGTACGGCCTTTTTCTGCCTCTTTATTTAAATTGACGGTATACAGCTCAAGTGGACCCTGTAGGCGTTTGGCAGCTGTTTCGTTTGCTTCATCATTTCCTTCTTCATCGGATAACTCATCATCATTAAGATGCATTTCTTCATCTTTACGAGTGCCATGCGATAAATACTGGGTGAGATCCAGGCGGTTAATCTGTTGTTTCTTCAGTAAATACACAGCAAAGCTATCACGTTCAGAATACATGGCAACCAGTACATCCGCGCCTTCTACCGCACGGTCACCGCCGCCCGAAGACTGAACATGAAAAATCGAACGCTGTAAAATACGATCAAAGCTCTCAGTTGGATGCGGTGCCTGATCACTATTTTCACCCAGTCTTGGTGTGTGCTGCTCAATATAATCTTCTAGCTCGTGTCTTAAACTGGCTATATCTGCACCGCAGGCCTTTAACGCATTCACGGCCGAGTCGTTTTCTAGCAGCGATAGCAATAAATGCTCTACGGTTAAAAACTCATGGCGTTTTTGGCGCGCCATACTAACGGCCAAACGTAACGATACTTCTAGATGACGACTGAGCATGTTGACCTCTATTCTGGTTGCGGCTCGATCTGGCAAAGGAGTGGATGACCTTGTGCGCGAGCATAGTTATTTACCTGCTGTGCCTTGGTTTCTGCAATATCACGTGGATAACTGCCAGCAACCCCTTTACCTCTATAATGTACTGTTAGCATTACCTCGGTGGCACGGTCAAGATCAAGAGCAAAATAAACTTGCAATATTTCTATCACAAACTCCATGGGGGTATAGTCATCATTAAACAAGACAACTGCATAAAAAGGTGGTTGCTTAAGCTTGGGCGGTGCAGTCATGACATCAAGATTTTCCTGTAAATCACCTTGATGTTGAATATCATTTTCATCCACAGCCATGCAATTTAACTGATTATTTTTATTATAATTTTCTGAAGAGGTTGGCAAATGCCAATCGACTAAACCCTGCTGTACAAAGGCATGCTTGTGGGCACGCAACAGCGCTTGCTGAGTTTTATTTCTTACAGAGCGCTTGAACAGTTTTTGCGCATCCAACATTCATTCAACCTCGTGTATAAACAATAATGCATTGATAAGAAATTACAAAACTAAAACCAAGGCTAATCGGCATTGGCCTCAGCTTCGGGAATCTCAGACAATATCGCAGGTGTGTCATTAATTACAGCACCTTTCTCCCAGGCAAAGCGTTTGGTCACCGAGCTACCACCGCCTTGCAGGCGCACTTCAATAAATTGCGGTGTAAAACCTGATGGCATGGTCCAGCGACCCGTCAGGCGTTCAAAGCTATCAAAGCTATAAGAATTATCTGCTAAGGGTATTGTCAAAATATTATCGCCATTAATCAGGCGCATTTGTACCGTGCCTTGTGCCCGTCTTTTATTGGGTTGCAACTGCATTAAATCAAGGCGGTATTCATAAGCTCTATCGGGTAATGGTTTAATATCAATATTTTGTACGGTTAAGGCCACGCCACCACGTAAGCGTAAAACCTCCCTATAAATATCGCGCTGTTGTTCAATTTGTTGTCGCAAATCAGTTTCTTTTCTCAAACTTAACGTTAAGTCATTTGAACTTGCCAAAGCCAGATCACGCTCTTGTACAGCAGTATTTAGGCTGGTATTTAAAATAGTCATGGCTTGCTTTTGTTGCTGTACCACATCGTTTAGCTGTTCAGCATCAGCACTAAAACCTACCGCAGTCAAACCTTGCTGGTGCCCGATAGAGTAACCCATCAATAAGCTGCCCCCACCAACAATGACTCCACCTAACACAATGGGTAAATTGGAATGGATAAAACGCTTAAACGAAGATGGTGGTTTACTCTCCACGATTAACGGTTGTTCTGCATCACTCATGCTATTGCTACTCAATCATCATTATAATAAATCAAGACAACATTGAAGCGTTTTATCCCTCACGCTTCAATGCCTGTTTGTTAATATTTTTATGCCTCAAGCTTAAGCGTTATCTTGCTTTGCTGTCTTTAAGGAAGTAAAGGCACCATCTCAAGACCCATCGTTTCGGGCAGACCAAACATTAAATTCATGTTTTGCACGGCCTGCCCAGATGCACCTTTGACCAGATTATCCTGCGCCACCAAAATTACCAGCGTATTGCCATTGTTAGGGCGATAAAGCGCAATACGCAAATGATTGGCCCCACGTACAGAGCGTGTTTCAGGCAAGCTACCTGCTGGCATCACATCTACAAAAGCCTCATCAGCAAAGCATTGTTCAAATAAGGCCTGTAAGTCAGCTTGCTTGCCCTGCTCCGTTAACTTTAGATACATCGTGGTAAACATACCACGGATCATAGGCACCAGGTGAGGCACAAAAATCATTTGATCAAACCAGTGATGCTGGTCATTAATGGCGGTTAAACCCTGCACAATTTCAGGATGATGACGATGACCTTTTACCGCATAAGCTTTAAAATTATCTGAGGACTCAGAAAACAAAAGACTGGTTTCAGCTTTTCGGCCAGCACCAGATACACCAGACTTCGCATCGACAATAAGCGTGTCAAAATCAACCAGCTCGGTGGATGATTTTAATAATGGTAATAAACCCAATTGTACAGTGGTGGGATAACAGCCTGGATTACCAATAATTCTGGCACTCTTAATCGCCTCACGATTAATTTCAGGCAGGCCATACACTGATTCTTCTAACAAATCTGGGCAGGCATGTGGCATGTTGTACCATTTTTCAAACTCATCGGTATTTTTAAGTCTAAAGTCGGCTGCTAAATCAATGACCTTGACACCTGCATTCACCAGCTCTCTAGCTTGTTTCATGGCCACACCATGCGGTGTTGCAAAAAACACCACATCGCAGCTATTGAGTACCTGTTGATCGACATTGCTAAATTCGAGATCAGTTAAGCCGCGTAAACTAGGAAACATGCTGTCAACACGCGTGCCTGCTTCGGTACGCGATGTCAGTGCCTTAATTTGCACTTGCGGATGGCGAAGTAAAATCCGAACTAACTCAACCCCTGTATAGCCTGTCCCACCTACAATACCAACTGAAATCATCATTTACTCCACATGCATATTTACCCAACCTGTAGTATGACAGGAAGATTAGCTAGACAAAACCACCGATTATAGTAGACGTTTGAGTTTTTTTGTTCTTAAATAGCAGCTAGGACTAAAGCCACAATAATTCAGGAGCGCGCGGATGCCCTCGTTATCACCTTACTCTTGCTTATCCAAGCACAGCTTCAATAAATTAACTAAAGCTATTTTGATAGGTTTAAGTTCAGCATTATTGCTCAGTGCTTGTGGCAGTGACTCACCCACTGGCAGCACCGCCCCTGTTGAAGCTGAAAAACCTGAAAAAACTTATGAGTTGACCGTACGCTCAGCCTTTAATGTTAAAAATGCACAAGTTCGTATTATTAATGCCATAACAGGAAAAGAACTAGACAAAAAAGATCTAGTTGATGGTGCTGAAATAAAATTTGATGTTAAAGAGTCTAATACTAATGGAAGTCTGCTCATAGCAGAAATTTCAGGTAAAGACAACACAAGTACTTATTTTGACCCAACACTGAATACTTTTGCGCCACTAAACATGCCATTGCATGGCGCGTTTATCATGTTAAATACAGATGGTGATGCGGTAATAGTTAGCCCATTTACCGAAATTGTTTTTCAACGCGCGCTAGTTAGATCAAACAGCTTTGACTCCACCAAGCCAGATTTTAGTAAACTCAATCTAGTGAGTGTAGTGTATGCTAACCGTGAAGTGTATAGTACCTTTAGAGTTAACCCAGCCACCTTGCTTCCATCTATAGGAAGTATGGATGATTTAAAGAAATTACTTCTTGATAGCAGTGAAATCAAAAAACCACTAAACACGACCACTGAATACCTCAATATTTTTTATGGGCTAGGCCATATCAACATTCAACATCGTGAGCATAATAGCGACAATGATCGTGATCCTACTCCAGCCCTCACTTTTGCCAAGCGCGCTGGTCAAGATATGCGTGATGGTAGCTTAGATGGTATGGGGTTAGCAGGTGATGGTATCAACGGCAGTGTGTTTTTAAGCAAACCAATGATTACTCCGCAAACTGTCAACATTGACCCTAAGTTAAATACCAAAGATGGTTTAGAAGCATCTCAAAAATTAGCTAGAGAAAATTATGCTAATCGCTTAAAACCCGCTGTTCTGGATTTTTTAACCAACACCCTAAAAAGTAGTGATAAAGTTGGCATTGAGTATTTCACCTCGGTTGATTATTTGACAGGCATGCATGAGAAATATTCAGAAAACATGCCTTCTGTTCCTGCTCCACGTAGCCTTGGCGCGGGTAACTTTAAACGTGCCTTTGGTTTAGGTCAGATGAAACTCACCAAAGAACCGCAAAAAACCTTAGATGGCAATTGTAAAGAAACCTATACCACGGTAAATCCTGATGCTGGTAAAGAAGGTAGCACTGATCAATTTGTTAATGTGGACTGTCAAATTGGTGCCAATGCCGATGGTGAGGTAGGCGCATACAATGCTATTGAAAACCTGGTCGGAAGCTACTCCACCTCAGACAATAGCTGCCAGTTAACTATATATTTCAACGGCAATATTATATTAAGTAAAGGTAATCAACGCTTTAATAGTAGTGTCAATCGAGATCAATCAGATGCCATTATTCGCTTAGATCCTAATGTGCAAGTCGCTCCTGACAAACAGCGTTATTTATTAAATGTGGCTTCTGCTGAGCGTAATCCACCTGAGTTTATTCAAATACGCACTGAAGGCCAAAATATCATTTCTGCTGTGGCAGGCACTATGAATGTAAAAACAAACGGTGAAGCAACTGATCTTTTCCCAATGCGGCTGGACAATGAAAAGCTAAGCTGTACAGGTTTTAAACCCGTGTTTAATAAACCAAGTTCTTAAATAAGGTATAGTGGCATGTGAGCTTTAATTGGCATTAGCTCACATGCCACCATTCTGGCAGCTTAAATTGCTTAAGCTGCTGTCGATGTGGCATATAATTGACATCTACTTTTTGCATTTCCTGCCAAAATTTTGCTGAATGATTCAATTGCCGCGTATGGCATAGCTCATGCAAAATAACATAGTCAAGCAATGCCACTGGCATTAAAATTAACCCTGCATTTAAACTAATTGATTTTTGCGCCGAGCAACTACCCCATCGGGTTTTTGCATGACGTACTTGGCATGTAGAATACTCAAAGCCATGCTGCATGGCCAAATCGTTTAGTCTTTGCGGCAAATGCATTGTGGCCTGATCACGTACCCACTGCTTTAAAATTTTGCCTGCTTGCTCTATAGGGACAATAAGCTGATGCTCTACAGTGTCAACAACCGCCTGATGAGCATGAATTGCCCCATGACTTTTCATATGGTTATTTTCTAAAACCACTTCAAAGCATTGATTTAATAGTGGCAGGGTAATTTTTTCTCCGTTTGTAGGCATTTGACCTGACAAATTTTGTGCATACACTTTATTCCATGTGTGAACAAGCCAGCTCTCTGACTCCTTTAAAAATGCTTGTATTTTTTGCTCAGAGATATTAGGCGGTGTCGTTAAAAAAACCTGATAATGTTGAATGCTTAACTTTAAGCGACGTGCATTGGTTTTTACCCGTCGCTGAATGGATGGAATAGTTGACTGAGGAGAACTGTTCAAAAAAATATGCCGATTTACTTTATTGTGGCTTTACCACACGCACGCCATTATCACCTGCAATCAAGGCTAGTTGTGCACCTTGCATGGCAAAAATACCATTAGTCACTACACCAGGAATATTATTAATGATGGCTTCCATTTCAATAGGATTAAGAATATCAAGGTTAAAAACATCCAGAATGACATTACCATTATCGGTAATCACACCCTCGCGATAAGCTGGATCACCTCCTAAGGCAGCAATTTTACGTGCCACACTAGAACGTGCCATTGGGATCACCTCAACAGGAACTGGAAAATCACGCCCAAGCTGCCCTACCCATTTGGATTCATCCACAATACAAATAAACTGCCGAGCCACCGAAGCTACAATTTTTTCACGTGTCAGGGCTGCACCGCCACCTTTAATCATATGCAAATGACGGTCAATTTCATCCGCTCCATCAACATAAGCGTCCAGACTGCCCACATGATTTAGCTCGATGACATCAATACCCACTGCTTTTAAGCGTTCTTCGGTAGCCTTGGAGCTAGCCACTGCGCCCTCTAACTGCAAGCTTGGCAACATATCAATTAAAAAATTAACTGTACTGCCAGTACCTACACCAATAATGCCGCCTTTAGGTAAATAAGCTAATGCAGCTTCGGCCGCCATGCGCTTGCGTTCATTTTGCACTGATGCATTGGTCATTAAGTTGTCTCATAGGTGAAAATATATTTGCGCCAATTTTAAGTCTTGTCGCCCTTAAAACGCTACAATAAGCTGCTTCTTTTTTTATACAGGTGAAATTTACCATGCTCTCGCGTTGGGTCAGACAAATCTTACAAGCAACTGTTTACGATGTTGCCATAGAAACCCCTTTAGAAGCTGCCCCACGAATTTCTGAGCGACTAAACAATAATATTCGCTTTAAGCGTGAAGACTTGCAACCTGTATTTTCTTTTAAACTGCGCGGTGCATACAACCGTATCAGCCAAATGCCCACTGAGCAGCTGGCTCGTGGGGTGATTTGTGCCTCTGCTGGTAACCATGCACAAGGCGTTGCGTATTCTGGGCAAAAATTAGGTATTAAAACCATTATTGTCATGCCTGGCACCACACCTGATATTAAGGTTAATGCCGTAAAACGGCTTGGTGGTGAGGTCATATTGCATGGGGACAGCTTTGATGTGGCCAATCAATATGCGATACAACGCGCGCAAGAAGAAGGCCTGGCTTATATACCGCCTTATGATGATGAACTTGTTATTGCTGGCCAAGGCACCATCGCCACAGAAATTTTGAAACAATGGCGCCAAGTCGAATATGTGTTTGTTGCAGTAGGTGGTGGTGGCCTAATTGCTGGGGTGGCTGCTTATCTTGGCGAAGTGGCACCGCATGTTAAAATCATTGGCGTAGAGTCCAATGAATCTGCCTGCTTGCAAGCTGCTTTTGAACATAATGAGCGCGTCAAGCTACCGCAGGTTGGTTTGTTTGCTGATGGCACTGCTGTGGCACAAATTGGTAAGCTGCCTTTTGAGGTATTGCATTTACAAAAATCTGATGGCTCTGGGCTTATTGTTGAACCTGATATTGTTACCTGCACGACTGATGAAATTTGCGCAGCGATTAAAGATGTGTTTGAAGAAAACCGAACCATTGTTGAGCCATCGGGCGCGCTGGCATTGGCTGGTCTAAAAAAATACGTAGCGCAGCATCAGATTGCACAAAAAAATATGGTAGCCATTGTGTGTGGCGCCAACATGAATTTTGACCGATTACGTTATATTGCTGAGCGCACTGAAATTGGGGAAAAACGTGAGGCGATTTTTGCAGTAACTATTCCTGAAGAAAAAGGCGCTTATCTGGATTTTTGCCGCGCGTTAAAAGGGCGCGTGATTACCGAGTTTAATTATCGCTATCAAGCCCCTACTGGATCTGGCAAAGCATGTGCCAATATTTTTGTGGGCATTGGCTTAAAAAATGGCGAGCTTGAGCATCAGGAAATTTTAAGCGATCTGGCAAAATATCAGGTCACTGATTTAACCAATGATGAAGTGGCTAAATTGCATATTCGTTATCTGATTGGCGGGCAAGCGCAATTGTCCGATGAGCATTTATTTCGTGTGGAGTTTCCTGAACGTCCTGGCGCATTACTGACCTTTTTGGAGCGTCTTGGCCAGCAATTTAATATTTCTTTATTTCATTATCGCAATCATGGTGCGGCTGAAGGCCGTGTGCTGATGGGGCTGCAATTAGGTCAACATCAGCCGCATGATTTACATACTGCACTTGATGCTATTGCTTATCCATATGAGGAAATTACTAATAATGCTGGTTATCAGTTGTTCTTAAAATAGTTTTAGAATTTTAAAGCATGGAAAATTAAATTCATGCTTTAACTTTGTAGCTATAAAAGTGAGTTGTTAAACAATTCACTAGGATATTAGCTTAGTAATTTATATTTCACATAAGCTGCCTATGCGGTAGTGAACAGGTACGGCGCGCGCGCTTTTTATTACCTTTATTTCTAAGCTGCCTACGCGGCAGTGAACATTATTAATCTCCCATCCCAAAACGGCGCTTGTTTCTAAGCTGCCTGCATGGCAGTGAACGGCCGCCCTAGCTTGTAAGACTGGCGTATCAGTTTCTAAGCTGCCTGCATGGCAGTGAACCTTATTTTGGCTACTCAACTGATGGCTTTGTGTTTCTAAGCTGCCTGCATGGCAGTGAACATTAATTCAATGCGAGCAAGGCACGACCGAATTTTCTAAGCTGCCTGCATGGCAGTGAACAATTAGCCCGCATCCCTACGCATATGCCATGGTTTCTAAGCTGCCTGCATGGCAGTGAACAGGTGGGTCATGACGAATGGCTTCCATTTTAATTTCTAAGCTGCCTGCATGGCAGTGAACACATCAGCAATCGGGGCTATCTGTGGCATTTGTTTCTAAGCTGCCTGCATGGCAGTGAACCGCAAATACTATCTTTATATAGTCGGGCAGCATTTCTAAGCTGCCTGCATGGCAGTGAACGGGTTTCATATTGCGATGGTTAAACAGCACAATTTCTAAGCTGCCTGCATGGCAGTGAACCACTGGCACCGTTTCCCACACGCGATACCATATTTCTAAGCTGCCTGCATGGCAGTGAACATAGACAGCCTCAAACTTTCCCGTATCCTTACTTTCTAAGCTGCCTGCATGGCAGTGAACTTCTAACACGCTTACGCTTAGACCCGCCAATTTTTCTAAGCTGCCTGCATGGCAGTGAACTCTAATGCGCCATCATTCATAACCTTTCCTCATTTCTAAGCTGCCTGCATGGCAGTGAACCCGACCAGTTCAGCCGCCCGATCTTTGGCGTATTTCTAAGCTGCCTGCATGGCAGTGAACTGCGGCCAGATGCACCGCGTTTGACATATTGATTTCTAAGCTGCCTGCATGGCAGTGAACTCCAAGCGTTTTGGATTGGGTGCACTGCCTAATTTCTAAGCTGCCTGCATGGCAGTGAACGTGCAGCGCAAGCCGCACGCGATACCTTTACTTTTCTAAGCTGCCTGCATGGCAGTGAACTTCCAGAATCCTTGCAAGTGGGCAATCGCAACTTTCTAAGCTGCCTGCATGGCAGTGAACCATTTGTGTTGATATAGGTTTGATATACACGCTTTCTAAGCTGCCTGCATGGCAGTGAACGCCGCTTTTGTGGCTGGTCAGGTCAAGCCACCTTTCTAAGCTGCCTGCATGGCAGTGAACCTAGTTTAAAAGAAAAACGGTAATGAGAGGTGTTTCTAAGCTGCCTGCATGGCAGTGAACATATCGAGTTTAGCCAAGCGCTTATTTTTGCTTTTCTAAGCTGCCTGCATGGCAGTGAACGCGTCAAAGTGTCATGAACTTGGGGTTGAAGTTTTCTAAGCTGCCTGCATGGCAGTGAACTGACATGGCACGTAGCCAACTAAACGCGGCTGTTTCTAAGCTGCCTGCATGGCAGTGAACCTACCGCCTAACCACCCGCAAGGAATCACTATTTTCTAAGCTGCCTGCATGGCAGTGAACGCAAAGCAATTTCAGCTTGTGCGCGACCGTATTTTCTAAGCTGCCTGCATGGCAGTGAACAACCTTTCGGAGTACCTTGCCAATCTCCGTCATTTCTAAGCTGCCTGCATGGCAGTGAACCTGCGCCTGCATCTGTTTCTTATACAGTTAAATTTCTAAGCTGCCTGCATGGCAGTGAACGGCTGATTATTTACATCATCTGTATCGGTAGAGGAGTTTCTAAGCTGCCTGCATGGCAGTGAACAGCGTATATAACGGCAGGCTATTGACTTTGTTTTTCTAAGCTGCCTGCATGGCAGTGAACGATATGACAGCATCCATTTCTTTTTGCCGTTATTTCTAAGCTGCCTGCATGGCAGTGAACCAAATCTTAAAGATTTTGGCGCGATCGGCAATTTTCTAAGCTGCCTGCATGGCAGTGAACATATTGTTGCCTTGAATATATAATTCAGACCATTTCTAAGCTGCCTGCATGGCAGTGAACAGACGGGCTCCAAAATTATCAGCTCTCCACAATTTCTAAGCTGCCTGCATGGCAGTGAACGCTTGTCACCCATGGACCAGACATTAGCAGTATTTCTAAGCTGCCTGCATGGCAGTGAACTCGCTACAGCACCCGCTGGGGTGGCCGTTAAATTTCTAAGCTGCCTGCATGGCAGTGAACCAGCAATTTCAGCTTGTGTACCTTGCATAGCATTTCTAAGCTGCCTGCATGGCAGTGAACTTGACACACGCATTAGTACATTGCGCGTTGGCTTTCTAAGCTGCCTGCATGGCAGTGAACTCTGGAATTTCGCCATGTGGTTAGTGTCTTTGTTTCTAAGCTGCCTGCATGGCAGTGAACATGACAAAATGATGTTGGCAGCAATAGCTTCATTTCTAAGCTGCCTGCATGGCAGTGAACTTAAAGAGCAGCAGCTCCAATCTGTTCCTGTTATTTCTAAGCTGCCTGCATGGCAGTGAACAAACTACCGCAAAATGGGTACTTCATGCGCAATTTCTAAGCTGCCTGCATGGCAGTGAACGCAGGGGTGGTGGTGGCGTATGTAGCGCCTGTTTTCTAAGCTGCCTGCATGGCAGTGAACGCTAGACGGCATTACACCAGAGCCTAAATACATTTCTAAGCTGCCTGCATGGCAGTGAACTTATTTTTTCAAAACTACGTTCAACTATTTGATTTCTAAGCTGCCTGCATGGCAGTGAACGATAAATCCTTATATTTTATAAACTTATTCCATTTCTAAGCTGCCTGCATGGCAGTGAACTTGAGCCAACATAGATGGGCGTTTCAGGTTTTTTTCTAAGCTGCCTGCATGGCAGTGAACCAGGATATAGCGAGAATCAGGCGGCTAGTATTTTTCTAAGCTGCCTGCATGGCAGTGAACGAGATTCGATGGTTTGCAGGTTTGGTTTTTTATTTCTAAGCTGCCTGCATGGCAGTGAAGGCCGCATTATCCCAAATAAGCTACCACAGCAATTTCTAAGCTGCCTGCATGGCAGTGAACCAAAAAACCGCATTGAAAACTATTTGGCTAAATTTCTAAGCTGCCTGCATGGCAGTGAACTATATAATGAATTTAGCATCTAACTGTATACATTTCTAAGCTGCCTGCATGGCAGTGAACTGCCAACGCTTTAATGTGCGTGAGGATATATTTTTCTAAGCTGCCTGCATGGCAGTGAACTATCTCCGTCTATGTATCGCCACATCATGTTTTTTCTAAGCTGCCTGCATGGCAGTGAACTAGGCGATGAAATGGGGCTTGTCTGTATTGGTTTTCTAAGCTGCCTGCATGGCAGTGAACGGCAGCGATTGACTCAAATTCACCTTGTGTGCTTTCTAAGCTGCCTGCATGGCAGTGAACAGGTTTGATTGCAGGAAGCGTTTTTTTACTTTTTTCTAAGCTGCCTGCATGGCAGTGAACTCAAACAGCCATCTGTTCACGCTTGGATTAAATTTCTAAGCTGCCTGCATGGCAGTGAACTATGATGCCTAACACCGTTGCTGCAATGGAAATTTCTAAGCTGCCTGCATGGCAGTGAACCTTATGTGGGTTTACTCGGGCTTTTTGGTATTTTTCTAAGCTGCCTGCATGGCAGTGAACCGTCCTGAGAACGCGTTAAAAATGGGTTGTATTTTCTAAGCTGCCTGCATGGCAGTGAACCCGTCAATGGACGGCTCAACCTTTTGCTCAATTTTCTAAGCTGCCTGCATGGCAGTGAACTCAAGCTCGGACACATCAGGAAATAGGTTGTTTTTCTAAGCTGCCTGCATGGCAGTGAACAGTAATTTTAAAGCAAAAATATAAGTTACAACAAGCATTTATCATGGATTTTTGCATTTTACCCAATTAAAAAATGACCAGTTATAACTCATTGATTTTATTAAACTATTAAAGAGTACAAAAAACATTGGTATAAATAGCAAACTTATCAGCGCATGGCTAGCGATAATGAAGTCTGCTATGTAAATTTATTCGTGATTAATACCAATTTAACAGCGATACACCGAAACCAACATAGGTGGCCTTATGGTTATAATCAATCAGACTCTCACCATAACCATCAAATATTTGCATATAACCGCGCAAATTGTTGTTAATTGGGAATGCCCAGTCAAACTGCACTGCCCCATGGTTATTATCTCCGCCCTTAAGACTATGACGTAGCATTAAAGAAAACTCCTGATTTTTATATTTATAAAAGGCCTGTAAATCACCACGCCCCATATAGTTTTTAATATCAGGATTATCATCTTTGGCAGAATCTTCATCAGGAATTCGATACCAGGGTCTTAGCATCAGGGCGAAATTATCACGCTCAAAGCCAACATTTAAAATGGCGCGATTCCAGCTACGTGATAGTGGCAGCTCTCGGCCATTAGATTGATGGTTTAAACTAAGTCCCAACAAGCGACCATTTAAACCAAATAAATTATAATTGGTGGCAAATATTAAACTGGCCTCAGGCTCATAGTTGGTTTCACGAAATGGTCTGGAATCAGATGCGTTATATAGCTGCCAACGCGAAGACTGCGTATAGCCAAGCCATAAATCACCATAATCACCAAACACGCCTTCAACAGCTTTGGTTTTCAGGCTAAGCTGAAATTTACCTTCTACTTTATTAATCTCTTGTGCTCTGGCAATTTGATTTTCTGGATTAGGCGTGCTGGGTAAGTCATTGATATTGCCTGTAATAAATACTGGTAAAATATAACTTGGTTTATAGCTTTTTAAGTGAAAGGTGCCTAATTTGGCATCATGGCTTAATTCCCAACGGCGATCCAGTAAAGAAATAGTAGGGTCATAAGGAGCAGCCGCTTTTAACCACTCGCGTGGATTTATTTTTTCTAATAAGCTAGTTTGTTCAGGCACTGGGCTGGCATTTGACTGGCTTACTACGGTTACTGCTTCAGTTTGAATTTTTTCTACAATCGCTTGTTCAGCAATTGGCGTAATCGGTCGTTTAAAAAAAGCATCGTAACACTCTAAACGTTCGGTATTACTTTGTAGCGTCACACAACCTTCAGCACTACTCGGCTGGTAACTGGTACTACTTAATGCCACAGATGGCGGTGCAATTTCCAGAGTAACCGCAGCGTGTGTATACGCGACACCACTTAAAGTAAATAACAAGACAGTGTAAGCATTTTTCTGATGCAATAGCCTTTGACCCATTGAGCTCATGGGTGGAATAATTTTAAACATTTATAAAGTAGGCCTGATTTTTTGATGGCCTTAGCATAATAAGATGAGACTTAAAAAGCACGAAGAAAGACGGTAAAAATCAAATAATCCATCGATATTTATTATGGCAAGAAAGATAAAACTTACGACATTGCATACTTTAAGGATGCCACCTATAAATATAGCAATGCCGCAAGATTAATAAACACTAAAAACTACTTAACACTAGCTCTTGGGCGCATGCAATTAAATCTGCTGCACCACAAAGCCTAGTTCTTTTAGCTCATCTGACTTGGCATACGGGGCAACCACAGCACGCACAGGGGTTTGCGTGTGAATATATTGCTGCGCCACACGTTGTAAGTCACTTAAGCTAACGCTGAGCAAACCCTCACGCATTTTGCGTCTAAATGCGGGTGTACGACCATGCAGCATGGCGTGACAGGCACTAATGGCCTCGCCTGCTGGTGACCCTGGTTTATCCATGCTGGCAATCAAGCCCAAAATGGCTTCTTCCAGTTGATAGGCTTCTTGCTTATCATTGAGTAGCCAGTCAATGCTTGCTGCAAAATCCTTAAAGGTTTCGCTTAAACGCGGGTCACGATAGCTATGGAACCTAAACGCACAGGCATTACCATCATAACTTGCCCCACCACCATAGGCACCACCTTGCTCGCGTAGCGCACGATGCAAAAAGCCATTGCGCAAATATGGCCCTAATACCATCAGTGCACAGGCATCAGGGTGATCCACTGCTACTGTAGGATAAGCCGCTGCACAAAACTGGACATTGGCTTGAATCAGCCAGGCGATATCCTGATTTTCGATAGCATGTGGTGCCACTGGCAATGCGGACTGATTTTGTGGTTGCAAAGTGCTTTGCCAAACTTGCTCAATCACCTGACTGATTTCGGGAAGTTTTTCTTGTTCGGCCACCAGCAAAAATTGCTTGGGTAAACTTACCACTCGTGCATGCAAGGCTTGTAAATCAGCGAGCAATTGATCAAGTACTTTCGAATCTTGCTCAATGCCTTTTAATAAATCTTTGAGCCACACCAAGGCAGGTAGGCCAGCATTATAATAGTCACGGCGTGCAAGCGCACTCATGTGTCTGGAGGCAGTTTGCAGCGCATAACTATGCCCAGCATTTGACAAGCGTGACTGCCAGCGCGTTTTACGTTGCTGGAGCAATTCTAAAATTCGATCTTTTTCATCAAATCGCAATTGTTCAAATGCGGTTTTTAATAGCTCAATGGCTTGGGTTTTGTCATTTAAAGCTTTGGTGGCCAGCACTAAATAAGCACTGGTTTGTTCTGCCTCATGTAAGCCTGACCTAAAACTTGCACCCAGATGCACACCACCACTTGATGCTGCTTGTGCTTGCTGAACATCCTGATAGCTCATTTGTGCCGCGCCTATCTCGCCCACTAACGAGGTATAAATACCCAATAATGGTGATTGCAGCACATCATTTGGAATCTCAATCATCACTTGCTGATAATACAAGCCGTTCGTACCCGCAGCATACTGATAAAATGGCACTGTTTTATGGCCGAGGTTTAAGCTTTTGGTTTCACCTTCTACAATATGAATATCCGCTGGAATATCAGCTAGGCCCACTTTAGGCAGTAAGGACAAATCATCTTCCTGTGCCTGACGTTGCTCTAATAACTTCGCTTGTGCTTTAAGCTGTTCACGCGCTGCATCATCTAGCTGTGCTGCTATTTTATCAAGCTGGGCCTGCTCTAGCGCCTGATCACGCTCACTTTTTTGGGGGTCAGGTTTTAAGGTTAAACGGACACGATGAGGATTATCTATTAAATGCGTTTGAATCAGTTGAGGTAGCCAATTCGGGTCAGTTAATTGCTCACGTAACTTGGCCAAGTGTGGCTCAATTTGCCAAACATCGAGTGGATTCCCGCCATGAATAGCACTGCCTAAGCCATTTAACAATAAGGTTAAACCATAAGGCATCCCATCACCGCCAATTTCGCGTTGATGCAGTTCAATCTGATGCAATACAGCTTCAATTTGCTGTGCGTCAATGGGATTATTCGCCACCTCATGCAAAACTTTAAATATGCCTGCTTCAAGTGCTTCTGCTTGACTGGTCTCACTGCCCTGCAAACCGCAATAAAAGGTCATTTCAAAATTGCTATCATCCAGACCCATTAATGGCGAGGTTGATTCGCCCAAGCCACAGGTTTCAAGATAGTGACGCAGTGGTGAACCAGAGTGCTCCATCAACACGCCTTCCATAAGGCGCAGTGCCAAGCGGGTATCAATATCGGTGCTTGGTGGTAGCAGCCAGGCCAGTTGAATATAGGTTTTATTGCTTAAATCATCACTATCTACTGCATACACCTCTTCAACTGCCACTGGCGCAGATAACCGTTGTTCAGGTACGGATCTTAAAGTCTGACCCTGGCTAAACTGATGAAGGGCTTGCTCTTCAAAAGCAGTTTGTAGCTCAAGAGGTGACAGGTTGCCAAAGGTCATGAGTACTGCGTTGGATGGATGATAGTGCGACTGATAAAAATCAATTAATTCTTGATGAGTTAAATTTGGAATATCAGCAGGATTACCGCCCGAATTATAATGATAGGTTGTTTGTGGATAGAGCGAATGCGCCAGCGTATGATAAAGCTGATCGGTCGGTGAGCTCATCGCACCTTTCATTTCATTAAACACCACGCCCTTATAGACAGGCTTATTATTTTCTAGTTCTACCCGAATTCCCTCTTGGGCAAAATCTAACGCATCGAGATTGGCAAAAAACGCAGCATCTAAATAAACTGACAGCAAGTTATAAAAATCGGTTTTATTTTGTGTAGCAAATGGATATGCCGTCCAATCTGCCGCAGTAAAGGCATTCATAAAGGTATTGAGCGAGCGACGGATCATGGAAAAAAATGGGTCGCGTACTGGATATTTTTTGGAACCACATAATGCGGTGTGCTCTAAAATATGCGCCACACCGCTGGAATCCATGGGCTGGGTTCTAAAAGCCACCAAAAATACGTTTTCATCGTTGTCTGCGGCCAAGTGATAATGCAGCGCACCAGTTGCACGATGCCGATATTGCAAAAATTCGGCAGATAGCGCAGGAATATAATGGGTGCCAATTAATTCAAACGCAGGGTGAACCAGATTAGTTTCGGTTACTGAAAACGCGGCAGTCATGCAAACTCCAATTTTGGTCTAATTTAACCCACTGCCCAGCTAAAATATGCAGCAGTGTGGCTTCATTAAAAACACAGTAAAAAACACCAGCTAAAAGCAACTAAAAAACCATATCCTGCTTAATAAACAATTTTTTTATTAAGTAAGGAAGTTGAATATCAGGCTATTTAACAACAAAATGCTAGCGATGTCTTTGTGTAAGACAATGAATATGTACTTTAAGTTATGCCAACATGTAGAAATTTCAAGGTGATAATATGTTTATCCGCGCATAGGCATGCTAATCTTGATGCTTTTAAAGCACTTAACCACTGGAAACTTTTGCTTATGTCAGTTGATTTATATGTTATTGGGAACGCGCTGGTTGATCTGGAATACAGTGTAGACGATCAATTTTTGCAGCAACATCAATTGCAAAAAGGAACCATGCAACTGGCTGAGCAAGCAACACAACAACACCTACTCAACAGCTTAAGCCAGCATCATGCACAGGAACAAGCCAGTGGTGGTTCTGCGGCCAATTCTACCGTTGCCTATACTTCTATGGGTGGCTCGGCATTTTACGCTTGCCGCGTGGGTAATGATGATTTTGGCCAGTTTTACTTAAATGGTTTAAGCACTGCCAAAGTACAAACCTCAAAAGGCTCCACCAGCGATGGTGAAACAGGCACTTGCGTGGTATTAGTCACCCCAGATGGCGAGCGCACCATGCAAACTTTTTTGGGCATTACAGCAGAACTGAGCGAACAGCAAGTTGATTTTGAGCCACTACAAACTGCCAAATATTTATATATAGAAGGTTACTTAGCCACCAGCCCAACCGCACGCCAGGCTGTAAAACAGGCACGTGAGATTGCCAAAGCCAATGGTATTCAAATTGCTATTACGCTATCTGACCCAGCCATGGTGCAATATGCGCGCGCAGGCCTGGATGATTTAATTGATGATGGCGTGGATATTTTATTTTGCAATGAGCATGAAGCACGTATGTATACCAATACAGAACAGCTTGAAGATACCCTGACAGCCCTGTTAAAGCTCAGCAAAACTGTGGTAGTGACCAAAAGTGCAGCAGGGGCAATTATTGCCACACAAAATGGCGAACATCTACAAATTGACGCTGTGCCTTGCAATGCCATTGATACTCTGGGTGCTGGAGATGCATTTGCAGGTGCCTATTTGTATGGCATGAGTCAGGGTTTTGGTTTACAGGCTTGTGGCGACTTGGCTGCGGCTACGGCATCGGTAGTGGTGAGTCAATATGGCCCACGTCTCACTGTTGCAGAGTATCAAGCAGTGTTGCAAAAATGTCAGGCGGTTGCTTAAGCTGTCCTATAATATTTAAGCCTATTGTTGATGCTTGGCAAGGATAAATACAATGCACCGATTATGTAGTACTGATGATATTCCTGAACGTGAGGCACGAGGTTTTGATACCAGCAAAGGCCCTATTTTTATCACCCAGCGTGATGGGGTATTTTACGGCTATTTAAACAACTGTCCGCATTTAGGCACTGAGCTGGAATATCAGGAAGACCAGTTTCTGGATATGGACAAAGAGTATATTATTTGCTCAACTCATGGTGCCTTGTTTCAGGTTGAAGATGGCACTTGCATTTTTGGTCCTTGCCAGGGTGATCATTTAACAGCAGTTGAAATTAGTGTTCATTCAGACGGTGGCATTTATCTGGTGGAATGACAAAGTGTGATACATCTTTATTCGTTATTTTAGCGTATTTAGTTTTTGCCATAAGCAATAATGCTTTTAGTGCTACTCAGGATTCTATTGCTTAGCATGTGTTTGAGGACAGTCTAAATGACAGGCTCATTGTTTTTCTCTACGCATTTTTTGCTGTTTACGCTTGCCCTATTAAGCATGCTGTTTCTTGCCATTACAGAAGTTGTGGGTTCGACCATTAAAACCAGTCCACTTGGCTGGCTCACCAGTCGCTTGCCGCAGTTTGTGCATCGTGAAGTGGTAAAAAATAAAATTCATGAGCTGCCTATTTTCGCACTGATCATTTTATTTTTATTAAGCATTGGGGTGCTGGGCTATTGCTTACAGTTTTTGTGGTTTGCCTTATATGATCACTTTGCCTCGGTATGGCTGCTGATATTGCCTGTGGTATTACTGTCTATTTTATTTACCATATTTTTAAGCCACTGGCTGAGCCAACTGGCCTATCAACAACCTGCTAGCACCTTGTCTAAAACCCCTGATTTATTGGGGCGCATTGCAACTGTGTGTAGTGGTAATGCCCGTCCTGGCTCAAGTTCACATGCACGTGTACGCGATGAGCTGGGGCAACTACACTATATTGAAGTAGAGCCAGAATTTGGTGAGCTGGCATTGCATAGTGAAGTTATTCTAGTGTCTAAACAGCAGCATATTTATCTGGCCAAAACCCTGCCTAAAGACAATCACCTGCTCAATCGCTAACGCAGCTCATGGTTTTAACAGGTGATTTTTTAGTTTTAAGTTAAAGATCAAGCACCAGCACCACTGGCGTATGGTCAGATGGACGTTCCAACTTGCGTGGTGCTTTATCAATCCAGCTTTGCTTGGCTTGTGCCACCAATGGAGTGCTAATTAAAATATGATCAATTCTTAAACCCAGATTGCGCCTAAATGCAACCATGCGATAGTCCCACCAGCTATAGAGTTTTTCTGGCTGCTCAAATAATCTAAAGCCGTCGTGTAAACCAAGCTCAATCAATTGCTTAAAAGCATCACGCTCTGGCTGGCTAACCAGCACACTGCCTTTCCAGGCCACAGGGTCATAAACATCCCGATCATCAGGCGCGATATTGTAATCGCCTAACAATGCCAGTCTGGGATAAATTTTAAGTTGTTGTTCAAGATAGTTGGTGAGTGCTTTTAGCCAGCTTAATTTATAGTGATATTTGTCTGAGCCAACACTCTGGCCATTGGGAATATAAACGCAAATAATTCGAATACCGCGAATGGTGGCAGCAATAACGCGTTTTTGCTCATCTTCAAAATCAGGAATATCAAATTGCACATCTTCAAGTGGATGACGACTAATAATGGCCACGCCGTTATAGGTTTTTTGTCCTAAATGGGCAGCATGATAACCAATTTCCTGCAATGCCGCGTACGGAAACTTATGATCCTGTATTTTGGTTTCCTGTAAACACAATACATCAGGCTGCTCTGCCTGCAACCAGTCTAGCACTTGTGGCGCGCGCACGTTTAAAGAATTTACATTCCAGGTGGCCAGCTTCATCGTTCAACCAGATCAGCTATTAAAGTAGGATAAGCATAGCGTGTGTACCATTAACTGGCTGTACAAATCATGTTTAAGCTGTTTAAAGCATGCCAGCCAAAAAATATTTAAAGATCAGAATCATAATAATAACGCTTGATATCATTGGCACTTAAAAAAGCGGGAATTAATCCAGTCAATGCTGCACGAATATCAGGGCGTTCATTAATCAGTTGATGCGAACCCTCTTCTAAGATAAGCAAGGTTTGCAATCTAAATTTTTTACGAATAAATTCAATATTATAACGCCAGTCTACGGTCTGGTCTTTTGCGCCTTGCGCCACCCACATCGGTATACGACAAGCAGGCAGTTTTTCAATATGAATCATCCATTTGGCCAGTGCCAAAATCCATTCAAGACTCATTACTCGGGGTTGTAGTGGATCAGTGAGGCGCACAAAACGCAAAAATTCGGGGTTATGATTATTCCGTTTGAATGTACGCGGTACATTGCGTTTTACCTTTTTAATAATGCTTAAGCCCACACTATTATGCCACCACGCACTTTTTGCTGGCCGTACCAAAGGTGATAATAATAAGGCACGGTCAATCATGGGCGCTTTGCGCTGCGAAGCTGCACTTAAAATATGATCAATCCAGATCGCACCACCAGTACTTTGACCAATACCCAGCCACGGTTTAGGTAAATGTTGTTGTTGCCCAATTGCCCAGGCTGAAATTTCTTGCAGTATTTGCTGATAGACAGAAAACTCCTGAATACTGGCAATTGGCCCTTCGGTTAAGCCATGACCTGGTAAGTCATAGGTAATGACACTAAAGCCCTGCTCTATCAGCTCCTCTATAATGGGCTGATAAATCCCACTATGCTCTAAATAACCATGCAATAACCAAACTGTGCCTTGTGGTTGTTGCTTGGGTTTAAAGATCTGAATATGGGTTTTATGCTGAGCCACATTTAAATAGCCTTGCCAATGTAATGCATCAATTTTATTGAGTGCATACAGGGTTTGATAGCCTTCCAGCACTGGATCAATCAGCATCGGATGATCAAGGTTCAATAGCGGCAAGGCGTCAGGCGTATGCTCGCGGTCTGGCAATGGCAGCTGAGTTGCTTTGAGCACCGATGGGGTTTGAAACGGATGCGTTTTATTCATTATGGAACCTCTCTGCAATTGGTTTCACCAAACCAAACATCCCGCATGGTGGCAATCGCCTCATAAGTTGCACGGCGGCTATGCATCAAATTGGTTTTGCTCGGTTGCCATTGGGTGGGTGCAATGGGCAAAGGTGCATCTACTGGAATAGTATCAATAC
>JAEWKT010000034.1 GCA_023393635.1 Pseudomonadota bacterium
CAATCAAATTGATTACACCTTTCGATGCCACACTTGCGCTGACAAGTATTGTGGCACAGGAACTCTTTACACAGCACGAAGCCCTAGTGCATCAGCTAAAGCGAAATTACGGATATTTATACTCGCATTCACATCACGATCTTCAACCAGGTTGCAACCTGGACATTCAAACAATCTGACACTTAGCGGTAACTTTTCCATCTTATAGCCACAGCAAGAACAAGTTTTTGAACTTGGCACAAATCGGCCAATTCGCAGAATGTTCTTACCAAACCATTTTGCCTTGTATTGCAATATAGTGAGAAATTGACCCCAAGCTACATCCGAAATGGATTTTGCAAGTTTACTGTTCTTAACCATGTTTTTAATTCCTAAATCTTCTACTGCATACGTGGTCGCTTGGTTTTCACAGATCAAGTGATGCGTTAGTTTGTGATGTAGGTCTAAGCGTTGCAGGCGCACTTTTTCATGGATACGTGCAACACTTAATTTCTGACGTTGATAATTCCTGGATTCTTTTTTCTTTCGGGCAAATATCTTTTGCTGAATTGCCAATCCATTTTGAGCTTGTCGTAAATATTTTGGATTTTCAATTTTTTGACCATCCGACTGAATCAACAAGTGATTTATGCCCAAATCAATACCAATTGTTTTATCTGCCTCAATTGTGGATGCTGTTACTTTGGCTTGATTGGTTTCAACTAAAATTGATGCGTAATACTTTCCTGTTGCTGTTTTACTAATAGTGACAGTTTTAATCTTTCCAGCAAATTGACGACTAAATACAGCTTTAATGCCTTTTAATTTAGGTAGATTCAGTGTGCCTTTTTCAAAATCAACACTACCATGTTGAGGGCATTGATATGATCGTTGTGGAATTTTCTTGGACTTGAACTTGGGGAATTTTGCCCGACCTTTGAAGAAGTTTCCAAAAGCCGTATAAACATGAAGTAATCCACTAAGTAGGGTTTGACTGTTCACCTCATTGAGCCATGAGTATTGTTCTTGCTTTTTCATACTCACAAGCTGATCCTGAATATCTTTTCGACTCAGTGTTTTTTTATGTTCATCATAATATTTTTGTTGAAGTGCTAAAGCCCAGTTGTAAGTAAACCTGGCACAGCCGAAGTGCTTTTCGATTAGAACTTTTTGCTCACCATTCGGATAAATACGATACTTGTAGGCTTTCATTTGAACTTCATTCATACCTATAATTTAGCAAATATTAATATTGGTGTAAATAACATGAAGTCACATTACCACTGTGTTTATAAGCTAACTTATCATTTAGTGTTGGTAACAAAATACAGGAGAAAATGCTTTACAGATGAAATCCTCAATCGCCTTGAAGAAATCGTAAGAAAGAACTGTCAAGATTGGGAAATTGACTTGCTTGAGTTTAATGGTGAAGCTGACCACATTCATTTATTACTAGAAATGCACCCTAATATCATGCCAAGCAAGTTTATAAATAACCTCAAAACGGTATCTAGCAGACTTATACGCAAAGAATTTGATGCAGAACTAAAGCAGTATTATTGGGAGCCTGTACTTTGGACCAGGGCTTATTGCTTGCTTACAACAGGTGGTGCGACAATTGATGTAATTCGTGAATATATAAACAATCAAGAAAGACCCGAATAACGAAAAGTCGTGCTATCCATCTCCACCTAAATCGAAGATTATAGATGGGGAATTTCGCACAGTTAGTTAAAACGATAATCCTGTGCGGGTAAATTCCAAACGGATCTACCGCATCATGAAGCAGAATCAGTTATTGCTCACTAACGCCATGCCACGATGCAATGACAGAACCCATGAAAAACAGGTGATTGTACCGCTATCCAATACGCCCTTGCGAAGCAGTGCTTCTCATCAGATGGCTTTGAGATCAAATGCTGGAGCGGTGAGAAGGTGCGGGTCATCTTTAGCCTGCACTGTTGCGATCGGGAGGTCATCAGTTGATTGATCACTCACGATGATCGTTCCGTGACCCAAGATCGTTTCATATCCGTTAATCTTAAAACTATACTTGAATTCAAGCTTAATCACATGTGCATGCAGATCAGGTGGCTTTTCAATGGACATGGCGCTTGCCTGAGGCAGTAAATTTAAAAGCTAAACACTACAGGATTAATAAGGATAAGTAACGGATGAATGTCACAGTCTAATGAGTAAAGTTTTGCTTCTATACCAGCAACCAATTGCTCAACCATTTTTATGTCAGCAACATGTCCATTCCATAAAGCAGAACAGGCAATTTCACCAAATTGATTCATCGCAATATGTAATTTACAGCCATAAAACCAGCCCATTGAGCTTCTACCACGTGATGAAATTTGGACTAATGATTTATGACGCTGAATACGTTGAGTTTTACAAACTGCCAGAGTTGTTGAATCAATCCATAAATATAATGAGAGCAATATGGGTTTTAGATTTCGTAAAAGTATTAAATTATTCCCGGGTTTTAAAATTAATCTGCCCCATAAAGGCATCAGCAGTGCCAGCATTGGCAAACCTGGTGCTTCTCTAAATATTGGGAAAAAGGTACGCGAACCAGTGTCGGCATTTCAGGTACGGGACTATCTTACTCTAAACACCAGCCTTACTCTAAAAAGACCCGTGTTCCACAACCGACATCGCTAGAACACACGGAATATAATCCTCAGAATTTAGAACAACCGAAGACAAAGATCTGGCCTTGGATTATTTTTGGAATATTGTGTTTTATGGTGGGTGCCGACATTTTTTAGCAAGAACAGCATTGTATTTTGATCAAAAAAAATGCCCACATGGATGAATGGGCAAACTAAGGAATTAATATCCTTCAGAAACTCCAGCGCAATTCTCGCTACTTTCAGTAAGCGACTCTGGCTCAATCATGAGGGTCTGACTCAATCGAATCGAGGTAAATCGATCCATCACAATTGGAGCAGAAATTATGCTTGAATACATTCTTAGATGATGCTGAAAAGTCTTTGAGTTTTAATCAATAAATAAGAGTATTCATGTCTACCCTCAACTTTACTTATTTTCAGATAGCAACCAATCGAGAGCACTCATTTTTACAATACCATTATAATTTGCTTCAGCCCCTATCGTGTCTAAGGTAAGTAAATATTTGGGATACGAATCAGAAATTTTCTGTAATGGACGTAACTCTCGGCTGAGTGTCTCCTCATTGAGCGTTTCTAATGCCACCTGATAATAAGTTAAATTCTGTAAAGTATCGACAGCAACAAAATCAATTTCATATTCATCAACCCGCCCTACATAGACCGTATAACCTCGTCTGATAAGCTCAAGATAAATTACATTTTCTAAGATATGACCTTGATCAGCATTAGCATCAGGCAACATAATCCGGCGCAATCCGACATCAACTAAATAGTATTTTTCAGAGGATTGTAATAACTCACGCCCGCGTACTTTAAATTGTGCAACACTATAAAATAACAAACTGTCCTGTAAGCCCTGAATATAGCGTTTTACTGTTTCAAATGAAATTTTAACCCCATTTGAAACAAAGGTATTTTTAATTTTATTGATGGAAATAGGTGAGCCTGTCACGCTTGCCAAATATCTTGCGACACGCTCGAGAGAGTTAATATCGGCAGTATTCAAACGGGGAATAACATCTTTAAACATTACACTGGCATAGACCGCTTGCAAGTAATCATAAGTTTCTTGCTGGCTAGTCATGGCAAGCGTATAAGGGAAACTACTGCGCGTATACATGGCATACAAATCACGATTGGATAATTGTTGGATGATCGGATTATTTTCAATATGCCACTGTTTAAATTCTTGGAATGACAAAGGTAGAACATGTTGCTCGATATAGCGTCCTGTAAGTAAAGTCGCAAGTTCTCCACTTAGAAAGAATGCGTTTGAGCCTGTAATATATAAATCAATATAATCCCGAACATATAAAGAGTCGACCACTTTCTCAAAATTGGTAACATGTTGTATTTCATCTAAAAAAACATAGTTTTTTTTACTTTTATCAACTTTGGACAATACATAATCATGTAGTTTACGGTAATCGGTGAGTTCTTCAAATTCCATAAATTCGAAGTTGATGGCAATGATGTTTTCGGCTTGTACACCCTGTGCTTTTAGGTCTTGTTGAAACATCGCCAATAAGGTGGATTTTCCAGAGCGACGTACACCTGAAAGTACTTTAATGACATCACGGTTTTGCCATGTATTCAGAAATTTTAAGTAACCATCACGTCGAATATTAGCGCTTCTCATTATTTACACTTAGAATCTAAATTTTTAATAAATTCTATCAAATTTTAGAACTCATATGTAAATACATTTAACTTTTAAAAAAGTTTAAAGGTTAAGTGAAACATTCAAAGCTGCTGTTGAAGCATGCGGATAGTAAATGTAATAAAAATCTAGATTTTATCTTTTTTGATTATTTTCCATGTCATGTTATGTCATTGATGCTGCGACTTAACTGCTATATAAATTAAGTGAAAAGTAAATGAAACTAAGATGTTAACTAGAGTGGAACTCATTTTTGTGTTGCTGATGGTCTCAGCCTTAATACTCATTGCTTATGAATTGCTAAAAGGTTTATTTTAAAGTCACCTATACATGTTTTTGATCAAAAAAAATGCCCATAGGGTAATACCCCCATTAATAACCGAAGTTAAAAGTAGAGGTTAAGCAGCCATCAAAGGTGGTTTGCCCCCATTGGCTTTATGTGGTCGTTCATAGTTATAAAACCACAACCACTTAGTCGCATAGTCCTGGACTTGCTCCAACGTATCAAACAGGTGCTTACTAACCCAACTATAACGCATTGTGCGATTGTAGCGCTCGATATAAGCATTTTGTTGTGGCTTGCCTGGCTGAATATAGTCAATACGTATGTCATGCTGTTTGGCCCAACTGACAAACTCATGGCTGATAAATTCAGGACCTGAGCAGCATCGCTGCGTAAGGCAACGAATAGCAATTGGCTTATTGCGCCATTCAAGTAGCTGATTGAGTGTGCGAATCACCCGTAATGCTGGTAAAGACAAACCAGCTTCAATGGCTAGTGCTTCACGTCGATAATCATCAATCACATTTAATAAGCGGTATTTACGGCCATCAACTAGCTGATCATGCATGAAATCCAGTGACCACACTTGATCTGGACGAGTTGGCTCTTTCAATGGTTCAGGCGCATGTCGCTTTAATCGTCGTCTTGGGCGGATACGTAGATTCAGTGCCAACTCACAGTAAATACGGTATACACGCTTGTGGTTCCAGACCTCTTGTTGAATATGGCGTAAATGGTCAAAGCACAAGCCAAAGCCCCAGTCACTGTGCTGCTCAGTCAGTTCAATAAGGTGATTGGCAATCACCTCATTCTCATCTTTCAATTTAGCCTGATACCGATAGCAGGTTTCACTGATACTAAATGCTGAACATGCCAAGCGAATACTGACAGCGTGATTTGTAACAGCATGCTGTGCCATCTTGCGTCGGCAAGATGGCTTTACCACTTCTTTGCCATGGCTTCCTGAATGATTTCAGCCTTGAGCCGCTCTTCGGCATACATCTTTTTAAGCTTGGCGTTTTCTGCTTCAAGCTCTTTAAGACGCGCCATGAGCGATGCATCCATGCCGCCAAATTTAGCACGCCATTTATAGAAACTGGCTGAACTCATGCCATGCTCACGGCAAAGTGTTGGCACTGGCGTGCCTGACTCAGCCTGTTTGAGAATGGACAAAATCTGGCTGTCGGTAAAGCGTGATGTTTTCATGCAGAATCTCCTGCGTTTAGATTACGAGAAAATTCTACTTTTAGCCTCAACTATTTTTAGGGGGGATTACCAACATACGGCACGGTCTTTTACCCTTCACTTTGTTCATGAAAACTATCTATCATAATGATGAAGGTAATTAGGTTCAGCTCAGCTACAGAAATGAGCGACGTACTGCGTAAATCATCAAATCCGATATCAAGGACAATACCCATAGTTCCGGCAAGCATTTGG
>JAEWKT010000023.1 GCA_023393635.1 Pseudomonadota bacterium
TATTGAGATTTACTACAATCGAATTAGACGGCATTCTGCAAATGGCTGGTTAAGTCCAGAAGCTTTTGAACAGAATTATTTTAAGAATTTAGAGGGACCGATTGTCCACGATACTGTCTAGGATCAGTCGATCGGTTATTCAACAAATAGTAAACAAGCCATAGAGATAGGTATGGTTAATTATTTGTGGCCTACAGTAACTATCCTGTTCTCGATTATATTTAATAAACAGAAAGCTAATTTCTTAATTATTCCTGGCGTGTGCTTATCAATTATAGGAATTTGTTTGGTGCTTGGCGGGGATGACGGATTTAGCTTTAAGGATATGATGTCTAATATTAAAGATAATCCATTTAGTTATGGTCTAGCTTTATTAGGTGTTTTTCTCTGGGCTGCATATTGTACGCTAACTGCACGAGCTGCCAATGGTAAAAATGGGATTACATTATTCTTTATTCTGGTGTCTATTGTTTTATGGATAAAATGGATTCTATCAGGCGATATCTCCCCTCATTTTGAATTAGATTCAATCATTTACTTGGTATTAGCCGCATTTGCTATGGGTATTGGCTATGGGGCATGGAATGTGGGAATTATGCATGGGAATGTGACTATATTGGCTACAGCCTCCTACTTTATACCTGTATTTTCAGCATTAGTTTCAGCATTGGTTTTAAGTACACATTTAACATTAGGTTTTTGGAAAGGCGCTTTAATAGTATGTTTGGGTTCTTTACTGTGCTGGATTGCAACAAAACCTAAATCTTAAGTATTCCTGAAATTAGCATACTACACCTTATGCGAAATGATTTTTTAGTTATTTAAAAACATGTGCTTAAGATTTATTTTAAGGAGGATGTTTAGCTGAATAGAATTTTGATGTGAAATATCAACTTCTTGAAATCATACTTAAATTAATTTCTATAGCACTTCATCTGAGAATCTAAGGTATTAAAAAAGCCCACAAAAATGTGGGCTTTTTAGGCTTAATCTATTCTTTAAAAGAATTAAGCATTTTCACGGGCAATCGCACGGTAACCAATATCTTTACGATATTGAACACCATCAAAAGTCACTTTTTCACAAAGCTCTAATGCTTTTGCTTGTGCTTCACCAATGGTATTACCGAGTGCAGTTACGCAAAGAACACGACCGCCAGCAGTCACAATCTCGCCATTTTCATTGGCTTTCGTACCTGCATGGAATACTTTCGCATCGGTCATTTCAGTGTCTAAACCTGAAATTACATCACCATTGCTTGAAGTTTCTGGGTAACCTTTAGATGCAAGTACAATACCGACGGTTTTGCGCTCGTCCCATTCAGCTTCTGCTGGCAAGTTACCTGCAATACCAGCTTCAACCAAATCCACTAGAGATGATTTTAAACGCATCATGATTGGCTGGGTTTCAGGATCGCCAAAACGGCAGTTGAACTCGATTACTTTAGGCTGGCCTTGTTCATCAATCATCAAGCCGGCATACAAGAAACCTGTATAAACATGACCATCTTTTTTCATGCCTTCAACAGTTGGACGCATGACTTCATTCATGGTTTTTTCGAATACATCCGCAGTCACAACTGGAGCAGGAGAGTATGCACCCATGCCGCCTGTGTTAGGTCCCTGATCACCTTCAAAAATACGTTTGTGATCTTGTGAAGTCGCCATTGGTAAAATGTTGTCGCCATCAATCATGCAAATGAAAGATGCTTCTTCACCTGCAAGGAACTCTTCGATCACGACACGTGAACCTGCATCGCCAAATTTGTTACCAGCAAGCATGTCATCAATCGCATCGAATGCTTCTTGATTGGTCATGGCAACAATGACACCTTTACCTGCAGCAAGACCATCAGCCTTGATCACAATCGGCGCACCATTTTTTTCTACAAATGCTTTTGCGGCATCCACTTCGGTAAATACGTCATAAAAAGCCGTTGGAATGTTGTGGCGTTTTAAGAAGTGTTTCGCGAATGCTTTAGAACCTTCAAGCTGCGCTGCAAATTGAGTAGGGCCCCAAATTTTTACACCCGCTTCACGGCAAGCATCGACTACACCGTTAACTAGCGGCGCTTCAGGGCCAACCACGATTAAATCAACTGCATTATTTTTAGCAAAATCGATAATCGCAGCATTGTCTAAAATATTTAAGGCAACATTTTCGCATTTATTTTCAGTTGCAGAACCTGCATTACCCGGTGCTACAAATACTTTTGCGACTTTGTCATCTTGTGCGATTTTCCATGCTAATGCATGTTCACGACCGCCATTACCCAAAACTAAAATATTCATCGGTTCATACTCCATGAATCGAAAATGACATAAAGTCCTCAGCCTAAAAATAGGAGAGGACTTTATGCAAGATTAGAAATCTATTTGTCTAAATGTAGATGACTTTGTCATTACATTAATATCCAGTCACTTAGTGACGGAAGTGACGCATGCCAGTGAAGACCATTGCAATGCCAGCTTCATCAGCAGCAGCAATTGTTTCTTCATCACGCATAGAACCACCTGGTTGGATAATGCATTTGATACCTGCTTTCGCAGCGTTATCAATACCGTCACGGAATGGGAAGAATGCATCAGATGCCATTACAGCACCTTCAACCACTAAACCAGCATGTTCAGCTTTGATCGCAGCGATACGAGCAGAGTTAACACGGCTCATTTGACCTGCGCCTACACCAATAGTTTGACGACCTTTTGCATATACAATCGCATTCGATTTAACGTATTTCGCAACTTTCCAAGCAAAGATTAAGTCATCAATTTCTGCTTCAGTCGGTGCGCGTTTAGTCACAACTTTAAGGTCATCTTTAGTAATCATGCCTAAGTCTTGATCTTGAACTAACAAACCGCCGTTTACGCGTTTGTAGTCAAGTTGTGCAGCACGTTCGTCAATCTTTGGAAGTTCGCCACATACTAG
>JAEWKT010000005.1 GCA_023393635.1 Pseudomonadota bacterium
AAGTAGTGTATACCGAGCAAAGCAAAGCCGAGCCACCTAAAGATGACGATATGGCGAGTGACAATGATAAACTTGAAGGTCATCACGAAAACGATCTCAAAAATCATAAAGTGGTGGATTAACACCAGACTCTAAATTTAGGCTCTAAATTTACGTGCTGCTTGCATCTCATTAAGGCGGCTTTCAATGCGCGCTTGCATGCTGTAGTTATTTTTGGCCAGATGACTAGCGCGAATTAACGACTTAATGGCAGTATCTACTTCACCACGCCAAAACAGGTTTTCTGCCCGAAAGCGTAAGACCTGTAGTGTTTTAAGTTCTCCATTAGGTAAGCGATTGGCAGCAGATTCCATCAATTGCCATACCAAAATATCATGTGAGTTGTTCATACTCAAAGGTTGCAAGATATCTAAAGCGGCCTGTCCCTGATTTAATGCAATATAAGCACGTGCCGTTTCAATGGCCAAGGCGCGATTTTCTGGTGCCACGCGATGCCTGGGCAATAAAATATCCAGGGCTTGTTGCGGCTGATTGGCTTTAAGCTCTATCTCTGCCCGTGTAATACTGACGATGCTTAAATCAGGCTGTGTGGTTTGGGCTTGCCTGGCCAGCTTACGCGCCAGATCATACTTTCCCTGTTTGCTATATAGCATGGCCAGTGCAATCACAGCCGCTGGATCGCGCTCAGCCACAGCAATCAGTCGTGCTTCAGTAATTTGATCAGTCAGCACACCAATACGATATTGCATTAAACGTAAATTTTGCTCCTGGTTTAAATCCAGCGGTGCACGATGCCTTGGATACTGGCTGGCACGCAAACGTGCTTCACTCATACGTTCAGATGACAGTGGATGCGTGAGCCAAAAATCAGGCAAATAACTGATTGAACCAGTTTTGCGGTTCATTACTTCAAAAAAATCAGCCATAGCCATGGGGTTATAACCCGCTGCATACATTAGACGCATGCCTACGCGATCTGCTTCTCGCTCCTGGTTGCGGCTATAAGCCAATTGTCTGTCTAATAATGCAGCTTGCGTACCCAGTGCCACCGCCCCTGCGGCATCAGAAGATTGTGATGCCAATAAAATACTGGCCAGCATGCCGCCTAAGGTTAACCACGCCTGATTTTTAAATGCATCTTTACCACGGCTATAATGACGCTGGGAGACATGTGCTACCTCATGTCCCATCACGCCTGCAATTTCATCAATATTTCTAGCCGATAATATCAGCCCTGTATTTAAGGCAAATAACCCACCAGGCACAGCAAAGGCATTGATACTATTGTCTTCTATAATGACTAAGCCCAGTGGTGCCCCAAGTGATGCTGTGCTAAAAATTCGGTTAAACACCTTATTAATTTCATCTTGAGTCCAGGCATCTTCATACAGTGGCATTTGTTTGTTCACTTCACGCAGCACCATTTCGCCAATTTTGGTTTCCTGCTGTTGTTCAAGCAAACTAGGCGTTGCACCCAGGTCAGGAATATCCAGCGTGTTGCCCAAATTAGTAGCACGGTTATTATTAGCATAGTTATTATTATAGCTACCTGACCGCGACTGTTCAGGCATATCAAACAAACGGCCATCTACCGCTGGCGTTGGAGTATTGCTGGTCAAAGCAATCGCAGCCACTAATACAGTATAAGGCTTGGTAAATAGGCAAAATTTCATAAAGGTTTATTTTTCATAACGTATCGCATTGTATCCCACTTGATTGTCCAAGTTTTTTTGCTGGTGCTCTAGCATCTTTTTGCAATTAATCTTCACAAGTTATCCATTAATATCATTAGGCTATCTATCGCTTGATGATGGCCTAACTAAGATTTGATCATGCATTCACAAATTTTTTAAATTATAGTCTTTTATTCCTTATTAAAATTTATTGATTAAACCTTAGCCAACCTATCATAAGCTAACCAATCATATTAAGCCAAATTTACATCAATAATAAATACTTACCAAAATCTCACAACTTGAATCCTAGAGCAAGCCAAGACTTTATTACATTAAAGCAGAGCAAAGACTGGAGAATACAATGACTATTGCCATTTGCGGCGCGGCTGGAAATATGGGTCAGCATGTGATTGCACAATTACTAAAACGTACAGCAGCCAGTGATATTGTAGTCATTGCACGGCATGCACAAACTGGTAACCGAATTGAATCTGATGATATTGAAGTACGGCATGCCGATTATTTAAACATAGCCAGCTTACAACTGGCTTTATCTGGTGTAGAAAAAGTGTTGCTTATTTCGTCTAGCGAAGTTGGCACGCTGGCAGAGCCTCACTTTAATGTGATTGCCGCCGCGCAGCTTACAGGTGTTCAGCATTTTGTTTACACCAGCTTGTTACACGCCGATAGCTCAGGCGTTGCATTTGCAAAAGAGCATTTATTAACTGAGCAGGCATTGTTTAAATCAGGACTCACCTACACTATTTTACGCAATGGCTGGTATACCGAAAACTATACCAATCATCTAAAAGCCGCTGTCGCGCAATGCACCCTGATTGGCGCAGCAGGCGAAGGTAAAATAGCATCTGCCCTTATCTGTGAATACGCAGAAGCCGCAGCAATTGTGCTTACCACACCTGCGCATGAAAATAAAATCTATGAACTGGGAGGAGATCAAGCGTATACACTCACCGAACTTGCTGCCGAAGTCAGCAGGCAAACAGGTGAAAATATAGTGTATGTAAACCTTGATGAACCTGATTATCGTGAAAAGTTAATTCATTTCGGGGTAGAACCTACCACAGCCAATTTACTGGTCAATGCCGATATGGGGGCAGCAAATGGCGCGTTATTTGATGATAGTGGCACACTACAACAGCTATTGGGCCGCAAGACAACGTCGTTAGAAGATGCGGTTAAAATCGCCTTAACTTAATTTTTTAGGTCAGTGCTTTATGAAATATATTAAAACATTCATGCCTAAAACGGGTTAGCATAAATATGAGGCGGCAACCCGTTTTATTGTATTGTTCACGCTTAAACCATGAGCATTGTAGAATCTATTTTACTGATTTTGTTTTGGATAAAGCCTATCATCAAACTGATCCAGCCTTGGAAACTCAAGCGGCTTTAGTTGCTCAAGGTTATTTAAATAATCACTGTAATCCTGCAAAATTTGTGCGCGAGCAGCATGGTCAATATACGGAATATGGTAGCCAATAAAGGGTGGCAAAACGTCCATGCCCACATAGTACAAGGTGCCGCGTAGCAATGGCCGTAGCATGGTTTCTATTTCACCATGAATGGCTGCCTCACCAAACATATGTTCACGGCCACCCAGAGTAAAACTTAACAATGCTTTTTTGCCCTTAAGCCCACCTTGGTCATAAAACCGCTTGCCGCCATAGGTCAAACCAGAAATAAACACACGATCAATCCAGCCTTTTAAGATGGCAGGTACCGAAAACCAGTGCAGTGGAAAACTAAAAATAATTAAATCGGCTGCTTTTACTTTTTCAACCTCAATGGCAATGTCTTGCGCAATAGTCTGGTTTTCATAGTTAATGCGTTGTTCTAAGGCATACACCAAATAGTCAGGGTTTTTTCGCTGATTAAAATCAGCGGCAGATGCCACTGGGTTAAAATTCATGGCGTATAAATCGGACACCACCACTTGATGTCCTGCCTGACTCAGTTGCTCTACCGCTAAATTCTTTAATGCCGAGGTAAATGATTGTGGCTCAGGGTGCGCATGTACAATCAGTACATTCATGATAAAACCTTTATATCTATATTAAATTTGCACCAACATACCACGCAGCATGGTCATTGAAAAGTCAACGTATGCAGCCAGACCAGCAAAAAACGCTCATTTCTGCTGGCCAGTATGACTATGTCTACCCAACATGCTTGCTAGTCATACATTCATTGAACTATAAAAGATAAGCTTAGCTTGACCACACTTGCGGATTGACCATATAGCGCGGTTGCTCACCTGCCAAGGCTTTGCTTAAATTATCCAGTGCCAGGTCATCCATGGCGTGTCTGGTGCTTTGCGTGGCTGAGCCAACATGCGGCAAGGTGATAACATTGGGCAGCTTAAATAAGGCAGACTGTTGCAAGGGTTCTTTTTCAAACACATCTAAGCCAGCCGCTAAGATTTGCTCACTTTCTAATGCGTCAATTAATGCCTGCTCATCAATCACCTGTCCACGTGCTACATTAATTAAAATGGCAGTTTTTTTCATGCGCTCAAATTGTGCTTTGCCTATTAAATGATGTGTTTGCTCATTTAACGCCACGTGTATCGACACAAAATCAGATTGAGCCAATAAGTCATCCAGCGAACAAAACTGCGCATTTAACGCCTGCTCAAGCTCAGGTTTTGCATGGCGCGAATGATGTAATATATTCATGTTAAAGCCAAAGCGACCACGCCTTGCCATGGCAGTGCCAATATTTCCTAAGCCAACAATGCCCAGCGTTTTGCCATACACATCTACGCCATATTGCGCTGGCTGCACGGTTTTTTGCCATTGACCTTGTTTAGTCCATGTATCAAGTTCTACCACACGCCGCGCACTAGTCATCAGCAAAGCAAAGGCCAAATCTGCCGTACTTTGGGTTAATACATCTGGCGTATTGGTGAGGATAATGCCTTGTTGATTCAGGTAATTAATATCGTAGTTGTCATAACCTACCGATATGCTAGACACCACTTTAAGCTGTCTGGCATGTTGTAATATGTCTTGATTTAACAGGCGGCCAGCACCAATCATGCCATCGGCTTGCGGTAGAAGCTCAGCAAACTGCTGGATTAAATCATCTGCCTTGGGGTTGATTGCCAACAGGTTAAATTTTTCATTTAATTGATGCTTTAAATGGTCAGACAACCCACTAAATGCAACCACTGTCTTTTTCACTGTAATAACCTTAACGCTTAAAGGTTCAACTTAGCATAATCAGGGTGTGTCATGAGTTGCAGTTTTTTAAGCCCGTAGGCTAGCTAGAGGCAGCAACATGTTTTTTATACCAATGCTTGCCATACCAACGCTGATATTCCCAGGCAAAAGTAGGAATTGGGCCACGCTGGTGCAACCAATAGCTATCGGGTATTGGCTGAGTGGGTTTTACTTTTTCAATATTAATTTCAGCCATCACAATTCCTTGCCCTGCCTCCTGATCCCGTAATGCCAAGATGTCACCTTGGGCATTGACAATCATTGAACCTGCTTCAAAGTGTCCTTTGTAATCAAGCGGCATACCTGGCAATTTACATTGAATAGCACCAACATGGGCGGCATGGATAATCGGTGCGCCCACATAAGTGGCAAATTTACGCACTGATTCATGGGCATTATGCGCGTTTTTTGCTTCCCAGCGTGCGGTAATTGTTTTGGGCATCCACGCAGGAACGCTCCACCAACAGCTTCCGCCAACCACTACATCTACTGTTTCACGCAGACGTTGGGCGGTTTGTGCGCGCATAAACTCCCAGCATAGCGATACTCCAACTGTTTGCTCGCTGGTATTAATAATGCCATCATCTGAACCAGCCGTATAAAAACAGTTTTCCCACATGGTGGGTAAGTCTTTATCGTGCTTGCCTACCACGCCCTGCGGCGACACGAGAAAAAAAGTATTTTTAACTTGATTTGGCGTATTGGCTTTATCGTCACGCACCATAAAAGAACCGCCAACCATGGCTTGGTGACGTTTTGCCAATTGAATGAGCAAGTTTAAAGCAGGCCCATTTGAGGGTTGAATGGCATCCACAATGCGCGGATCAAAAGCCATTCCTGTGGCAAAAAACTCAGGCAGTATGATCCATTTTGCTCCTTTTCTACCTGCTTCATCGGCCATGTTTTCACATGCGGTTAAATTGGCCTGTAGGTCGCCAATCTTTGGCTCTAGCTGAATGGCAGCTACTGTTACTGGGCTGGAATGCTTATGATTCACCGCAAAACCTCCTGTTATGTGCCTAAGCAGTCAACCCTGACGAATTGATCTTACTGTACTTTAAGCAGATGCCATAGCGTGCGTTTTTTTAATGGCTCAGCCAAGAGCTCTGCCAAATGCGGCAAGCGTTCAAGACGATCAGGACAAATGTCATCGGGCAATTCACTCATTAAGCCAACCCGTTTATCTAGCCCCATTCTAAACAAAAAGCCATTTAATGCTGATTTTGCCCCTGTGGTACGCTGCCAACGCTGGCCTTCTGACAACGGCCAGGAAAAATTAATAATAGCTGGCTGATTAAATGCTTTTAAAATATTTTGCCACAAGGTTTGCATTAATGGATCTTGTAAATCTTCTTCATTGACTAAAACAATCCATTGATTAATCTCGCACGCTTGTAGACGAAAATTAATCGTATTAGAGACAGCCTCACTCATGAGCAGGGGCTGATGATCAACCTCTAAAAGAACAGTATCGGACTGATCAGCATTATTTTTCTGAAATTGGTCGGATAAATGAGGGCTGAGATTTAAAGTTGCTGAGTGATTTTGCCCTCTCTCACCTGCCTGAGTAATAGTTATTGCTAACTCAGAATTTTGTTGATGAGTTACAGTATGGTGATGAATGTCAGGCTGACCCACCAAATCAGGGTTTATTATTGCTGCATGGGATAAAGGCTTGGCACTGATGCTATCTATTGATGTTGAATGAGAACCTGGAAGCATAGCAATGGCTTGATTACTAATTTCTCTATAATTAGTTTCTTTAACATTAGTTGCTTCAAACTGTGTTGTAAGATGGCTGCTAGCAGAAGCATGATAAAATTCATCATCGCCCTGCCGCCAGAGTTGCTCAGCGGCAGTTGCACCAGTCGCAGATTTTTTAGAAGCAACCGTCTTGACTGCTCGGGGTATCCATTGCCAGATACCAAGCGCCGATAACAAGGCACGTTGCCGAGCGTTAGACATTACATTACTTCTTCGGTTTGTGGATTGGCCTTACCTTCAGTGGCTAGCCAATTTAAAGCGTCCAAATACGCCTTGGCACTGGCAATCACAATATCCGTATCAGCACCTTGCCCCGTCACAATACGGCCTTGTTGGTTTAAACGCACGGCCACTTCACCCTGGCTGTCAGTACCGCTAGTAATGGCATTCACCTGATACAGCTCAAGGTTTGAACCTGATTTTGCCAACACCTCAATGGCTTTAAAAGTAGCATCTACTGGGCCAGAACCACTTTCGCTAACTGGGCAATCCTTACCATCAACCTTTAGTACCAAATGCGCGCGTGGCGTTTGGCCTGTTTTACTGGTGACTTCCAGTTCCACCAATTCATAGCGGTTAACCACATCCGAACCCTGATGGCCTGCCACCAGCGCATGTAAATCTTCATCAAAAATTTCGCTCTTACGATCAGCCAAATCCTTAAAGCGTGCAAACAGTTCATTCAGGTGCTCATCAGACTCAATGCCAATGCCCAACTCATCCAGACGGGCACGGAATGCGGCACGGCCCGATAGCTTGCCCAGCGTCAGCTTGTTGGTTTTCCAGCCCACATCTTCAGCACGCATAATTTCATAGGTTTCGCGGTGTTTTAAAATACCGTCCTGGTGAATGCCCGATTCATGCGCAAAGGCATTGGCACCCACAATGGCCTTATTGGGCTGCACCACATAACCTGTAATGGTAGACACCAAGCGTGATGCTGGTACAATTTCTTCAGTACGAATATTCGTCGTGACATTATAAATATCATGGCGTACACGGGTCGCCATGACAATTTCTTCTAATGCCGCATTGCCTGCACGCTCGCCAAGTCCGTTAATGGTGCATTCAACTTGTCTTGCCCCACCGCGCACCGCAGCCAGCGAATTGGCCACAGCCATACCTAAATCATTATGACAATGTGCCGACCAAATCACTCGGTCAGAATGAGGCACTTGCTCAAGTAAGGCTCTAAAACGTGCTTCAATGAGCTCAGGCGTAGAGTAGCCAACAGTATCAGGCACGTTAATGGTTTTGGCACCTGCTTTAATCACTTCATCAAAAATGCGTACCAAAAATGGCATTTCAGAACGAATGGCATCTTCTGCCGAAAACTCGACATCATCAGTATATTCTCGGGCAATTTTAATGGCCTTGACTGCCGCTTCAACCACCTGATCTTCAGACATGCGCAATTTGTACTGCATATGAATCGGACTCGTTGCAATAAAAGTATGCACACGCCCACGGTTGGCCGCTTTAATCGCTTCCCCAGCACGGCGGATGTCTTTTTCATTAGCGCGTGCTAAGGAACAAATGGTGGAATCTTTAATCACTGCCGCAATATTTGAAATTGCCTCAAAATCACCAGGACTTGCTGCCGCAAAACCAGCTTCAATCACGTCCACACCCAGCCGCTCAAGCTGCTTTGCGACACGGATTTTTTCTTCCTTGGTCATGGCAGCGCCTGGGCTTTGCTCGCCATCGCGTAAAGTGGTGTCAAAAATGATTAAATGGTCGCTAGTCATGGCTACCTTAGTCCTTATTTAAAAACTCATGTGTGGCATAGCCATTTGCTAATGCCGCAAAATATCACCTGATTGTATATTGATTTGCTGCACTAAATCTAAAAAACAAGGTTTTTATCATTCAGCGGCTTATATTTCCAATGCAATTTTCTTGGCATGGTAATCTGCCATCGCTTTTGGCTCAAAACCTAGCCGCCAATAGAGTAAATCCAGCACATCCTGCTCCTCCTGAGTAATGACCGTGTCAGACCACAAACAGGTTTCAGCCGCAGCCAAAATATTCATCCGCTCGCGCTTTAGTAACCCTGCCAGTTGCTGCAAGGTTTGCCCCAGGTGAATGGGCGAATGGGTTGGTGGATACTGTAAGGCACGTTTCAATTGCCGTGGATTTAATACGGTACGTAATACACGTTCACGCGACTGTTGTTTTTCATAGTCACTGAGTTTTTGTACATGCAACAATGCTTCAACCAACACAGTAATTGCCCTGCCGCAATTTTCCATGGCCACAGGGACAATGGAAGGCAACTGTTTTAATTTGGCTTTGACGCGCTCAATCAACAACATGTCCAGCAAACCAATTTGCCCATCAAGCTGAATAATATCAGCTAAACGTGATAAAAATTGCCGCGCTGCACTGGCAGGTAAGTCACCTAAACCATCTACACCCTGCAAAAAAATACTGACATGTAAGCGCGGATCCAACTTGGCCAGCGCTTCAGCAATTGCACGACTGACCTGATGCTTTTCAGGTTCACAATCAATATGTTGTCTTAACGCCAAAACAGCGACTAATAGCTCTCGGCAGCCTGTTTGGGTACTTAAGGCGCGCTTCACCACATCAGGCCGCTGACTACTGGCACGAAAATCAGTGTTTAACGGTTTATTGGCATCCTTAATATTTAAGGTAATGGGTTCTAAGCGTACTGTTGGCAATGGTAGTGGTGGCTGCCATTCAATCGGGTCAAGTGCTGCCTCATGTTGCGTACTCTCTTGCTCGGTTGCCCGAAGCTCATCTAGCGTGACAATAGGCATGTCATTTTCATCTAATTGCTTGCGTGCCAAAATACGATCCTGCACGCGCGCACGACGCAATGCAGCAGGACTAATTTGGCTAATACGCTGATCTAAACTAGGATGCGTGGCCAGAAAACTATGGCTGTGTAAGGCCTGCCCAAAACAAAAGTGGCTGATAGACTCTGTATAAACGCCGTGCAATTGCGTGCCTGCATGATGCACCCGAATACGTAGCAAAGCCTGTAGCACCCCATTAGAACGGGTAAATTGCAAGCTGGCCGCATCGGCCAAATACTCACGCTGTCTTAAAATGGCAAACTTAAGCAGCCGCGCCATCAATACGCCCAGACTGCCAACCAGCCAAATCAGCCCACCTGTGGCAATAAAAATGGCATCGGCCTGACGATCACGCTGCACGTTGCGCTGTAATGAAAACCCTGCCTGTGCTACCCAGCTTCCAATCTGGCTGACCGATAACAACCCGCCCACCCACGCGACCAGACGCAAATTAAGCTGTGTATCGCCATGATGAATATGACTAAACTCATGCGCAATCACCCCTTGCAACTCATAGCGGTCCAGGGTCTGGAGCATGCCCCAGGTCACCACCAAAACCATATCTATCGGCCGATAGCCTGCCACAAATGCATTAATCCCCAGCTCATCATCTAGCACATATAAAGCAGGCAAAGGCACACCCGATGCAATGGACATTTCCTCCACCACATTTTTGAGCACTAGCTCTTCAGGCACTGTGGTTTCCAAATGAATGCGCCGCGCACCTAAACGTCTGGCTAATGCACGACCACCTTCTCTTAGGCGATATGACTCAAGCAGCGAGCCACCCACAATCACCAGCAGCATGGTAGCAACAATATAAGGAGTTAACGGATGTAAAAAAACCGACGGTGTACCTTCAAATGGATACCGCACCATGCCAACCAGCATATTCATGGTAAAAATGGTAAATACCACTGCCAGGACAAACAAAATGCTAAGCATCAGGCTGTAACGTTTGGCTTGTTCCTGTTTACCCCAAAAGTCCAATCAGAATATCCTTCTTAACAATTTTGTTATAGGCTAATACGTACTGCTGGCCGAACTGCCTTGGCATCATCTAGTGCCAGTTGTTTCATTGGCTTAAAGCTAAATGCACCCGCCACAAAATTACTTGGAAACATCTCACAGGCATTATTATAAAACATCACATGGTCATTATAAGCCTGACGTGCAAAGCTCACCCGATTTTCTGTGCTGTTTAATTCTTCCATTAAATCTCTAACTACCGAGTCTGCTTTAAGCTCAGGATATTGCTCCATGACTGCGGTAAATTGCGCCAAACTATTGCTTAATTTTTGCTCAGCCAAGCTCAGTTTATCAATCAACTCTGGTGAACTATAAACCCCAGAACCAGCCAGATTTCGCTGTGCCTGAACCGCAGCATCACGTGCACTAATGACCCGTTCAAGCGTGTCTTTTTCATGCGACATATACGCCCGCGTGGCTTCTACCAGATTTGGTATCAAATCATGCCTGCGCTGCAACTGCACATCAATTTGTGAAAAACCATTTTTGGCAGCATTGCGCTTGGTGACCAATCCGTTAAACAAACCAATGACATAAAAAACTGCAATCGCAATAATAATGATAAAAATCAGTCCGCCCCACATAATTACGCTCCTTAATCTTTTATTGTTCAGCAAAAGTTAAGTGAATAATATGCTATAAACTGTGGCGATGGTAACCATGCTGATGCGATTAAACCATTAAATGACTAAACGTAAAAATTAGCCGTAAATTATTAAGCGGTAAGGTATTATTCACTTACCGCTTCTTATTATTCTAATAACAACCAATAAGGCTGCCATAAACTTTAGTTTTTATCGTATTTTTTGTGGCGTAGGCTGACTTTACCACGGCACACATCGGCAAACATGCGCCAATCGGACATAAAGCTATATAGCGGCTGCTTAAAAGAAGCTGGCTTATTTTTTTCAAAGAAAAAATGCCCTACCCATGCACATGCATAGCCTGTTAACAGTGCTTTTGCCAAATAACTTTTTTTGCCTGTTTTGATGGCTTTGTATACACAATAGATGCCTGCCACGCTACCTGCCACATGCAAACGTCGGCTCATCACATTGCTATGCTCAGTCAAATAAAACTGATAAAACTGGGCATAATTACGGATCGGCATGCTTACTTGCTGATCTGGCTTATTCATTACTGCTTGATTCATGCTGGTATTCCCTCATCATATACGCTTGCTTATTATCCCATAAATCGACCATGATTTAAGTTACAGTTATGCAATCTCTTATTGTTAAGAGATCTACTATTACAGCCTATAAAAATAAACTAACTGGCTTAAAGAGTAACTTCTTAAGGACTACCTTTAGCGCACGGGTTTATTGCTCACGGGTTTATTGTTAACATCAATCTGCTTAAATGGTGTGCTGGCCAGTGCCGCCGCATAATAAGCTTGCACATGCCCTTTTTCCTGCTGGCAAAAATTTTGTACCGCCTGCATAAAATCTGGTTGTGCCAACCAATGGGCAGAATAGGTATACACAGGCGCAAAACCACGGATCAACTTATGCTCGCCTTGAGTACCTGGGTCAAAAAACTGTAATTGCTGATTAATCGCATATTCAATGCCCTGATAATAACAAACCTCAAAGTGCAGGCAGTTTATCTGTTCAAGCGCGCCCCAATAACGCCCATATAAAGTGTGCTTATCTTTAAAAAATAACGCGGCTGCTACGGATTTATTATTTTGACTGGCTTTAACCAGCAGCAAATGCTGTGGCATGCTTTGCACCAATTGCCAAAAAAATGCTTCATTTAAATACGGCCGCTGTCCACGCACATAATAGGTATTGGCATAGCATTGATAAAAAAATTCAATATCTGCCTGAGTGATGTTACTGCCTTCTATCCATTGACAGTCAACTTGCTGCTCGGCCAGCCTTTGCCGCTCTACCTTAATACTTTTGCGTTTTTTTGCAGTGAGCGCTGCTAAAAAATCCTCAAAATCAGAATAGTGTTGATTGGACCATAAAAACTGACAATGCTGACGAATAGCCAGTTGCGGCATTTGCGTTTTAAAAAATGTTAATAATGATTGATCAATAAATAAAGCATGCCAGGAAGAAGCATGGTATTGCGCAGTTAAATATTCTATTGCTGTAAATATAACTGGCCACACCTGCGCTAGTTCATGACCTTGTGCCAGCAGTATTCGCTCTCCTGTGACAGGCGTAAAAGGCACACTACTTACCAGGCGCGGATAGTAATTCAGGCCATGCCGTGCATAGGCATCTGCCCAAGCGTGGTCAAATACATATTCACCACGATGATGCGACTTGATAAACAAAGGCATCCATGCAACAGGCTGCTCAGCTTGCTCAATCACAACATGCGAAATCACCCAGCCAGTCTGCTGACCTAATGCGTGCTGTTCCAGAGCTTGCCAAAATTCAAACTGTAAAAATGGCTGCGCAGGCTGAACTTGCTCAAACAAACTTGCAGCCTGTTCGACAGAGGAAATAATTTTAAACTGATAAGATAAATCAACCTGCACGATCTGAACATCCTCACTGAGTCACTTTAACCATACTAAAATGCTTTTAGCCATGAATTTAGGCCATTAAAGTATGGTCTTATAAAAAATAAGACGCAAAAGAAACTTTATTAATCAACTGCTCGTATCTTCATTACTTTGAACCCAAACAAAACATGAAATGTATTTTCTTAGCCCATGACTCTTACTAGCATTTATACGCTCTTTGACCCAAAATAACGTAATTTTGCATAGGATTACATCCAGATGACCCAGAAAGATACCAATGATTTTTATGATCGTGTTGACGCACTGATTCAAGTGGCTAATCAACAATGTGACACTGAGGACAAAGGCAAAGTAAGCGCCTCTTTTTTATTTGCCGCAGCACGCTTTAATACCTGGGTCAGTGCATCGGGCTTTGAAAATGCAACGCTGATGAAAGCAAATCGTGAGGAATTGGTTCAACACTTTGTCAAACAATATCAGGCCATGCTTGAAGACAATCTGGATGAATTTATTGAGAACTTTGATGCTTATCTTATGAAGAAATAAGATTTTCCCAATTGACATAGTTAAAATTTAAACATTCGTGAAGATAAAAAATAACCCTCAATGCAATGACACTAAGGGTTATTTTGAGTACTGATTACGCTAGAGGACTACTCTTCCATTTGCGCAATAATAGCATCACCAAACTCAGAACAACGCAGCAATGTCGCGTCTGGCATTAGACGTTCAAAGTCATAGGTGACAGTCTTGGCTTCAATAGCGCCAGCAACACCTTTAATAATTAAGTCAGCCGCTTCACCCCAGCCCATATCACGCAGCATCATTTCTGCCGACAGAATAATAGAACCTGGGTTTACTTTGTCCTGACCCGCATATTTTGGTGCAGTACCGTGTGTTGCTTCATACACTGCCAAAGCACCACCAATGTTGGCACCTGGTGCAATCCCAATACCACCCACTTCTGCGGCCAGGGCATCAGAAATATAATCACCATTTAGGTTTAAGGTGGCAATGACCGAGTAGTCCGCTGGACGCATTAAAATTTGCTGTAAGAAGGCATCAGCAATCACATCTTTAATAATAATATCTTTACCAGTTTTTGGGTTTTTAATTTTGACCCAAGGACCACCATCCAGCAATTCACCGCCAAAGCGTTCCATGGCCAGCTCATAGCCCCACTCTTTAAACGCGCCTTCGGTGTATTTCATGATATTTCCTTTGTGCACTAAAGTCACAGAGGGCTTATCATTATCAATGGCAAATTGAATGGCTTTACGCACCAAACGCTGAGTCCCTTCTTTGGAAACGGGTTTAATCCCAATACCGCAGTTGTCAGAGAAACGAATCTTGGTCACGCCCATTTCGTTCTTTAAGAATTCAATGACTTTTTTGGCTTCGGGTGAGTCAGCTTTCCACTCAATCCCTGCATAGATATCTTCTGAGTTTTCACGGAAGATAACCATGTTGGTCAGTTGTGGACTGTGTACTGGACTTGGAACCCCTTTAAACCAGCGTACTGGACGTACACACACATATAAATCCAGTTCTTGACGCAGTGCCACGTTCAGCGAGCGAATACCACCCCCAACTGGTGTGGTTAGCGGCCCTTTAATAGACACAACAAATTCACGTAACGCTTCAAAGGTTTCTTCTGGCATATAAGTGCCATAGATACGATCTGCTTTTTCTCCGCAATACACTTCCATCCACACGATAGACCGTTTTCCGCTATAGGCTTTTAAAACAGCAGCGTCAACAACCTTCTTCATCACTGGCGTAATATCAACACCAATACCATCACCTTCAATAAATGGAATGATTGGATGATTGGGGACGTTCAGTGACAGGTCTGCATTAACGGTGATTTTGTCGCCATCCGCAGGAACCACGATCTTCTGATAACCCATTGTACAGGTGCTCCCTTTTTTCTAGTGGTAAACTTTTTCAAATGCAAAAACTAACATGTTTTCTCACGCATCTATATGTACTATATGTTAAACATTTCTACAGCCTTGTGTGATTTAGAAAACAAATATCATTATTTATCTACGTGATGTGAAGTGTTTTTTCTTGTAAGTTCAACGGATAATTGAAACCAAAATGGCACAAATTGTATTGTTTAATAAACCTTTTAACGTATTAACGCAATTTAGGCCAGATGGCGCGCGTATTACCCTCACGCAATATATCCATGATAAATCATTGAGGGTTGCTGGGCGTTTAGACTATGATTCCGAAGGCCTCCTGTTGCTTACAGATGACGGTCAAGTCAATCAGCAATTAACCCATCCTAAAACCAAACAATACAAAACTTATGTGGTGCAGGTAGATGGCATTCCAACACCAACTGCCCTACAACAACTGACCAATGGCGTAGTATTGAAAGATGGGCTAACGTTGCCTGCATACGCTAAACTAATTACCGAACCTGACTGGTTATGGCCACGCAATCCACCGATACGCTATCGCGCCAACTTACCCACCTCATGGTTAGAAATAAAAATTTGTGAGGGCAAAAATCGCCAAGTGAGGCGCATGACCGCAGCAGTTGGCCTGCCCACCTTACGGTTAATTCGAACCCATATTGGCCCATTTTCACTGGCTGATTTACAACCAGGACAAGTCAAATTATTAAACAGCGCAGATTATCCATTTGAGCTGAAACTTAGCCCTGAGCTTACACCCAGTCAACGTCATAAAGCATCTGAATCACGCGACCGCTCAGTACTTAAATCAGGCGGTGGGGCAACTTCTCGATCTAAGCGATCAGCCAGTAAAGATTTGGATTTTCGTAACAAACGCCGAAACACCCGTCCCATTGGCTCACGTGGTAAGTGATCTACAAATTCAATGCTATCGGGCAAAAGGCCATAATATAAGCTATTAATATGCTGTTTTAATTTTTCAATATTCAGGCCATGTTTTGCCACGACCAGTAGCCGCACAGTGCTGTGTTCGTTATCCTGAATCATGGCACAATCAATGACATCTTCATGCTGGCAAATCCTGCGCTCAATTTCCTGCGGAAACAGTTGTCGCCTGTCCCACCATACCGTATCTACATTTCGCTCTAGCATGGTAATAAAGCCATCTTCAGAAATAGACACGATATCGCCAGTTTTTAGCCACTCATCATGGGTGATTATTTGCTGTGTTACCACTGGCTTTTGCCAATAGCCGCGCATAACCTGTGGTCCCCTGACCCATAGTTCACCTGGCTGATTAAAGCCCAAAGGTTGGTGTTTATTGCCTACAATACAAATTTCAGTATTGGGCAAAACTACGCCGACCGTCCCTACTCGGACGCGCTGTGGAGGATTAATGCTAATTAAAGGAGCAGCTTCACTTAAGCCAAATACTTCGCATAAATTGCGGCCAGTAATTTTATGCCACTCTTGTTGCAAAGCGCGATCTACAAAGCTTCCGCCACATAAAAACAGCTCCATGTTTTTAATAAGATGCAGGCTGCCTTCATGCTTGAGCAATTCTTCATAAAAAATAGGCACGCCCGCTAATAATGTTAAAGGATATGATTGTAAACTCTTAGGCCTGCTTAATAACTCTTCAAGCGTAGTCAAGACCACATGAGCACCAGTCGCTAACATGGCTAAGCAAAAATTTACCCCAACAATATGCTGTAACGGGATAGTGCATACACCACATTTGGCGGCATTTAAGCGTTCATTTAAAATATGACTACTTTGCTGATAATTGGCTGATAAATTGCCATGCGACAAGACAACGCCTTTAGGCATGCCTGTGGTGCCACTGGTATACTGAATGATGGCTATATCACTACACTGTGGTTTAGCCCAATCCTGATAAGTATAATTATATTTTCGCAGAATTTGCCTTAAACGCACATAACGAATCATGCTGGTGTCTTCACGCCATTGCTGCAACCATTTTTTGGGTGATAACCAGGTTTTTAATCTTCCAAACAGGCTGATAAAGTCATCTGCCTGAGTGGTAACAATATGGCGTATGCTGGTTTGTAATAATATTTTTTCTACACGCGGCAAAAACTCAGGAATAGTGATTAACAGCTTGGCACCAGAATCTTGCAACTGATGCAATATATGGCTGCTCTCTAGTATAAAACTTAAATTGGTCACAATAAGCTGTGCGCGCCACGCCGCCAAAATGCAAATCATATAAGACAAATTACTGGGCAAATACAAGGCAACTCGGTCACCTGACTTGACGTTGGCATCATTAATCAGCCAGCAGGCCAGCGCATCAACACTAAAGGCCACTTCTGCATAATTTAAAGTCTGACCACACATGCTAATGGCTGGCGCACCTGGGTTTTGGCTTGCTGCGTCATCAAAGTAATCAAGACAGGTGCTGGCTTGCAAAGGCATTTTTCGCCCCTGATACAACGAGTCATAACTCTGCCATTGGGCGTTATAGACATCCTGTGCGGACTGTTGAGCCGCATTACTTTGGCTGCCTGTAGCATGTGTTGCACTACTTTCAATGCTATTAAATTGAGACGGCATTTTCCTGTCATCCTGCCTTTATTTAGGTGTTTGCTTTATCGTCCTATTTTCTAACTTGTCAGGCACTTAAACTGTTAGTCCCAGTTAACCACGGCTTGTCACTCACCCAACCAGTGTTTTAATAAGTTTCTGTCTTTAATTTGCAACTTGGCGGTAGGCATCGTTACAGTGTTACTGGCTAACTCTACTGTTTTTAATTCATCACGCCTGAATAGATGACACTTTATCGTTTGATTGGTGTGATTTTTCGCACAGAATTGCTGGATAAGATGGTTGGTTGCTTTTAAATCATTCAAGGCAATAATAGTGTCATGTGCAGAAATTCCTGCCTTGGCCCCCGATGAATCCCGTAGTACCTGTTGCACCAGTAAGCCTTGCGGTGTTTCTTGCACTTTTAGCCCAAGTGGCCAGCTTTTATGCTCATGCGCTAATTCAATACCGACTTGCTCTAATAGGCTTTCTAGCGGTAATTCCTGAGTGCCATCAATATAATCATCAAAAAATTGATGCAATGACTGCCCTGCTAACGACTGGCAAAGATCAGCGATTGTACTTTCATGCACCTGCTGACCAGTTTTGGCCTGGCTATAGAGCTGCTGTAATAGCTGATCTAAACTTGCACCATGTTGTCTTAAGGTCAAATCCAGACACATAGCAACCAGTGCGCCTTTATTATAATAACTGGTGCCTGCATTATTGCTGTTCTCATCAGGGCGGTAATATTTGATCCATGCGTCAAAACTCGATTCCGCCACACTTTGCACATGCCGCCCAGGGTTACTTAAATAACGGCTAATTTGTTCTTTTATTAAATCCAGATAAGCAGCCTCATCAATCACACCACTGCGCAGAAGCATTAGATCATCATAGTAAGAGGTAATGCCCTCAAACACCCACAACAGCGTGGTATAGTCTTCCTGGTGCAAATTTGGTGTGACATAATTATGCGGCCGAATAAACTTAACCATCCAGCTATGAAAATATTCATGGCTACATAGACCCAAAAAGCGTCGATAATTGCTTGATGGCTGTTCGGGTTCATCTAATTTTGGCAGGTCATCACGCGGCGTAATTAAACTGGTTGACTTTTGATGCTCCAGGCCACCATAGCTATTGGCAGTGGCCATCACCATAAATAAATAATCATTAAAAGGTGCATCACCAAATAACTTAATTTGCGCACTACAAATTTTTTGCAGGTCTGACCCAAGCCTTGCTAAATTGGTTTGATGTCTACCCGAAATTGCCACGCGATGAGTAATATTTTCCGCTTCAAAAGTAGTAATCGCCTGCTCTGCCAATTCAAGAGGCTGATCAATCAGCTCCGCATAATTTTTGGCACCAAGCTGGTATGCTGTATCACTATTAGTCAGTACACTAAGGCCAGTTGCTAGCGTAAAATGCGCTAATCCTTGGGGAATATTCAGGTGTAATTCAATAGGCTGGTTTTCCTGGCCTCCAATACCCATACATACGGCTGCTGGGTTAACATATAAGCGTTCATTATCAATATAGGCACCGCGCACAGATAAATCATAAGCATACACTTGATATTTTACTTCAATGTCGGTGGATTCCTGATTATCAAGCTGCCACTGATTCTTGCTTATTTTTTGCAACTTAATGGCTTGGCTGTTTTCACTTGAACAGGCACTAACACGCTCAACATGCTTGGCAAACTCTCTAATTAAATAACTGCCTGGTATCCACGTGGGTAACCAGATTTTTTGCTGCGGCTCTGCCCGAAACGTGATGCTTACCTCAATTAAATGCTGATAATACTGTGTAAACGATAAGCAATAACGAATCATGGGAACCTGCATAGTCAATAAATAGTGATTAAAGCTAATAATTGGGGCGTAAGTTAATCACCTTACCTTGCCTAATTCAAAAAGGCAAAACCTTCAACGCTGCCCAGTGAATTAATGCTTAAGTGAATGGAAAGAAATAAGCTATCTGAATCACCTGCTTTGTATTTTTATTATTCAAAGTTTAATTGTAATTAAAGGCGCAAGAACCATAAAAAAGCGGGATACATGCAAGCGCAACACTTTATTGGCGATCTTGCATAAGTAGTTTTTTACATGAATACAGCACGCCACTTAATGTTGTTAGACAATCTAAAAAGCAACAAAAAATGGCTATGGCATACTCAGTTTTCCTGCTGAGCTTCAGTTTTAACCTGAGCTAGCAGCACACAATTGAAGCCAAATATCTTATAGATGAGTTCTTTACTGTGCTTTAAAAATTGGCTTATTTAGATTTTAGCCAACAAAAATATTAAGCAAATTTTTTCAATTAACTCTTTTTCTTAAAACTTTGAGTGTTTTTTATGAACAACATAACTGCAAACGGTCAAGCAGCCCCACATCGCATTGTCATTGTGGGTGGCGGTGCAGGTGGCCTGGAACTGGCAACCCGCCTTGGCCATTCATTAGGCAAAAAAGGTAGAGCGCAAATTATTTTAATTGACGCAGCACTCACGCATATCTGGAAGCCACTATTACATGAAGTGGCTGCTGGTACCATTAACTCGTATGAAGATGAATTGAATTATTTTGCCCATGCCAGCAAAAATTATTTTGAATTTCATCTGGGCCGTATGGTAGATATTAACCGCGAGCAAAAGCACGTGATTTTAGCACCACTCAGTAATGGTGAGCAGGTTGAAATAGCACCAGAGCGTTATGTACGCTACGATACTTTGATAGTTTCGGTTGGCTCAACCTCTAATGATTTTGGTACGCAAGGCGCAAAAGAACACTGTATTTTTCTTGATTCGCGCGCCCAGGCTGATCGCTTTCAGCGTGAGTTTTTAAATCTTTATCTGCAAGCCCAGGCACGTTCACTGTCTGACCAAAACCCGCAACACTTAAACATTGCCATTATTGGTGCAGGTGCTACTGGCGTTGAACTTGCTGCTGAGCTGCGTCATGCGGCACACGAGTTTACCCGCTATGGCCTTAATAGTATTGACCCGCGCAATGTTAATATTAGCTTGATTGAAGCGGCGGATCGCATTTTGCCAGGCTTACCCCCACAAACCTCGCTCACTGCCGAACGTGAACTTAAAAAATTGGGTATTAACGTCCTCACCAACCGCCGTGTGGTGGCTATTGATGAGCATATTATTGAATGTGATGGCGATGTACGTATTGCTGCTAATTTAAAAGTATGGTCGGCTGGAATTAAAGCACCTAACTTTTTACACCACATTGCTGGCTTAGAGACCAATCGGATTAATCAATTGGTGGTTGGGCCTACCCTGCAAACCACTCTGGATGCAGATATTTTTGCCTTTGGGGATTGTGCCAGTTATATACCAGCAGGAGAAACTCGCCCTGTGCCGCCGCGTGCGCAAGTGGCCAACCAGCAATCTATCCTGCTGGCAAAATCAATGAAAGCGCGCCTAAATGGCCAGCCATTGCCTCATTTTAAATTTACCGACAAAGGCTCTTTGGTATCGCTTAGCGAAAAAAGCACCGTGGGAAATTTAATTGGTGATATTAATGTGCAAGGCATGCTGGCACGTATCATGTATGTATCCCTGTACCGATTACATCAGGTGGCAATTCATGGGTTTTTTAAAACTGGGGTATTAATGGTCAAAGACGTACTGGCACGCACTTCTGGCCCACGCTTAAAATTGCATTAAGGGCTGCAACCACTAGCTTAAGCCATTATTTTAGCTGCTTAAGCTAGTGCGATTGAAACAGTTAATAAATGAACAATTGCATTAAAAAAACAAAATATCCTAATAAAACAAGGTATGATGGCGCATCTTTTTATGAATAATGGAAATCCATCATGGCTGACATTCAAAACGATCAGGTCGTATCTTTTCACTATACGCTTACCGATGAAAACGGTACGGTGATTGATAAATCAGAAGGCCAGCCACTGGTATATCTGCATGGTGCAGGCAACATCATTCCTGGTCTGGAAAATGCCTTAACAGGTAAAGTGGTGGGTGACAAGCTTACCGTAAACGTGCCTGCTGCTGAAGGTTATGGCGAATACAATGCAGAAATGGTGCAAGAAGTGCCACGCAATATGTTCCAGGGTGTTGATGATATTCAACCAGGCATGCAGTTCCAGGCGCAAACTGATGACGGCATGCAAGTCGTTACGGTTAAAGACGTGAGCGATGAGAGCGTTTTTGTTGATGCCAACCATCCATTAGCAGGTCAAGACTTGAACTTTGATGTTGAAATTGTAGATATTCGTCCAGCATCACAAGAAGAACTAGACCATGGTCATGTGCATGGTGCTGGTGGTCATCACCACTAAGACCTGTATTGGCAATAAAAAGTCGCTATTAAAGCGGCTTTTTTTATGAAAAATTTGCTTATAGCCTATTTTTAATTTAAGCCTTTTACAATTGTTAAAGGTAGAAATACATACATGAAATAGGGTTTAATGACTTGCTACCATTAAACCCGTAAAAGCGCTTATTTTATTGATAAACGTGAATTAGCACTTTAGCTTTTTTTCTACCAACAAAGGTTGTGTCACAGTTTGTGCCAAGAGGATGCCTATCAAGGTAATTGCACCACCAATCATATGGTAGACATGCAACCTTTCATCAAGCAATACGATTGCAGCCAAAGCGGTAAATAATGGTAATAAGTTCATAAAAATATTATTACGGTTTGGGCCTAAGTGTCTCACTCCTTCAATCCATAAATAAGACAACAACACCGATGAAAAGATGCCAGCATAAACAATGAGTGGAATAGTATTAGCGTCTAATTTGGCTTGATCGCTTGGTACCATGATAAATAAAGGCAGCATATAAATAAGTGCAAAAATGGCCTGTACATAGGTTGATTGCCATGCAGGAATATTCATTTTCCAGTGCTTGAGTAAGACACTGTATAAAGCATAACCAGAGGCAGCAATAAACATTAAGCCATCGCCAAGGTGAATACCTTGCTGTAATAAATCACTTATTTGTCCCTGGCTGACAAGATAAAGCAAACCAAATAAAGACAACATACCGCCAAATACCATCCCTACAGTCACTCTTTCTTTTAAAATAAGCGCACTTAAAACAATAGTGAGTAAGGGAATCAAGGCAGTTACTATCGCCATGTTGGTAGCGGTGGTGGTTGCTGCTGCATGATAGGACAGTGATTGAAACAGTGCGACAGACAATAAACCGCCTAAAGCAAGCTTAGGCCAATGCTTGCAAATCACTTTTAGGTTTTTAAACGCTGGGACTAGGACAAACAGGCTCATAATACCTAATGCTAAAATTAGCCTATAAAAAGTGATTGCTGTGGGGGAAATTTCACTCGCTGCCATTTTGGATACAACAACATTGCCCGCCCAAAATAAAATTGCAAAAAAAGGAAATAAATAGGCACGCGGTATAGTCACAAAAGTACTCCATCTAAAATGCGAAGAACCACTATCTTAATTATGTTGTTAATGGGTTGTCTCACGATAGATAGACAGAAAATAGTGCAAAATGGACATTTGATATAAAAAGTGGTTTTTTATGACAGCCTTAACAACGATATCCCCTGACGAACATCGACCTGAATTTGATGGTTTTCCCATGGTTGGAATGGCAATTGATTATCCAGATCAATACCAGGTCACACCCCACCAGCATCAAAAAGCGCAACTATTATATGCTTTGAGTGGGCTCATGGTTGTAGGGTCTGCTTTGGGACAATGGGTAGTGCCGCCATCTCGTGGCTTATGGCTGCCAGCACATTGCCAGCACTGGATTCGTATGGTGGGTGAGGTGAAAGTACGGACAGTATTTATGCCCAGCCAGCAAGCTACTAAGATGCCAGCAGCGTGTTGTGTATTAAATATCTCGCCTTTATTACGCGAGTTAATTATTTGCACACTCAATATTCCACAAGATTATACCGCTACTTCTAAACAAGGCCGCTTGATGCAGGTACTTATTGATGAGTTATGCCCAGCACCAGTGTTGCCTATGCATCTGCCATTAGCGCAGCATCCACGTATTCAATATATATGCAATGAGATATTGCAGCAGCCAGATCAATCATTAACCCTCGTACAATGGGCAAAGTACTTTCATGTACACCCCAAAACGATTCATAGGCAATTTATGCAGGAAACAGGCATGACGATTGGTCAATGGCGACAACAGGCCAAATTGCTCATTGCCATGGAAATGCTAGCCAAAGGGCAAAAGATTTTAGATATTGCACTCGATTTAGGCTATGGCAGCCCCAGTGCATTTACCGCCATGTTTAAAAAGCAGCTAGGCATTGTACCCAGCGCATTCTTTGCTATCGACAATTAATTTTTTAAAGGCTGGAGCGGCTTTATTGCACCAACAAATCACGTTCAAATAGCCCCCTCAATAGCCTTCTAGCAAGTTCACCGCTTCATTATATTGCAAGCGTTCACCCTGATCGAGTAACTGGTTAAAATACTGACTCACCACTTGGGCTTGCTCAAGGGTTGACTCTACCTGATACATCGCTTGACGAAACTCATTGCTTCCTCGCAAGCCCTTGGTGTACCAGGCAATGTGCTTACGTGCAATACGGCAGCCCGAATATTCTCCATAAAATTCGTATAGCTCATTGAGATGCTCAAGCAATACCGTTTTCACTTCTAAAATATCAGGAGCTGGCAACTCTTGCCCTGTTGCCAGATAATGGGCAATCTCACGAAAAATCCATGGCCGACCTTGTGCTGCACGGCCAATCATGATGGCATCAGCACCAGTTTGTTCTAAGACCAGTTTGGCTTTTTGCGGACTATCAATATCACCATTGGCGATGACAGGTATGCTAATTTGCTGTTTTACCTGTGCAATTAATGGATAACGCGCTGAGCCTGTATACATGTCTTCGCGAGTACGACCATGAATTGCCAGCGCAGCAATCCCTGCCTGCTCTGCCCGTTTGGCCACACGTACAATATTTTCATTGTTATTACAAAACCCAAGACGAGTTTTTAAGGTCACAGGCACATCCACCGCCGCAACCACTGTATCCAAAATTTGTGCGACTAAATCTTCATGTTGTAACAAAGCAGAACCCGCCAGTTTATTGCAAACTTTTTTGGCAGGACAACCCATATTAATGTCAACAATTTGCGCGCCATTGGCCACTTGATAACGTGCAGCTTCGGCCATTTGCGCTGGATCAGAACCAGCTATTTGCGCTGAGATAGGGGCTATTTCCCTATCAAAATTAGCGCGATATAAACTTTTTTTATTCATGCGTAAGGTTTTATCAGAGGTCATCATTTCACTTACCGCATGACCTGCCCCGAAATATTTACATAAAGTCCTAAATGGGCGATCAGTGACGCCTGCCATCGGGGCAACAATAAGGTTATTTTTAAGCTGATAAGGACCAATGCGCATAGCAGTCTGTCTGGAGTAAAACGATGTATATGATAGCAATAACTGTCACAAAATAAAAAACTAGCAACAAAACTTTAGTTTTTACGGTTTAGCCATAAAACTTCTTACAACACAGGCACACAAGAGTGCTTTAGACCTACATAAAAAATTGTCAGGATGCAAACACTGAGGTTTAAAACTTTTTTAACCATAATTTTAAGGTTCCAAGCTTTACAGTTTCAACCAACTCTGGAGTACGTCATGTCAGACCTGTCTAAAATTGCAGAACTAACCCGCGATATTAAATTTACCATGGTGACCTTTGTAAACCACGAAGGGCATTTACACTCTGCGCCAATGACTACTCAGGAAGGCGACTTTGATGGAATCGTCTGGTTTATTGGTGCCAAAGATTCAGATTTAGTCCGTAGCATTCCTAAAAACACACAAGTTAATTTAAGCTATAGCGATACCAGTAATCATAACTATGTCTCTGTTAATGGCACTGCCGAATTAGTAAATGATAAAGCCAAACTCGATGAATTATGGTCTGATGGCTACAAGGCATTTTTTGAGCAAGGAAAAGAAGACCCAAATATTCAACTGATTAAAGTCACTGGTAATGGCGCCCAATACTGGGAAGGCGCAGGTCGTGTGGTCAGCTTAATTAAAATGACCAAAGCTGCCATTACTGGCGACCAGGCAAAACTGGGCACTACCGACGCGGTGAAGTTTTAATAAATAGGCTCGGCCCTTGATTATTCAAAACTATTAACTATATAAAGTCTCGGCCAAACAGGTCGAGCTTTTATTTGAGGTCCTTAGTTGTATGATTTAAGACTCTTATTCTGCCTCTAAAACATAATATAAATCTCCAAGTATAATTGGTTACAATTTAGACTTATGTCATACTTGCCATTGCCCTAACCGCTTAAAATACATAATGCCTAACCGAACTATCCACGCTGTCTTATTAAGCGTATTTTCCCTTGTGGGCTGTCAATCGCAAACTGAAGACACTGAAAACAAGCAGCATAAAATCCTTGATACCAAGCATATTTTTAAGCTTATTCCATCTGCTACCAGCAACCGTATGGCATGGGCCAATGATGTGCATAGCATTATGGATCAGCTAAAAATTGAGCGTAATCTCAGTAATACTTGCTCAATTATTGCTGTGGTGGATCAAGAATCTAATTTTGTTGCAGATCCGCAAGTGCCTAACTTGGGCAAAAAATCCATTAAAGAAATGAATGAACGCCTGGAAAAAAAGTTAGGCAAAAAGATGGCAGGCTATTTTAATGACATGCTGGCCAAATCGCCCTCACCTGATGACAATTTTTTAATGCAATTAGAGCAGGTTAAAACGGAGCGCGAGCTTGATAATATTTATCGGGAGATGTTTGCGTTTTATACCCAACAATACAAAATCAACCTTGTTACCAGTGCTGCCCGTATCATTGCACGACAAAATATTGAAGAAACCTTTAACCCCATTACCACCTTGGGATCCATGCAGGTGCATATTCGCTATGCCATAGATCACACGCGCAGTGGCAGCAATATTCATAAAATACGTGATGATTTATATACCCAATACGGCGGCTTATATTATGGTATTCACCGCTTAATGACCTACCCCACCCAGTATGACAAGCCCATTTACCGCTTTGCGGATTATAACTCAGGTATTTATTCCAGCCGTAATGCAGCGTTTCAGCAAATGATTAATAAACTCAGCAATCAGGACTTAAGCTTGGATGGCGACTTATTAGCCTATAATAAAGAAGGTGATATTCTTTCAGCACCCACTACGACTGAAACCGCATTAGGGCAGTTATTTTTAGATGAAGGTATTTTGCTTGAGGCCAAAGACATCCGCCGTGATTTAAAAAAAGAAAAGAAGCAAAACTTTGAAGAAACTGACACTTATTTACAAGTAGCCAGCTTATATAAAGAAAAATTCAAGAAATCAGCACCCTATGCCATTATGCCCGAAGTGGTTATTTCTGGCCCTAAATTAAGCCGTGACTACAATACCAACTGGTATGCCTCAAAAGTAGATAAGCGTTATAAAAGCTGTGTGAGCCGTGGCAAACAGATGGGGTTTAAGCTATAACTAAATATTTGACATGGTTAGAAAATATTATTTTTATTAATAATTACATCACCTCACAGCAAGCTCATTTAAGCAAAATAAAATGACCTGCTGTGGTGACTAGGAGTTCTGGTTAGCGTGATGTGGCATATATCTTAAGGCAGATTGAGTTTCAACTTTACTCAAGGTGCTTTAATAAATCGCCATATGATCACGGTGAATCATCTCTGCCGAGCGATTTTCACCCAAAATTTCATTGACTCGCTCAGAGGGCTGACCTAACACTTTAAGCGCTGAATCCGAACTAAAATTAACGCGACCTACCGCCACGCGTGCACCGTTTAGGTTAACGCACTCAACCACATCACCCCGCTCAAAATGTCCTTCAACACGGCGCACACCCACAGGCAATAAACTACGATGCTTTACCTGAATGGCCTCTACTGCACCATCATCCAGCACTAGGCGGCCAGCAGTTTGCAAATGTGCAGCCAACCATTGCTTATGGGCGGTAATACGGTCTGCATCGGCAGTTAACAACGTACCTAAAGCTTCACCCTGCACTAATCGCAATAGAACATTGTCGGTTTGGCCACTGGTGATTAAAGTGGGGCAACCCGATTTAGCAGCTAAGCGAGCGGCTCGTACTTTGGTCAGCATGCCACCACGACCCAGCACACCGCCACCACCTGCCATTTTTAATAAGCCATCATCCATGGCACGCACAGTAGATAGTAATGTGGCGGTCGCGTCTTTGCGCGGATCACGGTCAAACATGCCTTCTTGATCAGTTAAAATAATGAGTAAATCAGCACCCACAAGGCTCGCCACCATGGCAGCCAGAGTGTCGTTATCACCAAAACGAATTTCATCTGTAGCAACAGTATCGTTTTCATTAATGACAGGAATAACGCGCCATTTAATTAAACGCAACAGCGCATCACCTGAATTTAAATAACGGCGACGGTCTGCCAGATCATCATGGGTGAGCAACACTTGCGCAGTCTGAATTTGATGCTCAATTAACGCACCAGCCCATGCCTGAATTAAGCCCATTTGACCAATGGCCGCACAGGCTTGCAGACTTGGCAAGTCATCAGGGCGCGCCGCAATTTTCATGCGCACCATCCCTTCTGCCACTGCCCCAGAAGATACCAAAATAACTTCAACACCTTGCGCATGCAGCATGGCAACCTGCGCAGCCCACGTGGCAATAGCTGCATGATCCAGACCCACGCCATTGGCCGTGAGTAAGGCAGAACCAATTTTAATAACAACGCGTTTACACTGAAGTTGACGCGGACTGGCTTGTTGTGACACCGTATTTACATCCAAATTGATTAATACCAATCAAAGCTTAGCGAGTGTAGATGACTTCCATACCACCCTCATCATCTTCGTCATCCCAGTCGTCATCATCTTCATCATGACCTTCACGTGCAGCACGACGTGCTTCCCGATAAGCTTCTTTAGCAGCCAATGAATTCTCGCGGGTTTCCTGTTCCAAACGTTCGCGGAATTCTTTTTGCGCTTCTGCAAAGTCTGGGTCTTCTTCTTCGCGCTCACGCTCTTGCTCAATCTGATCCATCAGGTAATAGGCAACCTGTTTGGTGCCTTCACCTGTTAAGCCTGAGCAACGGAACACAGGGCCAGTCCAGCCAAGCTCGGCCACAATATGGGTACACCATTCATTTTGACTATCAGGATCAATTTGATCGAGCTTATTGAGTACTAACACCACAGGCAATTCAGCCAGTGCAGGCGAGAATTTTGCCAGCTCATCAGTAATGGCGCGTGCATTTTCAACGGGATCAGAACCATCAATCGGCTGTACATCCACAATATGCAATAAAATGCGGGTACGTGCCAAATGCTTCAAAAAGCGAATCCCCAGCCCTGCACCGTCAGAAGCACCTGCAATCAGACCAGGAATATCAGCCATGACAAATGAACGATGACGGTCAATATCCACCACGCCCAAGTTGGGAATTAAGGTGGTAAATGGATAATCAGCTACTTTGGGCTTGGCCGCACTCACAGCACGAATAAAAGTCGATTTGCCTGCATTGGGCAAACCCAACAATCCCACATCGGCCAGTACTTTAAGCTCAAGGCGAATTTCACGCAGCTCACCTGCAATCCCTTTGGTACATTGACGTGGTGAGCGGTTGGTAGAAGATTTAAAATGCGTGTTACCCAAACCACCATCGCCACCTGCAGCAACCAGTAAGCGTTGGCCATTTTCAACCATATCGCCAATGACGTCGCCACTGGTAACGTCAACCACGGTAGTGCCTACAGGTACTTTAAGGATGACGTCTTCACCACCACGACCAGAGCAATTGGCACCCTGACCGTTTTTGCCGCGTTCTGCACGGAACTTGCGGGTATAACGATAGTCAACCAGGGTGTTGGCATTATCATCAGCAATTAGCAGGATATTGCCGCCTTTACCACCGTCGCCACCATCGGGGCCACCAAACGGAATAAATTTTTCACGGCGAAAACTGGCCACGCCATTGCCACCGTCGCCAGCTTGTACCGAGATTACGGCTTCATCGACAAAGCGCATGACTACATTCTCCACCTAATAAAAAAAGCAGAATATTATGCCATAGTTTGCACCCAGACTGTATAAAACCATGCAAAAGGATTTTATTCTACTGGCTCATATAAATTGTTAAATGAAACACGAGGCATTAAAAAACCCAGCTTCGTAAACTGATCCTGTCAATTTGATCAGTTTAACTAAGCTGGGTTTCTGGTTTTCTTGCTAAAAAACCTAATTAAGCAGTCACAGTTTCTACAGGAATATGCGGATAGCTCACGCCTGCCATTTGCTCGGCAATACGCAATACCTGACAGCTATAACCCACTTCGTTGTCATACCACACATATAAGGTGACACGGTTACCACTGGTAATGGTTGCTTGCGCATCAAATACGCCCGCAGTACGTGAACCAATAAAGTCAGACGATACCACTTCGGTTGAGTTGGTATAGCCAATTTGACCTTGCAAGTTAGAGTTTAAAGAAATTAAACGAATATATTCATTAATCTCTTCTGTGCTTACTTCTTGCGCCAGGTTCAGGTTTAAAATAGCCAGTGATACGTTAGGGGTTGGCACACGCACCGAGTTACCCGTTAATTTACCTTGCAGTACAGGCAACGCTTTCGCCACGGCTTTGGCAGCACCTGTTTCAGTGATGACCATATTTAAGGTAGCCGCACGACCACGACGATCTGCTTTATGGTAGTTATCAATGAGGTTTTGATCGTTGGTAAATGAATGCACAGTTTCAACGTGGCCATTTTCAACGGTGTACTTGTCGTTGATGACTTTTAATACAGGCGTAATGGCATTGGTGGTACAGCTTGCCGCACTAATGATTTGGTCAGAATCAATAATATCGCTATGATTGACGCCATATACCACGTTTTTCATCTCGCCTTTACTTGGAGCAGTCAAAATAACGCGCGCCACACCTGGGCAATTTAAATGCTGTTTTAAACTTTCAGCATCACGCCATTTACCTGTGTTATCAATCAGCAGTGCATTTTCAATGCCATATTGTGTGTAGTCCACTTCACTTGGGCTGCTGGCATAAATTACTTTGATGTAATTACCGTTTGCAATGATGGCTTCATTTTCTTCATCAACAGAAATCGTGCCTTCAAACGAACCATGAATAGAATCACGGCGCAATAAAGACGCACGTTTTGACAAATCATTATCGCTTGATTTACGCACCACAATGGCTTTTAAACGCAAGCCACGGCCAATACCTGTTTGTTCGATAATAAGACGTGCCAGGATACGACCAATGCGGCCAAAGCCATACAGGACAACATCTTTAGTTTTTGGTTCACTGGATTGACCAATGACAGAAGCTAGCTCGCTCTGTAAAAACTGCGTAATGTCGCCGCCTTTTTCTTTATAAGCTAAAGCAAGTTTACCTAAGTCAACTTCACACGCGCCAATGTTATCCATGTTTACCAATGCTTCTAACAAAGGCATGGTATCTACCACAGATAACTCAATTGAAATCATCCGCGCACGGCGATGCGCTTTTAAAATCTGAATGATAGAACGGTTAATTAATGAGCGACCATACACACTAATAATAATGTCTTTGTCACGATAAAGCTGCCCAATCAAGGCAATCATGCGCTCAGCAATTTCTTCGCGATTTTTCCAGCGGCCAAAATGTTCGCTAGTCAGGGCAACGATGGTCTCTTTGCTCACGGAGGGTTCCTCATTAAGGGGTTATCTGCAACCAGACGATGCAGTAGGCAAAATATTCAAAGGCGAGTATTGTAATAGAAAATGACGCCGCTGAGAACGCTTAACACCCCAAAAGGATCATTTACTCTGCTTCATGAGACTAATTATTAATATGGCAGCACAAAAAGGATAACATCAAAAACGCCTGTGCTGATTTAAATGGAAGTATTAAATCAGCACAGGCGTCAAAATATATTTATAAATCGCTTAAATTCAGGCGGTTTAATATAGACCTTTTTCGCGGTGGTTCAATTGATCATCAGCATTTAAATGCAAGCCTGAGGTAAACGGTACAATGTCATCAATAATATCCACAGTATTGGCTAATAAAGTGATAAATGTATGAATCACCAATTGGCTGTTTGTAGGTCGTACCTTTACTTTAATCATGTTGTTTTCTCCTTCTATAAATAGCTTTGGGTTAAACAGTAACGACAGATAACAATTAACAATTTTGAGATAAGTGATATAAACGCTTATAAAACAACGCTAGACTTATAATTTTAATGTAGCGATGCCTTGTGTAACTTTCCATCAGCAAGTAAATACGTTTTTGTGTCTTGAGCATGCTAATGTATAGAATTGAGATTATATTTATAATCTTAACAGCGTATTGAACCAATAAACCGTTACCAATAATCAGGTTTGTATCTGAAAAATTCTGTTTTAAATGCTTAAGTGACTCAATAAATAACCAAAAAATGCTATTAAAGCTAAAAAGCCTTAAGACAAGTGATTATCTTAAGGCCTCCCTATATTGAAGTTATTTTATTTGGTATGTGCTGTACGCTCTAACTTACGGATATCATAGCCTTGCTGCCTGGCAGCATCGACATACTCCTGATAAGTTTTTTCACCCAGATTGGGAGTGCGTGACAAGATCCATAAGTATTTGCGATTAGGGCCGCCTACTAGCGCAGTTTGATAGTTTTCATCAAGCTTTAACACCCAGTAATCGCCTTTGGTAAATGGAATCCAGCGCAGGCCTTTGGGTAAAAAGCTGACTTTTAACTTGGTATTGGTATTGTCTAATGCCTTAGCTTCACCTTTAGAAGCAATCATTTCACCATTTGCTTTACGACACTGGTTGAGTACCGACACATTACCATTACTTAATTGAGCATAAGTTGCGGTCACATCGCTGGCACATTTGCGCTGAAAATACATGGGAAAACGCGCAATTTCATACCATGTCCCTGTATAACGTGCCAAATCAACTTGCTCAACTGTTTGTGGCTTGGGGTTTGGGCTAGCAGCATAGGCAAGCGTGCCTAACACGCCTACACTAATCGCAATCATAACTACCCCATGGCGTTTTATATTTCGTCTTTTCCCAGACTGAACATTTACCTTAATCATTATCATTTTCCTCTCGTTGCTCAACGGCCAAAGCCAGTTGCTTGGTGACCTTACATTAAAACACTGAGCAAGCCCACAGGTTCTACCGTAGCAACTGTTTAGTGTCTGTCTATCACACACCCACTACCATAACTAATTAATCATTAAAAAACCGCCTGTATATTCAGACGGCTTTCAACTACCTTTATTTAATACAATAGCTGGGCTTTTAGACGTGTGATCTCATCTCGCATACGCGCAGCCTGTTCAAACTGCAATTGCTTAGCCATATTGTTCATCTCAGTTTCCAGCTTTTTGATGTGCTTGGCAAACAGTTTGGGATCAGCCAGTAAATGCTGGTCATCGCTAGATAATGCAATATGCTGATGCAGTTTGGCATCAATGATATCGTCTTCATACACCTCGCCTGTGTCAATTTCCTTAATGACCTGACGTATGGCACTGCGCGGGGTAATGCCATGTTTTTCATTAAACTCAATTTGCTTAGCGCGACGACGATCCGTTTCATCAATAGCACGTTGCATAGAATCAGTCATGCGGTCGGCATATAAAATAGCCTTACCGTTTAAATTACGCGCAGCACGGCCAATAGTCTGGATTAAGGATCGATCTGAACGTAAAAAGCCTTCTTTATCGGCATCCAAAATAGCCACCAGCGACACCTCAGGCATATCCAGACCTTCACGCAGTAAGTTAATCCCCACCAGCACGTCATATACACCAGTCCGCAGCTCATGAATAATTTTTACCCGCTCCACGGTATCAATATCGGAGTGCAAATAGGCCACCTTAATGCCATATTCTTTTAAATAACTGGTTAAATCTTCTGCCATACGCTTGGTTAACGTGGTAATTAATACACGCTCATTAATTGCCTTACGTAAATTGATTTCTGATAGCACATCATCCACTTGGGTCAGCACTGGGCGAATTTCAATGATCGGGTCAATCAAACCAGTTGGCCGTACCACCTGCTCTACCACTTGCTCGCTATGTTCCAGCTCATAACGTGCAGGTGTGGCACTGACAAAAATAGTGGTGGGCGCAATGCGTTCCCATTCCTCAAACTTCATGGGGCGGTTATCCAGCGCACTGGGCAGGCGAAAACCATAATTAACCAGATTTTCCTTACGTGAACGGTCACCCTTATACATGGCACCAATTTGTGGTACCGACACATGCGACTCATCAATAATTAATAGGGCGTCTTCAGGCACATAATCAAACAAAGTTGGCGGTGCTTCACCCGCAGGACGGCCAGACAAATGCCGTGAATAGTTTTCAATGCCATTGCTGTAGCCAAGCTGCTGGATCATTTCTATGTCATATTTAGTGCGCTGTTCAATACGCTGCGCTTCCAGCAATTTGTCGTGCGCTCTGAAAAACTCCAGTTGTTCGGCCAATTCAGTTTTAATGGTGCCCACTGCACGCTCAAGGTTTTCTTTGGGGGTGACATAATGACTTTTTGGATAAATGGTAATGCGAGGTACTTTGCGTACCATTTTGCCTGTTAAGGGATCAAACCAGCGAATTGAATCAATCTCATCATCAAAGATTTCAATCCGAACTGCCATTTGCTCAGATTCGGCAGGAAAAATATCTAAAATTTCACCACGCAGACGATACGTACCACGGGTAAATTCCAGCTCGTTACGCGTATATTGCATTTCTACCAGACGACGAATGAGCGCATCACGGTCAATACGATCGCCTTGCACAATATGCAGTAGCATTTTTAGATAAGCTTCAGGATCACCCAAGCCATAAATAGCCGACACCGACGCCACAATAATGGCATCGCGACGCTCTAATAATGAACGTGTGGCAGACAGGCGCATCTGGTCAATATGGTCATTAATGGCAGAGTCTTTTTCAATAAAGGTATCTGAAGATGGCACATAGGCTTCGGGCTGGTAGTAATCGTAGTAACTGACAAAATACTCAACCGCGTTATTAGGAAAAAATGCCTTGAACTCGCCATATAACTGCGCGGCCAAAGTTTTATTGTGTGCCATAATAATGGTGGGACGCTGGGTTTGCGCAATCACGTTGGCCATGGTATAGGTTTTACCAGAACCAGTCACACCCAGCAGTAACTGGCCTTTCATACCCTGATTAATGCCTTTTACCAGCTTCTCAATGGCTTGTGGCTGGTCACCCGCAGGTGAAAAATCGGTTTTTAAGTCAAATGGTTTATCTAATACTTGTGTGCCAGACAAATTAACGCCACGTTGTAGGGCCTGTTCCTGAATCTGTGTTGCCACATGATTAAGCTCATCCAAAGAGCGTATTTTAGTTGGTTCACGCATTTAGGCTTAACTCAGTTTATATCTTGAAGAGAACTCTAATAGATAAGGTTTATCCAACGAAAATCAAGCAAAGCTTTGCGCTTAAATGTAAAGGTAGCTGTGGCTTTACCACAACTATACAGGAGCATAACGAATGTGCCCCTAAAACAGGACGACGACTTAATGCCCTAGCTTTTACACTATAGATCTATTGTCTTTTCATAATCAATCAATAAAAGGTTTTGGTTTGCCAGATTTATATTTAGTTTCTTTTGCATTGTTTTTTTCACTGTTAAACCCATTTTTAATGAGCATTTATTTACTGCCGATGATCCGCAGTTTAGGCTTTGCCCAATTTAATAAAGTGCTTATTCAGGGTGCTTTAATTAGTTCGGTAGTATTTTTGCTCTTTGCCTATGGCGGTGAGGCGGTTTTTAACCGCTATTTGCAAGTACGTTTTGAATCATTTCAAATTTTTGGCGGCATCATTTTTTTAATTATTGGTTTACGTTATGTGTTTGAAGGCGCGGATACGCTAGAGTCTACCCGTGGTGGCAAGGCAGAACATTTGGCAGGTAGTGTCGCTATGCCTTTTATGATTGGCCCTGGCACCATTAGTGCGGCAGTCGTGACGGGAACACGCTTAAATGTATTGGGTTCAGCCATTATTATTATTGCTACTATGGTTTGTACCTGTAGCATATTAATTTTCTTAAAGTTTGTTCACGATCGGGTAAAAGCCCGCAATGCCCGTTATGTCGATCGCTACGTTGAAATTGTCGGGCGTCTAGCGGCATTGCTGGTAGGCACTATTGCCATAGACATGATTGTCACGGGCACGCTTGGCATTATAAAGACGCTACCTTTTGCCCAGTAAGCCCTTTTCTTTCTCTCTTGATATAACTTCAAAAGTTAAGCGTAAATAATTAGCCATATAAAACCCTGCTATTTGCTTCAGCACACATTAAGGCCCGCGTAATTAGTTTTGCCTGCCGCAGGCCTTAATTTTGTTTAGCCAAAGCAACACACAAAACATCAGGTATAAGCCCTTTTTTGCACAAAGTTCGCCATCCATGGCTCTAACAATTGCCTTCATCATTCCTATAAAAACAAAAGCCCACCTTAACTGTGCAGCACTCATCTATATAGGTGATGTTTTGTTCGATTTTATTGACCAAATCGAACCCACAGGTGCAATGGCCGCACGGGCTTTTGCCTGTTGATAAAAGCGTAAAAATAACAGGGCAAAAATAATGGCTAATCCATCAACCCACACCAGACTTCCAGTGGAGTACCACAAACCAATATCGGGTAATAAATAAGCAATCATTGAGGTTAGCGGTACAATAAACAAAACCACTGCAATAGTCAGTAAAAGATGTGGTAAGGCACGCGCTGCGCCTACGATATAAGCATAAACCAGGGACAGGATAAAGACCGTATAATAACTATACATAAACACATGATTATGGCTATGCAATTGCGGTGTAATGACATAACCCCAGCGACCAATCAGCATACTGCTAAATATTGCTAAAACACAGCCCAGGCATGCCCCAATAGTTAAGTTGGCAATAAACATCACATCTTTACGCTGTTGAGGCGGCGGTAGATTTGGATTCTTTTGTTTACGCAAGCGCGTTTCTATCCATAAAATATTGCCTGAATAAAATAAAAATGCACCGCCAATACCAAACACCACATAAATCCAGCGCGTCATATCGCCACCAAAATTACCAAAATGTAGCGCAAACATGGAACGGATCAGTTTGTCTAATGCCCCACTTTCAGTATTTAAAGTGGCAGTGGAATAAGGCGTATCCTGATAGGGATTAAAACTCATATAGTCATAATAATCGCCACGCAGCATCTGGTTAGGGCTATATAACGCCACAAAGGCATTGGCTGTTGCGGGAGTATCCAGTTTCCTGAAGCGAATCGCATCAATTTGATACGCTGGTGCAGCCAGTTTTAGGTTAGCAAGGATTTGGTTAATATCCAGCTTTGGGGCAGGATCAGCAATTTGCATCGGTGCTGGACGCTCAAATATCGGCTTGTCTTTAAATACCAGTTTGCCTAGCGCGCCGTAAAACACATCATGAAATGCAAATACCACCACGGTAATGCTAATAATGATATGAAATGGTAAACTACTAATGCCAATCACATTATGGGCATCCAGCCAGAAACGCTTTTTATTTTTTCCAGGACGGATCGCAAAATAATCTTTTATCAGCGTAGGCAATAAAATAATCAGCCCTGACATAATCGCCAAAAAGTACAAGACGGCAACCACGCCCATGACCATGACACCAGCCGTATGATGGCCAATCATGCCTGGAATCCCAGCTGTTTCGTGTAGCTGTTCAATCAGCCAGCCAAGTTTGGAGACATTTTCCTGTTTTGCCACCAGTTGACCATTGCCATCCAGCGTTGCCAACATGCTATTTTGGGCAATATCAATACTATGATCGTCATGTTCTTCATCATGAGCAGCTTCCCACTGCATGGGCGCATTATGCCCTTCTAATGATGAAAAATTCAGGCTAAATCCTTTTAAAGTTTCTGGATACTGCGCTTGAGCCTGCATAACCAGCTCATTGTATTGATTGACCTGAATGGGTGAGAGGCTTTGCTGTGGTGGCGTTGCCCACTGGCTAAGATGGTGTTGAAACATGGTCAACCCACCTGCAAAAAAGCAAATAAATAATAAAATTCCAGCGCTAATACCTACCCAGGTATGAAGGTTCTTGGCTTGCTTAACAAGATCTGCACGTATTTTCATATTATCCCCGCAGCGCCAAAACACAACCATAGACCAATACATTGGCAACACTATAAATTAAAAGTGCCTGCCACCCTTTAGGGATAATATAAGCCAGAAAAAATACGGGCAACCACACCCACGGGATAAGCCACATGCCAATTTGGGGAACCATGGCGCGATCCATAGCAGGAAGTGTAAGCTGCATCAGCACTGCCCCCATAGCAACGGCAAAACTCAAACCTAAAAATAAGCCTGCAAAGGTTTTTGCCCACCAGTCAGGTTGAATCTTTTGCTTATTATTTATTTTCATTAGTCATATACCGTTTAAAAAGAGGTAAAAATGGCGCAAATGATCCTGTCAAAATCAACAGTGCAAGCCACATACAGACAGCCACCAAGGCAGGTAACACATACAGCAAAGCAAAGAAGCCAGTGACCAAAATAATTAACCCCAAATACATAAACTGGCCTGAGAGATGGTTTTTAACCAGAGCCTGATTAGGGTGACTCAGATAAAGACTTAGACAGCCAATCAAGGTCAAAATAATGCCAAAAGATTTCATGGGTGCAACTAAATGTAAATAATAACCATTATCTTTTAATTTTAATAAAAAGCAAAGAAAATCGATGCTCCGCTCCAAAAAAATTTAAACACAAATATTGACTTTAGACGTTTAAGTAAAAGATAATCATTATCACTAAGATTGTATTTTACTGAGATTTGCTGTGAAAAACCACCCTGCTTTAAATTCGCTTTCGCTTGCGATAAAAACCTCGATGTATATTGCCGTAACAACGCTGGCAAATACCAGTTACGCCGCAGATGAAGGACAACAGCAATTAGCCACCATTGTAATCAATGCTCAAAAAGAAGATGCCACGTATACCAAGCCATCCAGCAAGGCAGCCACCAAGCTGGACTTAAGCTTAAAAGAAACCCCGCAAAGTGTGACCGTTTTTACCAGCCAGCAAATTGAAGACCAGAACTTAACCAGTACCAGTGCTGTTTTAGCCCAAACCCCAGGCGTGACCAGTGTGCAATATGGTCAGGAAGGTGCAGGCTATGCCACGTATTATTCCCGTGGCTTTGCGATTACCAATGTTCAGCGTGATGGACTACCCACCAGTACGGCATCATTTGGTGGTTCAGATATGCTGGGTCTTGAAGATTCCGCAATTTATGACCGTATTGAAGTGACCAAAGGTTCAACTGGTCTAACCAGCGGTTCAGGCAATCCAAGTGCCAGTATCAATTATGTGCGCAAACGCCCCACTGCCGAATTAACAGGTTCTGTGAATGTGCAAGGTGGAAGCTGGAATAACTATCGTAGCCAGATTGATGTTGGCGGTGCATTAAATGAGGATGCCAGTATCAGAGGGCGTACGGTTGCCGTCTATGAGCAAGGTGGCAATCAACAAGATCGTTACCACCGTCAAAATGCCGTGATTTATGGCGCACTGGATTTTGATTTAAGCGCTAAAACCACCTTAACAACCGCTTTGACCGCACAGCAGGTCAAAATTGATGACGCAACACCGCATGGTTTCCCTTTCATTAGCCATGATGGTCAAGAACAGGTCAGCTTTGACCGTAAAGACAATGCTGCAGCAAATTTTACGTTTAGTGATACTGAAAAGCTGAATATCTTTTTGGGGCTGGAGCATCAGTTCAATGATAACTGGCAAGGCGTTGCCAATTATTCTTTTACCAAGGCTGAAAACAAGCGTGAATATGGCGTTGCGGGTTCAGGTGGTCTAGTGTATGACGCACCGTTTACCATGAATCTGGGCGGTGGTAAAACACTTACACTACAACCTGGCGAAATGGTGGTGACGAGTGGCCGTTTTGAAAGTACCCCAGAAGTTCACTCTGTAGATTTATATACCTCTGGTAAATTTGGTGCATTTGGACAAGAGTATGGTGTCAGCTTTGGTATAAATGGTTATAGTCTTGAATCTGATGATCCTACTTTTGGCCGCTACTATACCCCTACCTCAATACAAGGCTGGAATGGCAATGTAGCAAGACCCAATATACAGGCAACTGGCCGTACGATTGTCGATGAAGTTCAACTGGGTGCTTTTGGGGTAGCAAAACTGCAATTACTTGATCCTTTAAAGCTCATTATTGGTACACGTATCAGCAACTGGGAGCGTAAAGCAGCAGGCAGTGAACAAAAACAGGACGGTACATTTACACCTTATGCTGGTTTAGTATTTGATATTACAGATTATTTATCAGCGTATACCAGCTATACCACCATCTTTAATCCATCGGCTCGAAAAAATGTTAGCGGTGATTACCTTGATCCAGAAGAAGGCAATAGTGTTGAAGCTGGTTTAAAAGCCGATTTTTATGATGGACGTTTAAATGCCAGTGCAGCTTATTTTTCCATGCAACAGGATAATTTTGCTGTCGTGGATGGTACAAAGCTGACCCCAGAAGGTGGCCAGGCTTATATTGCTATTGATGGTGCTAAAGTTAAAGGCTATGAGCTATCACTGGCAGGTGAAGTATTACCCAACTGGAACCTACAGGCTGGCTATACCCATACTGACGCTAAAGACCAGACAGACAAAGCATTAAATACCTATCTGCCAGAAGATACATTTAAATTGTTTACTACCTATCAATGGGATAAATTTACTGTCGGTGGTGGTGTCAACTGGCAAAGTGAATTCTATAACGCAACAGCCACTGGCTTAGCGGCCAAACTTACGCGTCAGGAGGATTACTATTTAGTTAATCTAATGGGACGTTATCAGGTTAAGGATGATGTGAGCCTTGTTTTAAATATTAATAATCTGCTAGATGAAGAATACAAATTAAACGTGTCAAACTCATGGGGTGCAGGACGTAATATTACGGCATCAGTAAATTATAAATTCTAATTTATATTGACAGCCAAGGCAGCTTCGGCTGCCTTTTTATTTATTAGGCTACAGAAAAATAATTAACGTTTACCCATTGAGCGTCTTGTGCCAGCAGGTGGCATAAAGGTTTTATCTGCATAACGCTTAGGCCTGGGACGCAACTGTTCAATTGATTCTTCACTCTCTTCACCACGCTGCTGCATGGGAAAAGGCAGTTTGGCAACCTGTCTTTTAGCGGGTTTGCTCATCATGTAAAACCTGTATCTTTAAGTACTATCCTCTAGTTTAAACCTTTTATTCATGAAACTGTAAAATTATTGATTTGACCTGGCTATGCAACAAATTGCATAATTATTGAGAAACAACAAGCTATTGGTTTATGAAAGTCTTATAAAGAGGAACTCACTGATGCCAACTATAAACAAACTAATCCCTGCGCTACCTCAATTATTAAAAAAAGCAAATATCCCTGAACTTGAAATTATCTTTAAACCAAATCTAGAAAATAAAACGTTAATTCAGCGCATAGCACAGTTACAGCAGGCTTATCGACCTACATTCTGGCTCACCAATACTCACCTGCAACTTATGGTGCTTGAACTTAAGAAAAAACTAGGCAAACCATTAATTTATGACCATATTGAAACACTTAGCATGTCAGATGGTGGGCATACTGCTTTGGCATGGTATGGCTATCACTTGGCTGCAACCACGCCCACTATTGTGATTCTGCACACACTCACAGGTAGCCCTACCAGCATGCAGGATATGGTTAAGGATTTACATGAACAAACAGGCTGGCGGATTGTCGTTGCCGTACGTCGTGGCCATGCGCAGCTTGATTTTAACCCGCCCCGATTTAATATCTTTGGTTCTACTCAGGATTTAAAACAACAACTGGCACATATTGAACAGCTTTTTCCGCAATCGCCCTTATATGCTGTGGGTTCTTCGGCAGGGTCAGGCTTATTGATTCGTTATTTGGGTGAAGAAAAGGATAATTCCAGATTTAAGGCTTCTTTTGCTTTTTGTCCAGGTTATAACATTGATGAAGGATTCAAGTATTGTCATCCGTTTTATAGCAAATATATGGCTAAAAAATTAATTAAAACATTTATCACACCACACCAAAATAAATTGCAGCATCTGTCTACCTTTAAATATCTAAACACTGCCAAAGACCTGCTTTCATTTCATCAAAAGGTCTATGAATTCTCAGGGTACGCTAGTTATCAGGATTATTCGGATGCGACCAACCCCATGAAAGTGTTCAAGCAGATGACCTGCCCCGTCATGGTATTAAATGCCTATGATGACCCCGTATGCAATATCCAAAATGCTGAGCCTTATGTAGCAGATATACAGCAAATGCCTAATATTATTCTGGTTAAAACGCGAAAAGGCAGTCATTGTGCTTATCCACAAGGCTGGCAGGCCAAATCATGGGCACATCAATTAATGGCTGAATATTTTCAGGCCATCCATAAAAATTAGTCTCAATGCCAATCAACCTGACGGATAAAATTCTTATGAGAGAAGCAGTAAATTAAAATTAGTTTTAATATGCAGCCAAATGCACTACAAAATCAGCTAAAATAAACCGATTTTTTGTGTTCAATTTCCCAAAAGAAGGAACCCCTGCCGTGGACGTACGTCTGTCTGACCGTGTTAACTCGATTAAACCTTCTCCAACGCTTGCTGTTACCAACAAAGCTGCCGAATTAAAAGCTGCTGGCCATAATATTATTGGCCTTGGCGCAGGTGAGCCAGACTTTGATACACCACAACATATTAAAGATGCTGCCATTGCTGCCATCAATAATGGCTTTACCAAATACACGGCTGTTGACGGTACACCTGGCCTTAAAAAAGCCATTATTGCCAAGTTCAAACGCGATAATAATCTGGATTATGCAGCGAACCAGATTTTGGTATCTTGTGGTGGTAAACAAAGCTTCTTTAACTTGGCCTTGGCGTTTATTAACCCAGGCGACGAAGTAATTATCCCTGCCCCATTTTGGGTAAGCTATCCAGATATGGTGTTAATTGCTGAAGGCGTGCCTGTTATTGTTAAATGTGGTGAAGAGCAACGCTTTAAAATCACCCCAGAGCAATTAGAAGCGGCTATTACCCCAAAAACCAGACTGGTAGTACTCAACAGCCCATCTAACCCCACAGGTATGATTTATACCAAAGAAGAGTTAGAAGCATTGGCTGAAGTGCTGCGTCGTCATCCACAGGTCTATGTGGCCTCAGACGATATGTACGAGCCAATTCGCTGGTCTGGCCCGTTTTATAACATCGTCAATGTTGCGCCTGACTTATATGACCGCACTTTAGTATTAAATGGCGTGTCTAAAGCCTATGCCATGACTGGCTGGCGCATTGGTTATGCCGCTGGCCCTGCCAAAATTATTGGCGCAATGAAAAAAGTTCAATCACAGTCGACTTCCAACCCAACCTCTATTAGTCAGGTTGCCGCAGAAGCCGCCTTAAATGGCCCACAAGATGTATTAGAGCCGATGATTGAAGCGTTTAAACGTCGTCATGATTTAGTAGTAAATGGATTAAATGCTATTAAAGGTATTAGCTGTTTAGATGCCGATGGCGCGTTTTATGCCTATCCATCAGTACGTCCTTTAATTCGTGCATTAGGTTTAAATTCTTGCACAGAATTTTCTGACTGGTTACTTGATAAAACTGGCGTTGCGGTTGTACCAGGCGATGCCTTTGGTCTGGGTGGCTTTATCCGCATTTCATTTGCCACGGCTGATGAAATATTGGTTGATGCATTAAGCCGCATTGAAAAAGCAGTCAATGAAATTGATCCAGCTACTTTAGATGCTGCCATTAAATCAGTTGAAGCCGATAAATTGACTGGGTAAGCTGCCACCAATTAATCATGCTGTGATAAAGCCCTGTCATGTACTGACGGGGCTTTTTTTATGGCTAAATTTTAATAATTAAACAAAATACACATTAAATCGGTGATGATTTGAACACTCAATAGCATTTGCTTGAAAAATGCTTGACCGCACTTCACTTGCTGCCTAAAATGCCCATCACCAACTGTTCTCCAATAGCTCAGTCGGTAGAGCAACGGACTGTTAATCCGTGTGTCCCTGGTTCGAGCCCAGGTTGGAGAGCCAATATTCTGCTGTAGAAAAAAATAATATCCCTACCAATGAGTAGGGATTTTTTATGCCTGTTTTATGATGATAAATTAAAGCGTTTTAGTTTAAAAAAGCTACTCAGTGAATTTGACATCAGCTTCGATGTTTATAAAACCAACAAAGAAACCCAGATTTATTAATATTTTATCAAAACCACTTGACCCGTTTAACGTACATGCATAGAATGCTGCCGTACTGATCGATCTCCAATAGCTCAGTCGGTAGAGCAACGGACTGTTAATCCGTGTGTCCCTGGTTCGAGCCCAGGTTGGAGAGCCAAATTCTAAGAAGGCCTTGCTGCATAATCTGCTGCAAGGCCTTTTTTTATCGCTGCGTTTTATATAATGTTTTGGTGTATCAAGTATAGAGGGAATGAATATGGCTAGTGGATTAATGAGCATTGCATTTTTTATTTTAATTTTTGTTTGTATAGTCGCGCTATTGTTAGGCGGCAAAAACAAAAAGCCCAAGCAACAACACACGCCCATTTCTGCTAAACCAATTTTAACCAAACGCGAGTTACAATTTTTTGCTGTGCTTGAGCAAGCCCTACCCCGCGCCTATATTTTTCCGCAAGTGAGCTTTTCGGCTATTTTAACCACTAAGGGCTTTTATACACGGAGTCAATTTAACCGTAAGATTGCTGACTTTGTGGTGTGTGATGAACGCATGAACATTGTGGCCGTTATTGAGCTAGACGACAGTAGCCATAAAGGCCGTGAGCAGTAAGATGCCGTCCGTGATGCCATGCTCAATGAAGCGGGCTATCCCGTATTACGCTACGCCCAAATACCCCAAGCATCCCAAATCAGCAAAGATATGCGCCAATGGCTTAAGCTTACATAAGGCACTAATGCGCAGCCTTGGCATCAAACGCTTTGTGCTGATTACTGGTTGAATCTCGCACATTTTGCAGGCAGGTAGTGGTTTTTACTTCAACCACTTTGCCCTTGGCGTCAAAACACTGGCAGCCTTTTTGGGTTTTCATGCAACCTGCAATATAAGGCGTTTTTGCTCTTGATGCCAAATTTCTTAATTGATCTTTAATGGCTTCATTTTGATTTTGCGTATTAGCTGCGGATTGAGCGGCGGCTGCACTTGACGACACTTTACCCGCACCAGTATCAAAGAAAGATTGCTTCTTTAACACATTAAATATGGCTACTGCAATTAACAAAAAAACTGCCAGCTTTATAAGTTGCTGTAATGCCATGAAACATACTTCTATATAAAATTGGTGAAGTCATTAGAAGGCTATATTAACGCATCGTACAGCGCAAAATGACACAATGAATAAAACAACTGGGTTTAACTAGTTTTAACCATTTAACTAACTTCTTGCATAACCCCCTCTTGCGCTACGCTCACCCCTGAGAGGGGAAATTTAAAAGGGGTTTAAACTGTTTATGTAAGAAGTCTAACCTCAAATATTACTAATCTTTTAAGGCTGCAAGTTCTTTTAGTATGCGTTGTAATAACTGCTCATTAATACAATCGGAAATCTTAGCTACTGGATAGGCGCGTGATATCGCTAAGTGCGAAATACTTTGTGCCTTGGTAAAATATATATTTTCAACATGCTGAGTACTGGTCGTGGCAACGGCTAAGTTATCCTCGTATTTGGCATCAGTCCCTAAAAAATCACTTTCTGAAAAATAATTGAGGCAGCGTACGACGTTGGCAGGGATAGTGCGCGGATCATCCTGATGACGATGCGGCCATAATCTGCCTTTGCCACCTGCTGCAATAGTAACGAGCAAATCTACCACGACATCACGGCTTTCCAGCGCTTTTGCCACTTGCACTGCCTCTAAACCACCTTGACTAAAACCAATAATCACAATGGCTTGCCCTTGTGCTGCAGCCTTTTGCAAATCATTTGCTATCTCTGCCATCTGCAAATGACCATACATGGTGCTATTGCGATAACCAGATTGGCGTAAAAACTTTAAAAGATGTCGCTGCATATGCTCACGCGACGCAAAACCATAAATAGCGGCAATGCACGGACTTACTAAGTGTTGATCAAGTGCTGGACGATCTGCCATTTGCAATTTGGCGAGTTTTCGTGTGAAATTTGGTGCGGACATACGCTGCTTACCAGTATGTGAGGATATTGGCGCTAGTTTAAATAATTATTGAGGCAACACTATGGCAAAAAAGACAAAGTTACTAAATGCTGATATTTAATTTTCATTTCAACAAAGGAACAGTTATTGCTGCAATTAATGACAAGTAGATTATTAAGATTATTAGTATTGCTGCAAAGCATTGGTATATATGGTGCGCCTGGCGGGATTCGAACCCACGACCCCTGCCTTCGGAGGGCAGTAAATAGTTATAAATTATAATGGCTTGCTGATTTATGGGGCAGATATGGGGTAATTGATAAAAGTAACCCGCAGGTTTGAGCATTGTTAATAGGCTTTGCGGGTGTTGTTGAGGACATTATAGCTCATGCTTTCGCGCTACAAAACATGCCACTCGCAGCATGTCGTACTCTTTCAGCCGATACTCTTTAAATTGCGCCTCATATTCACGCCATATGCCTAAGCCTGCTTTTAAAATGGCTGCCTGGTTATAGTCGCCTGTCAGTATGCTGTCTTTGCTAAAGTGCTCATATGCAGCTTCGACAAGTGCAAGTAGTGTAGTAAATTCAGTCCGCTTAATTAATATTGTTGCATCATCAAGCTGAATAAAATAACTATCTTGTGAGTGATTGAGCTTTGCGCGGAAGATAACGTGCTTCTTGCCCACTTCTGCCAGTGTAATCACAAATGGCGGTTTTGGTGGATTGAGCAGCACTTCTGCTATTTGTTTGCGCTCTGGTCGTAGCCAGTCATCACCACTAAATACATGACTAGAAAACATCCAGTTGGCAACAAATGGTTTTTTATCGTCTTTCACTGGAAAATATGGACTATGGCCATGTTTCTCGCACGCCAACTCCCATGCTTCTTTTTTCATTAATGCAGCGCATGAATAACACATTGTTTGTGATTGCACTGCCTTGGCAATATTGGTATCTGTGAATGCCGAACCAATAACGTCTTTTAAATGCCAGCCCAGATTTTCAGTATCGCCAGCGCATAGCCAGCAAATAGCGTCCTGCCCATACTTTGACTTTTTACCCTTTGGCTCAGGCGGCTCAAATTCTGGCATTTGCAGCATACCTTTATAAATGGCTTGTGTCGTGCTCATGCAATCACCTGATAGTTCAATGCGCTTTTAATAGCAATGCTGGCATTCATTAAGGCCAGCTCTTTAAATGACTTCGTGCTTGTTTCTACGCTTGCCTTGCCAAATTGCCATGCCTGCTTGGCTTGAGCGTCAGTGTAATAACTGATGCTATCCATGCTATCAACTCCTGTTTTCATCCACTGCGCTACATGAACGCTATTAAAGCCCGCGCCAAGAACATGAATTTTAATGCACTTGTTAAACTCTTGCTGAATAATTTTCACGATAAGCGCAACATTGCCAGCCTCTTTTTCAATATTAAACGCATGGTTTGAAATGCAAATTAGCTTTAAATCTGGGGCGTGCTGTTTATAAAATCTAATTTGTTTTCTGGCTGCAAATACATCAGCTACAGGGCTTTTGAATTGAATAACGGGCGCAACATTAACGCTGCAAATATCCTTAAAATAAAGGAATTGCTGCATGGATTGTTCAGGAAATTTAAACACATCAGGGGCAATGCAATGCACATTTTTTGACTGGCCGTATTGCGTATAATGTTTCGCCAGGGCTTGAATATACTGCTCATCCATACGCTGTTTTTTACAGCTTAATGCAAATGCACCAGAGTCAAGAATAATAAAATGGTCGGGCGTGATGTGTGGAATATTTGGATAAGCATAGAGGCGATCAAAGCATGATAGCTCAGGCTCAAGCTTTGCATTTGATGACAAGATGAACATTAAGTATTCTCAACAATTACACACTGTCTGATGTTTTCATGTAGCGTGTAGGGCGGCTTGATTGCCCAATCCATTGCAATACCTGTTACACCATGCTCGGCTGCAAATTCAACTGGCAAGGCACGGTTGAAGCGGCAATCATCAATGTTATTGTGATCTTCTATTGTCCAGTGGCTCACCGCCCCATGCCCTGCACGACGGTTTGAGCCAATATGCGTTACATCTTTTAGCAGTTGCTCAATGGCTTGCTTGTCGCCATTTACATACCAGACTACTGCACTGGTAATAAATAACTTTACTGGCAATCTGGCGTTTTTATATGCGCCTTTGGTTGTTTGCACAACGCCCACTTTGCTCACATATTTTTCAGCTTCCTGCGCATTGAACCGACGGTGCAGGTGCTTAGTGTGTACTAACTTGCAATCAAACAGTGGGCGGCTGACTTGATACCACCAGTCACCCCTCCACTGTTCTTTTTGTATTGGCAGGTCATCGACAGGCTTTAAATCACCGCTTGATTGCGTAGACACGAATTTATCAAAGCCTAGTTTCTTAAGCTGTGATTGATAGCCAATAATTCCGTCTATTGCTACAGACCAATCGAATGATGCACTAAAGCCTGCGCGTAAGTGCGCTGTAATTTTCAATGGTGTCATTTCATCACCTCTGGCAACATCATTGCGCCAAAACCAAATGCGCCGCCCTGACCAATGCCAGTGCTGATTTTCTCATCAAACAGTGTGGCATCAGTAATTGTTAGCGTGCCAAAAAATAGAACCTGGCTTAACGGCATTTTATGACCATTATTTTTTATAACAATATGCGGCGGCATACTCTTATATGCCACATAATCAACCGTTGCCGCACCGTCTAGCCTGCGCTTAATCCAGTCTTTGGTTTGCTCTGCTGTGTAGTCTTGCGGATATATAATACGATCCATTGTCCTGCGCTTGTTGAGCGATGCGCGGCACTCAAACATAAGCTGCTGGCCAACCACAAACCTCACTTCTTTGCTGCTTGTAGATGGCTCTGTGTTTGACAGCATGATGATCTGGTCGCCAGTATCGCGGTAACAAAATGGGCGTGAGTAACCTGCCGCCTGCTCTTCTTTAAAGAATGTCCACAGCAGTTGATGCTGCTGATAGTCCGACACAGACTGCATTTTATCTAAAATAGTGAGCCACATGCTGATGCTCCCAATAACCCACGAATTTCAGATTCTTTTTGTTGCAAGAACGTGTTGTATAATTCCGCTAAATGCTGGTCATACGCTTGCTTTGCCTGCTCTGCAACTTCAGATAATTTAGGCAAGTCGTCATTAATACAAACTAGGTTATGTTCTTCGCCTGTACTCATATTGACAACTTTAGACACGTAGTTCACGCGCCCATGACCTTTATTTGACTGTCCGCCAATGTAAGGCACTTGAGCAAAGCGGGTTAGCCCTGCCACCAATGCACCTAGCTCAATTTCTGATACTTGCACCAGGTCAATTTCATGCACCAGTGTTGTGCCTGCAATAATCAACTCGCTGGTCATGCGCATTTGCGTACTTACATCACCCTCTTTTTTCTTTGGTTTATTTTCTAATAAGTGCTGCTCATCAACATTGACGCGCTCGTGCAAATCCATGTTTTTTGAATCATCAAAACGGGTAAATGATTTTTCAAATGTCAGGTCTGCATATTCTATTTTTTCGGCCTGCTCGTGATACTTACCTGCAAGCACTGGCATGGCCTCAATGCATAGCGGGTATGAATTACCCACTTTCATTTTGCCTGCCATGATCTGATTGCCTACGCCGCCACCAAACAGGCTAATCATGGGCACTGCTTTGCGCATGAGCTTAGCTTGTGCAATATCAATGCTCTGATCTCCGCCAATCTTTCCGCCTGAAAACAACAAATGAAACGCATCCAGGCTGACTTGCATATTGAGCTTTTCAAGCAAATAGGTGGCGCACAGGTCACGAAGCTGGCCACGCCACGCATTACCGTTATAACAAAATACTTCTTCTACCTCGCCATCGGCCTGCAAAATAGGCTCTTGCACTAAATAGCTGTTGGTGCTGATTGCTTCACTGATATGGGATAACGGGCTTTTAGTGATAAAGCGGCCATAAATGCGGTAATTGTTCATACTGATTCTTCCTGAATATCAAAAGTGGCTTCTAGTGGCTTTTCTGTTTCTAGTCGGTCACGCACCAACAAAACAATCCATTGCGTTTCGTTGCGTAGCAGCTTTAAAACTGCTTTGTGGTCAATGTCATTAAGCACATTGGTTAAAAACTCGCGTCGGTCTGGCTGTGGAATGTCAATGAAACTGGAGCCGCTTTGAAATAGCTTGCCTTTTACACCAACTTCGACCCATTTCGGATTAATTGATGGGCAGCTCATTTTTTGGCTAAACGACTGGATAAATTCAGGAAGCGTTTTGGATCGCTTGGCAGCAGCTTGAATAAACCGCTGTATCTGCGACCACATTTCTGGAGTGATCTTAAAGCGTTTTTTATCGCGACTGCGGTATGTTGCATACACCAAAAGCGCAGCAGTGGCTTGCTCGCGACTTGCGGTATCAAAATTATAAATCATTCTATGCGCCCTAAATGAACGTGAGTAATTTTCAACATTATTATAACACAATGAATTTTACTTAACTTATTGTGCAATCCAATCCGATGAACGGCAAAATATTTATTAAATAATACTTGCAAGGTATTACCTTTTATATTACTATATACACATCAAGACGAGATAGGCTCTCTTGAATAACCAAGCCGCTACTCATAGAGAAAGCGCAGGAGATATAAAATGAACGCAAACGAAATCCTAAAAACTTTATCTGGCGAAGCTGTTCGTATCACTGTTGAAACAAACACCCTTAAAGAAGCCACTTTAACCTATCCCAACTTCACATCCCTAGAGGATGGTATGGATGCCGACACAATCAAAGGACAGGTAATGTTTTTTGATGGTGTAAATACAATGGGTCGCGATAAGCAGCAATTAGTAAGAATTTTGAAAGTCGAGGTTTTTAACCACGAATGGATAGAAAAGTTTGTGGCTTTGGATTTAGAGTATGAATATAACGAATATGTGATCGGTTATGTAGTGACTGACAAAGCGACTGGCCGTAGCGTTAATTTTCAATTTGAGCAAGCGCAAAGCAATCACCCACAACCTGCAATTCAATTGACTTGGGGCTGCACTGGTGATGAAACTCACGAGGTATTCTCTCAAGAAGAATTGGATGAAATTAGCGAATGGTTACGCTCGCATGAAGATGTGCGTGAAGCAGAAGAAATATATGAAACTGCTTATTATGTAGATAATGGCGCAAGCATTGCAGACGAATCAGCTAAGGGGTTTGGTGTTTACTTATCTGACATGCAAAACATTGCAGAGCAAGCAGAATAATCAACTAGCCCGCATCTAGCGGGCATCTTTTTTAAGGAAATAATCATGGCAAGTCGCAGAACAAGTTTTCATAGTCAGCCGCTTACTGATGAAGTCATTACTGCAAATGGCGACCAAGCACAACGTATTAACTTTTTAATCCAGTGCGTTCCTGCCCTAACTGAAAGCCCTGAGTTGTCATATCAGGAGTGGATGACGATTGTGGCAGCAGCAAATGGCTATGTAGCCAACTATCCTACTGGTCTTGATGCGGTACTCCATAGCTTCGCTACTGGTATCGCTTACGCTGATATTTTTGGTGCTGAATTTGATAGCATCGATAAAGAAATGGTAGCGCGTAAGTTTTGGGCATTACCTAAAAACCAGCAGTTGTTTGCTTTTGAGCTGGCGCGTAAATTCTGGCTACCTGCACCAAAACTAACTAATAGCTATCAACAGTGGTTAAGTGAAAATGGCGCAGAGATAGTTCAATAAATTTCTAAATCAAACAAAGCCCGACTAATCGGGCTTTTGCTACTTAAACAAATCTTTAACCGCATTGTACGCTGTCTTGATCTTGTCGATAAAATCAGTGATTAGCTTTGCATAAGTCTGCCAGTTTTCACCCAAATCAATGACCACACTTTTGACAAATGACAGTACCCATGCCTTTTTGTCACCGCCTGATAGATTGCCGTTTTGCTCGATAGCGTCCATTGCATTTGCTGCAATGCGGTAGATGATCTGGCCAGTCTGGATTAACTCGATTACTCCACTGGCCACTGTTGCAATTTGATTGTTGTTCATGGTTTACCCTCAAACGCTTGCTCAAAGATTCTTGCATAGCCAGCAATAAGCTCAGCACGGTCAGTACCGTTAATGATACGTCTTGCTGCCACATAATCAATTTTGGCAGGCGTGATATAGTCGTTTAAGGACTTGCCAGTAAATAAGCCCCTAGTCATACCCTCAAGCATAATTTTGGCAGACACGTCAGGGCGCAAAGCTAGGTCGGGGTTATTGACTAAATCCAAGCCCAATAGTCTGCCCATCTTATCGTAATTAGCTAGCCATGTTAGCTGCACATCACCACGGCCATAGTAAGCCTTGCCTTTGATTGGTTGGCCGTATGCCTTGCCCTTGCCCTTGCCGATTTCCTCCACGGGCAGCATTTTGTGTGCAGTTTCGTGGTAAGCAGTAGCGAGTACATAGGCGGCTTGTGACTTTGGTAGCTTATAGTCATTAATGGCCTTTAAAATGCGCTCTATGCCATTAAACTGACTTTGAGTAATAACATTTCCAAATAGCTTGGCTCGCAGTAAATTAAAGCCCTCTGCATTGATAATAAGTGGATTTTGCTCACTAATCCCAAGCATGGCCAGCAGCACATCATCAGGCACTGACTTTAAGATCAGGTTGCCAGCATCAACCTGTGATTGACTAAGCTTGCCACCTGACATACTGCGCAACTGGTCAAATACTGCTTTACTCATGGCTTATCCTCACTCTCAATATGCACAGGATCATTAGGCTTGCCAGTTGCGGCATCGGCCTGCATGTCCTCTTTTTTGTGGTTTTGGTCACTACTACCAAAGTAATAGCCCATGACGCTGGCGACATAGCCAGCCACAAAGCCTAGCGCGATGTTTACCAAGTCTTTATTTTCAGTAGGGATTTGCACAAAAAATAGGCCAGTTACCAGTAATGCAATAATGGCTACCAGTGCCAGTGCCAACCATGCCCTTGTATGCTCACTTTTCATCTTTATACCCCCTGCGGTACATGCTTTCGCGTATTGCATCCATTTGCGTGCGTAGCGATAAGTGCTCACGCTCTGCAATGCTTAGCTGCTTTTCACTCGCACTCTCTAACACTCGCAAGCGCTGCTCATTTGCAGTTGATAGTGCGGTATTGTTTTCAATTCGGGTTTTCTGCGTTGTCCATGCGGCCATGACAGCGATAATAAATGTGACACCAACCGCTGATACAATATTGGTTACTGTGTCCAGCTTGGTTTTTGATGTTTTGAGCACATCCAAGTCTTTGTTGATTTTTTCAATATCCCCAACTAGCCCGCTTTTTGTTTGATTGAGCATTTCGCGTGTTTGCTGCTGATCAACTTTCATTTGCTCAATCTGCATTGAAAGTCGATCAAGCTGTTGTGGCGTCATTTGCAGCTTTTCCAAAGCGCCACATATCGTGTTGATTTTGTCGCTAATGGCCGCAAGCTGTATGGCGCTCGCCGTTGGTGGCTCTCGCGTGTAGTCGCTTTCAGGCATTGTATTCCCCTAATTTTTGGCAATAAAAAAGCACCCGAAGGTGCTGTGTGGTTGTATTTAAAACTAAATTTCGATTTGCAAAACGGTGCCATTTGGTGCTGATCGTTTAATCTCACTGCCCGATATAAATACGCGATCACCAACAAAATAGCGCGTCTGACTTGTGCAAATAACCAGGCCTGTGCCGTCTACTACCAAAACCTTATATTCTGGATGATTAGCAAATTGTACGTTACCGATAAATTCAGGCGCTTTGGGTAGCAAGTCAATCAAGCGGTTTAATGCATTACTCATGGTTAGCTCTCTCAATACCTACAGTTTGCACCACACTGCCAAAACTAAAAGACACACTGACGCTATCAACAATGCCCCACCAGTCGCCATTAAATGCCACCAATTCACCAAGCGCACACAAGCCAACATCGGTATGGATCGGCATTTGCAAGCTGTGATACTCAACCATACCTGCTTTAGCTAGTATTGCGCGGCCTTTACTGTGCATCACTGTATTGCTGGTTAATAACGTGCTGTTATAAGGCTGCTGCAAGTTATCGCCTGCTGTGCCTGAGCGCTTAACTTGCCCTGTTAAGCCACTGCGGTCATTAGTCAACCACACGCCGTTATAATCTGGCAATGGTTCAAAGTCAGTGGATAAATCAGTCACAATAGATTCAGGGATTAAGCGGTCATAATCGCCTGTGTCCAAGCTGTCCCAGTATGTTTTTTTGTATAGCGGCTTAATACTTAAGGTCTGGCTATCAGGCTCGCTATAAATAAAGCCACCACCTGCCTCGGCAAGCATCGTAATGGCACCAATGGGCGTAGCGTTGCCATAGCTCATACTACCTGCTGGCAATATCCAGCCAAGCGCATCAATTAACTGCCAATTTAGCACCATGTCACTGCCAACGCGGTCAAGCTCAGCTTGTGCCAATTGCACACTGGTACGCTCGTTTTCTTGCGTAAATGAGCGTACAGGGCTATACGGTGGTGATAGCAATGCACTAGGGCTGCGCCCAGATAAACTATAAACATCTTTTGCAAACTGCCTTGAGCGCGTACGGTTTTCAAGCAGCATGTGATGCTCAAATCCGTTCACCACAATTTTTAAAATGACAGGCTTGGCATCAATAGGGTTTAGTTTATAAAGCTCGCTTGCTGGCACTGTTAATTTATACGACCAGCACCAACGGCTGCGGTCTGTGTCAAAACTGCCATTCATGACGCTAATGGGCAAGTCGTTATCAAGACGCGTTACACTAATATCATTCACGATATGCCACCAATTCCTTTTTGCAATTTGCGGTATGCAATCATCGCTACCAAAATTTAATATGACGTTGTGACTATCAACTTCGCCCAATAAGCAAATAAAGTTAAGGTCAGTTGAGCCAACATAAACAGGCGTTTCGGGTCTTGGCCACGGTAAGACAGGGTGTTTGCGGTAGTGGATTGCTTTGGCCTTATCCCATGCCAAGCCAGTGCTAGTAATTAGCTCTAAGCCCTTGTCATGGCCAAAAGTCACTACTTTTTCAAACACATGCGCAACGTCGTAAGCGTAAGTGATTTGCTTACGCTTGCGGATCATTTCCTGCCATGTGGTTGACCGTTGGTGCGCCAGCACATTGCCCACTTGCCATTTAAGCTGTTTTGCAATGCGCAATTGATCGGTAATATCCCAGCTGGTTATTGCGTCAATGCTTAATCCATTGGCTTGCTGCCACACGGATTTAATTGCCTGCGCTAATGGATTGGCTTTATCAAAACCAATAAAGGCCTGATTGCTGATATTTAAACCACGCTCAAAATAAAAGGCGCTGTTATGCGCCTTAAAGATTGGTTTTGCGTATTTAAACGTGGGTGATATTAAACATGGCTTTGCACGCTGATATTTAAAGTTGCTAAATAAGCCCACACCTTTGATAAAGTTAATATCAAAAGTAGCTGCTATCTCAACGTCAAAATCAGTATCAACTACAACATCAATAGTGCCAGTGATTGCACCTGCTGGCACAAACGTAGCCATAATTTCAGTGCCAAAACTGGTGTCAACAATCGTGTCAATAATGGCAATAACCGCATCATTATCTGTAACTGTTGCGATTATCTCAACTGCAAACTCAGTATCAACAATGCTGTCAATAACAGCCGTAACGCCACTGCTGTCATCACCAAAATTTAATATGACGTTGTGACTATCAACTGGCTCAAGCGGCTTATTAAAATTAAGAATTACATTGTGCGCATCCACATCAGACAAAGTACCCACATGCGCACCTCAATTATGGTCGTAATTTAATAGACTGAATACTAACTTCACCGCCCATTGTGATTTCGGATTTTGATAAAACAATGTCAGTGCCAATTTCTAGGTCTTGCACTGGTTGACCCGCACCGTTATACATGCGCGCCCATGTTGCTGTACCTGTTTTAATCACGGTAGCAGTATCACTTGGATATAGCTCAACGTAATCAACAGTGACCTCTTTAAAGCATGGCTCAGGCAATGTCAGCGTGACAAGTTTAGCGGCGTTATTTGCTGCTGTTTCGGTTGTAGCTGGCATCGTATCGTCATAAAAAACAATGGTGGCTGTACCCGCACCGCTATCTAAAAAACTAGCTAGTGCGGTAATCATATTGAGTTTTGCAGCTTTTGAAGTTTGGCTCATTTTGGCACCACTAGGTCTGCTATGACTGCGTTATATTGATTTGAGGGATGATGAGCAACAATGAAATATGTACTTTTCGCCAAAAATTCAAACTTATAATTGCCGAGATTGTCGGATAAAACTTCTTTGATTAATCGGCCCGAGATACGCTCATAAAGACGTACACGGCAAGGAAAAGGGATATTCAATTTTTTGATTTGCCCTTTAATTGAAAATCCATTTGCATCATATATACGATCATAAACGTTCGATTTTGAAGTATGAATACTAAGATTTAAAAGCATCACAACTCTCCAATTTTTAGTATCAATTGTCCTGCAATGCTAGAAAATGGAGCTACATTACATGCAATATATGCTGAATTATTCTTATTAAATACAGTATAGTTTGAATAGGGTTGCTGTTGAAACAGCCAGTAAATCCCCTTCATTTCACCGCGCAGCACATCCTCATTTATAAAAATTGGAGCAAATGGAATTGAATTTGCAAGCGATGGAGGACCAAAATGATTAGATCCTCCAGTATAAACATTGTTACTTGGAGTGCTCAGTGAATAAACACTACCTAATTTATAGTTTGCAACTTGATTATAAGATCTTTGTAATAGCAAAGTATCTTGATACTGAGTTGTGAGTAAAGGCGAGTAGCGATTTCTTGCATAACTGAAGTTCGCAGCATGATAAAGAATAGTGGAAGATAGGAATGTTGTTGATGTATCTGCATCTAAAATTGAATCAAATGCCCCAAATCCATAACAAAGAGCTTCTAAAGATGTTGTTGTTGAGCAAGGAAGAATATAAAAATAATCTTTATTCCCAACTAAAATCCAATTTCTAGCACCCACTGCAGGACTGCCCGCATCGTACCTGTTTGAATTATCAGCAAATTGATATTGATGTGCATAATACCATTTCGACCAGCCATTGCTTGCTGTAGTTCCTGAGCCTGTACCGATCCAATTCTTATCAGGATTAGCATTGTCATATGGGGCCTGCACTCCAAGCATCGTATCAATGTCGGTCATATCTTCAACAATGCCGACCTTTGCATATTTCGCATAAGTTGCTGTGTATGCAGGATCAAGTGCATCTACAACACGTAAATATGGACGTGATGCAAGTAATGTATTAGACGAGCGATAAGCCGCTTTTCCAGTTCCGCTAAATGGCTTTAGCCAACCCAACGGTGGCAAACGGCATGTTATAGTACCTGTGGCAGTACTTACACTCGGTGCGGCAGGCAGTTCAAATGTAATGCTATTGGCACTAGGTGCAGTCAAAATTCGATGCTGGCCGTTGTAGTCGCTTTGCGCCGCGCCTGCAATCTCAACGACTTGATACTGCATAAAATTGTGATTGCCGCTAAAGGTTGCGGTTGCGGTAGTGCCGCTTGCAGTTAATGTAGCAATAGACTGACTGCCAAAACCATTAACAAGGCAGGCATCAAGTACGGCAATCATACTGCCTTGCACGTTACCAAGCTGCGGTGCGTTGGTATTGGTGTGGACGTAAAACTTAATATCAGTACTGGCAACCATAATAACCTCTTATTTTGAGCAATAAAAAAGGCCGCACTATGCAAAATAGGCAGCCTATAAACTTGATAAATTAAACCTATAAAATCACACCACGCGGTCAATGTCACCGCGCAGCATGATTTGAAATTGATCAGACATCACACTTGGTTCAGATTGCTTAACCGTGCGGATTGCCCATATTGGGAATGTTGCTGCAATAGTGTTAAACCGTAGTACGTTACCGCTTGCCCAGCCTGCGCCCCAGCCCTCTTTTTTAACTTTAAAGTAAGGCTTGTTGGTTACTGGATTAATCGGTGCGCAATCAGTATTGACGCTACCCGTGCCAATTTGCCCCGATACTTCACCCACAATTCTAAAGTTGGTAGCATCGGTAAATACTAACGCCCAACGCTCTTGGATCGCGCCAAGGTTGGTAACTTCAATTGGGTATAGCGCATTGTTGTAATTGGCTGTCAGTGGTGCACCTGTGGCCTCATCAGCCCACACGTTATTCCATGTGCTCTGCACAAACTTGCGCGTGTATCTGGCTTGCATATCACCAATCACTAGCGCACTACCAACAATCGTATTGTCAGCATCGTAATTATGTGTCACAGGCTTAGTAAATGTGATTTGGCCGTTAATCTGCACATCGCGGATTAAACCCATATCCTGATAACGATATTTGGCAGTTAATGGTGGCACCAGTGCATTTAAAGCAAAGTCACCACCTAGCGTAAACTTGCCATAATCATAGTCCACTGTGTACATGTCGTAAGGCACTTTTGTGCCTTGACTGTCCTCAAGCTCAAGCCATGAAATACGTGCATCATCAAGTGCATAAGTCTGGCCAGCTATGTGATTAGGCAGAGCATATTCTTTACTGCTACTGACAATGCCAATGTCACCCACTCTAAAAATAGGTACACGGCCATCTAGTGGCAAGCGCGTTGCAGATAAGCCTAAAATCTCGCTATCAAGCGGGATATAAGTGTAAGCCACTGCGTTATAGCGCATATTGCTTGGATCAACCCACACGGGTGCATTAATCCAGCTTGTCACACCATCACCATTGGGCGCAGGGATTTTATACTCAAGGATAGGGTCATACCACGGCTCATCTTTAACCCATAAGTTGTCGCTTACCTTTAACTTTCGGTAAAAATAAATATCCACAAAACCAGTGTCGTAATCAATTGTACCTTGCGCTTTATCCGTACTAACCTTGCCAAACTCATCAAATTGTAGTGTGAGCTGGCCAAACTCTAGCGATGTAACAACCACAGTGAGCGATGCTGGACGTATTGGCACCACAGGCGTTCTAAAGCTCACATGATTGATGGGCGGCATATCAGTTGTGGTGGTCAGTGAGCGCAGTTGCAATGTGTTATCAGCATTGGGTGTCCAGCTTGTAAGCTCAATTGCTCCATTGCCGTACTGGATTGTGCCAGATGCAGTACCGCTATTGGTTGCAGGATCAACATTGCGGTATAGCGTGCCCATGCGATCAATAAAGGTATCACTACCTAATCTAAAACGTACTGAGCCTGCAATTATTTGCTCATCAAAACCAGATGTTAAGTCAAATTTTAAGTTGGTTGCTGTCACTGTTTTACTATCGCTGCCCGTGCCAGATGTATCTCGATAACTAACAGCAATGTCGGCCGCATTATAGGTTTTAAGTGTTTGCGCAACTGGGGTGTAGCCTGATGTTTGTGGGCTGTAAAAACTCATATTGTCACCCTGCTCCGTACATTATGAATGGCGTGTAGTTGGGATAGTAAAAATTTTGCTCTAGTGCTGGCGTCACTTCACATGCGCCTGTTGCGTAAGTAATTACGCCCATTTGCACCCCAAACTGATTTACCAGCTTACCAGTAGTGCTATCTATCGGCTCATCGTGTAGCAAGACCCTGCCGCTTTGTGCTGCCCCCACACCAGAACTAACGGGTATACTTAGCTCCACGCTATTTTGCTCAATTGCGGTACCAGTGCCGATAGTAAAATTTAACTTCTGACTGCTATCTGGAGCGCCACTATTTACAGTTTGGGCTTTGGGTGCGCCAAACGTGTAAGTGATGGTAAATACTGTGCCTTGTTGCGGCAATTTTTTGGGGATAATGCGGCCTTTACCCGTATTGCGCCTTAAGTACCCCGTGGCATCACCTGTAAACTGCCCTGCGCTGTTTAGCGTTGCGGTTTTGGCCACACCCTCAAGTGTCCATGTCACGGTTGCGGTGGCTATCCCGTTATGAAACAAAGTAAAGTCTACGCCAGCAGGTGCTACGGTTAAGCCGCTGCGGACAAACGTAGTAATGGGCGTACCCCACAATAACAAAATAGGCGTGCCCACATCTGGCAATGCGCCTGTTGTTAAAAGCCATGAGCCAGTTTCATAATTGATGCTACCTGAGCCAAAGCTGGTACTTGCACCCTTTAACTGGCCAGAACCGTCATCTTTTAGCTCATAAAACTTGCCCTGTGACATATAGCTAATCGACAAAGAACCAGGGGCAGGAGTTGGCACTAAAACGCCCGTCCAGTTTGCAGACTGATTGGCTTGCGTCACGGGCACTGCATAAGACTGCGTGTACTGCGTTGGGCTAGCCGCTGGCATAAACGTAATGGCTAATGTGGCTGTGCCACTGCCTGCGCTTTGTGTCCACTGGATTAAGCCTTTTTGATAATCAATCGTGCCTACTTGCGTACCAGCGGTGTTTTTAAGTATGCCGCCTTGGTCAGTAATTGACTGGCCAAATAAACTAAAAGAAACGCTGGACGGCATCACACCAGAGCCTAAATACAGGTTTTGCGCTAAACCAACAGTAGTTGTAAAACTGGCTGTAATTGGGTCGGTATTGCCCGCAACCAAAGTTACGCGCTCGCCTGCTGCATTCACATCAACAATTGGCGTTTCGGTTTGCGCACTTGGGATAATCTGGCTGAAAATACTTTGCGCTTGCACTGTAAATGTGCCAACGCTTACATCATCAGCTAAGTTGCTAGAGCCATAATACAGGCCGCTATCGGCAACAATCGTGTCGCGGATAATGGTTTGCGGCTTGGTTGAGGTGTACCACTGCGCTGCTGATACACCATTAAAATCACGCTCTAGTGCATCATTAAGCGTATAAGTGACCACCTTATATTCCACGTTGGTTTTATCAACGCGCACAATGGCAATACGGGTATCGACTTTAGTAATGCGCACATACTGCTGATATTCGGCAAGTTTACCCTCGTCAGATACCAGCACTAGCGTAGTGCCTGCGCTGGCCTCGGTTTCTGCTTTATCCATGGCAACTTGTATAGCTTTCATGCCCTGATAAGCCGTATCTAGCAGACTGCCTACCGCCTGCGCACCTTTAGCCAAATAATTTTCAATGCGGTTTTTTGCAGCGTTGCGCTCATCTGTCCATGACTTGGTGCTAAATAACAAGGCAGACACGTTGGGATCGGCTGGATTTTCAGAGATAAAAACCGTTGCGCCCATTAAGCTGTCAGTATCGTTAGTAATGACAGCAGGATATATCTTGCGTAATGACACGCGCCCCATCGTGCGATCAAGCTCAGACACATCAGGAAACAGGTTATTAGACTGGCCATCTTCAATAATTTGGCCTGAGTATTTACCACCACCGTCATCAGTATCAGTCAATCGCTCGGACTTATAAATTACCAAGTCTTTTGTTTCAATTGCCATTAATTTAACTCCAATAATCGCAAAGTCACGTTGTAATAATCACCATCTGATACAGTCGGGAATCCCTTGACTGGCGTAGCTTCAATAGCAGTACTGGCATGATGAAAGATCACGTTAAATTGCCTAGTATCGTGCTGATACTCAAACATTAACGTAAAGGTTTCGCCCTGTAGCATTGACCATGTTTTAAGCGTGCTCACTACATGCCGTGGCAGCCAAGCCATGTCCTTTTCAGCCGCTAAGCTGATTGGCCTGCCAGATTTCCATTTGCCTTCTTGTATGATTGGCGTGCCATCAATGGACGGCTCAACCTTTTGCTCAATGGGCTTATAGTCAAATTCATCAGACCATAAAAAGCCGTCAGATAAGACGGCTATTTCACTGGTGCTATTTCGTTTTAGTTTCATTACATGCCCTTTTTAAGTCGCTCAAGCTCAGCCATTAAAGCATTAACCTGATCCTCGCTACCCGTGTTGCCGTAAAGCTCTGCACTGTTATTGCCAATCTTGATGTCATACTTCACGGTTTTGGCAGGTGTGCCTGTAGTGCCATTGCTCACCCTGGCTAGATCAGCGACTGTCTTATTAATGTAGTCGTAGTTGCTTAGCGACCAGTTAAATGCACCGTCTGTTGCCTTAGCCCAGCTTGTATCATTCATCAAATCATGAGCCTTAACTTTGGCGCGCTTTGCATCATAACCAGCTTCATCCATCAGTTTTTTCATAATCTGTTCTTCTGATGTGTAGGCAAATGTCTGTGCACCTGAGGCTGAAGAATTGCCAGAACTACCACCATTTAAAAAGTCATTGCCTGTCATACCACCTTGTTTGCGCGTGATCTCATCTAACTTTTTAGACCATGCATCTAGGCTATTGACTGCTGCCTGTGCGGCCTCACCTGTTGAGCGCGCTGCGCCATGAGCCGCGTTGCCAATACGGCCAAAACCAGAGCTAACACGGTCTGTTGCCTTAGTTGCGCCATCACTACCGTTGACGATCTCGGCATAAGTCTTAGTGGTCACCTTGCCAGTTTCATCAATCTTAACGGTTAAGCCTGCTGCTGATGCCGATGCCTTGGCTTGACTAATTACAGCCGCATCACCTGATGCGATAGCCGCTTGCATGGTGCGCTCGTATGCCTTACGCACATCTTCAGCAGTGCCTTGGCCACTTGCCGCAATAGTTGCAAAGTCAGCAAGCGCAGATTGTGCGGCAAGCCTTAATTGCTCTTTGGTTTTAATGCCAAGTCGTTCAAATGCCTGCTCTACAGGATCAAGGTCAGCGGGTAGTTTTTGTAATGTCTGACTAACAGCCTTTAAGCCCATATCCACCATGTCAGCAGATAGTTTGCCGTCTTTGCCAAAATCAACAAAAGATTGCCGAACGATCTCAACTTCTTCTTTTGTCTTGGCTTTAGCAAGTAGGTCTTTTAATGATGCGTAAATGACGTTACTGGCTTGCTGCCCCTCAAACCCCATGGCCTTTAAGCCAGCAGCCAAATCATTAACCTGACCTTTTGCATCATTAAATGATTTAGATACACCCGTTGCTGCACGCTCAACGTCAATACCAAGGCTTTTTGCTGCTGCCTCACCTGTGCGCTTTAGGGCTTCGGTGTTTTCATTAATAGCGCCAACTGACTGCTTAAATGCCTGCACAGCAACTTTGCCAGCCTCATCCATAGTGATGATAAAGCCTTTGGCGATCATTTCGCGCTGCATTTCACCAGATAGCACGCCATTATTTGCAGCAATTGCAGCCTCTGCCCATTTCTGGACAGCCTTAATTTTATCGGCTTCGCTTGCCTCAGCACTGGTGCTAATTTCATCTAGCCGCTTTTTGGCATTTGCTGCATCTTCTGCGTACAACTCAGCCTTGGTTTTAGTGGCTTGTTGTAGCCGCTGCACACCTTTGGATTCAAAATCCATTGCAAGCTGTTCAGCTTCAGCATAGTTCTTTTTGGCAACGCCTTTTAAATATTCGGCTTGCTCCTCATAGCGCTTGCTTACGTCGCCAAATGTAATTTTGGACATCACAGCAGCTACGCCAGCACCAAAATCATAAAATGCGCCAGTGAGCAAATTAACGCCAATCTTGATGGCGGTTATGCCATCAGACACAAAGCCAAATGCAATACTTAAACCCTGAACAATGCGGGTCAAAAAGCTAACACTATTGCCAGCCTCGTCCACATCACCAGTCAAGATACTTACGCTTTTGCTGGCAGCGGTGAATACTTCAAATACTGTTTTGCCCATTTCAAAGGCAATTGAAATTAGGTCTTTAACCACATCATAGGCAGCAGACAATGCTTGTTTTAACGCAACAACGGTTTCATCATCTATGCTGCCAAGCTCACTAGACCACGCACCTACAGCAGCTATCGCATCCTCAAATAGCGTGACCAGCCAATCCATGTTTTCGCCAAAGCCCTTAATGACTTCGGCCAACTTGTCAGTAATGCCATACTGCTCATTTAGACTGCCAATTAGTGCAGTGACGTTATTTCTTACACTTTGAATAGCATCCTTGGTGGATGTACTCATTACATCAGCAAGTTCTTGGTTGCGGTCGCGTGACTGCATCAGCGCGGTGTTTAAGTCAGTGATGGATAGTTTACCGTTTGCGCCCAGACTGCGGATTTCACTTTCAGTTTTGCCAGTGCTTTTGGCTAAATCACCAACAATATTGTCAGCCGCTGCCAGGATGCTAGACCACGCATCCGCATCTACTCTTCCTTTATCCAGTGACTTTGCAAACGCATCTTGTGCAGATCGGGCTTTGTCACTACTGGCGGCATTATGGGTAAAACTATAAGACAGACTTTCGGTTACAGATAGTATTTCCTCGGTACTATAGCCCAAAGACTTCATGCTGTTTGATGTAGCAAGGTAGATTTCTTGGGCTTCTTGCAGTGGACGATACGTGCCGTTGGCAAGCTCTAATAACCGCGCCTGTACTAAATTATATTCTTCGGTGCTGGCAGTGGCATTTTTTAGGCGTGAGGCCATCTGCTGCGTAGCGTCAGCAATGTCCAGTACTTCCTTGGCAGACAAGCCTAGGCCAATTGCAGCTAATGCGCCTGTTAATGCAGTGGCGGCTTTTTTAGCCACATCCATTGGCGCTGTAAAGCCATCAGTTTCTGCAATTAGTCGTAGCGCAAATTCAAGATTATTGCTTGCCATTTCATTCGCCCACAAAAAAAGCCCCGACCGTTTACGATCAGGGCTAAGTAAAATTTAGGTATTAAAAAAGGCCGCTCATGCGACCTTGGTTTATCTTGATCTAGCGATTAATGATATTAATTTCCTCACCGCCATCTTTAGGGAAAATACACCTTGCCCCAAATGACTGATTGCTACCCATGGCACTTTCAGCCGTGAATGGAATGGTGACTGACACATTTCCATTGAGCGCCTCATAAACTTTTGAAGAGAACATGCTAAAACTTAAAGTAGATGGTCTTTCTACTTGCGCTTTAATCATCCGCTGGCATCTTTCTAAATACTCTGCACCATTAGCTGGCCAGCTGGATTTAGTTTTATTACCAGTATTCTTGGCAACTTCTTCTTGCTCGCTTGGCGCTGTCTGCCCCCATGCTTGCTGCTGGCTATCAAATTTACGCTTCCGCTCGGCAGCTTGGTCTGCCTCAAATTTGGCCTTGGCTTCTTTCTGGGCACTATACGCTGCTGCTTGCTCAGCCATTTGCTTGTTTTTCTGACTGGCTGAATAACCATAGGCAATTACTGCTGCGACTATGGCAAGCAGTACAGCGCCAATGATGATTAGATTCTTACTGCTGCCTTGTTTGGGTTTGGTGCGCGCCATTTGTAAATATTCCTTAGAAACTAAACCTCAAGCCAATTTTATACATGGCCGCTTGCCCATCACCAAGGCTAATTGAATTGCCGTATTTGGCTTTTAGGCTAGTTAAGCTGCCGCCTTTATCTTTTTCGTAAATTCCATCATGTCCTGAACAATAGCCACTAAGGCTGTTGCCATTAGTAGGCCCTTCACTCCAAGTTTTATCAGCGCATAGCACCTTTGTTTCTGGATTCGGAACTACGCCACCAAAATTGGCGCATAGACTGGGGTTTGAGCCATTAAGCCATATACCCCTACCATTTTCACCACCAGAAACACACAATGTTTTACCAAAATCTTGACCAGTAGAGCTGCCTGTAGATACCTTGCCGCCACCATAATAGCCGTCGCGTCCTGTCATATCGAACAGCCACTTATAGCCAACGCTTGCAAACAAATCCAGCTTTGGTGTCAATGAATATCCGCCCTCCACACCAAGCGGCAAGGAAATAAAGTTTAAATTGCTATCTGTTATCCCTGACTCAATACGAGTGTAACCCAAGCCAGCCAAGCCATTGATATAAAAGTTGCCCTGACTCAATAAATTATAATTTAATCCTACCGATCCCTCATAATAATTAGAGTCTGTTTTGTTGCTAGTAGAGTATTCAAACTTACCCCAGTAGCCATATTGCTGATAAGGCGATGTGCTAAATCCAATAACACCACCGTTAAAGTCAGACTCCACATCCGCATCAAATTCTATTTTTTGGTGAGAATACTCAACCGCTGCAAATAGATTTTGGCTTTCTGCGTGAGCTACCCCCGTTACAGCGAGCTGGCCAGCAATCAATCCAGCAAATAATAATCCCTTCATTTGTTTTACTACTTTGTAAATTTCTTCACAATTTACTCAAAATCTCAGAACAATACAATTGAGTGGTAAAATTAATCCTTGCTCAGCTCACGATTAAACTTTTCCATGCCGTTTTTATCTGCATGATGTGCGGTGCGGATCATATTGGCCTGCGTTTTTAATTCATTTTTATAACTACGACCTGCTGCCTTACAGTAGCCTAAATAAGCGCCATAACTGTACTGCATAATCTCACTATGCGTATGGCCTTGGCTGATTAAGAATTGAAAACCATCAAACCAAGTATTTTTATTATCATCTTTGGTTGTGGCCTTTTTAGGTTCAGGCTCATCAAAAAATGCACTGTTTAAGCTGTAAAACGCATAAATCACATTGCTTATTTGCTCAAGGTTGCTTGCCATTTGCTCAATAGCAGCATTATCTAAACTGCTAAATCGGGTTAGTAGGCTAACTGTTTCGCCTGCATGACCTAAAAATGCTTTAGTGATATTGCCAATGTCTTTATTGTCTAGCGCCAATAGCTCTTTTCTGATTGGCATTGCATCAACAGCAAACAAATCAAAGTCAGCCATTGTGACTTGTTTAATGTCAATCAACTTATCATCAATCTGTAATGTGATACTGCGATTGCTGGCCAGCATAAAGTCGTTCATGGTCAAATCCTAAACAGCAGGCACAAAAAAAGCGCGATATGCGCCCATGTGCCTGCTGTGTTACTTATGCTTGGTCAATGGTTACATAACGACCATACAAGCCCAATGTTGCATCATTAGCGCGTGTAATGTCGGATATTGCTGATCCATTGATTTCATACGAGCCTAGTTCTTCGTGAATCAATTGGAACGTAGTGCCAGGGTCTTTTTTGGTGCGCCACAATTTCAACTCAACTTTACTGTTGTTGTTGGCTGTGTTCACGCCGCGAAAAGTGAGCTCGTACTCTTGGCTTTCCACATCGTTAATGGTCACACTTGACGCGGTGCCTGCCGTGTAATCAGCCAATAACGGCATGGTTAAGCCTGTCACATCGTTAAAGGTTACTGTGCCAAACGCAGCATCCACCTTGTATTTGCTTGCGTCAACAATCACGGGCGTGCCAGTAGAATCTTTAATCACAACAGCCGATACGTTATAGCCTTTAAGCTCAACCTCAGTGCCTACTGTCACAGTACCAAGGCTCTCAGCAACTACCGTACTGCCTGCAATTGTTGATTTCTGACCGTTCAGAATGTATGCCAAGTTATCAGGATTCACTTCTTCTAGCGTGCCTTTAAACTTAACAGACTTGGATTTTTCCATTGTATAATCAACAGTGCGGCTACCTGTCATTGATTCGTTATGCTCAATAATTTCAGCATCGGTTGATACTTCAAAATCTGGTACGTTGCCAATATGACGCGGCTGGCCAGCAATACCAGCAACGATTTTAGCTAAGTAAAACTTGCCTTGCAGTGAAATATAATTACTCATTTTTTACCCTCGACTTTTGCGGTATCTGCTTTGACTGGCTCAACAGCTTTAATCACGCCATCTTCCAGTAATTTTTCGATCTGTTTTGGTAGTAAATCGCCAATAATGTCACCTTTGGCAAATCGGCCAACTGGCTCGACTGCCTTGTATTGCTTAGTCATGTGATTGCTCCTAGACGACTAACATTTGAGATTCAAAAAGATAGGGGAAATAGCCGAAGCCTGGCGCATGGCCAACACCAACACCGTCATCAGTGCGCTGCAATGCACGATAGCCGCTAATTTGTGGATTAAAGCCCTGTAATGCCCGTAGCAACTTAATAATCAATGGTGCAGCAATGGCGCGTATAGACTGCGTTTGCTCAAGCTGTGCGCTATCGTCACGGATGGCAAGCACGACTAGCCAGCGCTGATACACCGCATTAGCACGACCATTGCCCACGCTCTCCCCGACGCGATCCCCTGCATAAATAACGTGTGCAGCAATAGCAGCATTGGTAAGCTCAAGCATGTTGTCTACACTAAATGGCGTATAAACCACTTCAAGCTCAGGCAACTGGTCTGTCAATCTGGCAACAATGGCAGGCTCAAGCGCAAAATAATCAAGGTCTGACATCGAGTAACGCTCCCTCAATAGTTAAGATAATGCCTTGCTCACCATCTTTAGATAAGCCCAGAAATGGACGGGCAGGGATTGATACAGAACGCACTTTTGCCCAATTGCCAGCACCCTTAAATGTCAAATAACCACCACCTTTAGCGCGGATTGTTGCGCCAAACTGGTGTACTCGCGCGTACTTAACATTAGTGCCAACGCTAATCTGATTGCCTTTTACAACAAGCTGGATTGAGTCACGTAAACGGCCAGTGTTTTGCAGCGTTTTACCGCCCTGCAATTTGGCACGCCATGACTTCTGCCATGGTGTGCCATCTGGCGTGCGCTCACGATCAAAATTATTGAGCACATCGTCATATAAAATATTGCCGATTTGGTGCCAGACTTTGGAGTTCTCTCCCGCTACTTTTGCAAGTTTTGCTAAGTAGTCAAAGACCCTGCGCTCACCATCAATTTTTACGCTAATTGGCTCAGCCATCAAAACCTCCTAAGCCACCAGGTGCGATCATTGGCATTAGGTCAGTGACCTCTTTACCAAACACGCCACCATAATGACTAATGCCCACCGCTACCCGTTGCTGATTCCTACCTGCTTCGGACGTTGGTAGTCCATCATCTGGATTAGCAGGCAGTTGTAACACCACCTTGCCGCTTGATATGCGGTTAAGCCAAGTCATTGCATCGTCATAGCGCTGACGTACCTCATCAGGCGCTTTATTGATGTATAACTTGTAGCGTGCAATATCTAACACATAGCCTTTTAGTGACTCAGGCGTGCCCGACAAAGGTAGGCTGTAGCGCGAGGCAATGTAGCTATCCGCTAATTCCTGTGCATCAGTTAATGCTTTGTCAGACACACTTGGATCAACCACTTTAGATACAGTTTTTTCAAGCGACTCAATCGACTGCACACCAAAACGCGCAATCAGGTCGTCACGCGTTGCGTATGGCACGGCTTACTCCTTTTTGCCTGACTTAGACTTTGGTGCTTGCTCAACGTCCGCTTTGCTATCCACATGCTCAGCAAAACCAGCATCCAACAGCTCGGCCACGCGCTCATCAGACAAGCCTTTCAGCTCATCACCAGGTGTAAACTGACCAATACTTACCTTTGCGATAACTGCCATGGTTTGCACTCCTTAAATGGTCACAAAGCCAGTGCCACCAACGACACCATTTTTGTTGTTAGGGACAATCAACGGACTAGATTCACCTACCAGTTGAATGCTGGACGGGTTATTTTCCTGCCATTGATCCATGAAATACTCTAGCGGCTGGCCAAATGCCTTTAAGTTTTGAATGGCACAGTGCGCCACATAACCAGATGCATCAGCAACCAAGCCAAAATAATCAGCAGGAATAAAGCGACCAGCAGCACCACTGAATTTATACGTGCCGTCATACGTCCAGAACTGAATGCCGCCAAAGGTGCCACGCAGTTGCGGCTTTAATGGATCATTAAAGGTGGGTGTATAAGCAACACTAATGCCAGCGAGTGGCGTTTCAAACTGCGCCTTAAACTCAGGGTTTGCAGATAATGCGCCCCAGACTTTAGACGACATTAATGCCGCGGTAGGGCTTGCCCCTGCTTTGTCTACCGCAATGGCAATCATGGCATTAATATCGGTTACTGGTGTTGCACCATTAGCGTCCCACTTAACGGTAGGTACAAAGGTACAGGCCGCGTCACGCTCATAATCTACCGTGATGCTTGGAAAATCATCAGACGCAAAGGTCATGCGGCCAGTTAACAAGCAATCGCGTGCCATCATCAATTTACGATTTTGGATCGAATTGATAATGGTTTGAGATTTTTGGATTTGATCAACCAGCAATGCTTCAGCGTCAGTCAAACGATTAGTACCAGTTGCTAGTACACCAGCCTGACGTAATCGGGTGATCAGCACAGTATCAAACACATCAGCAGGCGTAATGCTCATTTGTGGCTTTAGATAAGCAGGCTTCACAAATTTCACATTGCCACTGTCACCAGTTTTAATCTGACGGGCGGCCACATTAGGACTAACAAACGGTGCTAACGGTGTCACCGTGTCAATCTCGCCAACTGGCACATCTTTACGTGCAAAAGACAAGCGGTTTGGAAAGAAACGATCTAACAGAAAGGTATCAACCTGCTTTTGTTTATCATTCAACAGCAAGAGCTGGCCAACTTCTAGCAGCTCAACGGGTGCGCCATTAATATCAAAAGTAACGCTCATATTAGCCCCCTACGACTTTGCGTAATTCAATTTTGTTGGTTAGTGCCTTGGCACGTGCCGTGGTTTTCTGGCCAGCATTTAATGCCGTGCCGTTTAGTGTCACAACATCAACGTCAAACGCGCCCTGCACATAGACTGGAATTTCAAGGCCTGCGGCTGCGTGTGCGGTGGCTTGCGCTGCACTTACATCAACTGCAATAATGGCCTGCCAACTTTCTGCATCAGCCGCATGAGTTGCTACGTTTGCAGCACTTACTGCTACCAAATCACCGCGCTTATAAGCAGTGGCAGTAGTTGGCTTGACGTTTTCAGTGCGAATACCATCGCCAACAACGAGTTGCTTGCCTGCAATGGTTGCGGTTACTGTTTGAGCCATGATTATTTACCCCCATCTAAAGCTGCTGAAAATTGGTTAAATTTATCGTCTAGCGTATTGCCGCCTGACTCTTTGCCAGTTGTGACCTGCTCACTAAACAAATGCGCTGGTAGTTTTGGTTTAGTGGGCTGTGTAGCCGCAAACTTGGCTTTAGCTGCACGTAATTGCTTGGCAGTAAATGCAAACGCTTTGTCATCGAGCTGTGCATACTCAGCCGCATCTTCTGCGCTAAATTCGCTACCTAGCTCAGTGGCCAGTGCTGCAATTTCTGCCTCGCGCTTGTCTTTAGCAAATTGCTGGTTTTGGGTTTCAAGCTCAGAGTTTTTAGCCTCAAGCTCTGCGATTTTGGCTTGCGCCTGCTCTAATTCGGTCACGTTGGTGTCCTCTTGAGTAAAAGATTTAGGTTTGTGGCTGGCTGCCACTGCGTTAGTGTTGTCATCTGCGCCTAAGGCACAAAACGACACTTCACGAATGCGGCCACCTCGAAAAATAGTGATAGGCGCTTGATAGGTCTTACCGTTGACAATCACTTCACCTGTTTTAACTTCATCAATACTTGTTGGCTCAATCCGTACTGACATTTGCCACGGGAATCCATCATCTGAATCTTGCGCAACCTGAGTGCCGAACTCGTTTGACATCAGCACACCAGATACAGTCAAGCCTTTGGCGTTATCAATCTGATAATCATTGATTGCACCAGCACGCTGACTAGCTCGGTGATCTAACAAGGCAGGGATACGGCCTTTAATTTGCATACTTGCTAAATCAAATATCACGCGATCCCAGTACCAATGGTCAGTAATTGGCTCACCTGAATAAGCAACACCTGAAAATGTGCGTTGCTTGCCCTCGGTGGCATCAGCAGGCGCAACATCAAGCGGTTGCACACGAAAGCAATACTTATTGGCTTCTTCGGTTTCGACTTGTTGCTCTGGCGCAAAACAAAAAACCGAACTGTTTAGGCTCGGTTTTGGTGTGCGTTTAGACTGTAGTTTTGGCATCTTGTGTCCTCTTTTATCTTTTAAACTGACCTGTAATTAACCAGTGTTGATCTATTTGCGGCTTACAACCATGAGAGATAATGTATTTGCGCGTATCACATCTAGCGCATTGCATATACAACACTTCACCGCCATCAAACACCAACACATAACGATGCGGCAATAGATAACGGCACATAGACACCTCACATCATTGTAAGTACGCCATTATTGGCACTAAACAACTGCGTAGCGGCCTTGGTTGACGGCTGCATGGTCACAACACCATCTAACACGCTAACGACCTCTAAACGCACATCAGGCGGCAGTAAAACACCATCACTGCCTAGCTTGTTTAAATCAATGCCTAAACCTTTTGCGTTAATGATCTCAACACGCTGGCCAATAGTTGCATCTCTAAACAGACTTGGTGTATTAATGCCAATGACCTGACCTGGCACAAACAAGTAGCCGCCAGCATCTAAATTGCCCGTCAATTTATTTTTAAGTGACTTTGCAGCACCTAGCACGCTTGCATAAGCACTTTTAAGCCAGTCAAATACGCGGCTGCCAATGGGCGTGTCTTTAGCAACTTGCATATAGTTATCAATGGCTGCGCCTGATCCGTTTGCGTACTCGTTTACCATCGCTATAGCGCTTGGCTGTAGTGTTTTATCAAGTTTGACAGCCTGCTCTAGCATGTCTGGCAATGTTTGGCGTGTAGCATCATTTAAGCCCAATAAACGTATGGTTTGCTGTGCTGCCTCACCCTCAGCCTTAATTTGATCTTTAATACTCTGTACTGCTGGCCGCGATTGTGGATAGTCGTTAGCAAAAATATCAAGTTGTGCATTTGCATAGTCATCAATCTGTTGCTCTGGTGACAATCTAGGTTTAAACGTCCAGCTATCATCAGCAACACCAACGGGCAATTGACTATCAGGCGTGATGCCTTGCTCTTGCGCGTCACGCCCAGAGATTGCACGCACAAAACATCGGCAACGATAAGCAATCGGTGGGTAGTTATTAAGCCAAAAATCATCATCAATATGACGTATAACTTTGTCTAGTTTTAAATGCTTAGGCCGCACCCGATTGTCATTAATAGCTCTGTACTGCAAGTATGGCCGATCTGCCTTGTTGGCCTGTTGCTCTAGCCATCGACCACGACTATATGCATTTTGCACATTAGTCCTAAATACGTTGTCCAAGTAAGACTCAGGTAGTTTAATGCCATCTTTAGCGACCTGCTTTTTAAAGTCGTTAAACGTACCACCATCTTTGACTGACTTTTGCAGCGCATTTAATACTGTACGCATCTGCTCGACGCTAGATAACTTAGACACGGTAAACGCATATTGTCGCTGTGCAATGTCTAAGCTGTAAAACTCGTCAGGCATAACAATCTTGCGCTGTGCCATCAGGTTAATTAGCTCTAGCTCAGTCATGGTTTGCAGCCTCTTTGATTCGCTGCTTAGCTATCTCAAAATAGTCTTTGTCCATCTCGATACCGATAAACCTGCGACCTATCTGTACTGCTGCTACGCCAGTACTGCCTGAGCCCATAGTGAAGTCCAGCACTGTTTGCCCTGCGTTGGTGTAGGTTTTAATTAAGTCAGTCATTAGTGCTACTGGTTTTTGTGTGGGGTGATAGCCTGTATAATCTTTGCGATATTCTAATACATTGCCTTTAAACTTCTTGCCTTGTGGTAGATTAAATACTCGATTAAATACTCGATCTATCTCGAATAGCTCACTGTATGGCATAAAACCTTGCATTGCTTCAAGGTTGTAATGCTCAGTTAGTTGGTTATACGTTGGCTCGGTCAGCAATCCAAACTGTGTAGAATCAGCATAAAAAAAGTGTTCAGCTCGTCTATGGCCTAAATCTGTATTTATTTGCTTTAAGTTTAAGCCAATAAATGCCATTAATTGCCTAACATACTGTCTTAATGGGTGCTGGTTTAACGTGTCGTATTTCTTAAAAAACACCAATACATCTTCGGTGTAATTAACTGGTGCTTTTTTGGCTATCAATGAATTAGCAAAATGATCTTTTAGCCAAGTCATTCGATAGCTAAACGGTAAATTGCCATGTGCATTTGTTATCAATTGGCTTGTGTACGGCTCTTGTCCAAATAGAACTAATGCACCATTAGTGCGTAAAATTCTATTGCATTGTTCAAGCATTGCTTTTGTGTCTAATACTGTATCCCATGCTGTTTTATTATTCTGCCATCCATCTAAGCCCATGTTATTTACCGTACCGTAAGGCGGATCAGTTAAAATTAAGTCAACACTCCCGCTTTCAATCTCTTTCATGCGCTCTAAGCAATCGCCTAGCATCAACTCAACATTTTGTTCAGGCATAAAAAAAGAGCCGAATGGCTCAATCAGCTCTGACTTCATAACCTTTCCTCAGGCAACAAAAAAGCCGCCTCAATGGGCAGCCTTAATTCATATATTGATATTACTTCCGTGATTAACCCCTTGCGCAAACATGAGCCACGCTTCTTGCGAATGCATCGCATCAGGATTATCGACGATTTCTACCCAGCGTTTATTAAAATCTAGATGTGGTGGCTTGCCGTAAACAGCTTCGTATACTTCTTTAAATCGCTCAATGTCCTTGGTCTCATCACGAATACCAGCAGCACCAAAAAAGGTTTGATAAGTGTGCCATGCTGCACCATAAGCCTCATCAGTGCCGTTATTCTTATCAAACCAATCGCAAAACTCTTCTTCAGTCAGCATATCAACACCATTTAACTATGCGCCCTCGCTAGAATGCTTATACCCTAGCATATCAGCAGTAAACAATGCCTGACTTAGCACTTCATTAAATTGCTCAATTGATGCACTAGGTAGCAACTCAAACAACTTGGATTGCAAATCTTCCGCGCTATTACTGGCCAGCACTAAGGCTTTAATCTGCTCAGTATCTAGCAAGCTGTAACTGGCTGGTGCCAAGTTATCAATCTCTTGTTGCTCAGGCGTGATCTTTTGCGCATCAGCTTTAAAGCTAAAGGCCTTGGCAGGCAATGCGGTAAATTGTGCTGTAGGCGCACTGGCCACACGCATTTTAAAGTGATCCGCATCAAGGCTGTATTTATCCTGGAAATACGTGTCAGTAAATTCAACGCCAATTTCATTTAATATCTTGTCGCGCTCGGCGCGCTCTTTAACTAGGCTCTTCTCGGTAGCCAAGGTAATTTCATGGCGCTCAAAACCATTTAAGTCACAAATAGCATTAACAAAATGCTGTAGCACTGGATTAACAAGACGTATGTCACTATGCAGCTTGTCCATGCGCACTTCATTATGCACTTCGCCTAGCGCGCGTGAGCCTGAGCCATCAGTACCTGATGTTAAAGTCTGCCCTAAAATAACCTTGTTGATGCGACGAACAATAGCTTTCTCAAATGTGTCAAAACCTTGACCGCTATTACCCGATGCAGCGCCCAATGCCTCAACCGAATCATCAAGATCAATAGCTACAACCGCACTACCATGAGCATTTAGTAATCCATTCATCATCTCGGTTGCGTCGGATGACTTACCAACTAAAATTGGACTGCCAAAACGCTCTAAAAACTTAGCCCAGAATTTCCAGCCTGCCTGCCTAAAGTACCATGGCCAATATAAGCGACTTAATATCGCATCGCCCTGTGGCTGCATATAAGTTGGATCATTGACGGTATAAAAGAACTTGTACTCAGTATCAACAATCAAGCCATCTAAGCCACCAGCACCATTGTCTGGGAAATAACGTAAGGTGCCATCGGTCTTAGGCTCAAACCACTGCATGGGTTTTTCAATGATCTGGCCATAACCGACATAACCGTCAGTGGTTTGCTCGCAAATACCTTCTTGCACCACATAGCCAAAAAATGCCGCTTTAATGTGCGTTTTAAGCAGATTATCGGCATGTTTGGCCAACTGCTTAAAGATAAACTCAGCCTGCTTGCCCTCGCTCGGATATAGGCTGTATGGCACAGCACGTAACGCACTAACACGGGTATCTACTGCCTGATAAATTTCATCATCAGACAGCAATTTATATAAATGATGGCGTTTAATTCCTGCTTTGCGTAGTGTTTCATCAAGATCAGGCGCACGGGACATCATTGTAATAAGCTGGCTTTGTGCTTGCTCAGTGTAAAGACTGCTGGCCACATTTGACTTTTTAACAGACGTGCCTGTATCCGCCTTTTTAAACTTAAAAGCGTCAAATAATCCCATGATATTTACCTAAAATTGTCTAGTGCCGCCTGTGGCTGGGGCTTGTCGTTGTCTACCTTTCATTACTTTTTCTAACGCATACCTAATGCTATCAATGTAATGATTGAACGCATCAATAATGATAGGTAGCACTTCGTCAGTATTGCGGTCTTTTTTATACGAGTATTTCTTAAACTCGTTTAGCGTCTGTACGCATCGCGAATGAATATAAACACGCTTAAAAGATTTAATGAAAGCAATCCCATCTTCAACTGAGCCTTTACCTTTTTCGCACGGCTTGATTTTACTTAAGCCCTTGCGCCTTAAGTGGCTGATTGATTCAGGTCGCGCGTTGTCTGCATATATTGAATACTTTTCAATGTCAGGGATTCGCGCCGATAAAAAATCGACAGTGTCGTCAAGCTCAAGCCCTACCGAACCTGCTTCATACTCAATATACAAACAATCATCATGAATCCATGAGCGCGTGCCTGCTGTTGGATCATTGGCAAAACCAAAGTCCAAGCCTTGATATGGCCCATCCCACAACTCAATATCTGGGATAAAGTCTTTAACTTCGAACTTACCTGCAAATATTTGAGCTGCCGATAACTCTAAATAATCGCCCTCCCAAATCCAGCGATATATCGCGTCATCTAGGTTGGCTTTGTCACGTCTACGCTCAAGCTCTAAAACTTCTGGAAATTTAGGGTTGTCTGAGTGATTCATCTCAACACCCAACCCGATCAACTCGCCCGAAAACTCATCAAATAATTTGTCGTGACGAAATCTGATATTAGTTGCACTATCCTTGCGCTCTGGATTCCAAGTTACCCATACTTCTGAGTTATCTTCTCGCACTGTGGGTAGTAGTTTTCGCCATGCGGTTTCCGATACTGTTTCAGCTTCATCAACCCAACATAACAAGATGCGCGCTTTAGATTTAATACTGTCTAAGTTGTGGCGCAAGCCTGCAAAACTATAACTTACGCGCCTATTTCTAGTGCGTATGTAAGTTTCGCCAATCTCATAGTATTGCTCTAAAAACGGCTCAGACTGAATAGCCTGCTTGATTTCCTCCATTGACGAATCTGCCAATGAGTTCATGAATTCACGGCAGCCCAATAGCGTCCCACTTAGCCCTGCCTCAGCAAACATATATCCGCGCAGGGCCGTCATTAGTGCAAATGATCTGGTTTTAGCTGACCCTCGACCACCCCATGAACAGCGATAGCGCAAATTGGGCGTAATAAACATACCAATCAGCTTTTCTGGTATATCCACGCTAGCTTTAATCATTTGAGTGCCACCAGCTCTATAATGGTTGGTAGTTTGTCACTAGCCCCACTCCCCGCCTGCTCAGTGCGTTTAGCACTAGCCAATGCGAGCCGCTTAAGCTCAAGGTCGAGTGACTGACCAATCAATGTATTGCGCTGTGTAGTGAGCGACTGAATGCGAGCTGTTAATGTATTAATGATGGCTGTGTAGTCTTTGCGCTTAAATACAGTTTGCACAATCTCGCTCTCTGTATCTTCACCCTCATACATTTCTGAGCGCACCGATTTTGAATCAATCTCTAATGCTTCGGCTTGCTCTGCCTGTTCAGCTTCTAGTTTCAGCGCTCGCATTAATCTGATTTTGATTAACTTCAATTCGTCATCAATGCGCGTTAAATCTAGATTTTCAGATATTTCATTTTCTTCTGGTGTAAAAAAAGCAGAGTATAACGACCCTGCTTTCTTAGTATTCTGATTGCCTTTTGGTGCGCCAGCATTACCACCATGCAACCTACATCGTTTCTTTCCGTTTAGTGGTGGCTTTTGGCAAGGTTGACCACTACGGGTTTTAGCTCCGCAAGTGGCCATAATTCACCTCTAAAGCTGCCTTTCATGGGATTGTTTTCAAAAACCAAAGTCTTTAGGTTTTGCGCTGTTGGGTTCCACGGCGCTTTGACGCTTGGGTTTTCCCGTATTCTGCAAGTCTTTTTGTGCGGCCTGCACCACTACTTCCTGATCCTGCCATTGCTCTGTCCTCGTGATTGTTTTACGGATTGTTGAATATTTATCTGTTATCTCATTATGCCAATCTAAATTAAACGCATGTAACGCCTGGTTATGCTCAATGCTAAACATTTCCATATTTCCACTTGAGCGCATATTAGCGGAACCATGAATCACAAACTTTTTACCGCATTCGGTTTCAATCAAACAAATCTTGGTATGTGTGCGAGCAACCGACAATTGAAAATCTAGCTCTGGCACATCAAGCTCTTGATATAAATATTTGACCAACCCTGCACGCTCGTGACTATAAAAATAATCAGATACGATTAAATCTAGGCTTTGCAAATAACCACCAGCAACCAGGTTCTTTAAGCTGTCTACGTTTTCTTGGCTCATGGACAGCGTACTAATCACCATCTTTTTACATAGATAGTTTGTTTTAACTAAAAATGCCTCAATGAAATCACCAAAAATAAATGAGCCATCAATAATGGCAAATACGCGCTCACCCTCATTCTCAAGCTGGCCAACATCATTAGCTAAACTTTGTGCATATTTATACTTTACGGCCTTATCTGGCATGTCTTTAATTGGGCGAGGCCTGTGGATTCTATGTTTTATTTTTGGGGTAATAGCATTCATAAAGTCACCTTTAATTCATAGCTAATTTTAACATATTATCAAGCTATTTCATAAGGTTATGCGACAAGATGCACAATTAAAAAGACCCACCGAAGTGGGCGAAACTATTTAACCTAAACCAATTGCATCGTTCATTACTAATCCTTAGACAACAAAAAAGCCCACTTAAAAAGTGGGCTTGGAATTTGGTGCCAGCAATATCTAGCCTGCTGGCAAGGCTGCTAACACTAATCGCTGTTAGCTGCGTCTACTCACTTACTCGCAAAATACCGAATTGGCACGGGATAATACTTTCAGCTTTCGCTCTTTTGGGTCGGGCGATCAACTCCCGTCTGTTAGGTTTTCCTGCATATCCAATTCACACGCGATCAACTGTGTGGGTTGTACCCTTTGACGTAGGGTCTATACGTCCAGCCATAACTGGAATTCTGCCTATTGGCTAACGCGGATGCATAATCAACACCTCAAATCACAGGCAACAAAAAAGCCGCCTCATGGGCAGCCTTAAAATAGTTTCTGTAACTGGCCTCGTAGTCTAGCCAGCGCACTCTCCAGATGTCACACCACTGTAGCAGGTGTCGCTTTGGGCACTAAGTACCCCTACGATTCGATGTAAACGCTCGGCTGGAAAACCTGCCCTTTGATCGACTTGGAAATACCCCTGTCCACAAAACGTCCACTATAGAAATACTTATACTATTCTGTCAGGACATTGTCAAGCAATCTAACAATCAAACAATTGCTTTAACTTCAAGCGTATCTGATCTTCCCACAGCATCAGTTCACTTGTCGCTAAAGCTCTGTATTTTTGCCAGCCAGACTGATAAGACTGCTTGGCCATGCTAAAGCCCGCCATAATGATTTCGTTCTCTAGCGTGTAATGGTTGCGATATAGCCGCATCTTCAACGCACACTGCGCCAGACCCTTAGCCATAATGTCCAACTCGCCCACCTTTGGCCGTTTCTTGTCTGTTTTCAGCACATCATTGATAAAGGCACGCACCACATTACGCACCCGAAAGAAGTCAGCATCTTTGATCAGTACACGAGTATTTAAAATAATTGGCTTTTCGCACTCCTTGCGCTTGCGCCTGGGCGCATCGCGACCAGACTCATGCTCAAATTCATCATCAGCAACGGGGTAAATGATTTCCTGTACTCGCTCAATGTGCAGATTGCCAGCCAGCAAATAAGCATAACGGACTACATGGTCAGGCAGGCCAACCAGGCTTGCAGCCACATCCTCTTTAGTAAACTTTGGTGCTCCGCCTCGTCCTTTGCCCATTTCTGGTGGCTGATCATTGAGTAAGCACAGCATATCAATGACATCAAACTTTTCTTGCTGAACCACACCCTTAATTGCTACGCTCATGCCCTTTCCCCTTAATCCTTAGTTTTGTACCAGACACAAAAAACCAGAAGTACACAAAACGCGAGATAACACGCCACATACCGTATTGTTTCGCCATCCATCACTCAGCCCTCACCCAATCCCAGATACTTGCAAATCTCACGCTTGGCCTGCTCAAACCCATAACAAACCTTTACGCAATAACCCTCACTCTCAAGCATTGCCAACATATCTTTTTGCGCCTCAGACACGCGACCTTTTGCAGCCTTTAACTCAACAAACAAGCCATGCCAGTCACCCATGGGGCGATAGCAAAACAGGTCAGGAAAGCCTGCTTTAACACCCATGCGCTTAAACTTGGCAGCCTCTAAAATATGACGACTGCCACCGTTCGGGCTATGATGTAGCCAGTCTGCAACCTTGCCATCATTAAATCTTTGTATACGTGCCCATGACAGCAATTGTTCTTGTATTACATCTTCACGCATTGGCTTGCTCCCCTTTCAAATGCTCAATCAATAAGTCAAGCGTATGGCGAGCCTTAAGCAAATCCTCGATGCCGCCCTTATCTTGATAGCGTGTGACATATTTAATGATGGTGTGCTGTGCTGCATTAAGATTATTGGCCAGTGAGTAGTGCATGGGCTGGATAGCCAGCTTGGTGTAATGATTGCCGCCTATTTGCTGCTGTGCTGCTGATGCAGGCGCTTTAAGCTCATGATCCACCATCGGCCTCGGACTGCAATGCTTACTCTCAAACAGTTCTGGCGTTTCTTCTTCAATGCAAATTTTGTTTTTATCTACTGCTGCATCGCACCAATAATGCGGCAGCTCATCGCCAATTGAGTTGGCTGCAACTATAGAATTAGGTAGCGGCACAGGCACTTGCCTCTCCAGTGCATCAATTCGATGGCCTGCTTCGATTTCTTCTGGGGTGGCATGGCGCCAGCCTTTAGCTTTAGACCAGTAGCTTCGCACTTGAGCTTCCATGTGGTATCTGATTTGGTCGCCATCAACTTCTAAAACTTCACGAACAGCTCTAACAAGATTAGTAGCTTCGCTCTTTGGAACAACCCGATCACCCACCTTAAACTCACACGATTCAAGCTCAGGATTACGCCCGTTAGTTTTTGTTTTTGGCACCCCAACAATTCGCCTAGTCGATCCACTAATCTGCACTCGCGAACCACACCGCAAACAATCATGCCGATTATCACCATCACGGAACCCAAGCTCAAAATGCGGACAATTTGATGGGTCAACTTGTTTGTCTTTAGTTTTCGTTAAATCCCCGACCGAAAAATCAGGCTGCGTATCACGCGCTAACAGCTCTGCGCGGATGTCTGAGAGATTTAGGAACAGACCACTATAATCTTCACCAACGACTATGCTTTCATTCCAAGATTTAGTTTCAACACGCCAAAGCGCACAACGCCATGGCCATTGCTTCCGTTCTACTTCTGGTTCACCTAAATTGGCACGCCAATCTTTTCCATATTTTTCACTAAACTTAAATTCAGCCCCCTCTGGCGCACCATCAACAATTTGCTGCAACTGCTTAATGCTTAGGTCTTGTAGGTTCATGCTGTTTAGTCCTTTAAACTAGGATAATTGGTTAGTTCTTCTTTGGCTTGCACAGCATTTTGATGAAATGATTGAAACGCGAGTGTAAGTACGGGAATTTCAAAGCGATCTACCTCACCATGTTTAGCCTCATATAAATCCCAAAACTCAATATTGCGGCTATCGCACAGCCAAGATTCAGGTGAGCCGCTTGTTTGCCAGTTTTGCTTCCAGCTCTCGTAGACTTTTAAGCGCTCAGCTCTAGCATCAGTTGCAGATACGGTCATTTCAGCGTGTAGCCACTGATTAAATTCGTTTGCTTTGGTTTGTAGGCTCATTCGTCATGCCCTCGCATCTGTGTGCTACTGATATTTAGAAACTGGCTGTATTGCAGCGCAGCAACCACGCGCACTTCACCAACTGGCCCATGGCGATTTTTACCAATAATGATTTCAGCAGTTCCCCGATGCTCACTGTCCTTGTTGTAAACCTCATCACGATACAAAAACATAATCAGGTCTGCATCCTGCTCAATCTGTCCAGATGCGCGTATATCGCTCATGATGGGACGTTTGTTCGGCCGTTTTTCTAGCTCACGGTTTAGTTGCGATAATGCAATGACGGGGCAATTAAATTCCTTGGCGATGGCCTTTAGTCCTTTGCTGATCTCTGCAATTTTGTTGGCCTCAGTATCATTGCGGCCAGCGTTAAGCGATCCCATTAGTTGCAGGTAGTCAACAAAGATGGCGCCAATGTCACCATGACGCGCTTTGGTTGCAAATGCAGCATGGCGCACATCGGATAAGGTAGGCGCAAACTTAGGTTCTATGTAGATCGGTTTTTTATCTAGTAGCGCAAACGCATTGGTAATTTTCACACTGCTAATTTCATCAGCCTTTTTATAATCATTAACAATTGAGATAGGCACAGTTGCCAGGCTTGAGATCATGCGAGCGTATAAATCAGGAATAGACATTTCAGCAGACATGATCAAAACAGGGCGGTTTTGACGTAATGCTATGTGCATTGCATAAGTTTGCATAAACGTGGTTTTACCCATTGCAGGGCGCGCCCCAATAATGACCAGATGGCCAGCCTCAATATTGACTTTGTTGTCTAGCTCAATAATCCCCGATTGAGTGATACTATTTTCATTTTCAGCGCGCTCTTCAATGCGGGCTAACAGTTGTTGCAATCCTGCATGTGAATCAGCAGCCGCTTCCGACACGGTGGACAGTTGAATGCTGCTAATTTGTGCATTGATCTGATTGACGACAGTTGCGCCAGTCTTGGTATTTTTAACATCACGGGCAGCAGCTAGGCCATCAACACAAATACTTTCAAGGTCGCGCCTAATGCGTAGGTTTTGAAGCTCAGTAACGTGGTAGTCAATATTGGTTACTGCTAGCTTCTCAGCTGTGATACTCGTAACGTATTCGGCTGGCACCGCAACTTTGGCTTGCTTCTGGCACTCTTGCACAACTGCTGCCACTTCAATGCGCTTGGCTTCAGCACTAACCCGCGTCCATGCGTCAAATATTTGCTGGTGTCTGGCATCAACAAACAGGTTTGTATTGAGTTCAGCAATGTGATTTGCCCAATATTTGTTGGGTAGTGTCAAAAGCGCATTAAGGACGATGCGCTCGCATTGGCTGCTATGGATTTCGGTATTCATGATGCGCGCCCTTTCACTTCGGCCAGCACATCACTCCAGTCAATTGGAGTAAATACAGGCATGCCGTTTTCGTCTCTCTCGTAGTCGGTCATGACGGGTACGTGATTATCTTCTGGCGCATTGGAGTTTGTAGGAACTTGGTATTGAGCAACCGTCGTTTCGTCCTGCCACTTCCAACTCGCGTTAAAACTTACCCACCCTTTCACGATGGTTATTTCAGCCGCTTGTGCAAATGGAATGCCTGCTTTGGTGGCTTGTGAGGCCATTACATTCAAAGCGGTATCAGTGATTGCAGATTTCTTAACCCTGCGGTGTTTAATAAAATCCTTTGCCAGTTGCTCTGAACAACCCAGCTCAATCAGTTTTTCAAGGTCAGATTTTTCTTTTGGCTCAGCTTTGGATTTTGGTGTTGGTTTTTGTGTTGGCGTAACAACTGATGGTTCATTGGTGGTTATATGATGGTTCATATGGTGGTTAGTTAGAACGTCATTCAGGGGTTCAATGAACGAGGTTCTAGGGTCACATGAATGAGGTTCTATAGTGGTAGAATCTCTTTCAGGGGTGAACGTGGTGCAGGGGTGAACGTCATTCAGGGGTGAAGCCTTGAAATATGGTGGGTATTTGTATTCGCCTTTAAAGTTTTCGGGATGAATAATGTAGATATTATTGCCGCCATTACCTGGGGTTTGGGTGATTAAACCCAGCTCACGAAGCTTGGCTAAGCCATTGCTCACCGACCGAGTTGTGAGGCACAAGGCATAAGATAAAGTGGTAATGCTTGGATAAGCTCGCCCACTATCATCCGCAAAATCTGCTAATCCTGTTAGCACCTGTTTGGCTACGTTTGGCAACTGCATATACTTAACCGAATTACTGATCTTATTGCTCATACAGCTACCTCTGCGTCAATACTGGCTGTGCAAGCAATCGAGCCTAGTTTGCACAGCGTGTCGTAAAAATCCTTGGCAACACGATCATTAAGCCCGTAGCCATTCATGAAACGGTTAATTTCTTCAACGGCATAGCCACTAACTCGCAGCACTTCATCAGTGCCAAATACATGTAGCGCATGCTGTATGAGATCGCGCAGGGCGATACGTTCGGAGATTTTCATGCTTTACGCTCCTCATTCGGACACACGCCAAACCACAACTGCAATGCGGGTGCAGGCTGTGCGTCTTTATCAGTGCTGTAGTGTTTGCAGTTTTGACAGCAGACAAACGTCATGTTGTTGAATTTATGGCTGTGGTGATGGCCTTGGCATTTGGTGCTCATGCGCCACCCCCAATAGCCGCGATAATCAACAAAACATTGATGGCAACTGACAGCAGTAATGCAGTTTTCCAAAACTCTGCACGCTGCTTGGCGCGATGCAGTGAGTAAGCCGCATCGTTTGCGGTCATGATTGATTGCAATATGTTCTTATCGCATTCGGAACAGTGTTTATGCGCAAACGGTGTGATTTGTAATTCGTCATGGCGCATTACAACTTCTGGCCACTTTTCTGATTTGCTCATACGACACCTCCACAACAAACATCGTCATTGTGCGGACAGGTGGCGCATGGGCTTAAGACCTGCTCATCAGCATGTGACAGTTCCTGCGCATTTGCCTCTGCAAGCGTTCTTGGATTATCAAAAATGCGGTTGAAGTGATCCATAATTGTTGGTGCTTTACTTTCATCGCTCATGGTGTTTAAATCCTTATCGCTACTTGATTTGCTTGTGTCCAACCACAAGCACGAAAACCCGCTTAATTCGTTAAGCGGGTTTTTTGGTTTTCTTGGGTTTGAATCTCATAGATATTGCAAAGCGACAGCAGTTTGTTTGCAGTTTGAAAATTAATGCGGCCGCGCTTGCCTTGCTTGCCAGATGCCAAAAAAGAAATAAAAGGCTGAGAGCAGCCAGCTTGCTTAGCAAGTTCTTGCTGTGTCATTTGCGCTAGCAATTGATTAACAATGTGTTGCCAGTTCATTTTAATTACCTTCAATAACTTAAGTAATAATCTATAACTTTTGTTTTAAAAAGTCAATAATCTATGTTATTTTGTTTTATGTTAATTTATTACATAGGTAATTAAATATAGTTATGGGTATTCTTATGGTCGGCTTAACTTGTGGTGATCGCGTCAGGGAAGCACGCACAAGGCTTGGGTTTTCACAATCTCTATTGGCTAGGAAAGCCAATTTATCCCAAGCTGCTATATCTAAGATCGAAAACAACGACACTGACAATTCAAAATATATTGCTCAGGTGGCTCAAGCTTTAAATACTTCTATGGATTTTTTAATCTATGGCGAGGAGTACATAAAAAAGCAATCTGGGACATTTGCAGAGTTTGTAGTTGTAGGTGGTGAAAATGCTGGAACTGAACCTACTCCTGGCGAATATGTATTAGTTCCACAATTCGACATATACGCATCTTGCGGAGGGGGTTCAATTATTGATGCTGTTGAGGTTAAGGGTGGCTTGGTTTTTAGCCGTAAATGGTTACGAGAACAAGGGCTGCCGTCACCAGACGACTTGCGCGTGATATACGCTAAAGGTGAAAGTATGTATCCCTCCATTGAAGATGGTCAGGTTTTACTGGTTAATCCACACGAAACAACACCAAAATCAAATAAGGTTTATTTTTTATGTATTGATGGCCAGTATTACGTTAAACGACTTATTAATATGGTCACTCATTGGGTTGTCAGGTCGGATAATGTGGATAAAATTCAATATCCAGATATTGAGTTATCAATGGAGGATATAAAAAGCAAAATAGAGATAGAGGGTCGCATCTGCTGGAAAGGCGGCACGATGTAAATTATTTAAATTATAAGGCGCTCATGTAGCGCCTTTTTTATTACCTAAATTATAACAAAAAGTATAAATATTATAAGATATGTTATTGACGGTAGTTATAACATAAGTTATATTAACCCCACAGACAACAAAAAGCCCCTACCGATCTCGACAATCTAGGGGCTTGCTACAGGAGCAACATCATTATGCCACAAACCTACGAAATTAAAAACCGCTACACAGGCGAAGTACTGTTTAGCTACGAGCCACAAGAAGGCCAAGAATCAGGAATGATTACACGCCATGCGGCAGAGGCTGCTATTGCTAGCGGCGCAAATCTTTGTGACGCAAATCTTTGTGACGCAAATCTTTGTGACGCAAATCTTTGGGGCGCAAATCTTTGTGGCGCAAATCTTTGGGACGCAAATCTTCGGGGCGCAAATCATTGGGACGCAAATCTTTGGGGCGCAAATCTTAGTGGCGCAAATCTTCGGGACGCAAATCTTCGGGGCGCAAATCTTTGTGACGCAAATCTTAGT
>JAEWKT010000014.1 GCA_023393635.1 Pseudomonadota bacterium
GTGTTGCACGCCAGGCCAATACTGTTGTGATTACTATGGGCGGCGTAACTGTACTGGTTGCTGTTGTTGCCCAACCGACTGCTAAAGCGGGTCAAGACTTCTTCCCGTTAACCGTAAACTACCAAGAAAAGCAATATGCTGCAGGCCGTATCCCGGGTGGTTATGGTAAACGTGAAGGCCGTGCGTCTGAAGCTGAAACTTTAATTTCACGTCTGATTGACCGTCCAATCCGTCCATTATTCCCAGAAGGTTATTACAATGAAATCCAGGTGACTGCGACTGTAATTTCTTCTGACAAAACTATGGAAGCTGACATCGCTGCGATGTTAGGTACTTCTGCGGCACTTGCGATTGCGGGTACACCATTCCGTGGTCCAATCGGTGGCGCACGTGTTGGTTTGATCAACGGTGAATATGTTCTTAACCCGAACTATGAGCAAATGGCTCAGTCTGACCTTGACCTGGTGGTTGCAGGTACAGAATCTGCGGTATTGATGGTTGAATCTGAAGCGAAAGAACTTTCAGAAGACCAGATGCTGGGCGCTGTATTGTTCGGTCATGACGAAATGCAAATCGCGATTCAAGCAATTAAAGAATTTGCTGCTGCAGCTGGCGCGAAAGAATCAACTTGGGTTGCTCCAACTAAAAACGAAGATCTTCAGGCAAAACTGAAAGAAGCGTTTGAAGCGAAAATCTCTGAAGCATATACCATTGCAATTAAGCAAGACCGTTATGCGGCACTTGATGCAATTCAAGCTGAAGCAGTTGCTCAATTCGTTCCTGAAAATGACGAAACTGGTATTGCAGATGACTTGAACGAATTGTTTGAAGATCTGAAATACCGCACAGTACGTGACAACTTCCTATCTGGTAAGCCACGTATCGACGGTCGTGACACAAAAACAGTGCGTGCACTTGACGTACAAGTTGGCGTGTTAGACCGTGCACATGGTTCAGCATTGTTTACACGTGGTGAAACTCAGGCGTTGGTAACAACAACTTTAGGTAACACACGTGATGCCTTGATGGTTGATACATTGTCAGGTACTAAAACTGACAACTTCATGCTTCACTACAACTTCCCTGCATACTCTGTAGGTGAAACTGGTCGTGAATCTGGTCCTAAACGTCGTGAAATCGGTCACGGTCGTCTGGCTCGTCGTGGTGTTCAAGCCGTGCTTCCAGCAGCTGACCGCTTCCCGTACGTGATCCGTATCGTATCTGACATCACTGAATCTAACGGTTCATCTTCAATGGCTTCTGTATGTGGTGCTTCTCTATCACTTATGGACGCAGGTGTTCCACTTAAAGCACCAGTTGCGGGTATCGCGATGGGTCTAGTAAAAGAAGGCGAACGTTTCGCAGTTCTTTCTGACATCTTGGGTGACGAAGACCACCTTGGCGACATGGACTTTAAAGTAGCAGGGTCTGCAAACGGTATTACTGCACTTCAAATGGACATCAAGATCGAAGGTATTACTGAAGAGATCATGGAGTCTGCATTGAACCAAGCGTATGCTGGTCGTATGCACATTCTTAATGAGATGAACCAAGTAATTTCACGCGCTCGTCCTGAAATTTCTATGCACGCTCCTACATTCCAAGTGATCAACATCAACCCTGACAAGATCCGTGATGTCATTGGTAAAGGCGGCGCGACTATTCGTGCAATCACTGAAGAAACTAAAGCTGCAATCGATATCGAAGATAACGGTACAGTTCGCGTATTTGGTGAAACCAAAGCGGCTGCTTCTGCTGCAGTTGCAAAAATTCAGGCGCTTACTGCTGAAATCGAACCAGGTACAATCTATACGGGTAAAGTAATTCGTATCGTTGAATTCGGTGCGTTCGTAAACATCCTTCCTGGTACTGATGGTTTACTTCACATCTCTCAAATTTCAAATGAACGTATTGCAAACGTTTCAGACGTATTGTCTGAAGGTCAAGAAATCAAAGTTCAGGTTGCTGACGTTGATAACCGTGGTCGTATCAAATTGACGATGAAAGACATCGAACAAGCTTAATGGTTTGAGTATTCACATGGCTGAGTCCATGTGAATAGCTGTTTATAAAGAAAGCCCTGTGCTTTGCTAAAGTTTTGACTTTGGCTTGCTCAGGGCTTTTTTATGGGCAGAGAGAAAATTGATTTAAAATTTGCAAATCCAGTTGTATGTTATTGCTTAACGCTTGCGCGCAGCTCATAATTTTATGCCAGATCGCGGGGTTGAATTATTGAAATTTCAATCAATCCAACAATAAGAATGTACACCAGAGAATTGTTTATATGCAGGTTTATTATTTCTACCAACACCCCACTGAACAGCATATTTTTGTACAAAAAGACCAAAATACTGAAGCTGAACCAGTCTTTCTATGGATAGATTGCACCCGGGAAGATGTAGTGAACCGTGCAGATGAGTGGCAAAAAGAAATCTATCAATATACTCAGCTGATACTAAACGAGTTTCATGTGAGAGATGTTTTAAATTTAGAGCATCCTTGTACCTTCGATAGCATGGAAGACTATGACCTGCTGATTTTTCGTAAACTGATTACACCGGATGATGATATTAAGACAGGGGCACAAGCGCTGGAACAGCATGAAAAAATGTTTGGTTTAGCCACCACGCCAGTGGGCTTTATCATGACGCCTCAGGTGCTGATTACAGTGCGTGAACAGGGCAACAGGGCAGTTGAAAATTATATTTCACGGATTGAAATGAATTTTTCCCGTCCTGTTCAAGATCAAAACAAATCACGTAAAGTTTCTACTACCCCTTTAGACCTGGCTTTACGATTATTAAATAGCATTGTAGATGGCTATTTAGATTTACGTGTCCCCCTGACCCGACGTGTAGAGTTCTGGCAGCAAGAATTACTGCAAGGCCATCGCAGATTTAGCAAATGGAATCAGCTATTACAGGAAAGCATGTCTTTTCAACAAGTAGAGAATCTCTGTGAAGAACAAATTGATGCCTTACAAGAATTGCGCGATGAAATTGTAGATAATTACCCACATTTAAAAGGCAAGAAAAAGTCTGAACGGCAAGATATTATGCTGGTGCGGATGGATGATTTGGTCAGTCATGTAGAACGAATTCAAAAACATACAGCTCGACTGCGTGCATCCATTCAGGCCGCAATGGACTTGCATTTTTCAGCCATTGCCAATCAAACCAATGAAAATATGCGGATTCTGGCCATTATTACCGCAATATTTGCCCCTTTAACTTTATTGACCGGGGTGTATGGAATGAACTTTGAGTTTATTCCAGGATTAAAATCTCCAACCGGGTTTTGGAGCATGCTGATTGTAATGCTGATTACCACGGTACTTTTGGTTTATTATTTTTATCGCCGGCATCTGGTGGGGAGAGGGGAAAAGAGCGTGATTGATTTGTTGGCACAACAGCATCAAGATCAACACGTGAACCTGTTCTGGTTTTTAAACTATGAGCCGATTAAGCAATCGGTCAAAGAAACCATGAAAGAAGTTGAAAAACTGACCAAGTTAAAATAAAAGGTCAGTTTTTATTCCTGCTCGCAATGTGTGATGCACAATCCTGCCAGTTGATTCAAACCCAAAATGGTCTTGGTTATTTTTAGGCTGCTGGAAGATTAGCTCACCTGAACACTCTGCGACAAAATTTTATAAATTTCATCTTTCATTTTGAGCTTCTTACGTTTTAATAAATCAATATCATCATTAATTAAATTGACCGGATTGAGCTCAAGCTGAGTAATCTCCTTATCGAGTTCCTGATGGTTCTCAAATATTTTTGCGAAATGAGGATCATCATGCCGTAGTTTATGGATCAATTCCTGATATTCAGGAAACATTCTCTTCACTTTTTTATTGCATTCTTTGGTTTTCATAAGCCTAGATTATTCTCCAGCGTTGAATTTCAGAACAAAATAACCACCACGTACCTGTTATATAAACGGTACGCTGGAGGTAGAAAAGTAGCCTTAAGCATCTTTTACATTGAAGTGTTTCACCTGTTTACGTAATCGTTGCACTTCATCAATCAAGTCGAGCATCATTGCCACAGCAGAAAAACTGGCATCAAAGTCGCGTTGCAAACGGTAGGCTCGACGTGCACGCGAAACATCATCACCAAAAAATTGATGAATTCTTTCTTCTGGACGCGTGTCTAAAATATCGTATTCAAGTAGCTGTAAAACCCATTCCGGACTTTGTCCACACGCATCAGCAAAATGCTTTAAATCAAAACTGTAATGTTCATCAATGACATCTGTAGCATTAAATTCATCAGATATAATTTCACGATAATGAATAGTCGTCATGATGTTCTCCTTAAGCATTGCGAGGCTTAAATGTTGCAAAAGCTTCGGCAAAAGCCTGGTAAGCCTGCTGTTCATGTTCAGTTTGCGCAGTTGGATACACGATATTTAAAACCAGATAGAGATGACCTGGCACTTTGCTTGGAATCCCTTTGTCCTTGAGTCGTAACTGTTGACCGGTTTTGGCATTTTTAGGCACATTCACCTGAATTTTTTTACCTTCGGGTGTCGATATTTCAATGCCTTGACCTAGTGCTGCTTCCCAAGGTGCGATATCCACGTTGTAATAAATATCGGCACCTTCAACCCGGATCCGTGCAGTGTCCTTATAGTGAATTTCGATATACAGATCGCCATTTTGCCCACCCTGAATGCCAGTTTGACCTTGGCCACTGAGGCGAATATGCTGGCCCTCTTTCATGCCTTTGGGAATTTTCACCTGCAAGGTCTTGCGCTGAACCTCAGGCTCTCCATAGGCATTTAAGGTGGGTATCTGCAAGGTAATTTGTTGGGTGGCACCGTGATAAGCAATTTCAGGCTCAATTTCTAGACTGGCATGCTGATCTTCGCCTTTATAACTGCGCTGTTGCTGTCTTTGCTGATTTTGATATTGATAGTTGCCGCCACCAAAACCGGAACCAAAGCGTCCAAAAAGGTCTTCAAAACCACTAAAATTGGACTGCTGTTGATTAAATCCCTGCCGGTAAAAGTGTGCGTTATCAAAACCCCCGGTTCCAGTCTGTGCTCCCGATTGATAAAAAGCTTCAGGATGATCAAGCTGAAAATCATATTCCGCTTTTTTCTCTTCGTTGCTTAGGGTGTCATAGGCAACATTAATGCTTTGCATCTTTTCTTCGGCATCGCTCTCTTTGCTGACATCAGGATGATATTT
>JAEWKT010000025.1 GCA_023393635.1 Pseudomonadota bacterium
TTATAAAGCACTGACGGATCAATGATAAGTGAGACATATGTTTTCCCCAAAACCATGTGGTATTTCAATTGCAAATAGACTGCAGTAAAACTCATTAAAAAAGAGTGAATCGTGAAGCGTAAAATTAAGGGCAGCCAAAGTTCTATACTTTAAATAGGAGGTTTTACAAAATGACGCTGTGGCATGTATGTGGACCTATGGATACATACATGCCTATGAGAAATCAGTAGGTAATTTCTACAGTCACAGTATCCTCATAATTACCAGCAATGTACTCTTCAATGGCAAGTACTGATTTGGTCTTGGCAGAGAGGGTGTATATGTCTGTTTTTGTAGGAGTAGATGGAGCTACTGTTGCTGAAGCTGGTCCATTTACAATTACAGGCGTCGGTCCGCCTGTCATGGTCACACTGTAAGGAATTTTAACTGTTGATAGGGGGTTAATAAGCTGAGATTCGTTAGGAACTAACTTAGTGCCAGATGATGCTTTAATGGTGTAGTCGATATTGCATTTTACTGCAATGTTTAGCATTACTGGCGTGCTATTGTGCATTAAATATATGGTAGGAGCTTTATCGGCGTTTGTAATTACACATGCTGTCGGGACATTAAGTCTGAATTTTACAGTGATACTGTCCGTACCAGCATGTGTAACAAGTGCTCCTGTACTTAATAATAAAATACTAGTGAGTTTTATGAGTGAATTCATGCGATTAATTTCCTTTCATGTATGGTGAAATTTTTCTTAGTTAGATTTAAAAAAATATAAGCCCGAAACTATACTTAAAATTAAGTATTTGAAATGAATATCATTTATGAAATAACAAAATTTGGTAATCAAGAATTAGTAATTTACGGAAAGTTTGACAGAGGTGTCGTAATCACCAGGTTGATAATCTGCAAGTGCGGGCAACAGGTGGTAGCCCATCATGATTTGGTATTGAACCTCTCTAACATCATTATTTAAATAGTCTATTTTATAACTAAGCTCATCAGGTGTACCCCAATGTTCTAAGTAGGCCCAACCCATAATTGTGAAATTTTGATTCGTGTGCATGACGTTAATAGGGTGCTGAGGGTGGGCAGAGGACTTAAAAATAATATGATTGTCCTTTGTGTCTAGCCATTGATATTCTGAAGATTTAATTCTTTTTTTACAGTTATTAAAATTATAAAAGATGATACCTACTGCTTTATTTAATTCTATTGTTCGCGCGGAATTATCAATAGTACACTCTGCAGCGAGTGCAGTGCTGCATAGCCCAATTAAGCTGAAAAAGCCAACAATATTTTGAAGTTTAAACATATAACAACGGCCCCAAATTCTTTGTTTTAATATAGTGATTGTTTACTTTTGTTAAATACCTAAATTTAGGTATTTTGAAGAAAATTACTATACCTATCACGTTAAATAATAATTTTTAAAATAATGGATAAGTAGCTTTAGGTGGATTATTTTTAATCAATGCTATAACTATATTTATGGTATTTAATCAGAAATGAGTCATTTGAAATTTAATGTGTGTGCCTATTGAAGAAGAATTCATTGCAAGATTGCGTATGGTTTAGTTTTATAATGCAACCTATATCACATAAAAATCATAATGGGTTGAATCCCTCAATTTAATATTTTCAATATCCCTAATTCTAGGGATGGCACTAAAAACAATAACAGTAAATACTCTGAAAGTTGAACAAAGGGTATAAAAATGAATATCGAATTTCCTTTATTAAAACCGTTGCTGGTTTTAGAAGATGACCCAGCTCATCAGCTTAGAATCTATAAAATTCTAGAAAGTTTTGGTTATGAAAAGCAGGATATTTTATTCTCTCAAACAATAGATTTTGCTAAAAATATCTGCCGTTCAAATTCAGTGAAATTTATGCTGGTTGATTTGAATTTGCCAGATGGCAGCGGTATTGATTTTATTGAAAGCATTCGGGATAAAATCGCAAGCACTGTTCCTATTATGGTGCTTTCTTCATGGAATACATTCGATGTTATTTATAAAGCTTTGCATGTAGGGGCAACTGGTTATGTTCTGAAAGAAAAAGATGATTTTGAATTAATATTTTCTATACGGACTATGTTGAAAGGCGGTGCAATTATTGATCCTGCTATAGCAAAAAAAATACTAAAGAATATGAATTCCGCTTCAGAGCTAAGCTTTGATGTAAATGATAATGTTGATACTAATTTATCAATGCGAGAAAAAGAAATTTTGGCATGTGTTGCAAATGGATTAAGTAACCGTGAAATAGGGGTGGAACTTAATATTTCAAAATTTACTGTAGATGTGCATGTAAAAAATATTTACCAAAAATTAGCGGTGAATTCCCGTACCAAAGCAATTCACGCTGCTAAACAAATTGGTTTGTTGTGCTAAATTATTCGCCTTAAAGTGCTGAACTATCGAATTCGTGCTTCATCCAAATGACGGGCACCTTCTAAAATCATACGAATCATGATCATGGTCTGTTCAGCAATTTCTTTGCGTTCAGCCGCGGAAATATCAATAACCGTTGCTCCCATATTAAATACCAGCTGGGTAATGGCTTTTGCTACGATATCGGGGTGAGAAAGCCTGTTGTTATTGAGACGTTCTAAACGAATTAAATCTTCCTGTAATTCTTGCTGGAAATAGTTTAACTGACGTTCAACCGCTAATTTATAAGACGCAGAGCCGGTATAAGCTTCACGTAGCAATAAGCTTAAATTTCCTTCATCTGCATCTAACTGTTCAATAAAAATTTCCACTGAACTGCGAATAATGCTGTTTTGCTTAGACGCTTTTAGGCGTGCCTGATGCAAAATTTGACGTAACACAATTCCGGCGCGATCAATCAGCTCAATCGCAAGTTCATCTATATCTCTGAAATGTCGATAAAAACTGTTTGGAGCAATACCCGCTTCACGGGCAACTTCACGTAGGCTTAAGGATGAAATACTTTTTTGTGGTCCAATTAAATTCAGTGTGGCTTGAAACAGTTCTTCTTTGGTAATGGTGGCTTTTCGACCGACAGTACGGACGATCACAGGCTCATGAGTCAGACTATGTGCATCAATTGTAGCATCAACATTTTTTTTGATTGAAGACTGGTTCATATTTTTCAAGGCATTAGAGACACCAAAACATTATAGCTGTTGCTGAGTCGCTTGGGAAACAAATAGAAACACTGAGAATATATATACAAATATATATACATGTGTATAATAATTAAAATTCAATCGCGTGGTGCTTACTATGCATGTGTTAGAAAAAACTAAATCTCCCTTGGGATCACTTGCTGAAAGTGTTATTGATCAGCACGCAGCCAATTTCTGGTTGCAAAAATTCAATTCGCTTTGGTCAATCAATCAAGCCTTGGGCAAAATTGTCCAAAAAGAAAATTCTGCACAAAATATGGTGAGCTTAACCATTCAGTTCAATCGTCATTTCAAGGTTGGACAAGCGGGGCAGCATCATCCGATCTTTGTAGAAGTCAACGGCATTCGCTATGAACGTAGCTACAGTTTGACTCAGCTTGATGCACAACATGTCTTATTGACGGTGAAAAAAGTCGATCAGGGTAAAGTCAGTTCTTGGTTGGTTGAACAGGCTCAAGTAGGCGATATTCTTGAATTTGGTCAGCCTTATGGCGATATGCTGTTACCTACGCAGGCTCAGCCAATGGTATTGCTTGCTGCAGGTAGTGGTATTACGCCAATGCTGAGTTTACTCAAGGCCTTAGCCAAGACTGACCAGATGACCGCACCCATCCAGCTATTGTATTGGGTGAAACAATATGCCGATTTTGCCTTTAAAGCGCTTTTCGAAAAACTGGCTGAACAATACCCTAATTTCTCATTTCAGGTTTTTTATACCCAAGAAGAGGATGCAGGTGAGCGTCTAAACCAAGACCATGCAGCTTTGGTT
>JAEWKT010000026.1 GCA_023393635.1 Pseudomonadota bacterium
GCTCGACCTTCAAGCTGTACGTTCTCGCCGCGCTGGCGAAGCAGGTCGAGAGCGGGACGCGCCATTGGGACGACGTGGTTCGGATCGACGATGTCCGTTCGCTGCCGAGCGGGCAAATGCAGAATTGGCCGAAGGATGCCCCGGTCACTCTCCAGACGCTCGCCACGATGATGATCTCGATCAGCGACAACACCGCGACCGACCAGCTCATTCACATCATCGGCCGCGAGGCGCTCAACGCCGAATTGCACGACGGCGGCAATTCGATGCCGGAGCGAACGCTGCCGTTGCTGACCACGCGCGAGCTGTTCACACTCAAGGCCGATCCCGCGCGCGGAGCGACATACGCGGCGCTGCCCGAGGGCGACCAGGCAAAGGCGATCGAGGCGCTGGCGCAGGAAATCGCTGCCGATCCCGGCAGGATGCCTGCCCCTGCCTTCAAGGCTCCCACGCTTATCGATGGTGTCGAGTGGTTTGCCAGTGCCGCTGACTTGCGCAAGGTGCTCACAGAGATCGCAGCGCTCGAAGACCCGACTGCACGCGACATTCTCGCGGTGAGCCCATCGATCCCCGCCCCCAGGCGCAAGGATTGGGACTACGCCGGGTTCAAGGGCGGTTCGGAACCGGGCGTGCTCAATCTCACCTGGCTGCTGCGAAAGCCCGGCGGCCAGTGGCATATTCTCACGCTGGGCTGGAACAACCCCGCGGCCGAGGTCGACGCTTCAACCCTCGAATTGCTGTCCCAGCGCATCATGGCCTTGCCCTGACAGGGAATGCCGCTTAACGCTTGCGTAAAGCGGCAAAGGAAAAATGGGTATGGTCGATCGTTTCGAGGGCACCAGCAGCTACATTGCGACCGAAGACCTCAAGGTCGCGGTCAACGCTGCGGTCACCTTGCGCCGACCCCTTCTGGTCAAGGGTGAACCGGGGACCGGCAAGACCGTGCTCGCCTACGAGATCGCCAAGGCGATCGATGCTCCCCTGATCGAGTGGAACGTCAAGTCGACAACGAAGGCCCATCAGGGCCTTTACGAATACGACGCGGTTGCCCGCCTTCGCGACGGCCAGCTGGGCGACGAGCGGGTCCACGATATCAGGAACTACATCAAGCGCGGCAAGCTATGGGAGGCTTTCACCTCTCCCAAGTTGCCCGTGCTGCTGATCGACGAGATCGACAAGGCCGATATCGAATTCCCGAACGACCTCCTGCAGGAACTCGATCGGATGAGCTTCGACGTGTACGAGACGCAGGAAACGATCGCGGCGAGTGAGCGCCCGATCGTGGTGATCACCTCGAACAACGAAAAGGAATTGCCCGACGCATTCCTGCGCCGCTGCTTCTTCCACTACATCAAGTTCCCCGATCGCGACACGATGCGCGAGATCATCGAGGTGCACTACCCCGGGATCCAGAAAGTGCTCGTCAGCAAGGCGATGGACGTCTTCTACGAGATCCGCGACGTGCCGGGCCTCAAGAAGAAGCCCTCGACCAGCGAGCTCCTCGACTGGCTCAAGCTGTTGCTCAACGAGGACATGCCGCTTGAGGTATTGCAGGACCGCGACCCGACAAAGGCTATCCCGCCGCTGCACGGCGCACTGCTGAAGAACGAGCAGGACGTGATGCTGTTCGAACGCCTCGCATTCATGTCGAGACGACAGGGAGCCTGATCATCGTTCCGCTGCCTCGAGGGCGCTCGCCACACAATTAGTTTGCGCGCCCTCCCCTAATCTGGGTAGGATTCGGGAAGGGTCGGACTGAGCGGAGAGCGAGGCGGCGTGGAGGAAGGGCGCAAGGACAGCCGGCAACCGGTGGAAGTCTGGGGCCACTACCGCACGCCTAATGGCATCAAGCGCGATGTGCCGATCAAGGATCTGTCAGAGACAGGCTGCCGCTTCTACGACAAGTTTTCGAGCTTGCTACCAGGGACCGACATCACCTTGCGGATAGAGGCGCTCGGCCCCTTCCCCGCAGTCGTCCGCTGGCAGGAAGGCGGATATGTCGGCGCCGAGTTCCAGCACCGCCTGTACGGCCCGACCTTCGACCACATCGTCCAGCGGCTGAGCCGCTAGCTAGAGCACATAGGCGAGTTCGAAGTCCCCCCAGCGCCGGCCGTTGATTACAAGCGGCACGTACACGTTGCGGACGATCTCGTAAGTCCGACCGTCGCCCTCCTGCCGATACACGGCCATCATGTAGGGATCGCTACTGGCTTTGGCCTTGCGGTCGATTGCGTCGAGCAGGATGCGGCCGTTGCGGCAATACTTGGTATCGTGGGCAAGGTCACCCGTGGGCGCGCGCGAACGATCGGTGATATGCGTCGGCAGGAAGCCCTGCATATCGGCCTGGCTGCACATCTTGACCGGCCCGCCCTCGGCTACGACGCGGTCGTTCACCGGGCGCCAGTTCGCGTCCGCCCAGTCACTGAACGATGTGCGGAACCGCTTGGGGTTGCTGCCAGGAACTTCGCGATAGGCGGTGTCGAAAAGGGTTTCGGGCGTGAGCTTGCGATCGGCTAGGGCAGCCTCTGCCCGCTCGACGATCTCGCGTGCAAAGCCCTGCGCCTTGTCGACCATCGCGCTGTCGGCAGGCGAGAGCCCGGCCTTGACGATCTCGTCGAACATCGCGCTCGCCGTCAGTTCGAGCTCCTCGATCCGGCTGTGCGCGGCAGACAGTTTGTTCTCGTTGTCGATCGCGGCGCGGTCGAAGGAATCGAGGACCGTCTGCACGGCATGCACATGGTTGCTGATCGTCGCGGTCGCGCGGGTAATCTGGTCGTTCTGGCCATCGACCTCGACGATCAGCTCGTTGACCGAACGCATCGTGTGATGGATCTGCCCGACGGAAGCCTTGGCCGTGCCGCTTTCGCGCGCGCCGCGTTCGATCTTGGCGATCACCTCGTCCGCCTCGGCGCCCAGGGTATCGATCGTGCGGCCGATTTCTTCGGTTGCCCGGCGGGTATCGTTCGCCAGGCTTTTCACCTCGCTCGCAACAACCGCGAAAGTTCGGCCCGCGTCGCCGGCGCGCATGGCTTCGATGGTAGCATTGAGAGCAAGGATGTTGGTGGTCTCCGCGATCTGCTCGATTTCCTGCGCGCTGCGCCGGACTTGCGCCATGGCGGCGGCAAACCCTGTGACGTGGCCGGTGAGCGTTTCGACCAGTTCCAGCAGGCCGGTGATCTGATCGAGCGAGGACTGGATCAGGCTGGAACCCTCGCCAAGACGCTCGATCGCGCGCTCGGACAGCAACCTGGCTTCGTCGCTCGCCTGCGCGACCTTCGTCTGGTCGGTTTCAAGTCCCGCGACCGTTTCCTGAAGCGCCGAATGCTCGGCGCGCAGGTTCTCGCTCGATACCATGACGGCGTGGATGATGCCGGCAACGTCGGTGCAGCCGACGGTCACTTCGCCGCAGCTGGCCGAGATGCGATCAATCCCGCGGCCGTTCGCGACGTCGATTGCCTGATGTTCCATGCGTGTGCGAAAGCCCCCGTTATCGTTGGAGGAGCGATAGGCGGGCGATGGTTAGCAAGCCTTTAAGGCGGCAATGATTTGCGGTGCTGGCGCGCCGCTCGAAAAAACGGTATGCCGCTGTCATGTTCTTCAACTTCGTCGACGAGCTGCGCGCCGCCGGTATCCCGGCAAGCTTCAAAGAACACCTCACGCTGCTCGAGGCGCTCGAGAAGGACGTGATCGAGCAGACGCCCGAGGCATTCTATTACCTGTCCCGCGCTACGTTCGTGAAAGACGAAGGCCTCATCGACCGGTTCGACCAGGTGTTCCAGAAAGTTTTCAAGGGGATACTGACCGATTACGGCCAGCAACAGGTCGATATTCCCGAGGAATGGCTGAAAGCCGTCGCCGAGAAGTTTCTTACGCCCGAAGAAATGGAGGCAATCAAGTCCCTCGGTTCGTGGGACG
>JAEWKT010000051.1 GCA_023393635.1 Pseudomonadota bacterium
GCGTGCTGGAAATATCCATGAGTATGGCATGGCCGCGCAGGGATTTATTGCAAAACCAGCTTAAAAAAATGGGGTTACCGCCTGCTGAGATTAATAAACAGGATATCTGGAACGATAAAACTCAAAATGAAATCGCCCGAGAAAGATTTCCAGATTAAATGTATCTAATAAGCTAATCAGAGTGTAAAAATAAGAGAGAAAATAATGACTGAACCGATGATCCAGCGAGAAACCCGTAATGTTGAAGACATGCTGGTTGCCGCCAAGGTATTGGCCAAGGATGGCAAGGCACAGGAATCCACCTGTAAGAGTTGTCATATACCTGTCTGGCTGAGTTTTTTCTTTGATGGCACAGGCAACCATCGTGATAATGATTTTCCCGTTACTCATAGTAACGTGGCTGCGTTATATGATGCACATAAAGATGACCCTAACAAAGGCTATCGTCGTTTTTATTATGAAGGAATTGGCACAGCCTTTAAATTTGAAAAATATTCAGAAGTTAATCCACTCGCACTACAAGGTACCCGTACAGATAAATATCACCGTTTAAATAGCAGGAACAATATTAATAACGCATCTACTATGCCTGATCCGCGTGATCCACAAAATCGCACCTTTGGTTATACCGATTCGCAATATGGACTAGCAGCAAAGGCCAATCAGGGCACAGCAAGCGGTATTAAACAACGGCTGCAAAAAGCCCTATTTGAGATGGTAGCCTATCTTGAAGAAGTGTATCAACAAAAAGGGATTACCCAGATTAATATCTCAGCCTTTGGCTTTTCCCGTGGCGCAACGGAAGCACGGATTTTTGTCAACTGGCTTAAATATGCGCCAAACGTCACCACCAAGGCAGGTAAACTAGTTTATCGGGATAAAGTGCCTATTGTGGTTAAATTTCTGGGAATCTTTGATACGGTAGAGTCCATTGGTGCGGCGGGCAAAAATTTAAACAAAGATATCTATAAAACCAGCATTGGCACACATATCGAACGCTCAGCCCATCTGGTGGCATCCATTGAATTAAGGCGTGCTTTTCCTCTAACCCCTTCTAACCGAGCGCAACCTGCAACAGTTAAAGAGCAGTATCATTGTCAGATTGTTTACCCAGGTGCGCATTCCAATATTGGCGGGGGTTATGCCGATATGGAACAGGAGCGCAGTAATGGCCTGTCACGGATTACCTTGCTTAAAATGCTGGATTTAGCTCGCATTAGTCAGGTGCCTTTATTATCCTTAAAAGAAATGCCAGCACATCCTGAGTGGGATAAACGCCTGAAATATTCATTTGCTGTGCCAGCACGGCATCAACAGGCGCTGGATAAGTTTCTGGCCTGTGTCGGTTCCTATCAAAATACTTTACCAAGTATTATAGAGGCACATACCCGGCTGTATCATCAATGGATTAGTAGTGGGCTTTATCTTGAATTTATTAATAAAAAAACCAAACAACTGAATGAAAAGAGACGCAGTAAGTTAGAACAGGATAATCTGGATACTTTTCAAAAAGCTACTTTGCTGAACCATAATAGTGTCTATCGTTATCAATCAAGACAAACCAATACGACTAAAACAACAGGCTTAACAGCGCAAAAACTTCATCCTGATGTCATCTCTTTCTTTGAAAATTATGTCTGTGATTCAATTGCTGGGTTTGTCATGGGAGGTTCAGCAATGATAGTGTCGCCTGATTTAGGAAATCCAGACTACTTTATCTTCCGTCCTTTATTTAGCCCATCATAAAACAAATAGAAAGAAGCGGTACTCAAATATTAAATCTCATAATATCACTTCCGCTTCTTCTTTCCTGTTTTACCACTACCCTCACTTAATCCTTTGGCGGCCTGCTGTTGCTGCGCTGCGTCATCCTGACCACTTAACAGTTGCAACAACTGCACAATAAATTCAATGCGCTCACCATGCTCTTGCAACTGGGCAGAAATTTTTAGGCGTTGCCCACCTTCCATCCGATACATCGTGGGTTTGCTTTGCATTAACTTAATAATCGTCATGGCTTCAACGGGCGTATCAGGTGAAAATTCAAGTAGCCCACCATTCGCATTAATATCCATTTTTTCAATGCCCAAGCTTTCAGCTTTAATGCGAATCTGATGCACGGCAAATAAGTTTTGCGCAGGTGTGGGCAACGTACCAAAACGGTCAATCATCTCCATACGGATATCATTGAGCTGATCGGCTTCATTCATATTACTGATGCGCTTGTAAAACAACAAACGCTGATGCACATCACTTAAATATTCATCAGGGATTAACGCTGGCATGTGCAGGTTAATTTCAGACGTTAAGGATAACGGCTCATCTAAATTAAATGATTTACCATTTTGAATGGCTTTGGTCGCACGTTCTAGCATGTCCATGTACAAGCTATAACCAATTGCCTGCATATTGCCGCTTTGTTCTTCACCCAATAACTCGCCTGCACCACGAATTTCAAGGTCTTCAGTGGCCAGTAAAAATCCTGCACCCAGATTAGAAGCACGTTGTATGGCATCTAGGCGTTTTTCAGCATCACCTTTTAAATGCTTAATAGAAGGTACCAACAAATAAGCATAGGCCTGATGATGCGAGCGTCCAACACGGCCACGTAGCTGGTGCAACTGGGCTAGACCCAGCTTGTCAGCGCGTTCAATAATAATGGTATTGGCACTGGGTACGTCAATCCCTGTTTCAATAATGGTAGAACACACCAACACGTTAAACTGCTTGTGATAAAACTGCTGCATCACTTGCTCTAGCTCACGCTCGCGCATTTGCCCATGTGCTACCGCAACCCGAGCTTCTGGCAATAGCTGGCGCAAATCATCGGCCGTGCGTTCAATCGAATCCACGTCATTATGCAGAAAATACACCTGACCACCACGTAGCAGTTCACGCAAAATGGCTTCTTTCACGGTGGGATTATTGTGTTCCATTACAAAAGTTTTGACAGCCAGACGACGTGCGGGCGGTGTCGCAATAATGGATAGGTCACGCATGCCCGAAAATGCCATATTTAGCGTACGTGGAATCGGCGTGGCCGTTAGGGTCAACATGTCGACATCAGCACGCAAGGCTTTAATTTTTTCTTTATCACGTACGCCAAAGCGATGTTCTTCATCCACAATCATTAAGCCTAAATCATGAAAATGAATGCCTTCCTGAATAAGTTTGTGTGTACCAATCACAATGTCTACTTTGCCTTCTGCCAAATCGGCAATGGCTTTTTTCTGGTCTTTACTGGAGCCAAAACGTGATAACACTTCAATACGTACTGGCCAGTCGGCAAAGCGATCTTTAAAATTGTCATAATGCTGCTGTGCTAGTAACGTCGTGGGCACCAGTACTGCCACTTGTTTGCCAGCATGCACCGCCACAAATGCTGCACGCATGGCTACCTCGGTTTTACCAAAGCCTACATCACCACACACCAGCCGATCCATGGGCTTATCCTGGCTCATATCATATAAGGTGGCGGTAATGGCGTTGGCCTGATCCACGGTTTCTTCAAATGCAAAGCCATTGGCAAATTGCTGGTAGCTCAGCTCGTCAATGTCAAACGCAAGCCCTGGTTTGGCCTGCCGCCTTGCCTGAATATTAAGTAGCTCGGCGGCCACGTCATGAATTTTTTCCAAGGCTTTACGCTTGGCTTTATTCCAGGTATCAGTGCCTAACTTGTGCAACGGTGCATTTTCAGGGTCACCACCACTATAGCGACTAATCAGCTGTAAATTAGCTACGGGCACATAAACTTTAGCATTGGCCGCATAATCAACCTGCAAAAACTCGTGCGTTTGCTCATCAATTTCCAGCGTCACCAACCCCCCATAACGCCCAACCCCATGATCAATATGTACAACAGGCGCACCAATTGACAGTTCAGATAAGCTTTTAACTAAAAACTCTTCAGAGACCTCACTGGTTTTACGGCGGCGACGCTGCACGACACGTTGCTCAAAGAGCTGGTTTTCTACAATTAGGGCAAATTGCTGCTTGGCTTGCGGGCGATCACTGGCTTCATCTAGCCAAATACCGCGCTCTATGGGTGCAACTGCAATTGCAATGTGATGACTGCTTTGTAAAAAGTTGCTTAAATCCTCGCACAGTGGCAAATCCTTCCACAGTGGTTTAAATAAATCTCTTAAGCTTTCACGGCGGCCAGCACTTTCAGCCACAATTAAAATGCGGCCCTTAAAGTTATCGGCAAAAGTTTTAAGTGCTACTAATGGATTGCTGGCTCTATGGTCTATAGGCAACTTAGGTGGCACATGCGCAGAGACGTTAAAGACACCAGCACGCTCACTAATTGGGTCTTGCGACAGCACCAGTCGACCAAAGCTTTTTAAGCGGCCAAACAGTTCATTAACGGTTAAAAATAGCTCATTTGGCGGCAAAATAGGCTGTGCAATATTGTGCCTTCTGTCTTCATAACGCTGAGTGACTTCCTGCCAGAAACTATTTAAGCACTCTTCAACCGCCACATCAGTCGCAATTAAGGTGTTTTTTGGCAAGTAATCAAATAAGGTACCACCCTCAATAAATTCATCACGCGCAAAAAATAACGGCTGGTAATATTCAAGCCCAGGTGCGGCAATACCATTTAAGACATCCTGATATAGCGGCATTTTTTTAGGCGTGGTTTGAGGAAAAATTTCTGCAAAGCGTGCCCGAAACTCACCACGGCCTTCAATCAGTGGAAATTCCCGTGCTGGCAATAAGGTAAACTGGTCAATTTGCTCGGTGGTGCGCTGGGTTTCCACGTCAAAATGGCGCAAGGTTTCAATTTCATCATCAAATAAATCAATACGAATTGGCGCTTGCTGACCAGTTGGAAAAATATCCATCAAGCTGCCACGCACTGCAAACTCACCTGGCTCAAACACGGTATCTACACTGCGATACCCTGCCCGTGCCAAACGTTGGCGTTCATTTTCAACATCAAATTTTTGCCCTTTTTGAATATCAAAATGCTGACCTAACAACCAGGTTGGCGGTGCAATACGTTGACTTAATGTACTGGCGGCAATCAGCACAACACCACTTTTGGGCATATTGGCCAGTAAAGCCAGCCGCTCAGACACAATTTCCTGATGCGGTGATAAACGATCATACGGCAGGGTTTCCCAGTCTGGGAATAAATGCGGTTTCACGCCAAAAAAATGTAATTCTTCTTCAATCTGCGATACTTGAATTGTATTTTTGGCCACCATCACAATAAGCTGTTTACTGGCTTGCTGCACCAGTTCGGCCAGCAATAAAGAAGATAGCGCACCTGCCAGGTTACCAATCCAGCGTCGTTCTCCTGCTGGAACTTGACTCAAATTGCTTTTTTCTAAATGCTGATCAATGGAGGGTAAAAGCAGTGCAGTCATAGTCAAAGATGATTTTTTTAAATGTATAGAATAGATTAATGGTAACAGTGTTTGGCATTTCAAGCACGTGAGTTATGTAGAACCTGCTGACAATTAAAATGAGGCTTTAAACAATAAAATAGGAGTTGCTCAGCGCTATAGCATGGTACTTTTATAGCCCAGACAACTCCCCCCATTAACAAACAATCAAACTACTTATTTTGTAAACTATTCATGTATTTACGCATGGTTGATGACATTTCTTCAGGCGTCATGCTACTGACTGGTTTGTCCTTGCTAATCAGATCCTGCCCAGTCCGTTGCTTATAAGCCGCATTAAAATCATCCAGTGTGGCGGTATTACCACCCGCTAAACTCACTCGTAAACTGGGGTCTTTATCAATGCCATGAATTGCTTGCTTCTTCAGGTTGCGCAATTTTTCAATATGATCCGTGCTATGTTGATCACCCATGTTTTGGCCACTTGATGCTTGACTACTTGCACTCATTGGCTCAGCCAGTGGTGCAGATGCGTTTTGGCTGTCTGACTTGGGTTTTTGGCTGGCAATAGAAATTGTCTTGGCTTTACTTTTACTATTGGGTGGCGGTGGGGTAGCTGAATAATGCGTTGCACCGCTGGCGTCAACCCACTTGTAAAATTCATCTGCCCAAGCTCCTGAACTGTATACTGATAGCACTGCTAACATAAGACAAGAATTTGAAGCCATTTTCCATGTTTTCATTTTTCCCCCTAAATTATATTTCAATTTATTACAGATAATTTTAGCATCAAATTAATTGTAAAAAGGATATCCAATTTGATAGATATTCCTTTTTTATACACTGGTACTAGGAACAGCCATTGAATTACCCAGCACTTAAAAAGCTGGGTAATATTTGACTATTGACACCTTAGGTTGTTGACATAAGCCATCAGTGATTCATGGCCGATAACTTGTAAACAAATTACCCTATAAGCAGACTTAAACCTCCTGAATAAACAAATCACGGTCAAAGCGCAATTGTGGCCAAAACACACCATCCTCAGCGCGCTCACCTGCACCAATCACCATAATTGGGAATTCTTCATCCTTTAGATTGAGCAATTTGCGCACGCGAGGTTCATCAAAACCTTCCATCATGCAGCTATCAAAGCCATGCGCACGCAACGCTAACACCAGATTCTCACAGGCCAGCGCGGTACTTTTAGCCGCCCACAATCGTGCATCTGCATGAGTAAAGGCACTCACTGGCAAAGGCTGAAATTGCCCAACAATACTAAATGCGACCTTTTTGGCTGCGCCCAAGGTATTTAAAAATCCAGTTTTATAGTTATAGGCAATCAGGCTGTAATACTGTTTTACAGGCTTTGGCGTTTTGGGCATCGGCCAGTACTTTAAATTATTTTTAGCCATTTCATCCAGGCGGTCAGTACGTGCCACACAGACAATTAAATCGGCAGCAGTTTTGGCCGCCAGTTGACTCAGGCAGGCTTTCACCAGCTTGGCTTTTTTCTCAGGGCTGCGTACCACATAAAACGTCCAGGGCTGCAAGTTAGATGAATTTGGCGCCAACAAGGCCATATCCAGACAGTCATCTAATACTGCTTTAGGAATTTGCTTGTCAGTAAACTTACGTACCGAACGGCGACTTTCAATAACTTTTCTAAAGTTTTCAACATCAATATGAGTTGGTGCGGGTTCATAGTAGCGTTCTTTGCCATCTACCTGAATGGTTGAAGTGGCTTCTTGCTTGATAGACTGGGGATTTGCCGTATTTGATGACATATGTATTTCACAATTAATATTAATGCCTTAAACCTATAGCAGCTTTTTTAAACCGTCAAGTTTAGTATGATATCAATTTATTAACATTCTTATAAATATCAACAAAAAAGCCCTTAAGCAATAGGCATTAAGGGCTTTTATTCAATGGTTCAACTCAATTGATTTAAGCGTAAGTCTTGTTTAAATAATCCAGAATATCTTTAGATTCATACATGCTCACGCCAGTGTTTGGATCGACTAAATAAGGTACTTGCACCTGACCATTTTTGGCCAATAATAAATCACGCTTACCGCCTGCAATTGGCTCATATTTACCAGGTTTTAAACGTAATGCGGCTGGGCCCATATCCTGCCAGCGCTCTTTACCCACATTATGCAATCTGTATGGTATTTCCAATTCACACAAACGCTCACGCACAAGACGCGTATAAGGGCTAGTCTCAAAGCTCCATAGTTCTAGCAATTGATCTGGTGCGGCTTTTTGAGCATTGTCTGGGTTGGCTTTAAGGCCTTTTAGTGCAGCAACAATAGTCACCAATAAGCCCTGCACAGGTAACTTGGGCAGATTTTGCCATTTTTTTGGGGTTTTGCCTGTATTGCCATAAGTCTTAAATAAATAATCAATAATGGCTTGTGACTCTAGTAATTTTACCCCTGTATTTTCATCGACTAAAAATGGAAACTGAGTTTTGCCTGCCAGTGCTTTTACCTCAGGACGAAACCGCGTCCCGTTTTTAGGGCAGGGATAAATTTCCACATCCAGATTAAGCGTAGTAAGCACTTCGCGCACGCGGCGACAAAATGGTGAGGCTTCAAAATCATACAAGCGGATTGGTTTGGCTGGTTGTTTTGGCGTTGGAGTCCCCATCATACCGCGGCCACCTTCTACCAGTGTGGCTGCCACAGAGCGAAGTACATTGAATTGATGCATAATCATAAACGCTCACTTATTTTTTAATTAATGGTTGATTAGAAACCAAAATACCATTGTTGTCAGCATAAACAAAATCACCTTGCTGAATAACAACGCCGCCAAAACTCAAGCTCACACCTGTTTCGCCCACGCCTTGACGATTACTTTTTTGTGGAATGGCTGCCAAAGCCTGTACACCCAAGTCAAGCTGTGCCAAAGCATCTACATCGCGCACACAGCCATAAATAATAACGCCAGCCCAATTATTGTTTACCGCGCTGTCGCCAATTAAATCACCCATTAATGCACAGCGCATTGACGCGCCACCATCCACCACCAGCACCTTACCCTGCCCATCGGCGGCCAATAGCTCCTTTACCCGTGAATTGTCTTCAAAGCACTTAACGGTGACAACTTCGCCACCAAAAGCCTTACGCCCGCCAAAATTTTTAAATGACTTGCCATCAATAGAGGGGCTCATGACTTGCGTGTCTGGGTTGTCGTCTAATAAATCACAAGTTACAAATGCCACATCACTCATGCAGGGTTCTCCAGGGTTAAGGTTAATAGCTGAGTATTAGAATAAATTATTTTATCTAAATTAGCAGTTGGTATAGGTGTTTGATTAGCAACAATACACATCGCTTGCGCCACACGTTTAGCTTCAATAGGTCGATATGCCCATGTATCAGGCACCAAATGCTGTGTCATTTTAAACACTTGCTGACCGAGGCCCTCTAGCATGCGTTGCTCTTTATGTTCACCAATAAGTAAAGACGGCTGAAATATCGAGAGTCGCATAAAACCTAACTTTTCAACCGCCTGCTCTAACTGCCCTTTGATTTTATTATAAAATATGAATGACGTTGAATCTGCACCTGTGGCACTGAGTAATAAAAAGTGTTGTACGCCAAGTTGTTTGCAAATTCGGGCAAAATTTAAATTATAAGTAAAGTCGACTTGTTTAAAGGCTTGCCTGCTACCTGCTTGCTTAAGTGTAGTTCCTAGCGTACTAAAAGCATCTGCACCCCTTAAATTGAGCCCAGTTAATGACTGTGAGAGTTGCGCAAAATCGGGCACAACAATGGTCTTAAGCACCTCATGATTAGCAGTATTTTGGCTAGGGGCATTTGGAGCAGACTTCGGTTCATGCCGAACGATTTGATAAATGGTCTGATACTGCCCCGATGCGACCAGTTGCTTGACCAAATCAGCACCAACCAACCCTGTAGCACCAATGACAATAGCGCTTTTTTCTTGTTGCCTGGGCTTAGAATCCGACATAAAAACCTTGAACCTAAATGATTATTTTTTTGATCATACTAAAGCATATGCAGTCCTTAAAGGCGTATTTGATAAAATAATGTTCATATATATGTACTCCATGCCGATAAAGCAGTTTGTTGGGTCAATCAGACTTGACTTTGAGTCATAGTTTGGGCAAAATTCGCCACTTGTTTACGGGCTGGGTTGTTTGCAACCATGTAAGCACTTGTATAAAGCCCACCCCCTAACTAACTTATTTTTCAAGGAGTGCACGAGTGGCAAACTCTGCTCAGGCTAAAAAACGCGCCCGTCAAAACGTTAAAGCGCGCCAACACAACGCAAGCTTGCGTTCTATGGTTCGTACTTATATCAAAAAAGTAAACGCTGCTATTACTGCTGGTGATTACGCTGTTGCAACTGATGCTTATAAAAAAGCTGTTCCGGTAATTGACCGTATGGCTGACAAAGGCATTTTGCACAAAAACAAAGCTGCTCGTCATAAGAGCCGCTTAAATGCTCATATCAAAGCATTGGCTGCAAAATAATTATAGTTTCTATATAGCAACTATTGTTATTGATAAAGCTCACCTCAGGGTGGGCTTTTTGCTATCTGGGTTTACCGTTAGCACTTATTAAATCTAGCTTTTAATCATATTTCTTTAATCACAACGATTTATCACAATAAGTTTTATCCTAATAACCTGTGAGCTTTAGTGCTTAAGTTCCTCACATCTCCTAAATATTAGGGTGTATCACTAATAAAGCCATTCCATAATCTTTAATAGTCTTCACCTAATCCTATTTTGCCTATGCAGCTCATATATCAGCCATCAAAGCATCAGCGGCTTAACTGCAAACCGCCTAAACTTAAATAAATTAACTTCAAATACTCAAATTATATCCTTGTATTGCCATTAACAATTTGATTGCTCATTTGGCTTAATTCTTAGGTGTGTCAGTCAGCCCACATTTGGGTTATATGCTAAGATTTGCACTACTTTTTTCCTGATCCAACATGCGCTCTTGATATGGCAGACACCCCACAATATCGGTTTTTACGCTATGCACCGCGCGATGGCAGTAACATGCAAATTACTCCCACGCGCTGGGAGCGTTTACATATTGACCCCTGGCTAACAGGCATATTTTTAATTATTGCCAGTTTAGGCCTGGTGGTGCTTTATAGTGCCGCCGCACAAGACAGCAGCTTGGTAATACGCCAGCTTGTTAGCTTTGTGATTGGCTGTGTAGTGATGTTAAGTATTGCGCAAGTGCCACCCAAAATTTATCAGGCTTTTTCGCCGTGGTTTTATGCCTTAGGTCTATTGTCTTTAATTGCAGTCGTCTTATTTGGTGAAGTGCGTATGGGAGCGCAACGCTGGATTGATATACCAGGATTCGGCAGCGTTCAGCCTTCAGAGTTTATGAAGCTTGCCATGCCCATGATGACGGCATGGTTTTTATCAGCCCGACCACTACCACCCACCCTCAAAGCAGTGCTAGTCACATTAGCACTGATAGGCATTCCTGTGTTGTTAATTGCCGAGCAGCCTGACTTAGGCACTGCCATGTTAGTCATGATGAGCGGGATGTTTGTGCTCTTTTTAAGTGGCCTGCGTTGGTGGATGATCGGCAGCGTTGTGGGTGCCATTGCAGCTATTGCACCGATAGCATGGTTTTTTTTGCTACACGGCTATCAAAAACAGCGTGTTCTTACCTTATTTAACCCTGAAGCAGATGCTTTGGGCACTGGCTGGAATATTATCCAATCTAAAACTGCAATTGGTTCTGGTGGTTTATTTGGCAAAGGCTACTTAAATGGCACGCAATCACATTTGCACTTTTTGCCTGAAGGCCACACCGACTTTATTATTGCCGCATTTTCTGAAGAATTCGGCTTGGCAGGCGTTATCTTATTATTTTTTCTCTACTGCTGCGTTATTTTACGCGCTTTTCAAATTGCCTCACGCACCAAGCATAATTATGGTCGTTTACTGGCTGGCGGCATTGGGCTGTCATTCTTTGTTTACGTGTTTGTTAACGCAGGAATGGTTAGTGGCATTTTACCTGTCGTTGGCGTACCTTTACCTTTTATGAGCTATGGTGGCACTGCAATTATTACTTTAATGGCAGGTTTTGGCTTGCTCATGTCAATTCATACCCATCGCTAATTTTTTATTTTGGAACGCATTATGTTGTTTAAAAAATTAACCTCTCTCTTCCCGTTGAAGGACTATACCCTCTTGCTGGCAGGGTTACTGGTTGCAGGGTCTAGCCCTGTAAGCCATGCCAATGACTTTATGCTTGATCCCGCTTACCCTGCTTTTCAGCAAAAAATGATGAACGAGTTTCAGTTTTCGGCAACGCAAGTAGATGAAGCCATGAGCTCAGCGGTACGTATAGATCGTATTTTAACCATTATGACCAAGCCTGCGGAAGGCAAACAGTGGTATGAATATCGTCCGCAGTTTTTAGTGGATTCAACCATTGATCGCGGTGCCCGTTTTAAGCAGCAGCATGCCAATGCCTTATGGCGTGCAGAACAACAATACGGCGTACCACAGTCCATTATTTTAGGGATTTTAGGGGTTGAAACAGGCTTTGGGCAAAATAAAGGCAGCTTTAGGACGCTAGATGCGCTTGCAACGCTCGCCTTTGGCTATCCACGTCGTTCGGCATACTTTAGTGATGAACTGGCAAACTTGCTTGTATTGGCTCGAGAGCAAGGCTTAAGTGTAGACAGCTATAAAGGTTCTTATGCGGGTGCATTGGGCTATCCGCAATTTATGCCCAGTAATATACGCAAGCTCGCAGTAGACTTTAATCAGGATGGTAAAGTTGACATTATCAATGATCCCGTAGATGCCATTGGTTCAATTGCGCACTATCTTTCGGTGAATGGCTGGCAACGTGGTGAACCTATTGGGTTTAGAGCCAACTATAATGGTCATGATGATATGCAAGTGGTAGCGCCTGATGGTCAACTGGATAAAATGCGTCCAGCAGGTGAATTTGCCAGTTTAGGTTTAAAACCGATCAATCCAGTCACCAAACTTGACCCTTTAGATATGGTCAATGGTATTCGTTTAATGGAAGAGTATGGCCCCACCTACTGGATCGTTTATCCCAATTACGTGACAATTACTACTTATAATTATAGTCGCAACTATGCCACAGCAGTTTGGCAGCTAGGTGAAGCCATTCTCAATCGTTAAAGTGCAACTTTAGCTGCCATCAGCACTTTACATTAATTACAACTCCTACACCTGCCAATTAGGACAAAGAAGCATTGTTTTACCGAATTGGCAGCCTTTTGAAATATTTATTTACAATATTGGTTATTTATTGATCAATAAAGTAATAAAAATCATTGTTTTTGTAACTGAAGTGTACTTTTTATTGGACAAGTATTTAATTTAGTCACTATCATCGCCTCCACGATATTCATTAACGATTAACTGTGGCAAAGAAATCTTGATAAAGCTGGCACTAAAGGCATTATTTAAGATTCCCACTGGAGCACTGGATCTATGCAAAAATCAGTATTTACTGTACTGACCTTGTCAATTGGCTTGGCTTTTACTACTGCGTCACATGCTGACCTGGTACAAGCTCAGCCACTAAGCAATGGCGTTGAGTCTGCAAATTTAGCCAATCGTGTACTGGATCAAGATGGTCAAACGATTAGCTCTGCCTTATTTAAAATGAATACTGCTGCCAATAGCAATAATAACTCTGCTATTGCAAGCAAACCAACTGCCATTACAGCACTAAGCATCACAGAAACTGCTGGTAATCGTGTTAAATCACAAAATGTTCCTGCGCGTATTGAAATAGAAAATAAAGCAGAGCCAGGAATTATTGATCGTTTAAGCGCAGTGGCCTCTGAAGCAGTACGCAAGTTTAGCCAAACAGGCATGGCATCCTGGTATGGCCGCCAGTTCCATGGTCGTAAAACTGCAAGTGGCGATACATTTGATATGTATGCCATGACAGCAGCACACCGTAGCCTGCCTCTTAACTGCTATATCCGCGTTACCAACAAAGACAACGGCAAAAGCGTTGTGGTGAAGGTAAACGACCGTGGCCCGTTCCATGGCAACCGTGTATTGGATTTATCCTACGGTGCGGCAAACAAGTTAGGCATTACCAATCGTGGCACAGGTAACGTCACTATTGAACGTATCGAAGCGCCTTAAGATTTAAACTACATTAAGTTTGCTCATTTCAAAGTCACCTTATTTGGTGGCTTTGTTGTATTTATAATATGGTTAACTATGCTGTGTAAGATAAGCAATAACTGCGTCGTACTTAGGTTGAGCTTGCATTGTATTTTGTCTTATGGCATTGTCATTTAGACACGGAACAGTTTATAGGACTATGTGATGCGTAATCTTCAACAGTGGCTTGACGAATACAGCGAAAGTCACCGCAACCTCACCAATAAACGCATTCATTGGTTATGCGTACCTGCCATCTTATTTTCTTTAGTGGGCTTTAGTTGGCATTTAAGCACCGTGATGACAATTGCACTCATTGGGTTGACCTTGCTTTTTTATGCACGGTTATCTCTGCCCTTGCTCATGGCCATGAGCATTCTCATGCTTATTATGCTACTACTCATTAACTGGCTACCTGTGGGTGCTGGCTTTTTTGTGGGCTTATTTGTTGTGGCATGGATTGGTCAATTTTATGGCCATAAAGTAGAAGGTAAAAAACCCTCTTTCTTTAAAGACCTTCAATTTTTACTCATTGGCCCAGCATGGTGTATGGATGCGGGTATTAGCCATTTCTTCCCTAACTGGCGTAAACGTTTTATTGCTCAGGCTACTTGAGGCCATAAGCGTTTAAGTTAAATAGTCATACGCATTTAATTAGCAAGGGCTTTAGTATCATGCAGATTATTATTAATAGTCTGCTCTATCCCAGACTTCTACTGCTTTAGCTAATCCCAATACGGTTTATTTTTCTCATCAATTTTATTAAGTAGATTAAAATTTTAAATCAATAAATTAAAGGCCCAAAAAAATCCCGCTGTAGCGGGATTTTTTGCAATTCAATTACTTGGCAGCATCAGCTTGTGCGGCAGCAACTTCATCAGCAAAGCTCATTTCAGCTTTCTTTTCAATGCCTTCGCCCACTTCAAAGCGTTTGAATTCATTAACAGTTAAGCCAACAGCTTTTAATACATCGCCAACTTTTTTGTCGTTGTCAATAACATACGCTTGACGTAACAATGTGACTTCATTTAAGTATTTGTCCAATGCACCGCTAACCATTTTTTCAACGATATTGGCAGGTTTACCAGACTCAATTGCTTTGGCTTCTGCAATTTCTTTTTCTTTGGCTAAAATGTCTGCTGGTACATCTTCAGCATTTACAGCCGCTGGATTAAATGCAGCAACATGCATTGCTACGCCCTTACCAGTCTCGCTATCACCACCAGTGTAAGAAACAATGACACCGATTTTTAAGCCGTGACGATAAGCGGCAAGGTTTTCACCTTCAACAATATATGCGCGACGAACTTGAATGTTTTCACCAATTTTTTGTACTAAAGCAACGCGTGCTTCTTCTACAGTCAGGCTATCGTCATATTTTAAGTTAGAAATTTCTTCAGCTTCTGTCGCATTGTTAGCCAATGCAACTTCCGCAACGCGATTAGCAAATGCAGTAAAGCTTTCATCTTTGGCAACAAAGTCAGTTTGACTGTTTACTTCTAACAATAATGCACGGTTACCGTCTTGAGCAATGATAATGGCGCCATCAGCTGCAATATTACCTGCTTTTTTAGCAGCTTTTGCCTGACCAGATTTGCGTAGGTTATCAATTGCTACTTCAACATCACCACCAGCTTCTTGCAATGCTTTTTTGCATTCCATCATGCCTAGGCCAGTACGGTCACGTAGCTCTTTTACCATGCTTGCGCTAATTGCGGTCATGCTTATCTCCTAAATGATATATCGAGTAATTCAAATATTTAATTGCAAACAAAAACGGCCCATGGGCTAAATCGCTTGGGCCGTTACATCGGTTTACTGGTATATTTTTAGCTTAAAGTCATCTCTATGCAGATCAATACACCAACAAAAACCGATGTGTCCAACATTAAGCGTTGGTTGTAGGTGCAGCTTCGTCAGCAGTTGATGCTTCTTCAGCAACAGGAGCAGCGGCTTCTACAGGCGCAGCTTCAGCATTTTTAGCACCACCAGCCTGGTTTTGCGCATACTCTTTACCAGCAAGAATAGCATCAGCCATTGCAGTTGCATATAAAGTTACCGCACGGATCGCATCGTCATTACCAGGGATAATGTAGTCAACGCCATCTGGATTAGAGTTGGTATCAACAATACCAATCACTGGAATACCTAAGTTTCTTGCTTCTTTAATTGCAATTGACTCATGGTCAACGTCGATGATGAATAAAGCATCAGGCAAACCGCCCATGTTTTTAACACCACCTAAAGAACGCTCCAGTTTTTCCATTTCACGGGTACGCTCTAATGCTTCGCGTTTGGTTAGCTTGGCAAAAGTACCGTCTTGTGACTGAACTTCAAGTTCTTTTAAACGGTTGATTGACTGGCGTAAGGTTTTCCAGTTAGTCAACATACCACCTAACCAGCGATGATCAACATATGGCTGGCCAGCACGTTGCGCTTGTTCACGGATAATATTGCTTGCAGCGCGTTTAGTACCGACAAACAGTACTTTATTTTTTTTAGACGCTAAGTTGTTAACAAAATTTAGCGCATCATTTAACGCAGGAACAGTATGCTCAAGGTTGATGATATGAATCTTATTACGGGCACCAAAAATATAAGGACCCATTTTTGGGTTCCAGAAACGAGTTTGGTGACCAAAGTGAGCGCCTGCTTGTAACAGGTCGCGCATGCCTACATTGTAACTTGCCATGATATTTACCTTAAATTTGGGTTGGGCCTCCATATGTCCTCATTGTCCACTTTCGTTTAAAAAACAAAAGCACCCAGATCAATGTGCCGACATATGTGTGGATTAGCCGTTTAGCACCAACTCATGGGTATTAGCAATAACTCCGATAAGAATTATTACCCAAAAGCATTTGCTAAAACGGGGCGCTATTTATACCATAGATGTGTCATTTTTGCCAAAAAAATTTAAGCGTATGAATAGTTTTAGTTCCCCTAACCGTCATTTGATTAAATCTGCGGATGCCATTGAGAAAATGCGGGTGGCTGGGCGTTTGGCAGCTGAAGTTTTAATGATGATTAAACCGCATGTCAAAGCAGGTGTAAGTACGCTTGAGCTGGATAAAATTTGCCATGACTATATTGTCAATGTTCAGGATGCGGTGCCTGCCTGCCTGGGCTACGGTGGTGGACAAGGCCGTAAGCCCTTCCCTGCGGTCATTTGTACATCAGTCAACCATGTGGTGTGTCATGGGATACCTTCTGAGACTAAAATTTTAAAAAACGGTTATATTTTAAATATTGATGTCACGGTCATTAAAGATGGTTATCACGGCGATACCAACATGATGTTTATGATTGGCGAGCCTTCTATTTTGGCCAAGCGGATTTCTGCCGTGGCGCAAGAAGCCATGTATAAAGGTATTGAAACAGTAAAAGCTGGCTCGTATGTGGGCGATATTGGGGCAGCCATCCAAAAATATGTGGAGTCTGAGCGTTTTAGTGTGGTGCGCGAATATTGTGGTCATGGTATTGGCACTGTATTTCATGATGACCCGCAAATTCTGCATTATGGTAAAGCAGGTACGGGTATGCGCCTGGAAGCAGGCATGACCTTTACTATTGAGCCCATGATCAATGCGGGTGTATGGCAAACCCGTTTGCTTGGTGATAACTGGACGGTGGTGACTAAAGATCATAAATTATCGGCGCAGTATGAGCATACCTTGTTAGTCACTGACACAGGTGTCGAAATACTTACTGCACGTCCTGACGAAGATCTAAGCCGTTTTAATCAATAGTTGATATGCAGTAGCTAATATCAATATATAGTATAGCTGCATGACTTTAAGTGGCTAAGTTTGTAAAAAAATGCTTGTAAAAAAACCGCGCTAATCGTAGTGCGGTTTTTTATTTTACTGACGACTATTTATTACCGTTAGTGAATTTATTCCATCCAGTTAGGCAACTCCATAGCAGGTGCTTTTTTCTGAGCTGGCCGTTCAGTAATCGTGACGCTTAAGTTAATATTATCATTACCACGCTTCACCAGCATATTGGCCTGCGTGTTGGGCTTTTGCTGCGCCACCCATTTAATCAATTGAGTTGCATTGAGCATTTGCTGGTTATTGATTGCCAAAATAATATCACCTTTTTGCAAACCACCTTGCGCAGCTGGCCCATTTGCCAATACACCCATGACTTGCACGCCAGAATCAGGCACGCTGGTGTCTGGAAATTCTGACGGGTCAATCCCTTTTACTTCAATGCCTAACCAGCCACGGGTTACTTTTCCATCTTGTAAAATGGATTGCCATACTTGCTGTGCCACTTGTGCAGGAATCGCAAAACCAATGCCGAGCGAGCCACCACTACGAGAAAATATAGCAGTATTAATACCCACCAAGTTACCTGACACATCAATTAATGCACCGCCTGAATTGCCAGGATTAATTGCGGCATCAGTTTGAATAAAATCTTCGTAGGTATTAATACCAAGGCCTGAGCGACCCGTTGCTGAAATAATCCCCTGCGTCACGGTTTGGCCAACGCCAAATGGATTACCAATGGCTAACACCACATCGCCAACCAGACTGGGCGAATTTTTAAATGGCAGGACTGGCAAGTTACTCAGCTCAATTTTAATAACGGCCAAATCAGTATCAGGGTCTGTACCAATTACTTTGGCAGTCGCACGGCGACCATCCTGTAACGCCACCACAATTTGATCTGCCTGTGCCACCACATGACTATTGGTTAAAATATAGCCATTTGGACTCACAATTACCCCAGAACCCAAGCTGGTTTCATCATCATTACTTTCCTGTGGAAATTGACGATCAAAAAACTTCCGTAATACTGGGTCTTCAATGGCAGGATGCTTGATTACTTTTTGGGCAGTAAAAATATTGACTACCGCAGGTGCAGCCACCACCACTGCTTGATTATAAGACACCACACCACCTTGCGGTGCTGTAGACAGCAGGGGCTTTTGTTTTTCTACAGGCAGATTGGTATTACCATGCACAGCAGGAGGCTGCGGCTCAATACGCTGCTGCCAAAAGAAAAAACCAATCATAACAATAATTAGCAATACCCAAGGTAACCAGATCATGGCGCGTCGCACGTATATACCCCTTTATCGATCAATTATTCGTTACTACAAAATACGCAAAGCCTAAATTACCAAAACCCAAATTGCCCAAAACGCAAGTTCAGGCTAAGGTAGCAGTGATAAACTACGGCTAAAGCAACGCCAATTGTAAAGCGTTTAATAGCAAAATAATCAATTGAAGCGAGTATTGTTGTTATGGTTGAGTTAAATCAATTGCTAAGCTGGTGTGATGATATTTTAAATGTGAAGGTATTTAAGGATTATTGCCCTAACGGCTTGCAGGTAGAAGGCAAGGCTCAAGTACAAAAAATTATCACCGCAGTGACTGCCTCGCAGCAAGCAATTGATGCGGCCATTGCTGAGCAGGCTGATGTGCTGCTGGTGCATCACGGCTATTTTTGGAAAGGTGAGCCACAGGTATTAACGGGCATGAAAGGCCAGCGTATTAAAAAGTTGATGCAGCACGATATATCATTAATTGCTTATCACTTGCCCTTAGATGCACATGCTACGTTTGGCAATAACGCAGCATTGGCTGACTTACTAGATATTCACATTACTGGCGCGCTTGATCCAAGCGAAACATACCCAATTGGTAATATTGGCGAGTTATCATCAGCCATGACGCCCGAGCAACTAATTCAGCATATTGCAGCACGCTTGGGACGATTACCCCTACACCTGGCTGGTGCGTCATCGACGATTAAAAAAATAGGCTTTTGTACAGGTGGCGCGCAGGATTATTTATACAAGGCTTTTGAGCAAGGCTGCGATGCGTATATTTCTGGTGAAGTAAGTGAACGTACTTATCACGAAGCCCGCGAGCTGGGCGTACATTATTTTGCCTGTGGGCATCATGCTACCGAGCGCGGCGGGGTGCAGCGCCTAGGAACAGCTTTGGCACAGCAGTTTAATATTGAGGTAAAATTTGTGGATTTTGATAATCCAGTTTAGTAAAAGCAGATTATTTACTTTAATACTAAACTCCTAAACTTTAACACTTTAATGCACGGCAATTGCATGCCATAATTACGGCACCATTTTAAGTCAAACTTACTGTTTTCAAAACAGTTTCCCAGCAACAGCAAGGAAAATACCATGACACAGATTACACTGCCTGATTTACCATATGCTCACGATGCGCTTGAGCCACATATTAGTAAAGAAACTTTAGAATATCATCATGACAAACACCATAATGCCTATGTGACCAACTTAAATAACCTGATTAAGGGCACAGATCTAGAAGGCAAAGAACTGGATGAAATTATCAAAGCAACAGCTGGTGATGCTACTGATCCAAGTAAGGCTGGCATTTTTAATAATGCCGCGCAGGTATGGAACCATACTTTTTACTGGAACTGCATGACCAAAAATGGCGGTGGCAAACCAACTGGCGCAGTAGCGGAAAAAATTGACGCAGCTTTTGGCAGCTATGAAAAATTTGCAGAAGAATTTACCAAAGCTGCAACCACTCAATTTGGTTCAGGCTGGGCCTGGTTAGTTGCCGATGAAGTGAATGGTAACTTGTCTATCATGAAAACACCAAACGGTGACAACCCAATGGCGCATGGCAAAACTGCTATTTTGACCATTGACGTGTGGGAACATGCTTACTATATCGACTACCGTAATGCACGCCCAAAATATATCGAAACTTTCATTAATCAACTGATTAACTGGGATTATGTCAATGCCAAACTGGCAGGTCAGCCTGCTGGTGTTGAAAAATAATTCGCTGCAATCTTTAATTGTAGCTGATTTAAAAACAGGTCTTTGGGCCTGTTTTTTATTGCCGCTTTTTTATTATTGATACAAATGGATGACTTGCCAAATCCAGCTTGCGTATTTTTACCTAACGGCTGTATATAAGACGCCTTTATCGCTTTTATAATTTGCTTCATAATTTTTATCTTTACTCATGCTTATGCTTAGCAATAATTACTTTATAAAGTCACACCTATTGCCCACCAGCTTATTGACCCTTGTTTTACTTGCCTCGGGCTGTGCCCACACGCCCCCTACCCAGCAAATTGCCAATACCGCAACGACTACGCGCTTGGCCGATGCTCAAGAATATCAATTAAGTAAAGCAGCACTTCAATTAAAGCAATCCCTACCAAAAAATCAACCGATTGTGGCCTTAGTCTTGGGCAGTGGCGGTGCCAGAGGTTACGCACATATTGGTGTGATTCGCATGTTAGAAGCTTACGGTATTAAGCCGCAGCTTATTGTGGGCACGAGTGCAGGCAGTATTGTGGGGGCGTTATATGCTAGCGGTAAAACCGCCGATGACATGGAAAAAATTGCCCACGAGCTGAAAGGCTCAGATGTGCGTGATATTACGTTAAGCAGGCAAGGCTTCTTTGAGGGCAAAAAAGTTGAGGGCTTTGTAAATAGCCATGTAGACTATAAACCCATAGAGCAGTTAAATATTCCCTTATTTATTGTGGCCACTGAACTGCAACATGGCACCAGAACCGTCTTTAATCATGGCAATACAGGTCAGGCTGTTGCAGCTTCAGTGTCTATTCCCAGCATGTTTATTCCTACCCGCATTGGCAAGCAACAATATGTTGATGGCGGTCTGGTAAGCCCCGTGCCTGTAGAAGTGGCCAAAAATTTAGGTGCTGATGTGGTGATTGCTGTCAATATATTGGCACAACCTGAGAATACTCCAACCGCCAATATCTGGGGTTTATTTAACCAAAACATTAACGTGATGCAAAACCGCCTGGCATCGTATGAGCTACAAAAAGCAGATGTGGTGATTCAGCCTGTGTTAAAAGAAAAACAGCATATTTTTTCACTGCATTCGCGCAACCAAACCATGATTTCAGGCGAAGAAGCCACCTTGTCGCAAATGGATAATATTAAGTTTGTGATTAGTCTTGCCCAGCAGCAGGCTGACCACAACAATACAATGGATGAGCGAAGCCAAAATTTACCTTTAAAACCCTAATGAATAGACTTCTTGTGTATCCTCTTATTCCTCTTAACAAGGGGGAAATACAGAGTAGTTGTTTATACTTGCATAAGAAGTCTAATATTTTAGGCATAGCAATATTATTTTGATTTTTAAGATTAAAACCTTATGAGCAGAGCACCATATATTACCCAGCAAGGTTATAAAACCTTGTGCGATGAACTCAGTTATTTATTGCGTGAACGTCGCCCTGAATTAACGCGTGCTGTGAGCGAAGCGGCTGCTTTAGGGGACCGCTCTGAAAATGCAGAGTACATTTATGGCAAGAAACTTCTGCGTGAAACTGATCGCAGGATTAGATTTTTACAAAAAAGATTGCCCGATTTACAAGTAATTGAGCGTTTGCCTGATCATCCAGAGCGGATTTTCTTTGGTGCTTATGTAGATTTAGAAGACGAACAAGGAAAGATTTTAAAAATTAGAATCGTTGGCTCTGATGAATTTTTGCCCGAAAAACACTGGATTAGCATTGAATCACCGCTTGCTCGCGCATTATTAGGAAAACAAATAGATGATGAAATAATCGTCAACTTACCCAACAATAACACAACAACCTATGTCGTAACGCACATAAACTACAAAATTTGACAAACTGTTTGCAAAAGACTAGTATTATCAGCTCAGAAATTAACCAACCCGCTAATAAGTTGTAACAACCTATATTTTCTCAATGTTTTTCATAAGGATTGTTTAAAACCTGTCGTCTGTAATGACGTCATGAGATGCCGCACCTCATATATCACCATTGTAGCGATTTGCTATTGTGGTAGCGTAAGATGGAGACACCCATGCGCCAGAACTCCGACGGTTCGAACACCACTTCTTCGAGCCGACTCACTTCAACATTACGTTTAGCTGCACTTTCTACTTTATTTCTACCACTACACAGTTTCAGTAATAGTCCCGTTAGCCAGTATGACAACATGCTGAATAAAAAAACCCTAACGGTGGTCAGTGTGGCTGGCAATAGCACTTATTTTAATGAAGATAAATTTTTGCATGGCTTCGGCTATGATCTGGCACGTGCTTATGCTCTAAACTTAAAAGTGGATTTTAAGTTTAAAACAGTTAACAACAGCAATGCTGCTCTGGACATGGTTAAAAAAGGTCAAGCTGACTTTGCCTTAACTACTGCACCGCCAAAAACAATTGAATCAAAGTCTTTAGTTGCATTGAATGTCAGCTGCGGTGCTGAAAATACGCTGAAACAACATGGCTTGGATACTAATTTAAGCTGGGCGTTTAAAGATGCTGCCGACCCACTTGCTGCTGCGGCCAATGGCTTCATTTGTAGCGCAAAGCAAAAGGGTGAATTATCTAAACTTGCTGCGTTTTATGACCGTAATGTCATGAATAATTATGCCAAAAAAGCATTTTATAAAGACATTACTACTCGCTTGCCTGTGTATAAAGCAAGCTTTCAGCAAAATGCAAAAAAACATCAGCTTGACTGGCATTTGTTAGCGGCTATTGGTTATCAGGAATCGTATTTAAATCCTGCTTCAGTGTCACCAACTGGGGTGACAGGCCTAATGATGCTGACCCAAAATACTGCTAAAGCCATGGGCGTGTCTGACCGACGCGATCCTAAGCAAAGCATTGAAGGGGGCGCACAATATTTTCGTTTGATGCTGACTGAATACAAAACCGTTCCGAGTTCTGATCGTATCTGGTTTGCTTTGGCAGCCTATAACATGGGGCCTGGTGCTTTAAATGGTGTGCGTAATAAAGTGAAACGTAATGGCCAAAATCCAAATAGCTGGGCTGATGTCTATGCTTATTTATCGAGTAACAGTAAAGCCAATCCGCGCTACAAACAGGCGACTACTTATGTCACGCGTATTCGGGCTTATTTAGAAAGTATCAAGCAAGATCAGGCACTTGCTCGTATCTAAAACCCTATCTGGACAAAGCTTACATTAACTGGCTAATAATTATGTAATGGCTGGTTTTTGTATTCAATCAAAAAGGTCAGTAATGCTTGTTACTGACCTTAAAGCATTAGCTGTGTTTTTTGGCAAATTGTTGCATAAAATCAACCAGTGCCTGCACGCCCTCTAAAGGCACTGCATTATAAATACTCGCTCGCATACCACCCACAGAACGATGTCCTGCAAGATTTAATAATCCAGCCGCCTCTGATTCTTGCAAGAAAGTTTTTTCTAAGCTGCTATCTTTTAGGGTAAATGGCACGTTCATGATCGAGCGACTATCTAAAGCAATTGGGTTGGCATAAAATTCGCTTTGATCAATATAGCCATACAATAAATTGGCTTTTTGTCTGTTCAATTCTTGCATGGCCGCCACACCGCCCTGCTCTAACAGCCACTCAAATACTAAACCTGATAAATACCACGCAAATGTTGGTGGCGTATTAATCATGGAGTCATTTTTGGCTTGGGCAGAATACTTTAATAATGATGGAATTTCTGCTTTGGATTGCGCCAGTAAATCATCGCGTACAATCACCAGCGTTAAACCTGCTGGCCCAATATTTTTTTGTGCCCCTGCATAGATTAAGCCAAAACGTGACACATCTAAGGGCTCAGATAAAATGCAAGATGAAAAATCGGCTACCAATGGCGCATTGGTTTGAGGAATAAAATTGTACTGCAAGCCGCCAATCGTTTCATTAGGCGTGTAATGCACATATGCAGTGTCTTCACGCAACTGCCATTCGCTTTGCGCTGGCACACTGGTGTAGTTGTTATCTTTACTAGAGGCAACCACATGGATATCGCCATAACGTTGTGCTTCTTCTATGGCTTTTTGCGACCAAATCCCAGTATCTACATAGTCAGCTTTATTATTTAGCCCTAGTAAATTCAGTGGAATCGCAGAAAACTGTAAGCTTGCGCCACCTTGCAAAAACAATACTTTATAGTTGTCGGGTATAGACAACAACTGGCGTAAATCTGCCTCAGCTTTGGAGGCCACGCCCACGTAATCTGCACTACGATGGCTCATTTCCATAATCGATAAACCACGGTCATGCCAGTTTGGCAATTCACGTTGGGCACGCTCTAAAACTGCTGTCGGTAAAGCCGCTGGGCCAGCGCAAAAATTATAAGCGCGCATGGATATTCCTTATAAAAACAAGCCAAAGATGCACTATTTAAGCATAAATCTGCTTGTGTAAGTAGCTCTGTTTTCTCAAATTAATGCAGCCACGGTAAATCTGATAAAAAAAGGACGCAAATTTATCGCGTCCTTTTTCTAAGGTCTTAGTTATTTAATAACCAGGGTGTGTTGGCATTACTCGGTCTCAGTTTCTGGCACTGTATCGCCATCTCCTGTTGCTGCTAACTGCTCAGCGTCTGCATTATCGCTGTCCAGGTTTTCCAACGCCGCATCAGCATCCATATCCGCCACTTCCAGGCCATCAGCCAGCTCTTCTTCTTCTACGGCAATATCATCCAAAGACACCACGCCTACCAATACTTCGTCTTCACCAACACGAATCAGACGCACGCCTTGCGCATTCCGACCTGTGGTTGCAATTTCTGAAGCACGGGTACGTACTAATGTGCCGCCATTGGTAATAAGCAACAATTCATGATCTTCATCAATCGACACCGCACCGACCAATTCGCCATTACGCTCGCTGGTTTTAATGGCAATCACACCTTTCCCACCACGGCGTTTGGTTGGATAATCACCGACTGGTGTACGCTTGCCATAACCGTTGGCGCATGCAGTAAGCACCTCACCATTTTCAGGAACCACGACTAAAGACACTACGCGAGTAGCACTGCTAATGCTGCTGTCGTCATTGTCGTCCTGATCATCACTTTCTGACAAATCTTCCTGATCAATATCCTGAACTGTACCAATGCGTATACCACGTACCCCTTTGGCAGTACGTCCCATACAGCGTACGTCAGTTTCCGCAAAACGAATGGCTTTACCTTCATTAGAGAACAGCATGATTTGCTGCTCGCCATCGGTAATTGCCACGCCAATTAAAGTGTCATCTTCATTCAATTCAATGGCACGCAAACCATTAGAGCGCACATTGCTAAACTGCTCTAACTCCACACGTTTTACAGTACCGCACTGGGTTGCCATAAACACATAATGGTTTTGAACTACATTTTGTACTTGCTCAGCAAATTGAACCAGTACCTCCGAACCTAAACCTGATTCTTCAGCGGCGGCTTGCTCAGTTAAAATGGCATCCAGTGCTTTAAGCGGTGCTTTTAGCACCTCAGGTAATTCATCAACACTGTCTTCGCTTAAAGTGGCTAATATTTCTTCAAGCTCGGCAAATGGTTTATTAATCAGTTCGATCTGTTGCAATGCAGCAGTTTGGGATTCAACAAACGCTTTAAAATTAACAAAACGTTCTTTAAATTTCTTCGGTGCATCCATCACTGGCAAAATGGCAGTAATGGTTTCCGTAGCCTCAAGTGGTAACAAGTTAACCATAGGGCGACCACGCGAACCACGGGAAGCTTGCGGCACATCATAAACTTTTAGACTATATACTTTGCCCGAATCGGTAAAACACAGCACGGTGGCATGGTTAGAGGTCACAATCAAATGCTGAATGTAATCATCTTCTTTCATGTTGGTAGCCGATTTACCACGACCCCCACGACGCTGTGCCGCATAATCCGATAATAGCTGGGTTTTGGCATAGCCAGTTTTAGATACAGTTAATACCACTTGCTCTTCTGGAATTAAATCTTCACGGGTAAAATCAATTCGTGATTCAACAATAGCGGTACGACGCGCATCACCATACTGTTCCAAAATGGCACGTAATTCAGTACGAATCACATCCATTAATAATTCAAAGCTATCTAAAATGGCTTGCAACTTGGCAATTTGCTCTAGAATTTCACTATATTCTCCCAGTAGCTTATCTTGTTCAAGACCCGTCAAACGATGCAAGCGTAACTCTAAAATGGCACCCACTTGCGCAGGTGACAAGCGATATTGATCCCCTGTCAGCCCAAACGGATTGCTTAAATCTTCGCCTTCAATTTCATCAGGGCGAACCGAACGATGGCCAGATTTTTCCAGTAAAGCCAATACACCGCCTGCCTGCCATTGCTTGGCCAACAAGCGTTCACGCGCCTCACTTGGACTAGAGGAAGTTTTAATCGTGGCAATAATATCGTCAATATTGGCCAGTGCAACCGCTAAACCTTCCAAGGTATGACCACGCTCACGTGCTTTACGCAGCTCAAACATGGTACGGCGTGTCACCACTTCCTGACGATGGCGAATAAACGCGGCAATCAGGTCTTTTAGGTTCATCAGCTTGGGCTGGCCATTGTCCAGACAAACCATATTGATGCTAAAAGAAGACTGTAGTGGTGTCTGCAAAAATAAGTTATTGACGATAACTTCAGCGTTTTCACCACGTTTTAAGTCAATGGCAATCCGCATGCCGTCTTTGTCAGACTCATCACGCAGCTCACTAATACCTTCCAGTTTTTTCTCTTTGACCAGTTCAGCAATGCGCTCAATGACCTTGGCTTTATTGGCCTGATAAGGAATCTCAGTGAAGACAATAGTAGTACGGCCTGTCTTTTCTTCTTCTTCAAAATGATATTTGCCGCGAATATGCAAACGGCCTTTACCAGTACGATACGCATCAACAATCCCAGAGCGACCATAAATAATACCGCCTGTAGGGAAATCTGGGCCGCTGATGTGTTGCATTAAGCCTTCAATACTAATATGGCTGTCATCGACATAAGCCAGACAAGCATTGAGTACTTCAGTTAAGTTATGCGGTGCCATATTGGTTGCCATACCCACTGCAATACCCGCGGCACCATTAATCAGCAGGTTTGGAATGCGTGTTGGCATCACCCTGGGAATACGCTCAGAACCGTCGTAGTTGTCTTCCCAGTCAACGGTGTCTTTGTCTAAATCAGCCAGTAGTTCATGGGTGAGCTTGGTCATGCGCACTTCTGTATAACGCATGGCTGCTGCACTATCACCATCTACCGAACCAAAGTTACCCTGACCATCTACCAGTAAATAACGCAAGCTAAAATCCTGCGCCATCCGAACAATGGTTTCATAAACCGCAAAGTCGCCATGAGGGTGATATTTACCAATCACATCACCAACCACACGGGCAGATTTTTTATAGGCTTTGTTATAATCATTACCCAGCACATGCATGGCAAACAACACACGGCGGTGCACAGGTTTTAAGCCATCACGTACATCAGGTAATGCACGCGATACAATAACGCTCATGGCATATTCAAGATAAGAATGTTTGAGTTCATCCTCAATCGCAATCGGTAGAATTTCCGACACGCTCATGCCTACTCCTTTACTGGCTTTTCGCCTATTTAGAATTCAAATCAGTCGCCTACCGCTTTAAAACGCAAAGTCAAAACAGTAAAAACGTTGCAATAAAAAGTGATGAGATTTTAACATAAACCCACAATTTAATCTAAATTTTCTTGCCAAGTGCTTTATTTTTTATTTTTATAATTCAATGGATTAGTAACACTTTTAAATCAATATTATTTTTAATACAAAATTGAGTTTGTATTTAGCAAATTTAATTTTCAAACTAAAAATAACCGCCCTTTAATTGCTTATTTTCTGGACAGATTAACGCAAAAAAAATAGGCAGATTGGTTGTTTATTACCAAATCTACCTATATCGAGGTTGCAAGGTTTGATTTACCGTATCACTCTGCCGCACCTTCTACAGGCACAGCATTGGTGGCTGGGATCATGGCAGCCAGTGATTCTGAAATCCCTGTAATGCCATCATTGTTTAAACCAGCATCTTTCATCACAGCATCAATAATTGGCTTGGCAATTTGGTATTGCAACGCTGAGTTGACCACTTGCTCTGGAAAAGTGCCACCTTTGCCTGAACTACTGCCTTCTGCATTTACTGGATTACCTTGACTATCCTGCCCTAATCCATTCACCTGAAAAATACGTATAGAATCAATTTTCTCCATAGGCTTTACGGCCTGGGCAATAATTTGTGGTAATTGCTCAAGCAGCTTGGTACGAACCTGTAAATCCACTTGTGCCACAGACAGCGTATTTAAGGCCTCATTCAGCGCACGGCGGCCTTCTGCTTCTGCCATGGCAGCAGCCTGACGCGCAGCGGCTTCCACCCGAATTGCTTCTGCACGGTCAATAGAAGCATCTTTTTCAGCCGCGGCAGCGACCTTCACCGCAATTGCATTTTGCTGCGCTTGTTTATCCGCTTCAATCAATTCAATGGATTTTTGCCGCTCAGCAATGGCCACTTCACGCGCAGTGGTCACATCTTCCTCTGCTTTTACCGCACCTGCACGTGCCTCATTGGCCTCGGCATCAGCTTCAGACTGCTCGCGCGATTTGTTGGCAATAGCAATTTGTGTATCCTGCTTGGCGATTTCAATTTGCTTGCGCTGCTCGGCACGCTGTACTTCGGTCTGGCGGTCACTTTCAATAGTACGGGTTTGAATGGCCAGATTTTTTTCAATTTCAGCAGCTTTAATTTCCCGCTCAGCCACAATACGTCTTTCACTCACCTGACGCGCTGCTTCAATTTGTACCGATTCTGCTTCGCGTGAGCGCTCTGCCTGCTGCTTGGCAATTTGCGCGGCCTGCTCAGCGCGTGCCGTTTCAATTTCTTGTTGCTGCGCCAGTGTGGCAAATTCCTGCTCTTTTTCAATCAGGATTTTTTGGCGTGATGCTTCAAGATTTTTACTGCGTACCTGTACTTCGGTATCTTGCTCAACATCGTTGCGCTGCTTGCGACGTGATTCTGTTTGCTCGGTTAAACGGGTTAGTCCTTCAGCATCAAACGCATTGTCTGGATTAAAAAAGCGTTTATCGGTTTGATCCAGACTGGTTAAAGAAACGGATTCCAGCTCCAGACCGTTTTTTTCCAGGTCTTCTGCCACTGCATTTTGCACCGCAAGTACAAAATCACGGCGCATATCCTGTAGTTCCTGAATGCTCATGGTGGCCGCAGTAGCGCGTAGAGAATCAACAAATTTATCCTCTACCAGCAACTTAAGCTCATTAGGATTAAGCGTCCGTGCGCCCAAAGTTTGCGCTGCGGTACTCACGGCCTCTACGGTTTGTTTTACCCGTACAAAAAATGCAGCAGTGACATCAACCCGCATACGGTCACGGGTAATTAAACTTTCTTTTTCACGGCGCATCACTTCCAGTTTAAGCGTGTTCATGTTCACCATAACTAGCTCATGAAACACAGGCAATACCAGTGCACCGCCATCCATAATCACTTTTTGGCCGCCAAGTCCTGTACGCACAAACGCCATTTCTTTGCTAGCACGTTTATACAAGCGCGCCAAAATAAGTCCAAATACCACAATAGCAATGAGGATCACTGCCCCCAATATCCCAATTTCAATTAGATTTTGCATTATTTTCTCAAGTAAGAGGCTTAAAACGCCATGATTTAAACTGTCAGATTAATGTCGGATGCGGATTTTCAATCACCCGATATACCGAACCCATTTTTTTTATTAAAAGCACCTGCATGCCTTGTGTTAACTGTAAGTCTTCCAGATCTGGCTCTACCAGAATAAAGTACGAGCGCCCATCCGCATCACGTAACCGTGCTTGAGCAGCTAGTGTTTTTTGGCTGGAAACGGCAGTCACTAATGCCACTCGCCCGACAAATTCTGCTTCACTAATGGCTGAGCTTTCATCACGCGGCACCATATAGGCCAGCCACTTACCACCTACTCGTACACAAGCCAGTGCGCCCATAAACGCAGGAATAGCAGCTAGCAATGCAGGTAAGTAGATACTTAACAAATTACGGGCAACCATTTGAACCGCATAACCAATCACTGAAAAACTAGCCAAAAACAAAATGACTAAAATTAAAGTAGGCACTTTACCCACATGTAGCCAACCCAAAACCCCATCAAGGCCACCATCAATGGCAGGTTCAGGCAACAAGCTATCAATCCAGTTACTGGGGCTAAGCGCGGTCATCAGACCAATGACCTCTAACACAGTCAAGCCAAGCATCACCAATAACGCTACCCCAAATGGTAAAGTTTGAGGTACAAGAAATAAACTCATGACTGGTTATTGGCCTTTAAGCGCGCAAGCCGTTCTTCAATCTGGTTTTGGTGCACCATGTCTTCCAGCTCTTTTAACTGGGCAGCCTGCTGCAACGTGGCACCTGCTGCGGCAGGAGAAAGTCCCGTTTGACGTTCATAAGTTTTATCAAACGCATTGGTGGCCTGATCCAGACGTTGCTCTTTAGTGGAGCCTGCTTTGCCAATACCACCCGATTGAATGGCAGCCTGGCGCGATTTACGAAACTCATTTAATGCGTCAGTCATCTCACGGCGTTTGGCCATAAGCGCATTAATGTAGCCTTTTAATTCTGTTTCCTTCTCATTTAAACTGGCCAACGATTGCTCAAGCACAGGCAACTGCGCCTCAATATCTAATTGACGTGCCACCGCCACGCGCGCCAGGTCATCACGTGACACAGCAATGGCCGTATTAATCTGTAATGACAAATTATTATGCTGGCTGGTTTGGCTAGTATGTTGTTGTTGCACCAAATGACGGTTAGCACTGATTGTACCTAGCTCATGCTGAACTTCGGCAATGACTTTATCCACTTCGCGCAGTGCCTGCTCCATCACGGCATCAGGCGCAAGGTTTTCTATTTTATCAAGTAACGCATGCGCACTGCCTGCAACCACCCGCCCGACACGATCACTTAAGCTATCCGCCATTTTTCACCCCTTATTATTTCGATTAATACTTGTAGTTAAAGAAATCATATAAGGTTTTAAAAATGTTCACAATCAAAACATTATGGCCTAAGAAGCAGTTATGGCTTTTGTGTAATTTTACTAAACTTAAGTTTTTTATAGTTAAAATATTTAAATAGTTGGAAGCTTTTTATGGTTTATTCTAAATTGCATTGTCAGCCATAAAAAAACGCCCTTAGCAATACTAAAGGCGTTTTTTAATTTATTTCTAAAATATAGAAATTATAGCTTGCTGACCAGCTCTGGAATAACGGTGTTCAAGTCACCAATTAACCAGTAATCAGCAATCGCATTGATCGGTGCTTCTTCGTCTTTGTTGATAGCAACAATAACTTTAGAATCTTTCATACCTGCCAAATGCTGAATAGCACCAGAAATACCTACAGCAATGTACAGGCTTGGCGCAACGATTTTACCTGTTTGACCAACTTGTAAATCGTTAGGTACAAAGCCAGCATCAACCGCCGCACGTGAAGCACCCAAAGCAGCACCCAGCTTGTCAGCTAATGGCTCTAATACCTTGTAGTAGTTCTCGCCTGAACCAACACCACGTCCACCAGATACAACGATCTTGGCAGAGGTCAGTTCTGGACGGTCAGACTTGGCCAGCTCTTCACCAACAAAGGTAGAAACACCAGCATTGTCTACTTCACCTACTGTTTCAACAGCAGCAGAACCACCTTCGCTTGCTGCTGCATCAAAGCCAGTACCACGTACAGTAATTACTTTGATTGCTTCTTCAGATTGCACGGTTGCAATGGCGTTACCTGCATAAATAGGACGCTTGAACGTGTCTGGGCTATCAACCGCAACGATTTCAGAAATCATGCTGACATCTAGCAAAGCAGCCACACGTGGCAATACGTTTTTGCCGTTGGTGGTAGCAGGTGCAAGAATGTGGCTGTAGTTTTTACCCAAGTCAGCAATTAGCTTACTAACGTTTTCTGCCAGTTGATGCGCATATGCTGCATTGTCAGCAAGTAATACTTTGCTCACACCAGCAATTTTAGCAGCAGCATCAGCAGCTGCCTGTGCGTTTTCACCTGCAACCAACACGTGAATATCACCGCCAATTTTTTGCGCAGCAGTCACGGTATTTAAGGTGGCAGACAGAATAGAGTTGTTGTCGTGTTCGGCGTAAACCAAAATACTCATCGTTTGAATTCCTTACCGAAAATTAAATGACTTTTGCTTCGTTTTTAAGCTTTTCTACCAGCTCATCAACGGATTTAACTTGAACACCCGCTTGACGATCCGCAGGTGCTTCAACTTTTAAGGTTTTTAACTTGGTGCCAGTAGCAACACCGTAGTCCGCTGGTGTTTTGTTTTCCAGAGGTTTTTTACGGGCTTTCATGATGTTAGGCAACGCTGCATAACGTGGCTCATTTAAGCGCAAGTCAGTAGTAATAATAGCAGGCAATGTCAGCTCAACAGTTTGCAAACCGCCGTCAACTTCACGGGTAACCTGTACTTTTCCACCGTCAACTTTTACTTCTGAGGCAAAAGTACCTTGACCAGCACCCATCAGTGCGGCCAGCATTTGACCTACCTGGTTGCTATCGTCATCAATGGCTTGTTTACCAAGAAGAATGATTTCAGGTTTTTCCTGATCAACAATGCCTTTAAGGATTTTGGCAACTTCCAGAGCACCAACTTCGTCATCTGTTTGAACCAAAATACCGCGATCAGCACCTAACGCTAAAGCTGAGCGAATTTGTTCTTGAGCAGCTTGTGGGCCTACAGAAACAATCACGATTTCTGTAACCGCACCTTTTTCTTTTAAACGTACTGCTTCTTCAACAGCAATTTCACAAAATGGGTTAATAGACATTTTGACGTTGGTCAGGTCAACACCAGTCTGATCCGCTTTTACGCGAACTTTGACATTGGCATCAACAACGCGTTTAACAGCAACAAGAGCCTTCATGGAATCCTCGGCTTTTTAGCTAATAAAAGATACGGAAGTGTCAAAACACCCCGATGTGGAAATGGTGCGTTATCTTGCTATGTGTGCGTAAACAGGTCAAGTCACAATCGCTTATTGACTAAAAAAAAGCAGCAATTTAATGCTCTTTTTGCAAAAAATGACACAATTTTACGATGTAATGGATTTTTTAGCTCAACCTAAGCCACTATTTTTTAATAACAACAAATAGTCATACAATTATATTGACAATAACTATTGTCTAATTTAGCTTTAATCCAATGACGTATTATTGTACCACTTGGCGGATAGAATGAAGGAAGATGATGATGAATAGCACAGCCACTCCAACTGCTGCTTCAGGCATTAAGGTTCGCAGGCAATCGTTTGATTTTGCCGCCACACCCAAATATTATTTTAACAATAATCCCCTGCTGTCTTATTTATTAACCGCGCTATCGCTTACCTTTCCTCATGGCGAACGCTTTTTTGTGCATAGCGTGCGCAATGTGCGTGATCAGATCAAAGATAAAAACCTGCAAAAAGAGGTCTCGGCCTTTATTGGTCAAGAAGCCATGCACAGTCATGCCCATGAAGGCTTTAATACATTTATTGAAAGTTTGGGCATTGATATTCAGCCAATTTTAAAAGACGAATATAAAAAAATTGAATATGTAAAAACCAAATTAAATCATAAAGAGCAGTTGGCAGTGACCTGTGCTTTAGAGCATTTTACTGCCATTATTGCCCAGTATTTATTGGAACACCCTGATTTTCATAAACAGCTTGATCCGACTGTGGCTAAGCTATGGATGTGGCACGCGCTGGAAGAAACTGAGCACAAAGCAGTTGCTTTTGACGTCTATCAAGCCATTTTTGCTGACCAAGTGATTCGCAAACGGGTGATGCGGATTATTACTACCACATTTTTATCTAGAATTAGCTATTTAACGGGCAAATTGCTGTTAAAGGATCCTGTAGGACGTAAGCAATGGCGACAACATATTGCAGCCGCTAAACAGCTTAAAAATATGTTTGGCACGTTGCTGCCTGTTTATTTAGATTACTACCAAACTAATTTTCACCCTAATCAGCATGATAGTCGTCATATTACCAGCACATGGCGAGAACGTTTGTTTGGCGAGCAGGCCATTAGCTCAACCCTTCATTAAAGCGCAGTAAAAATTTACTAAAGTGAGCAGCCTGATCAGTTTCATCAGGCTGCTGGAAGTTATTGGCTGGTTTTGCCCTTATTGTCTTGCACCAAATTCCTGTGTCCAGTAGGTTTTGTAAGACGATTTATCATTACTGGCACAAGCCATGCCATACTCCTTAAAGTTGGCATTCATGATGTTGGCACAATGCCCTGGACTGTTAACCCAGCCTGTCATGGCATCATCAATACTATGGTAACCGCCTGCTATATTTTCACCTGCATAGCGATAGTTATAACCAGCGGCCATAGCGCGATCACCAATGGTGCTACCATTTAATCCCTCATGGGCAAAATAATTATTATTCGCCATATCCGTAGAGTGATCCTGTGCGGCTTTCGCCAGATTTTTATTCCAGGTTAAATCGCCCACTGCGGCATAATAGGTCGTGCCGCAATAACGTCCTTCATGTCTTACTGCGTTGATCTTTGTCAGTAATTGTTCAACGGTCGTGCTATTACCACATAAGGATAAAGTGGTATTTAGGGGTGTATTATCAGGAGGAACAGTGTTAGGTGGCGGAGTATTATCAGGATTAGTGGTATCGGAACCATTGTAGTTATCAGAATTAGAACTACCGCCACAGCCAGCCAGCGTCAAAAATGTGGTCAATAGAATTAGTGCTGTTTTTGACGGTATTAATTTTTTCATGCTTCACCTCTTTTGACGTGACGGTGGCTGTTTTATTCCATCAGGCTTATAAATTTATATTTCTGCTTAAAATGAGTTCTAGCCCTAAAACATGTAAAAGTCATTTGATGTTATTAGCAGATAATGTTAATGCTTTAGTTGGTTTTTATTCAGGCAGGCGATAAAACTCAACATAAAAACGTACATTACCCATCGGCTTAACCTGATGCAATATGGTTGGCTCTACCACGCCAAAGCGATGTTCATCCAGCATTATCACTTCAGTTTGCGGCTCATTGATGGTGTATTGCAACTGCCCTGCTAATACCACAATTTTACCCCAGACGCCTTCTTTGGTTTGGTGTTCATTTAACAAACCTTGCGGCACAGTGTCCTGAGTAAATTCTGGTGTGCGCTTATAGGCTTGGGCTTGTGGTGGAATTTGCTTCATGTCGTAGCCCTCTGGCTTTAAGTTTTTTTACGCGCCCGTGGATGTGCCTTGTCATACACCTGGGTTAAATGCGCAAAGTCTAAATGTGTATAAATTTGCGTGGTACGAATGTCTGCATGGCCTAGTAACTCCTGCACAGCACGCAAATCACCACTGCCTGCTAACAAGTGTGAGGCAAAACAATGGCGCAATAAATGCGGATGCAAATGCTGGCTAATCCCTGCGCGTTCGGCCTGTATACTGACACGCCGTTCTATTTGTCGTGTACTTAGCATTTTGCCCGAGCGTTCACCAATAAAAATAGCGTTTTCATCGGGTGCAACCCATATATTGCGCAATTTCAACCATGCCTGTAAGGCTTCTATTGCTTTACTGCCAACAGGAACCACACGGGTTTTGTTGCCTTTACCCACCACAGTGACCAGATTACGGCCTAGGTCGAGCTGATTCAGGGTTAGTTTTGCCAATTCAGTCAGACGTAAGCCACTGCTATAAAACAGCTCTAAAATGGCTTTGTCACGGCACCAGAGCTGTGCTTCCCGTGGTTTTTCTGGCGCAGCTTGATCCAGGATTTGCGGCATGATTTCAGCGTCCATCATGCCAGGTAACGGACGGCTTGGACGTTGAATGGCAAAATCCAGAGCAAAATTATGGCGAATGATGTCTTCTTCTACAAGCCACTCGGCAAAGCTGCGTACCGCAGATAGTTCACGTTGCAAGCTACTGCTGGAAATACGGTCTACTTCAAGGCGCTGGGCAGCAAACTGACGCAAGGTATGGTGGGTTACCTGGGTTAAATCAATGCATTTACAGGATAAAAACACCGTAAACTGGCATAAATCACGGTGATAGGCTTTGCGCGTATGAAAGGATAAATTTAACCGTGTTAAGGCACTGATCCATTGCTGTACCAGCTCGGTTAAATCAGGTGGTGTGATTGGCAGTGCATGTTGGGTCAATGATTTATCCTATATCAATATTGCTTAAGGCTAAGCAGGACTACTCTTCTTCGTGTTCAGCCACATAAAAATCATACGGATTAAATGAGCCTTCAAACGTGGTGGCTGTAGGCCCTGTCATCCAGACGTTATCATTGGGTTGCCATTGAATTAATAAAGGCCCACCCGCCAAATACACGCGAACTTCTGGGTCAAGCAAGCCACGGCGAATGCCACTCACTACTGCGGCACACGCACCTGTACCACACGCCAAGGTTTCTCCTACCCCACGCTCAAATACACGCAAGCGTACTTCGCCGCGATTGACTATTTGCATAAAGCCCACGTTAACGCGCTCTGGAAACAAGGCATGTGATTCTAATGCAGGCCCAATGGTGGCAACTGGTGCCGTTAAAATATCATCAACCAGCAGCACCGTATGCGGATTGCCCATATTGACCACATCAAGCTCAAGGGTTTGATCCAGCACCTGCACCCGATAAGTCCCTTGTTGTGATAAGGGTTTGAGCTGATCTGCCTTAAAAGGAATTTGCTCAGGCAAAAAGCGTGGTTCACCCATATTGACGCGTACCCAGCCTGTACTGTTAATTTCTGGCTCAACCACACCACTTTTAGTTTCTACTTTAATTCTGGTTTTTTTAGTGAGGTGGCGTTCATGCACAAAACGGGCAAAACAACGCACGCCATTACCACACTGCTCTACTTCAGAGCCATCAGCATTAAAAATCCGATATTTAAAATCAACATCGGGACGCGCTGGCGGCTCTACTACCAATAACTGATCAAAGCCAACACCAAAATTACGGTGTCCCAAGCGGCGAATAAGCTCAGGATGTAAGGTCATGCGCTGTGTGACCAGATCAATCACCATAAAGTCGTTGCCTAGCCCATGCATTTTACTAAACTGAATACGCATTGATTACTCCGCGGACTGGCTTTTTGGCAGGCATTGTTCTAACTGCCATAAGTCCTGTAACTGCTCACGCTGACGCACCACATGCGTACTGGTGCCATCTACCATGATCTCGGCAGCGCGTGGCCGTGTGTTGTAATTGCTACTCATCACAAAACCATAAGCACCTGCACCCATGACAGCCAGCACATCACCTTCCTGTAAGGATAAATCACGTTCTTTGCCCAAAAAGTCGCCTGTTTCACAAATCGAACCGACTAAATCCCATTGCTTGCTGTGCTGTGCATCATCCTGACGGGGCGCGTTCACAGGCACAATATTCATCCATGCCTGATACAGTGATGGACGAATCAAGTCATTCATAGCCGCATCAATCACCGCAAAATTACGGTGTGATGTAGGTTTGAGTAAATCAACTGTGGTGAGCAATACACCTGCATTGGCACTAATAGCACGGCCAGGTTCCATATAAACTTTTAAGCCCAGTTTGCTTAATGCAGGCTGCAAACTTTTTGCATACTCTAAAGGTGTTGGTGGTGTTTCATCGTTATAACGCACCCCAAGTCCACCACCGATATCAATATGTTTCAGATGAATACCTTGCGCTTTTAGCTGTGCAATCATATTGATAATTTTATCTAACGCGTCAACAAAGGGCTGCGTGGTGGTGAGCTGAGAACCAATATGACAATCAATGCCAACTACATCCAAACCTTGAAGGCTTGCCGCATATTGATAGGTGTCATATACCGTATCGCTTGGAATCCCAAATTTGTTTTCTTTTAAACCTGTTGAAATATACGGATGCGTTTGCGCGTCTACATCAGGATTCACCCTTAAGGATACGGGTGCCTTTACCCCTAAACGCTGTGCCACACGGTCAATACGGGCAAGCTCGGCATAAGATTCCACGTTAAAGCAAGCAATACCTACCTTTAATGCCTGCTCAATTTCACCTTCAGTTTTGCCAAGGCCTGAAAATACCACTTTGGCAGGATCTCCTCCTGCCGCCAATACACGGGCAAGCTCGCCACCACTGACAATATCAAAACCTGCACCTAGACGTGCCAATACATTTAGCACACCGATATTGGAATTGGCCTTTACTGCAAAACAAACCTGATGCTCAATAAAATCAAAAGCCCGATCAAAAGCAGTATAATGTCGCTCTAATGCTGCGCGCGAATAAACATATAGCGGCGTGCCGTGATTCTTTGCTAGTGTTAATAAAGACACTTGTTCGGCATGCAAAACGCCATCAATACGCTCAAAACTCATGAGTTAACCTACTTAATAAAATTAATTGACACCATCAAGATCGCTAGTGGACTGATCAATAAAATCAGTTTGGGGCGTGGGTTGCGGCTCGCCATTGGCTTTTTTAGGCTTTATTAAATAAATCGCCTTATTGTCCTTAGCAGCTTGATCGGACGGTAGAACTAAAGCACCTTTTTGACCACAAGCGGCCACACCCATGACCAATAAAGCTAATAAAATTACCTGGGTTGCCTTAGCATTGGTTGCTTTTAAAAAGCCCTTGCGCATGAGGGTTCCTTAAACTGATTTTTAAATTGTATCGCAGTATAACCCAAGCAAAATGCACAAATGGGGGTTTTTCAGCAAAGTGATACATTTGCATGGTTGATAAAATAATCTTTGCACAAAATAACCAAACTTACAAAACAGCTCAAGCGAACGCTTAGTTGATGGACTGACAGTACCTGCTATTTCTTTTAAAAATAATGACTGTACAAGTAGTAGGTGAATAAATTTTGCGCCTATAAAAATTTGACCTGAGCATTGAATAATTCATTTGCCGAATAAACTATTTATAAGGAGCTTCACCATGGCCAATTCAAATGGCGCAACCACCTCTTTATGGCAAGACCTACAACCCAGTATTGCTGCCGATGGCCAGCAAGCTCCCGATATGACAGTAGATGTTTGTGTTGTGGGTGCAGGAATTAGCGGCCTATCAGTCGCCTATATGCTGAGTCAGGCAGGCAAAAAAGTGGTGGTGCTGGACGATGATGCCATTGGTGGCACCATGACAGCGCGTACCAGTGCGCATTTAATGAGTGCAATGGATGATCGCTTTTATAAATTAGAACAACTGCATGGTGAAACAGGCGCACAACTTATTGCCGAAAGTCATAGCCGCGCAATTGACCATATTGAAGAGATTATTAAAAAAGAAAATATCGATTGTGATTTTAAACGTCTGGACGGCTATCTTTTTGCCCCACCCGACAATACCAATGAGCTAGATAAAGAACTTGATGCCGCCCATCGGGCTGGTTTAATTGATGTAGAGCGCGTGCCCAGTCCACCGCAACAACCCCAACTTGGCGCTGCTTTGCTATTCCCCCGACAAGGCGAGTTTCAGCCATTGGCTTATATGGCAGGACTGGCCAAGGCTATTCAGGCTAAAGGGGGTTTACTGTATGATCAAACTCATGTTAGCCAAATTAATGATGACGACACCCAGCCTTTTGTTACCACATCACATGGTAGCACCATTAAAGCCAGTGCCATTGTAGTAGCCACCAACAGCCCTATTCATAGCCGTGAATTTGCTCTAAAACAAGCTGCTTATAACACCTACACCATTGCTTTTCGCATTGAGCCAAACTCTATTCGCCCCACGCTGTATTGGGATACTGTAACGCCCTATCATTATATTCGGGTTGCCTCAAGCACCGATGGTGAAAACGACATTTTAATGATTGGCGGCGAAGACCATAAAACAGGCCAGGCTGCTGAGCCTGAAGCACATTTTGAAGCCCTGCATCAATGGGCACGTCAACATTTTCCAGCTATTAAAGAATCTTTGTATGAATGGTCTGGTGAGTGGATTGAACCTATCGACTCTATTGCCTTTATTGGTTTAAGCCCTTTTCAAAATTCAGTCTATATGGTGACAGGTGACTCTGGCCAAGGCATGACACATGGGACCATTGCTGGCATGCTGATTAGCGATTTAATATTAGGAAATAGTAATTCGTGGGCTGATTTGTATAGTCCATCACGGCGTAACCTGCACCTCGCCTCACTTGGCACCATGGTGAAAGAAGGCGTTAATGCCAATCTGCAATACGCTGATTATTTAAAACCCGCAGATATTCGCTCGCCTGATGAGCTGGCAAATGATGAGGGCGGAACCATGCAGCACGGCCTGAAAAAAATTGCGGTCTATAAAGATGAAAACGGCCAGGTACATCAATGCAGTGCTATTTGTACGCACTGGAAAGGCGTGGTGCGCTGGAATGATGTAGAAAAAACATGGGATTGCCCATGTCATGGTTCACGCTTTGATGCTTATGGCAAGGTGTTTCATGGGCCTGCCAATGAGGATTTGCCGCCTGTTGATTAATTAGATTTTTAAAAATTCTGCAAACCCAGCGTTAATATTATATTGAATGCTGGGTTTTTTATAAGCAAAAAAATAATTAAAGCATTGAATAATCCAAGAAGCCGCCTAATTAGCAATTCCTTCCACTGCGCAGCCTTTGTAGGTTTTATTGTTGTAATAAACAGTCGCGGTAAAGTCCGTTTTATGATTGCTGGAATCTGTACAGGCTTGGGTACGAATGTTTAATCCTAATTCTTTACCATCTAGCTGCCCAGTAAACTCTACTCCTTTGGCATAGGCCAGACGCTCTACATGAAGTTTGCCATTGGGCAGCTCACTTCCTGCCACGGTGGCCTGATCCAAATCAACGATTACGCGCCAGCTTTGTTTATTACCATATAACGTATATTGCTTGATGGGCCAGTCTTGTCCGATAGGCTCATCAGAGGACGTGGGCTGACGGTTTGGAATTGTCTGGTTATTTAAAGCAATATTAGCAGTACCTAGGTCTGCTTTATTAGTCGTGACGTCTGAGTTGTGGTTGTCACTTTGAACAGGTTTATTGCAAGCTGTGACCAAGAACGTTGAGATGAAAACCGTGGCTAAAATTGATTTATTCATTTTTTCTCTGAAAGTTGAAACTTGCTTGATTGACTGATTGAAGAATATGTTAGTGCTTGTTAGCAATAGTAAAAACTGTAGAAGCGTTGCGATTGGTAACAGGAATATTAATTTCATACATGGTAGTAAGCTGCCTACATGGCAGTGAACCACAATTTGAAATTATTGATGTGCCGCAACTATTTCTAAGCTGCCTACATGGCAGTGAACGGGTTTGGTGTCATTGTGAGTGGTTATAGTATTTTCTAAGCTGCCTACATGGCAGTGAACATCACGCGCCTTGGCTGCTGCTTGAGTAAAAATTTCTAAGCTGCCTACATGGCAGTGAACGGAGGGTGAGTGATGAAAGACCTTCTGTTGTATTTCTAAGCTGCCTACATGGCAGTGAACATAACCAAACTCTTTAGGCGTAACGATCTGTGCTTTCTAAGCTGCCTACATGGCAGTGAACAGTATTTATCCGCGTGAGTCTTAACTTCAATATTTCTAAGCTGCCTACATGGCAGTGAACAATGCAGTTTTCCAAAACTCTGCACGCTGCTTTTTCTAAGCTGCCTACATGGCAGTGAACGTTTATAAACAAGCGACACGAACTCGCTAAGATTTCTAAGCTGCCTACATGGCAGTGAACTGTCTGCATATATTGAATACTTTTCAATGTCATTTCTAAGCTGCCTACATGGCAGTGAACTTGCTTTTGCTGCACGTTGCGGCACGACTATTTTTCTAAGCTGCCTACATGGCAGTGAACGAGGCTAATTTAAAAAACACTTATGATTATTTTTTCTAAGCTGCCTACATGGCAGTGAACATACAGGCCACTATCAGCAACGATAGTGTCACTTTCTAAGCTGCCTACATGGCAGTGAACATCATCAGCTAAGTTGCTTGAGCCGTAATACATTTCTAAGCTGCCTACATGGCAGTGAACAGTAATTTTAAAGCAAAAATATAAGTTACAACAGGCATTTATCATAGATTTTGGCATTTTACCCAATCAAAAAATAGCTGGTTGTAACTTATTGATTTTATTAAGATGTTAAAGAATAATAAAAATATTGGGTCAAAACTCGGGAACAGAAGATTCCGAGCTTAACCCATAGGTGCTAAAAATCTGACTGGCAGATTGTTCAGCAGGCTGTCTGGCAATAAATAATTTAAACGGCTGACTGCTGGTTAGACTTTTTAGCTGAATAAACGGCAGGTCTGAGGTCGTTACCACATTCTGATAGCGACTCAATGCCTCATCAAAATCAATATCCCCACGCTTTACGCGATGTCGTGCCAGTCGCTCAGCATTAGTTTTAGGTTGCTTCCGTTTAAAGATAGCATAGCCTATTACCTTGCCTTCTGGTACAGGGCGGATTGAGCTAATGTGTACATAGTCTATTAGCCGTTCCAGCCATTTTTTAATATTGAGCTGATTTAACTCCTCTTCAGTTTGGGCAAAAAGCCGAAGCTTTGTGCCAAGAAAGCCTATTTTCTTTTCTGGGTTAAATCGATACTGCGGAAAAGATACACCAACGCTTACTTTTTGTTCCTGATTTTTAGCCTCAACCAAAGCCAAATGTACTTGAGCATAGAATTGTGACCAAAGCTCATATAAAGAAAAATCGGAGCAATCTAGCAAAGTTAATTCAAGATAATATTTCATCAGTTCTCTCTAAATCCTTATATCCTTGACATACGCCAGCCCTTTTTTACCCAAATAAAATGCCGAAACTCCTGCATTTTCAATTTTAAGCTCCAAGTCTCTGGCTCGCTCCTTAGGAATATCTAAATTGATTTCTAGCTGTCCACTGGCTTTGGTTAGCTTAGAAACAACCTCACCCTCACCTTTTTTCTTTTCTTTAAGCAGATATGGATTTCCCCAAATCAGTTTTTTACTTCCTGTTGTGTAGCGATCCATAAAGTCCTTTTTGGTAAAACCTCGTTTAGAGATGCCACTCAAGCCGCCACTTTTGGTCAAGCTAGAGGATAAATCAAAATCCTCTTTTAGCCTTTCAAGCTGCATGTATAAAGCTGAGGTATACAAGCTAATAGGAGTGAGCTGGCCTTTTGAAGTTAACTTATAATCAACTTCTGGAAAAATCTGCTGAATCTTCTCTAATGCCTGTTTCACCTTGCTTTCTACCTCGACTGGTTTTTCAGCATTTAGCATTTCAAGTTGCTCAATCACCGTAACAGGGTCAAGTTCAATTTGCTTACTAGAGATAGATTGCTCATTAAGGATAAAGTCCAAAACTTCATCTAACGTTAACCATAAAACTCCCCATAAAGCAGATGAAAAATCCGACTTAAAAGCAGGATCATTTGCCTTAATCATGCCCGTAAACGAGTTTTGATCAGTGCTGCCTGTTATATTGCGGATATAAACCATTTCCTGAGTGATGGAAGGTTTATCTACAATATCTGCTTCCTGAAGTTCCTCTTCAATATCAGCAAAATAGTAGTTCGGGTCTTGCCGAGCCTGATACAGTTTACGCTGCTCACCGATCAAACGATTCAAAACACCCATGACTGTGTCTTTGGTGATTGAACGCTGGATGAAATTGCCAGCTTGCTTTAGCGTGGTCATTGATCCAATGAAATTCCGTCCGCCTTTAGGCAAAGGCTCACTATTAGAACCATCCAAAAAAGAATTTCGCCATGAAGATTCATATTCAATAATAATTCTCATAGCCTCACCTATTTGGCATAGAAATACACAGCATAATCAGCTTGTGGCTCGGGAGAAACTTGCTCAGGATTACGCTTAATCCGCATCATTTTATTACTATCGTTGTAGTCCACCTCAACAGCGTCTACATACATATAACCTTTGGCTTGTTTAATATTAAGTTCCTCTAGCATAGAGAGGGTATGCTTGACCAAAATATCTATAGCAGTGTTATCTAATAAAATCCCGGCTTCCCCTTCTTCAAAGATTGTGCCCTGACGCACATAATTAGAATGAAAAACGGCTTTAGGCTCACGGCTTGGTTCTAAAGATTTGATAAAATCTTGCACGGCTTGAGCAATCTGTTCGCCCTCTCCTTCTTTGATAATCATTGCCGCTCGATCAAATTTTTTATCTAAAGAAATAAACTCAAGCTGTTCTATGCTAATTGAGCCATAAGCAACGTATTTCGTATCGCCAAAGGTAGTTTTTGAGAAAAATGAATTACTTGATTCCTCACCTTTTTTATTGACTTCTTTTTCTTTTGAACCCGAACGTCCCATTTGTTCAAAGTTACCATTTCCTAAATGATCAACAAAGTCTTCAAGCAAAAGTGGACTAGTTCTTTTGCATTGACTAGAAGGAACTACGTATCCACGAATTAAACCTGTAATCGATGTGAGTACATCAACTAAATTTTTATCTTTTGCGTAATGTAAATCGAATGCTTGATCACGAAAAAGATGATGACGAATACAGTTTTGACTGATATACAAAGGCGTACCTTCTTTATAGTCAAAATTAATATCCGATGGGTCTTTTTTAAGTTTATACCCTTTATCACTTTCCTTACCTGTCAGATTTGAATAACCACGAAGTTTTGGTAATGTATGGTTATCAACTATACGCCCTTCACTTTGTAATGTAGTTGGCCCATTCCAGTTCACTACACCATAGCCATAAGCCGTAATCTTGAAGTCTACGCTTTTGATCCCTGTTACTTTAGACATTTCTAACTTCCTCTTTGCTGTTGTTTAGCTCGTTAATGAGCCGAATTGAAATTGCACCAATAGGTTGTTTGTCACATACAGCATAATAAATAGCATGATCTTGCCGAATGCCTGTACCTCCAACCTTGTTTAAATCATCCTCGATATAGCTCAGATATAGCGGGTAATCAGCATCTCGCGCATAGTTCTCCAATACCTTACAGCGTGCCGTTTGTTTCTTTTCGGGTATTCCTTTAACGGGATGAGTGGGATCAATATTGCCGTGTTTTTGTGCAATAAAATTGATTAAGCCTACGTCACGAATGATAGTTAAAGATTCTGTTAAGTTATCAAACTCATCTTTGTCGCTAAGGGGTGCCTGATAAGCATATTCATTTAGGAAGATTGGCGTGCTGTAGTTATTTACATCCAGCTTGGCAAGCTGTACAAATCGGTTGTCTCCGCGCAGGGAATTTTTACTGATTTTCATTTTCTTTTCATCAGTTTTGACTTTTACCACTTTAACTGGTTCAGTTACTTTGGCATTAAGTAAGTTGATACTGCTTTTAATGGCAGCTTCTAGATCCTGCTTAATAGCTTCTTCATGGCTTGACGCATAAAAATCCTTATAAAACTGGTAAATCTCGGGCAAACTAAAGACGCGACCATCCAGCTTTTCGGTTAAGTACAAGTACCACGCCTTGGCAGCTTGCAGATTATGCAGCTTGGCAAGAAATTTTGAAGACGCACTGACCTGCTTACCGCGCTTTAAATCCTCGGTAATCACAATCGTCAGTTTATTAATATTCTCATTTTTTCCAAAACGATCTAAGCGGCCTAAACGCTGTAAAATGTTTTCAGGGCTGCTCATTTCTGTGAGCATATAATCACAACTGATATTTAAAGATGCCTGAACAATAGGCCCACTCCTTAGAACAGCGTACTTATGCGTACCATCTTTTTTAAAAGACTCATACACTTCATTAAACCAGTATTTTTTATCACTACGCTTATATTTCGAGTGCAGCAAAATGCTATTTTCCTGCTCTTTTTGATATAAGAAACCAAGCTGAGCAGTTTGTGCGGTATTGCTAATTACAAACGTATTTTGGTCATAGGGCTGATAAAACGGATTTTGTAGCCTATCGCTACCATCTGGCTCAACAAATTCAAGCTGATACTGGCTATTGTTAAAAGATGGCATTTCAACAACATCATATTTTGGGTCAATATCTAAAATTTCTTCTAGGTAACTGTAGTGTGGTGTGGCAGAAACCAGTAAGACCCGTTTATCGTACTTTTGACGCATATTTTTATTGCCAATCAATTCAGCAAATAGCAAATTAAAAATTTCCATGTTGATATATTCGTGATACTCATCAAATACCACATGAGCTTCCACAAAAGGTAATAAGCTATTCACTTTGCTATGTGTTGTAATCGACCCTAGAATCTGGTCAATGGTGGTTACCACTATGTCACCAGAAAAGTAATGATCTTCTAGTGTGGGCTTATCCCATGAATTAGTGAACTTAAACTCACCGGTTAAAATTTCAATATTTGCATCAGGCAAGTAATTTTCTATGAGTTCCTGAAAAATACCCTGGCACACCTGTACCCGTGGACAAACCCAGATAATTTTTTGTGCATTTTTATTTTTCGCCCATTCCAGCGCAATTTTGGTTTTGCCGCAGCCCGCTGCCCCTGCCAGGACTGCTACATTAGGTAGGTCAGCCAACTGTTCCGCTGCTTCCTTCTGCTTCTGGGTACGTGCACTGTCAGGGAATTTATCTAATGCCTCACTAATATGCGAAACCAGATTAGAAATAATTTCTTGGTTATCCAGTAATACGTCGGCCAGACGTTCTTCCTGAATTAATTCATTCAATTCAAATGCTGGAAGTGACGACACTAGGCGATCTGCACTGATTACACAAGCACGTAATAAATTATGCTGGGCATTAATAGATATTTTTCGCCTTAACTGATCAAAACTATCAGTCAGGTTATAGGTTTTAAAGTCGGGAAAATTAGTATTTTTAAAGGCATAAGAAAAATCATCTATCAAACTTTCAAAGTTTTCATCCTGCCAGTCAAGATGTGTTTCTATGGCTGAATCACCATTGCCATAGTTTTTAGCAATCGCATTAACTCTTCTTAGCAATTTTGCAGCTTGTTGTACCGTTTGCTCAAATTGCTCTTTGCTTAAATTTTTATCCAGATACTCATAAGCCTTAAACACGCCAGTAAAGTCATCTTCTTTACGATAAGGCTTAGCGTGGTGCCAGTAAATCACATGCTGCAAGGCTTCTTTTTGCGCATTGTTCAAACCACTACATTGCTTTTCAAACAGGTTAAAGAGTAGTAGTGAGATTTCATTGTGACGTGGGTGTTTTTCAAAGGTGAACTTAGTATCAATATGCTGACCATCATCCTCGCTATCCTTTTGCTTCCCCTTTTTCACCCACTCTTGAAATAGGGGATCTATTTTTCCTAGGTCATGTAAACAACCAGCCAGAAAAGCCACATTTGCCAGATTGCTATTCTCATCATTCCCTACTACGTTGATGAAAAGCTGTTGGGCAATATGACCGATAGCAAATAAATGTTCTGCTAAAGGCTGTAGGTGGGTATTGGCATAGAATTCATCTTTTTTGGCTTTCATTGTCATCACATCCATAAATACATCTTTTTGAGTACGGTTTACTGGTACTAGACCTTGGCTATCAAATTTATTTCGGTTACCCACAATCCACTGTAATTCTGTTCGGGTACGAGTTTTTATCCGATGGCAGGCAACCGCAGTGTTCTTGCTTGAGGTCAATTTCAATAATTTCTTTACTGCCAGCAACCCATCCTCAGTAATCACCGTTTGCCAAGTGTTATCACCAATACGGTTGGCAAAAGCATCCAGCACACGGCGGGTACGCGGTAGGGCTTTCTTTTCGCATTGGGATACAAAGGTGACGATCATACTTCACCGCCTTGCTTAAAACCCAAAGCCGCGGCTTTCACCTGATCAAACATAAAGTCTAGTGCCCTATGCTCAGTAAATTTCTGCAATATCTGCTGGCGAAATTCTTGCTCGGTCGCTTTTTCCTTGGCACAGATAAATGCCCAAGGCAGCACAATCGCATCCTTGATTAAATCCGCCACATCAAACACCAATGCACCGCGGCGAGTCTTCCCGTGCATCACGGCAAAACCATGCGGAATGCCTAAAACCCAAAGTGTGGTGGCAGCTAAACCATAGGCTAGATAGTTGCCATGGTTTAAAAAATCATTAGCCAAATCACCTTGCTCAGGGTTACGATTAAAATCAGATGCACCACAGCGCGTGGCAGCCACTTTATAAAGTTGTTTAGTGGTCATGGCTTCGGCCAGTAAAATATCACCCACTTTATCCAGATAATTCAGTTTCTTCTCAAACCCAGCTAAAGCCTGTTCTATATCGCGGTCATCAATATAAAACCCTTCAGCTTGCAGATCGCGGTCTTTTGCCCAGATTCTGCGGATAAACTCAATGCGTGCCTGCTGGAATTGCTTGGCAACCGTTAAACGCTTAGTATCATCAAACCAAAATTGCATCCAGCCTTGCACATATTCGGTCGGCCGATATTCGCTTTGTGGCATTAACCACTCAACTTCACTACCTGAAAATAACGGCGTACCACCGCCTCCGCAAAATCCAACCAGTACGCCTGCACTGGCCAGCATGCGCATGGCAGCCTGAGTAATGGATGTGCCTGTACCCAATAAAATCACCGTGGTATTGGCAATGGGAATATTCCAGTACTGATTTTCATTTTTGGCTTCAGTTAGGTAAAGCACTCGGCCATCTTTTTGCATGACCCTGCAATGTTCAAGGTAATACAAATTGGCACGTTTGGAATGTAAGATTGCTTTTAAGTCTGACGGGTTGAGCTGTTCCATAGGGTTTAAACCAATCCATGTTTTCTTCATTATTACGTTATTTTTATAAAAAACCATCACTTGTTTTTAATATGGCGTCGTAAAATGTCGCCCATAAAAAACCAGCCACTAAGGACTGGTCTTTTTAATTAAGAAACAATCAAGCTTTCTTGCGCTTCATCCACAAATAACCCACCATTAAAATAATTAACCAGATTGGGCTAACAATTAAAGACTGCCTTGTGTCTTCTTCCAGTGCCAAAATACCTACGGTGAAGACAAAAAAAGCAATCACCACGTAACTCATCACCACACCGCCTGGCATTTTATAAATCGACTGGGCATGCAGCTCAGGGCGGGTTCTGCGATACTTAATATAAGCAGCCATCACCACCAGCCACACACTAATAAATAAAATAGTGGACAAGGTGGTCGCCAGCGTAAAGGCGCGTAAGGTGTTGGGTACAAAATATTGTAATAAGGCACCGCCCATAATACAGGCGCAGGAAAATAGCAGCGCGTTAGACGGCACAGCCGCACTGGACAACTGGCCAAATCGACTAGAAGCCTGATTGTCCTTGGCCAGACCAAACAACATACGGCTGGTTGAAAAAATACCGCTGTTCATGGAAGACATGACTGATGACAGTACCACCAGATTCATGATAATAGCGGCGGTTGGAATACCAGCCAGCAAAAAAAGCTCCACAAAAGGACTTTTATCCGCCACCACTTGTCGCCATGGTGTTACTGACATGACCATCATCAATGCCAGCACATAAAACAAAATAATCCGTATTGGAATAGAATTTACCGCTTTGGGTAAATTACGCATGGGATCCTTGGTTTCTGCGGCGGTAGTACCGACCAGCTCAACGCCCACAAAAGCAAAAATGGCAATCTGAAAACCAGCTAGAAAGCCATGACTGCCATTAGGGAACATGCCACCATCATTCCATAAATTGGCAAGCGAGGCCGTGCTTCCACCTGGCGATTGAAAGCCAGTAATGACCATGTAAATACCGATCACTACCAGTGCAATAATGGCAATAATCTTGATTAATGAAAACCAGAACTCTACCTCACCAAACAAGCGAACGGTGAGCAAATTCAACCCCATCAGGAATAAAACGCAGCCTGCACTAATGGCAGCACCGCCAATTGGCGTAAACTGCTGACCCTCAGGCAGCCAGAAGCTTAAATAGCTTACAATCGCAGCAAGGTCAGCAATTCCAACCGTGACCCAGCATAGCCAATAGGTCCAACCCATAAAAAAACCAACTTTTGGTCCCAGCAGGTCATGGGTTAAATCAATAAAGGATTTATATTGCAGGTTTGATAATAATAATTCGCCAAGCGCACGCATGACAAAAAAGATCATCAAACCAATAATCATATAAATAAATAAAATAGAAGGCCCAGCCAGACTAATAGTCTTGCCTGAACCCATAAACAAACCCGTACCAATTGCGCCACCAATTGCAATAAGCTGTAAATGACGGTTCTGTAATTTACGCTGCAAATGATCTGGCGATGAATGGTGATTGGCATCATCGTGCGACATCATGAAAAGTTTTCCCAGTGTGGTGAAGCCCCGCCTAAAGCCTTATGTTTCCTAACACACCAGCGCCAATAACTAACAATTTATTATGGGCTGGCTAAGCTTGCGGCATCCTTTATAGTTTTAGGGCAAAATAAACCTGCTCATTTAACAATGAACTTGAGGTCTGACACAACAATTTACTCAGATTTTGATGCGTAACTATTCAGCAGCAGTGTGGTTTAAATAGCGCACGCGTGCCCTTTTGCCACGTCATACTGTGGCGCAGCCGTGCAGCAATGTCATTTATAAGGTATAAAATCCGTTACACTAGCAGCAGTTTATTAAAATCACGGATGCAATGAGCAAAGTTAAAACCCAATATGTTTGCCAGCAATGCGGCACCAAACACCCCAAATGGTCTGGCCAATGCAGTGATTGCGGCGAGTGGAACTGCTTAATTGAAAGTAAAACCGAGTCCGCACCAGCGCACCGTGCCAAAGCTGGTATCAGCTCAGGTGGTTATGCAGGGCAAGCCAGCAGCGTGACCAAACTCAACCAGATTAGCATGGCGCGCGAAACCCGCTTAAGCACGGGCATTAGTGAGTTTGACCGTGTGTTGGGCGGTGGCCTGGTCACAGGTTCAGTGGTGTTGATTGGTGGTGATCCAGGCATTGGTAAATCCACCATTTTGCTGCAAACCATGACCCACATGGCCGAGCAAACTGGCGAAGGCAACCGTGCATTGTATGTGACAGGTGAAGAATCCTTGTCGCAAGTGGCATTACGTGCGCAGCGGCTAGATTTACCCACGCATCAGCTCAGTGTCATGGCAGAAACCTGTGTTGAAACCATTTGCGCAACCCTTGCTCATGAAAAACCAGCGGTAGCAGTACTGGATTCTATTCAAACCTTATATACCGAAAGCCTGCAATCAGCGCCTGGTGGCGTGGCGCAAATTCGTGAGTCTGCTGCCCTGCTCACCCGTTTTGCCAAAAACTCTGGCACTGCATTATTTCTGGTCGGTCATGTGACCAAAGAAGGTGCCTTGGCGGGGCCACGTGTTTTGGAACATATGGTCGATTGCGTATTGTATTTTGAAGGTGAATCCGATTCACGTTTTCGCATGATTCGTGCGGTCAAAAACCGTTTTGGTGCGGTCAATGAGCTGGGTGTTTTTGCCATGACTGACCGTGGTTTGCGCGAGGTGCCCAACCCATCGGCTATTTTTTTAAGCCGTTATGATGAAGCCATTCCTGGCAGCATTGTCATGGTGAGCCGTGAAGGCACGCGCCCACTATTGGTTGAAGTGCAAGCCTTGGTGGATGATGCGCATGGCCAGCCGCGCCGTGTGGCATTAGGATTAGATCAAAACCGTCTGGCCATGCTGTTGGCCGTCATGCATCGGCATGGTGGCGTACAAACTACAGGACAGGATGTGTATGTCAACGTGGTTGGTGGTGTTAAGGTGATGGAAACAGGCTCTGATCTTGCTGTATTGCTGGCCGTGGCATCAAGCCTGCGGGGTAAAGCCTTACCGCAGCATTTGGCAGTGTTTGGCGAGGTTGGTTTATCGGGTGAAATACGTCCTGTGCCCAATGGGCAGGAGCGCCTGCGCGAAGCCGTCAAACATGGCTTTAAAACCGCCATCGTACCGCGTGCCAATATGCCGCAGCAGGCAATAAAAGGCTTGAATGTGATTGCCGTTGGACGCTTGCATGAAGCCATTGATGCCGCGCTGCAACTGGATAGCTAAATAGCTAATGCATACTGCTGGCTGCTGGCTGCTGGCTGCTGGCATGCCAATCACATTTAAGCATGGATGTTTGCGGCACTTAATTGTGTGATATTTCATTACTTTTAAGGCTGGCTTAATGGTATTGAACAACAATTTAAAATATACAAATTGCTTGAAATTTTCAGGCAACCCTACATTAAACACTTATCACTTGATAGTACGTATAGGTAATTGCAGATGCAAATCAATAAACGTGGTGTCGTTGCCGCACTGATGATGACAACTTTAGTGTTGTCGCCGCTTGCGGAAGCAAAGCGTATGGGTGGCGGTAAAAGCTATGGCATGAGCCGCAGCAATAATTCTTCAGCCAGCCGTAACTATAATCGCCCTGCTACTCCACCACCAAGCCAGCAACAAACTGCACCACAGCGTTCAGGTCCTGGCGTGGGTGGTATGGTTGCTGCGGGTGTGGCAGGTGCTGCAATTGGCGCAGTAGCTGCTAATGCGATGGCAGATAACAACGATCCAACCACCAGTGCAGATCCAACTACTGCTACTGAAAATGGTACAGCAGCAAGCACAGCGCAGCCTGAAGAGAAAAATAGCTTTGGCTGGTTATGGATTGCCATTTTAGCCATTGCTGCGTTTTTCATTTTCCGTCGTTTTTCTGCTAAAAAAGCGACTGCACATGGTGCTAATCCATTTGCTCCAAACAGTAGTAATTCTAACCGTCAATCACTCAATGCCAATTCAGGTCCATTTGCGCGTGGCAACAATGCTGCTAGTCCAACCAGTCCTTTTTCTGGTAACACTACGGGCGGCAGCAACACCAATATCTTTGGTCAAGCCGTAGGTAGCAGTTCTGGCGGTGGTGGTGCTTATAGCAACAATGGCAACCAATTGGCTGATGGCACTGAGCCTGCCGCGTTTTTACGCCAGGCACGTGCGAAGTTTTTACACTTACAGTCTATGAATAGCAGCAGTAATATCGAAGAAGTTCGCCGTTACTTCACACCTGACATGTACACTGCCATTCGTGAAGATATTTTATCGAATGATGACTTGGCAGAGTTTCCAAGCTTAAGCGCACAAGTGCTAGAAAGTAGCCAGGAAAATGGCCAATATGTTGCTAGCGTAGAATTTAGCGGCACGGTTAGTGAATCAATTAACGCGCAAGCTGTTCCATTTAGCGAAGTTTGGCATTTTGTTAAACCGCAAAATAGCAGTGAATGGTTAGTGGCTGGTATCCAGCAAAATTAATTAAAAGTTGTGGTGTCCTGTATAAAAAACCTTCCTACTGGAGGTTTTTTTATTGGCTCTCTTTTAATCAGTAAGTTGAAAAACCCTCTAAATAAATTAAAAGATGAGCTACACAGCAGCTCCATTAGGGTTTTTGCCTGATGTTTCGTACATTGCTTTGGCCAGACAAAAACAAGACCTGCGGCAGGCAAAACTCACATAAAAAAAACATCACATTAGATACTAACGTGATGTTTTTTGCTTAACTGACTGGCATTGCAACCAAGCAGCTTCTTTAGCTAACTGTCTATGTGGTTAACCATCAGCCAAATGGATGACGCAATACAATCGTTTCTGCACGGTCAGGGCCCGTAGAAACGACATCAATTGGGCAACCAACCAAGGCTTCAATGCGCTTAATATAAGCTTGTGCATTGGCTGGTAGCTGGTCGATACTGGTTGCACCTACGGTAGATTCAGACCACCCTGGCATCGTTTCATAGACTGGTGTTACGTTTTCAAATGCAATGGCATCGCTAGAACCTGGGCAGCCACAATCAGTACTTTCATAGCTGGTACAGATTTTAACTTCTGTTAAGCCATCTAATACATCCAGCTTGGTTAAGCAAATACCACTTAATGAATTCACTTCTACAGCACGGCGTACCACTACCGCATCAAACCAGCCACAGCGACGCTGACGGCCAGTAGACGCACCAATTTCATTACCCACAATGCCCAAATGTTTACCAATGGCATCACCCTGGTCAGTGGCGGCATCCCACACTAACTCAGTTGGAAACGGACCTGCACCTACACGGGTGGTATAAGCTTTGGTAATACCTAGCACATAATCAAGGAATAATGGGCCAACGCCTGTGCCTGTACTTACGCCACCAGCGGTTGTATTACTACTGGTCACATAAGGATAAGTACCGTGGTCAATATCTAACAAAGAACCTTGCGCGCCTTCAAACATTAACGGTTTACCTTGCACACGGTAATCATGCAAGGTTGCCGTTACATCAGCAATTAATGGCTTTAACTCTTTGGCCCACTCAACACACTGTGCCAGCACATTTTCAAAGTTGACGGCTTCAACACCATAGTATTGGGTTAAACGGAAGTTATGATATTCAATCACTTCTTTTAAACGCGCTGCAAATTCTTCGCCACCACGAATCATATCTGCTACACGTAAACCGCGACGTGCTACTTTGTCTTCATAGGCTGGGCCAATACCACGGCCAGTGGTACCAATTTTGGCATTACCGCGTTTAATTTCACGTGCCTGATCAAGCGCAATGTGATACGGCAGAATGAGTGGGCAGTTAGGAGAAATACGCAAGCGATCACGTACTGGCACACCTTTAGCTTCCAGGGTTTTCATTTCCTTGAGCAACGCATCAGGTGCTAATACCACGCCATTACCAATAAGGTTAAGCACGTTTTCACGTAAAATACCCGACGGAATTAAATGCAATACCGTTTTCTCACCGCCAACCACCAGCGTGTGACCTGCATTGTGCCCGCCCTGATAGCGCACCACTGCTGCGGCTTGATCGGTTAGCAAATCAACAATCTTGCCTTTACCTTCATCGCCCCACTGTGTACCAAGCACAACGACATTCTTGCCCATATCCGCCTCATTTACCTGTGTATCAAACCATTTACCTGACCATGAATTGGTCAAGACTTAAAACTCAAAAAACTATAAGCTAAAAACTTGTAATCTATAGTGCTAAACGTTGCCATTGCTGGTTCTCAAGTACCAGCCGATGCGTTGCACGACCCTGCTCTTGTTGCCCATCAAGCATTTGAATCACCACAAAACCATCCTGACGTGCTTGCGCCATCGCCGCTTGCAAATCAGCATCTTTACCTGCGGGTGCCAGCATCACTGGTACAGCGTGATCGTTTTGCTCTTGTGCCAGTGCATATAAGTCACAACTAAAACCAGTAGCAGGACGCTCACGGCCAAAAGCCACGCCAATGCCATCATAACGCCCGCCTTGTGCTAGTGGCACAGCGCGGTTAGGGCTATACACTGCAAACATCAGGCCAGTATGGTAGTGATAACCACGCAACTCTGCTGCATCAACACCCACACTAATATTTGGCCAGTACTGTTTAATATGAGACTGTGCCTGCTCTAGGGCATCTAAGGCTTGCTGTAGTCTGTCATCGGCCAACACTTGAGCAGACAACTTTTGCCGCAATGTGACCAGATCACTGCTATAGCGACCAAGCGTATAAAAATCCTGACCCAGCTTAAGTTGCTCAACAAATTCTGCCAACTCAGGAATGGCTTTACGCTGATATAAATCGGTGAGCTTGGCTTCCTCATGCTCGCTTAAAGCAGCAATACGGCTTAAATTTCTAAAAATATCCACGTGGCCTAAATCAAGATGCAGTTGCTGCTCAAAACCTGCTTCTTTTAGCAAGCTCAGCATTAAATCAACCATCTCCAAGTCGGCAGCCAAACCTTCAAAACCAAATAGCTCGGCACCCAGTTGCAAGGGCGCACGCGACGCAGATAACCCTTGTGGCTTGGTATGTAAAACGGTAGCGGCATAACAGTAGCGCGCAATGCCGTCTAGTGGCCGAACATGGGCATCAATACGCGCCACCTGTGGTGTCATATCGGCACGTACGCCAAGCAAACGTCCAGACAACTGGTCAATCAGCTTAAATGTCGCCAAGTCCAGATCAGTATTGACATGATTTAATAAGGAAAGCGATTCAACATATTCTATAAAGGGCGTGTACACCAGCTCATAACCATGGCTAGTGAGTAAATCGAGTAAGCGACGACGAAGCTTTTCAATCACTCGTGCCTGTTCTGGCAGCACATCCGCTACCCCATCAGGCAGTAACCAAGTTTCGACAACGGACATGGTAAAACCTATTTATTGTTGAGCAAGCGCATCAATACGGCTCGCCACACGAAAAAAAATCGGGCTATTTTCCCGACGTTGGCAATTCTAGCACGAAGCATAAGGGCTTGCACCTACCAAGCCGCTTAATTGACAAGAAAAACCATGTCTGCTGTCTATAGGGCTGCTTGATATTATTGCTGCGCATCGCTGCTTTAAGTTAAGGACTTAAGGCCATACATAAATCCAGCAAACGGTTGGCATAGCCCCATTCATTGTCATACCACGCCAGTACTTTGGCTTGCCTGCCTACCACCATGGTTTGCAAGCTATCAACTACCAGTGAATACGGCTGATGATTAAAATCGCTCGACACCAGCGGTAAATCGGTCACATCCATAATTTTGGCGTATTGATTGTTGGCAGCATCTATAAATAACTGATTAATAGTCGCAACATCGGCTGGGCGGCTCATCACAAACGATAAATCAATCGCTGCCACATTAATGGTTGGCACCCGAATGGAATAACCTTCTATACGATTTTCCATATGCGGCAATACTTGCTTGAGCGCGCCCAAGGCACTGGAAGTAGTAGGAATAATATTATAGCCCGATGCCCTGGCACGGCGTGGATCACGGTGCGCATGGTCAAGCACGGCCTGATCTGTCGTTACTGCATGAATTTCTGTCATTAACGCTGATTCAATTCCAAACGCATCATCAAGTAATTTTACCAGTGGTACTAATGCCTGAGTAGTACACGACACACTTGAAATCACGCGGTCAGTTGCTTTAATGGCATGCTGGTTTACCCCAAAAACCACAGCAGCATCGACGGTATCAAACGGTGCTGCACCAATAATCACGCGCTTGGCACCCGCCTGCAAATGCTTGGTTGCCCCAGTTCGTGAACGAAATAAACCAGTGCATTCTAATGCAATATCTATATCAAGGGCTTGCCACGGCAGTTTTTCAGGTGCTGCATAGCGCAATAATTGTATTTTTTTAACAATATCACCCTGACTCAAGCATAAAAATGTCAGGTCATCTTCTTGAATAATCTCAAGCGTTGCATTAAGCCGACCATGCGTACTATCAAAACGCAGTAAATGCGCCAAAATTTCTGCATCGGCCACATCATTAATCGCCACAATATTTACTTTTGGCCACAGTTTTTCTTCAATCCACGCCCGTAAAACATTGCGGCCAATGCGACCAAAACCATTAATGGCAATGTTTAAACTTGAAGCTATAGGTAAACTTGAAGACGCAGGATTCACAAAATAAGCTCGGCAGGAAAATAAGCAAACTAGTGTAACGCATCAGTTATTCAATAAAAATAATAATTAGCAAACAATAAATCAATTCGCTTTAGGCTAAATGCAGTAGCCTAAAAATATTTAGTACAAACAGGCATTAATTTTGCATATTTATTAAACAGTCTTTATAATTGTCACTTATTAAGGAACCACGTCAAACAAAATGGAAATTATGCCAACTTCATTCAGAGTTATTGTGCTTGCATTTGCTATTTTTGCCTCACAACAATCGCTTGCCAATGAAACAATTTATACCTGGACGGACGAGCAAGAGTCTTTGACCAATTATGGCGGTATACCTCCAGATGATGAAATTGGCAGCAATTCAGTAAAAGTGGTGAACTTGCAAAAGGGTGTCACCACCCAGTTAGAGTTTCCTACCCGTGCTGTCGATGCAGCAGTTGAGAGAAGTAAAGAGTTAAAACTATTGGCACCACCAGGAAACACTGCTTCTACAGCAAATACCCCAACAAAAGTTATTGGTTCATCAGCACCACCTGTAGCAGTAGATACACCTCCTGAAGCTGCCAACAATAAGCCTCAGCCGCAAGTACTGGCGTCAGGCGGCAGTGCAAAACTGGTTGAAGACCCACTTGAGTCGCAAAAATTAAATGAGCAAGAAGCCAAGCTGGAAGCGCAAGCCAAAAGTGCCAGACGTATCGCCATGGACAAGCGTCGGGAAGAAATGAAAGCACTGGCTGAGCGTGTACGTAATGGTGCCGCCTCACGGCAGGAAATTGCAGCGTTGGTAACCTATCGCCAAACTGCGTCATTTGGTGAAGCACGCAGTGCGCTGGCGCGCCCTAAAGCTACCCAAAAAGCAGTACTCGTTGATTAAAACCAATTAGTCAAAATAAACGCATCAAAACCAAAAAAGCCTCCATATGAATTGGAGGCTTTCTTATATGCAGTATCGCTGCTTATTTAGAAAAGCAGCGATTAACAGCAGCAGCTAAAAAACAATTACTGGGCTATGAGTTCTTGCACTGCCGCAACCACGGCTTCAGTAGTAATACCAAAATGCTGGAATAAGTCTTTGGCAGGTGCTGATTCACCATAAGTCGACATTCCAATCACTTTGCCATCCAGGCCTACAAATTTCCACCAGTAATCAACATGTGCTGCTTCCACCGCAACACGCGCGCGAATATGGCTTGGTAAAACGTTTTCACGATAATTTGCATCCTGACGCATAAATTCTTCGGCACACGGCATAGACACCACACGCACACCATCTAACTGCGCATGAGCTTCCATCGCAAGGCTTACTTCTGAACCAGTGGCAATAATAATGGCTTTCAACTCGCCTTTTTCAGCCGCCAGTACATAACCACCTTTAGCCGCATCATCAATTTGCTGCTCACTACGGGTTAAATGCGGCAAGTTTTGACGCGAAAAAATCAGCGCCGTTGGCCCATCTTTACGCTCAAGCGCAGAACGCCAGGCAATGGCAGATTCAACCGTATCCGCAGGACGCCAGGTATTTAAGTTTGGCGTGCCGCGCAAGGATGCAATTTGTTCAATCGGTTGATGGGTTGGGCCATCTTCACCCAAACCAATAGAATCATGTGTGTATACATGAATCACACGTTGCTTCATCAGCGCGCCCATACGCACGGCATTACGGGCATATTCCATAAACATAAGGAATGTTGCCACATACGGAATAAAGCCGCCATGCAGTGCAATTCCGTTGGCCATGGCTGTCATACCAAACTCGCGCACGCCATAATGAATATAATTACCCGCTGGATTATTTTGAATGCCTTCGCTGCCTTTCCAAATGGTCAGGTTAGAACCTGCAAGGTCAGCCGAACCACCCAATAACTCTGGCAACAAGTCACCAAACATTTGTAAGGCATTTTGGCTGGCCTTACGACTAGCAATGGTTTCGCCTTTAGTATTGACATCACGGATATATTGATCCGCTTTTGCTGCAAAATCCGCTGGCAAATCACCATTTAAACGACGCTCCAGCTCAGCCGCTAATTCTGGATGCTTGGTCTTATATTGCGCAAATAACTCATTCCACGCTTGTTCTTGCGCTGCCCCTTTGGCTCTGCCATCCCATGCGGCATAGACATCGGCAGGAATAACAAATGGCTCATCAGTCCACGTTAAGGTGTCACGCATCAGCTCAATTTCACTTAAACCTAGCGGTGCACCATGACAGTCTTCTTTACCTTGCTTATTGGGTGAGCCTAAACCAATCACTGTTTTACAAATAATGAGACTTGGTTTTTTGCTTTCTGCTTTGGCCTGGATAGTTGCCGCAGCAATTGCTTCGGTGTCATGACCATCCACCTTAACCACATGCCAGCCATAGGCTTCAAAACGCTGCTGGGTGTCGTCGCTAAACCAGCCGTCTACTTCACCATCAATGGAGATGCCGTTGTCATCGTAGTAAGCAATCAATTTACCCAGTTGTAGGGTTCCTGCCAGTGAGCAAACCTCATGCGAGATGCCTTCCATCAGGCAGCCATCACCCATAAAACAATAAGTGAAATGATCAACCACATTTAACCCATCACGGTTAAATTGCGCAGCCAAAGTTTTTTCAGCCACTGCAAAACCAACCGCATTGGCAATCCCCTGACCCAACGGTCCAGTGGTGGTTTCTACCCCTGCGGTATAACCATATTCTGGGTGGCCAGGTGTTTTGCTGTGTAATTGACGGAACTGTTTGAGATCATCAATGGAAACGTCATAACCGCTTAAATGCAGCAGTGCGTATTGCAACATGGAACCATGACCGTTAGATAAAACAAAGCGATCACGATTTGACCAATTAGGGTTGCTTGGGTTATGACGTAAAAATTGCCGCCACAACACTTCAGCAATTTCTGCCATACCCATCGGTGCGCCAGGGTGGCCAGAATTTGCCTGTTGAACAGCGTCTACTGCCAGTACACGGATTGCATTGGCAATACGGCGTTCATTAAGTGGTGTTGTCATGAGCCAGTTTCCAAAAATAAACCTGAACAAATAAGGTAGGTAAAACCAAAAAAGTGTGCTTATTGTCCTAAAAATAACGCAGAGGGTAAAGTAAAGAATACGTTTTTTAGTGACTCACCTTACGGTTTAAGTCACTTAATGAATTTTATTACGATGAAATCAAGCATTTTTCATCAAACACTGCTAGTCCAAAGTAATAAGTCGCGTTAACATAGCCCCCATCTTTATTTTTGATTTCTGGAACATTCATGCGCGAATACGCTGTCTTTACGTCAGAATCGGTCAGTGAAGGCCACCCAGATAAGATGGCAGACCAAATTAGTGATGCTATTCTTGATGCAATTTTAAAAGAAGATCAATACGCTCGCGTTGCTTGCGAAACAATGGTGAAGACTGGTGCCGTGGTACTGGCAGGTGAAATTACCACCACCGCCAATGTCGATTTTGAAAAAATTGTCCGTGATACTGTTAATAATATTGGCTACAACCATAGCGACTTAGGTTTTGATGGTTCTACCTGTGCTGTCATTAATATGCTGGGCAAGCAATCACCTGAAATTGCCCAGGGTGTAGATCGTCAAAAACCTGAAGATCAGGGTGCTGGCGATCAGGGCTTAATGTTTGGTTATGCCAGTCATGAAACTGACGTATTGATGCCTGCACCGATTTGCTATGCGCATCGTTTGGTCGAAAAACAAACTGAGTTACGTAAAAACGGCACCTTAACGTGGTTGCGTCCTGATGCCAAAAGTCAGGTCACCTTTCATTATGAAGACGGTAAGCCTGCACGTGTCGACGCCATTGTATTGTCTACTCAGCACGATCCTTCCATTAGTCAGGAAACCTTGCGTGAAGCGGTGATTGAAGAAATTGTTAAAGCCGTGATTCCAGGTGATATGCTACACGCCTCTACCAAATTTCATATTAACCCCACAGGTAAATTTGTGATTGGTGGACCAGTAGGTGACTGTGGTTTAACTGGCCGTAAAATTATTGTTGATACTTATGGCGGCATGGCGCGGCATGGTGGTGGGGCGTTTTCTGGCAAAGATCCATCCAAGGTAGATCGCTCAGCAGCTTATGCAGGTCGTTATGTGGCCAAAAATATTGTTGCTGCTGGTATTGCCGATAAATGTGAAATTCAAGTAAGTTATGCGATTGGTGTGGCTGAGCCTACTTCTATTTCTATCAATACCTTTGGTAGCGGTAAAATTAGTGATGAGCATATTATTAGTTTAATACGTGAGCATTTTGACCTACGTCCTTACGGTATTACCAACATGCTTAACCTGTTGCAACCCATGTATCAGCAAACTGCCAGTTATGGTCACTTTGGCCGTCAGGGTTCAGACAATGCCTTTACCTGGGAAAAAACCGATAAAGCGGAGCTATTGAAAAAAGCAGCGAGTCTATAGTTAACTGATTGCTAAACATAAAAAAGCCGCTAGCCTAATAAACCCAGCGGCTTTTTTTATATTATCCAAACACGTCGTTAATCTCTGTGTAGTATATAATTTGAAGCCAAGGCACCTTCAACTCTTTTACCTTCGCTATCTAACATACGCAAATTATTTCCTTCTTTTTGGAATTTACGGTTATCACCTGCCTGATCCAAAATAATAATAGCAGGATTTACCGCATCAACAGTGTAACTACCTTTCACCTTAAATTTGCTGTCTTTGCCCTTACCCTTGTACTCTTCTTCAAGCTCATAGGTTTGATTAGATTTTAGTTCCAGCTTGGTTTCAATGCCTTCGCAATCAGCACAGGGCATCATGCCTTTATAGTCACCTGTCCAGTCCGTGGCAATAGTTGTATTGCTGGGATTTGTATTATCAGCTGTTACGTTCGCTGCTGGCGGAGTGGCGGGAGCTTGCATGGCATCGTCATTTTGTGGCGTGTTTTTAGAGCAGGCTCCTAGTGCAAATACGGCTAGCGAAAGGGCTAAAATTGTTTTTTTCATGTGAATAAAACCTTCAAATAAAATTGTTTTTAATCTACTAAAAGAAAAATTCCCATAAAAGAAGCATCTTGTTTAAAATCGTTTTACTTTACATAGTTTTTTGCTGTGATTTGTTCATTATTATCATGTCAGAATAAAACTTCATTTCGCAAGAAATACCACCATGATGTCTTAACTCGCATCCTAAACATCATGGTACTTTCCGTTACATATTTTGCGTTGGGGCTTCCCCAGCTACATTGGATTCTTCTAATGCCGATGGATCTTCATCATCTCTTGCAGTAGGACTAGGGGTTAATGTCGGAATACTATCAGGTGTGTTTTCCCGTTCCATTTCTACCAGCTCATCCATATCTGCTTCTGCAAAACCCCCAACGGGATCATTGGCTACAGTGTCATCATAGCCAGCATCGGTAGCATCATATTCATCTTTACTGTCACGACGCTGTGGATCAGTATTTTTTAAACCAGCATTATTTTCGTTAGTCATTATCTTGCTCCAAATATTCTTGATGCATTTAGAGTAAAGTCAATGCCGCCAACACATAAGACCAGATTTGCGATGTTGAGACAGGTTTATGTAAATGTTATTACGTTGTGTAAAAGTCAAACTTTAAAGTCGAAAAGAGCCTGCACGTGGCAAGCTCTTTTTATGATTACTCAAAACATTCAATGAGCAATTATCTCATCGCAACCATCACCCGAATCGAATCAGGCACCAATGATAAGTGCTCTAGCAACTCAACACCTTGAGTTTGCTGTGCTTTTAAGCGATCAAGCTCATCATCACGAATACTGGGGTTATGTGCCTTTAAATAAGTTAAACGGTCAATTTCCTGTTGCAAGCGATCATTATAACGTTTACGCGCTTTTTCACTAAATTCTTTAATTTGTACTTTGGCCAATTGCTCAGCTTCTTTATAGCGTGCTTCAATCACCTCACGGCGCAGTTTTATCACCTGACGCGCATTGTTCATATCAAGGCGATGCACAAAAGGGTGCAACATGGCAGAGTTAATTTTGGCCGACAAATCCTGCCCCTGCTCATTAAGCAGTACGCGAATCAGTTGCTGCGGCAAACTGGCAGCCAGATTCAGGATTTTGGGCGCAATCACCTCTACCCGAAACCACATTTCAATCATCAGGCTGCCTTGCGGAATCGCAGCACTTTTAAGCACCGCCACACTGGTATTTCCAAATGATTGCGTATGCACCATCTCAAAAATACTATTGGTGAATGGATGCTCAAGGGTAATGTACTGGGCATTTTCACGTACTTGCGCTTGCTCACGGGTAAACGTCACCGTCATGCCTTCTTCATCCAGCAGCAAGCCTTCCACCTGCATTTGATCGGATGGCCGCACAATTAAGCTACCGTCAGTTTGTTCTTCAAAGTCAATATTGGTGGCTGCCAAAAAACGGGTAATAAAATCAGGTAACGGGTTTTGCTCATCCTGATCTTCCAGTGCCTTGACAATCCGCGCAGCCACCTTGGGGCGACAGGAATTAAATTCCAGCAAGCGGTCACGGCCATTTTGCAGTTCCGCTTCCAGTTCGAGGCGCTGTTCATTGACCTGCTCAAGCAAGTCTTCAAACTCCTGCCCGCGATCTTCCAGCAAACAGTTTTTTAAAGCCACAATATGAGTTTCTTGCAGCGTTTGTGCTGTGGGTGAAATATTGCTAAAGATATTCAAGGCTTCGTTATACCAGCGGAACATGCGCTCCTGTGCGGTATCTTCAAAATACGGCACATGAATTTGAATGCGGTTTTGCTGGCCAATCCGATCCAGTCGCCCAATACGCTGTTCAAGCACATCAGGATTAGATGGCAAATCAAACAAAATCAGGTCACTGGCAAACTGAAAATTACGCCCTTCCGAGCCAATTTCTGAACACAGTAAAATTTGTGCGCCGTAACCGTCATCAGCAAAATACGCGGCGGCTTGATCGCGCTCTAATAAGCTCATGCCTTCATGGAACATGGCAGTACGAATACCACCGTGTATCCGCAACGCAGTTTCCAGCGACTCTACAACTGGGCCACTACGGGCAATCAGCAATACTTTTTTATGCTTTAAATCTTTACGCAGAATTTCCATCAGCCATGGCAAACGTGGATCATGCTCCATCCATGAACCATCAAGCTGGGTTTCCTCAAACCACATTTGTTCGCGTAATTTGCCTGTTAATGGCCAGTGTTCAGGAGCTGTCAGTGGCGCAGGAACACAGTCACGGCCAGGAAAACCTGAAATCGCTTCACGCGTATTACGGAATAAAATACGCCCTGTACCATGACGATCCAGCAATTCATTAATGGCTTTATAACGCGCCTCAGAATCCTGCTCAACTTCATGACCCAGCAATTCGACCAGTACCTGCTGATGCTGCTCAGTTAATGGCTCATCAGACATGAGTACTTCGGCAATTTTGGCAGTTTGGCTATATTGCGCTTCTTCCTGTAAAAAATGATCCAGTGTATCAAAGCGTTGTGGATCAAGCAGGCGCAAGCGGGCAAAATGGCTATCAACCCCTAGCTGTTCTGGGGTAGCCGTCAGCAATAAGACACCAGCCGTTTGATTGGCAAACTCTTCAACCAGCTCGTAACGGTCATTTCCGACCCCTTCTCCAGACGCGGGATCTTCATGCCAGGTTAAATGATGCGCTTCATCAATGACCAACAAATCAAAACCAGCCTTTAATGCCTGCTGCTTTAAGTCGTCGTGATCTAGCAATAAATCAATACTGGCAATAATGCACTGTTCAGTTAAAAATGGATTAGCATCTTCGTCATGCTCTTTGATCGATGCTGTACGCGTCAAATCAAACAGGGAAAATTGCAAGTTGAAACGACGACGCATTTCAATCATCCACTGATACTGCAATGAATCAGGCACTAAAATTAAAATGCGCTCACTGCGACCAGTTTGAAGCTGCTGATGAATAATCAAGCCTGCTTCAATGGTTTTGCCCAGGCCCACTTCATCGGCCAGCAATACGCGCGGTGCCAGACGACGGCCAACTTCATGCGCAATATAAAGCTGATGTGGAATCAAACCAACCCGCGGGCCAATTAAGCCACGTAGCGGACTGGTAGCCATACGGCTTTGCATCAGCAAGGCTTCAATACGCAGGTCATACCATTCTTTGGATTCAATCTGGCTGGCCAGCAAGCGATCCAGTGGCCGCGCCAGTTGAATATTGGCACCCAAGCGGGTTTCATTCATGCTTTTGCGCTGTTCGCCCTGGGCACATACCGCATGGTAACGCATCACACCCTGTATATCTTCAGCGCTTTCAACTTGCCACTCCAGGCCGTCCTGATCGCTAAACCAATCACCTTGCTTAAATACAATGCGTGATAGCGGCGCATTGGCGCGCGCATACACTCGGGTTTCATCACTTTTGGGAAATAAAATGCTAATCGTTCGCTCATCGACATCGACCAAAACCCCTAAGCCAAGCTCTGATTCTGTGTCGGATAACCAACGTTGTCCAATGGCAAATTCTTGCAATTTAATCACCTTATTTTGTACAAACTGTATAGCCCGCTTTGCTATAAATTTCAGCTAGCGTTAGCGCGGCGCGCATTCTCTCACATTTACTTTTAATGTTGCGTAAAAAAACCAGCAAAATTAAATAAACTCAGGGGTTAAAATGGTGCTGGACAGAGATAATTCAACCGCTCGCCACTGATTGGATGAAAAAAACTCAATTGTTCGGCATGTAAGCACAAGCGTGGCATCAACTGCTGAGCAGCCTCACTGGCATATAAACTATCGCCAACAATGGCATACCCTAAATATTGCATGTGTACACGCAATTGGTGTGATCGCCCAGTAATAGGCGTTAATTGAACCCGTGTCACTGGCTGACCCTGAATTTCAAATTGCTCAACAGCCTGCCAATGGGTTAAAGCAGGTTTATGATATTCTGGATCGGCAATGTGCAGCGGTGGACGTGTGGCATCATAATTCACAGGCACATCTATACTGCCCGTACCACTTAAATAACCACTGACTAGCGCATGATATTGCTTGTCAGTCTGGCGATTTTGAAATTGCTTGGAAATATGGCTTTGCGCAGGTTTATTCAGCGCAAATACCAAAATGCCTGAAGTATCACGGTCTAATCGGTGGATTAGCAGTACATTGGGTTCAATGGCTTGCAAACGCGTAATCACACTATCAAATAAATGTTCACCTTTACCAGGTACGCTCAGCAACCCAGCAGGTTTATTAATAATTAAAAAATGTTCATCACGGTGAATCAGGGTTTGCTCTAAAAAATTGCTCATTCAATCTATCTTAAAAAATAAATACAATTATTGCGCTGCCGCAAATTGAGACAGGACTGTTAAATCGGCGGCCACAATCAATGGCAACGCTTCGGTAATTTGCTCAATAGGCCAGTTCCACCATGCCAGTGCCTGTAGCTGATTAATCGTTTCAGCATCAAAACGAGCTTTTATACACTGTGCTGGATTCCCACCATAAACATGATACGCAGGCACATCACCAGTGACCACAGAATTTGCTGCAATAATGGCACCATTACCAATGTTAACACCGGGCATAATCACCGAGTGATAGCCAATCCAGACATCATGGCCAATTTTAGTATTGCCCTTATTGGGTAGCTCATCCAGTTGCGGCATCACTTTTTGCCAGGCTTGGCCAAAGATCTGAAATGGATAAGTCGAAAATCCCGACATTTTGTGATTGGCGCCATTCATTATAAAAGTGACACCAGTCGCAATCGCACAAAACTTGCCAATGATTAATTGATCGCCAATAAATGGATAATGGTAAAGTACCTGCCGTTCAAAATTTTTGGCATCGACTGGATCATCATAATAACTATAATCACCTACAATAATATTGGGATTAGTCAGCGTGTTATTGATAAAACAAACCCGATCAAAACCTGGCAAGGGAAATAATTGCCTGGCACTGGGTATACTGTCTTGCTGGTCATCTACCATTTACTTTTGCCTATTCGGTAATTTGCTTGGCTTGTAGTAATTCTGAGAATTTAAAGTCCTTCAACTGGTATAACGGTTTTTTGCTTAAGTTTTTCCAGTTTACTTTTGGCTGAACTGCAACTTCACTAAACTCATTTAGTCCAGTGATAATTTTTCTTTTAGAGGTTAAAAAGTTAAAGCTTTGTCGGGTTTGGTCACCTGTGGCACGGTGAAACTCATCACTGTCAAAACCAATCAGTTCAAACTGCTGGTTTTGCCATCTAAATTGATAGGTTTCCGTTGTTCTACTCCAGCCACCGCAACTCATCCAGTATACCAATACTATATTCAATTTACCCTTTGTGATGCTTAATTCACCATCTTCTAAAGGATCAACCAGACAGGAAGCATCTTCATCATTTTCACGGGGAATATTTTTGTTAAGAATAACTTGCTGATAGCTTTTACCTGTATTCAATAAAACCAGCAGGTGACGTGGATTAAAATTCAGAGTCTCTCCACCAAGGGAATCATTTTTGATTATATTTTTAGGATCAGTGTTTTGTATAATCAAGGCAATATCTGCCTTACCATCTTTATTCAAATCGCCCGTTGCCTGAGCGATCTTCTTCCAGCCTGCTGGAATATAATGGGTGATATTAGGCGCTGCCAATGCTGAGCCGACGCAAGATATAAGACAAAGTATGCTAATTAATTTTTTCATTATTATATGGCCTGTTCATTAAAAAATTCACAGTACGATAGACAGTACTGTGAACTCATATATTTTATCTTTAATGAATAAACATACATTTAGACTGTCATTTCAGCAAATATTTCCCTGGCTGCGGCAATGGTTTTTTCAATATCGGCATCAGTATGCACACTTGAAATAAACCCTGCCTCAAAAGCTGACGGTGCCAAATAGACCCCACGCGCGAGCATGCCATGGAAAAAGTGCTTAAACGCATCAATATTACAACGCGTCATGGCCTCAAAACTGGACAGATCTTCTGAATCAGTAAAGTACAAGCCAAACATACCACCCACTTGTTGGGTTTTAAAGGCAATACCTGCATCATCCGCAGCTTGTTGCAAACCCGCCAGTAATTGACCCAGCTGTGCCTCTAGCTTGTCATAAAATCCAGGCTTTGTTAAATGCTTAAACATGGCCAAACCTGCACGCATGGCCAATGGATTACCTGATAGCGTCCCCGCCTGATATACTCCACCCAATGGCGCAATACATTGCATGATTTCTTTTTTGCCACCAAACGCGCCCACTGGTAAGCCAGCACCAATAATTTTACCTAAGGTGGTAATGTCGGCCTGTACACCATAGCGCGCTTGCGCACCGCCCAATGCCACACGAAAGCCAGTCATGACTTCATCAATAATCAATACACTGCCCGCCTTATCGCATTCATCGCGTAAGCATTGTAAAAAGCCATCTTTTGGGATAACCAGATTCATGTTACCAGCCACTGGTTCTACAATGACGCCTGCAATCTGCGAACCAAACTCTGCAAAACAGTGTTGCACCGCATCAATATCGTTATAAGGCAGCACAATCGTGTGTTTGGCAAAATCTTCTGGAATACCTAGCGATGTTGGCACCCCTAATGTGAGCATGCCAGACCCTGATTTCACCAATAGTGAATCAGCATGGCCATGGTAACAGCCTTCAAACTTAACAATTTTGTCACGCTTGGTATAACCACGCGCCAAGCGAATCGCACTCATGCACGCTTCTGTGCCTGAGCTGGTCATGCGTATCATGTCAATAGACGGCATAAGGTCGCAGATTAGATCGGCAATGGTAGTCTCAAATGGCGTTGGCGCACCAAAACTTAAACCATCACTTGCGGCCTGTTGTACAGCATGAACGATGTCTGGATGCGCATGCCCTAAAATCATTGGCCCCCATGAGCCCACATAGTCAATATACTGTTTGCCTTCGGCATCCCATAAATACGCGCCCTGCGCTTTATTAATAAATACAGGCGTACCGCCCACACCTTTAAAAGCACGAACTGGCGAGTTAACACCACCTGGAATATGCTTGCTTGCCGCAGCAAATAGGTCAGTGTTGAAAGAAGTTGCTAAAGGCTGAGTCATGAGTTCATCACACCATAAAAATCGATCACACTATAGTGTAACGTGCTGGGCAAACTTTGGGGCGTTTAATTCTTTAATGCACTGGTAGCATAATATTGCTTAACTGCCAGCCTGCACCTGAGCGTGTGAGCAAATAACGTATTTCTGTACCATTTGCACGTTGTTGCAACACACTGAATTTAGAAACCCCGTCAAAACTGGTGCTCCATTTTTTAGCGACTTTGTGTGGTGCAGCTGGACTAGATGACAATCCAGGATTTTGGTTTGAGTTAGACGCAGGCAAATGATCAACTGCTTGAGTTTGTGCATCTTGAGATGCTGCCTGGAGGGTGGACGACTGGTTCATGACAGCCTGGTCTACAGCAACAGTCATATTTTCAGAATTAATCTGACGCGCAGACCAGCCACCAATGGCTTCAAGTTTACGTTCAAAAGGACGTTTACCTTTCATGTACAGCAAGATTGTTGAGGGATTTACTGTATTATCCAGCACATTATCGAGGGTTTTTTCAGTTGTGGTAATGGCCAACATACCAAAAAAACTACCATTTTGCTGTTCCAGGCGACGCTTTAATTTGGCTTGTAATTGCGCTTTTAAGTTTTGCTTGAGCTGAATAAAATTAACATACTTGGCTAGTTTTACCGCATCTTGCTGCTCAACCGCTTGCCTGATTTGATAAACCGTATAATAAGGCCCAGCAATTTGCCAAATGGCAACAGCCAGAAAGACTAAAACCACAGTCCATAGCTTGCTCATAACCTTATCATGCCCTTGCTTAACCAGTAGAGCAGCCTACCTAACTACACGCTGTTACATAACTTACTTTTATGGGCAACTCTGTTAATGAATGTAAATGCTACGCTCATGCAATTTTTTTATATAGGATTGGGTGATAGCTCAACTTCGCCTTGCAATATATTTTGCCAAGCTTGCATACGTGATGCAATGTCATTACATGACAAGTTTAAAATATCTCCCACTACCGCCAAAAGATCTAATTTAAGCGAAATTAAGGGTTGGCTATTTTCTACAGTTAGACCTCCTATCGCACAAATAGGCAGGTCAAATTGTTGCTTGGCCTGTGCTAAAGTGACTGTACTTACAGAAGTCACATTGGGCTTAGTCATTGATGAGTACACAGCGCCAAATGCCAGGTAGCTTGCTCCTTCTTGTCTGGCTACTGCTGCAAGGTCAAGTGAGTTATGGCAAGTTCTGCCAATAATGGCCTGCCCCCCTAACTGCGCTCTGGCCTCAGGCAGTGAACCATCAGTTTGGCCTAAATGTAACCCACAGCCAAATTGTTGTGCATAATCCAAGTGATCATTGATAATAAAATCAATTTTATACTGCTGACAAAGCTTTAATAACTTCTCAATCTCAAAGGGCTGCTCATCAATAGCAATTTGTTTCCGTCGATACTGCAACATCTGAATAGGGGCTGTTTGCGCAGCTATCTGTAGTTTTTGCTGCAATAGTTCAAAGCGATCATCATTGGTAATTAAATATAAGCCAGTCATGCTAATCATCCCAACCCATTAATATTACTCAAAAATTCATTATAAAAAATGCAGGCAAGCTGTTACCAGCTCCCTGCACTTTCGACTTTTGGAGACTAGCTGGCTTTTGTAGGCCAGCTATAGAACCATTAAGATTCAGCTTTAATCCCTGTCATATCTACTGGCGTATGCTCAGAAGAGATGTCAATGACTGCATTTTTGACTGCTATTTTGGCTTTGTCATTACGACGTGCTTCCAGACGATCCAGATAGCCTTCATCAATACCTTTGGTCACATAATGGCCATTAAATACCGAGCAATCAAATTCTTTCACAGGTGATTTGCGGATTTTAGTTGCATCAATTAAATCGGCCAGATCCTGATAAATCAAACGATCTGCACCAATAATCTTACGCACTTCTTCCACACTATGCCCTGCTGCAATTAGCTCGCTTTTAGCAGGCATATCAATGCCATACACGTTCGGATATTTTACTGGCGGTGCAGCCGAGGCAAAAAATACTTTTGCTGCCCCAGATTCACGTGCCATTTGAATAATTTCATGGCAGGTGGTTCCGCGCACAATCGAGTCATCAATCAGCAACACATTTTTGCCTTTAAACTCAAGCTCGACGGGGTTTAGTTTCTGACGTACTGACTTTTTGCGTTGCTGTTGGCCTGGCATAATAAAGGTGCGGCCAATATAACGATTTTTCATAAAGCCTTCGCGGAACTTAACACCTAGATGATGGGCCAATTCTAAGGCTGCCGTACGGCTGGTATCTGGAATAGGAATAACCACATCAATATCGTGATCCTTACCCCACTCGCGCAGAATTTTTTGTGCCAGTTTCTCACCCATACGCAAACGCGACTTATATACCGAAATGCCATCAATAATGGAATCAGGACGGGCAAAATAAACGTATTCAAAAATACATGGTGAATACTGCGGATCTTTAGCACATTGCTGGCTATATAATTCACCTTCGCTATTAATAAAAATAGCTTCACCTGGTGCCACATCACGAATAACTTTAAAGCCAAGTGAAGTTAATGCCACCGACTCTGAAGCGATCATATACTCCGTGCCACCTGTTTCACCCAAACGCATGCCATAGATTAATGGTCGAATACCATGCGGGTCACGAAAACCTAGCAGACCATGGCCAGTAATCATGGCAACCACGGCATAGGCACCTTCACAGCGCTCATGGACACGAGCCACTGCTTCAAACATCTCTTTTTCAGTTGGAACTTCTTTACCTAAGGCTTGCAACTCATGTGCAAACACATTTAACAATACTTCAGAATCAGAATCGGTATTGATATGGCGCAGATCGGTTTTAAACAAATCCTTACTGATATCCAGGGCATTGGTCAGGTTGCCATTATGTGCCAACGTAATCCCATAAGGCGAGTTGACATAAAATGGTTGCGCTTCGGCACTGCTAGACGAACCTGCCGTTGGGTAACGCACATGGCCAATACCAAAATTACCCACTAATCGCATCATATGACGCTGCTGAAACACATCACGCACCATGCCGTTTTCTTTGCGCAAGAACAGGCGGCTATCCTGGTAGGTGACAATGCCAGCGGCATCCTGTCCACGATGCTGCAACATGGTTAATGCATCATACAACGTTTGGTTGACAGGTGAATGACCAGCAACACCAACAACTCCACACATAGAGACCTCGCAGACAGGCTTGGTAAAATATAAAAATAATAAAGAAACTAATTAGGAAAACGGATTCGGTACAGTAGACAATCGCTCGTTTCGTTTCAAAGGCCGCTCATAGCTTTCCGAAGGTTCAGGTGATACCGCAGTATCATCGTTGGCATCACTTGACTTTACTTCATCCCAGACCTGCCCCACCACATGCTGAGACATTTCAACCGCAGCTGGCGCATAAGGTGACAGTAATGCCACCACACGTGATTTTTGCCAATAAGGAGACGCTGCAACCCAGGGGCCTAGCATTTGAATGGCAATCATTAAAATGAGTGAACCTTTTGCCGCACCAAAAATACCGCCTGCTGCTTGCTCGGTTAAACCCAAGCGCAACGCCTTCAGTAATTTGCGCAGTATATTGCCTATCAATGCAGTTATAAACAAAATAATGGCTGCAATAGTGGCAAATGCCGCAATTTTTTGTACCACAGGATCTTGGGTCAATATGGCAAAACTGGGTGCAAATTTTGCTGCAAACTGACTACCCAGCACCAACGCCAATAACCAGCCAATTAAACTGGTTAAGGAGCGAATCAGACCGCGTCGCAGTCCTGTCCAGGTTGCCCACATGATAATCACCACGCTGGCGATGTCCAGATAATTCATAATGTGTTAACGCATGGCATTGACACAGTCATTGATAAGGTCTGGTCCCTGGTAAATCAAGCCACTATATAGTTGAACCAAAGACGCGCCAGCATCCATTTTGGCTTTAGCCTGATCACCTGTTGAAATTCCGCCTACCCCGAATAAGGGAATACGTCCTTGCAAGTGTTGTGCAAATGCTTTTAAACAATCGGTACTCTTATCAAATACAGGTGCACCTGATAAGCCACCAGCTTCATCACCATGCAAGAGGTCTTCTACGCCATCACGTGATAAGGTGGTATTGGTGGTAATGAGGCCATCAATTTTAAACTGTAGTAATTGCTCACTAATAAAAGCAATGTCTTCAGCACTTAAATCAGGCGCCACTTTGAGCACTAATGGCACATAATGACGATATTTTTCGGCCAGATACAGTTGACGATCTTTGAGTTGCTGTAGTAGATCGGTTAACGCAGCACCGCTTTGCAAGCTACGTAAGCCTTGTGTATTTGGTGATGAAATATTGACTGTAATATACGATGCAAAATGATACACTTTATTTAAGCAAATCAGGTAATCATCGACTGCTTTTTCAACTGGGGTATCGGCATTTTTGCCAATATTAATGCCCAGCACGCCTTTATATTTGGCAGCTTTAACATTTTCAACCAGTTGATCAACCCCATCGTTATTAAAACCCATGCGGTTAATAATGGCTTGTGCCTGCGGCAAACGAAATAATCGGGGATGTGGATTACCATGCTGTGGCCGTGGCGTAATCGTACCAATTTCTATAAAACCAAACCCAAGAGCAGCCAGCGCATCGATATAATCGCCGTTTTTATCCAGCCCTGCTGCCAGCCCCACTGGGTTATCAAACCGAATGCCCATACAGGTCACTGGCTGATTTATTTTTGGATATAATCGGCTTAGCAAACCAGTCTTTTGCGCCAGTTTGAGGGATGTCAGGGTTGCATTGTGTGCACGCTCAGGTGCCATAGCAAATAAGGCAGGGCGTGTAATTTGATACAGCATGGGCAAAACAAGCTCAATGCGATAAAAGGTAATTATAGCCCTACCGCTGCCTAGTTTCTACCTACTCACTTCAATGAACGCAAAAAATTAATTAATTTGTTGGACTTAACGATGCTTTCAACTGTAATTCACCAGCAGGCTGCTGAATAATATCCAATTGCTGAATATTCACCCCTTGCTCAGCCAGCCGTGATAGCCAGCTTCCCAGCACCGCAAAACTTGGATGCGCCACACTGACCTGAATTTGCTCACCTGAAGGCATTTGGGTGACGGTTAAACCCTGATTTTGCGCAGTGGTTTGGATAATCATATTCAGTGGCAGTTGTTCGCCCTGGGTCTGGCGAATATTCACCGCTTGCGAGCGCATCCAAAGCAATAACTCACGTTGTTCGGTGGCGCGCAACTGGGCATTATCGGCGACCTGATTTAGTTTCCAAATCGTATAGCCAACCCCGAATACCAGCAAAAAAACAGTTGTAATTATTAAGACTAAACGATCACGCGGTGCCAGCTGATCCAGACGTTGCTGAATATGATCAATATGTTGATTGATATTGGTTGCTAATTTCATATTGATCTCATTTAGAGTTGCACACGAATCAGGCCAGACACCTGTCCATTGGCTGGATTGACTGAACCAAGCTCTGCCTTTAGACCCTGATTATCAAACTGGGCACGTAATGCCTCAAGTGCAGGCAAGTTGGCGGCCAACACTGTTAATTCCAGTGTATTGTCACGGTACTGGACCTGACTGGCAGGCAAATTGGCCTGCTGCAATAATGGCCCTACCCGACTCATCAGCGTTAATGCACTTAAATCTGTGCTGCCATCATCCTTTAAATGACCTTCAAACTGTTTTCTTAGATTAACTATGCGTCGTTCTTCTGGAAACCACGATTGATACTGTTGCACGGCCATGGCGTTAATTTGGTCAGCCAGCTTGTTATAACGCCAGATTCGCACACTGTCATAGGTCATTTGTACCAGTAGACCAACAATAAATACAGCAGCAATGGCACGCCAATAACCTGAGAGTACTGTGCGGGTTTTGGGCAATATATTAAAAGGATGGCGAACATATTGCGCATCACTGAGCGGGGTGTGAATATCTGTCCAGTCGTGCTTGGCAGTTTGTAGCGCCACCAAACCATCGATTGCCAATTGATCCTGGGCATCAATATCACCCCAGATATTAAGCTGGGTCAGCTCTGGCATATAGTCCAGCAAAATCGTCAAGTCGTCGGCACAATGCGCCATAAACTGACTGGTACGTAAAATCCGCTGCTGCTGATGGATAATAAGCTGCGCCTCAAGCACATCAGTGGGTGCAGGCACTAGCAAAAAGTCTGGTAAAAATGCCTGAACACGCCACTTACCCAGCGCCATCACATGTTGATACTGTTCAACCAAGTTGGCAGGCACTGCCAAAATATTGAGATGCTCGCTGGTATCAAGCTGAGAAAATACTGCCAGCTGATCGACAGAAACTAAAGCAAATTCTTCTAATAAATAACGTACGCCACCCGCACCAATTTGACGCAGCTGCTGCCGTGTCATGGGTTGACGCATCATTTGCGCTTGATTGGTTGGAAAAAAAACAATGGCTTCTTTTTGGTCTTCACTGGCGGTGGCCTGTAACAAGGCTTCCCAGTTGGCTGCCATGTGCCAATTGTCACTGGCATTTACTCGCCAGCGCCAAGCAGCATCCCCTTCTGGCATCCATAAATACAGCATGTGTTATTTCCCTGATTTATTGTGTCGGTTTATGCCAGCCATCATATAAAAATGCCACACATAAATCTATGCGCTACCCTGGTTTTATGTGATTTATATCTGCGGCACAAAACGTTGTATTTCGGTTGAAAACCCTAAGCCAATCGCAGGCTGCTCATAGACTCGCGCTTCTGCCAAAGCAAAGCTATGCGGTGGTTCTGCCAGTAATAAGCCACCCAGATAAGCAACAATATTCATATGGCAAATCACCACCATGCACTCGGCAGGTTGCTTGGATAGCCAGTCCAGTGCTACTCGTGGATCATCATCAGGTTTAATGCCTGCATAGCTTAAAACAGGCACATTGGTACAGGCATCAGTAAAAGCTTGCTGGGTTTGTTGCGCACGTACCAGTGGACTCACCACAAACAAGTCAGGCTGATAAGACCTGATAATTTGCTGGGCCGTTGATTGCGCCTGCTGCTGTCCACGTGGTGTTAATACACGGGTTTCATCGGTGTGAAGTAAAGCACTGGGTAAATTTTCGGCTTCACCATGCCGCATTAAAATTAATTGCATGCGATGTTATTTTCCTGTACAGCCATCCACTTTACAACCCTTCACTTTTACAGTCATTACTGACTTTAACGACCTATTACCAAGCTATTAATTTTATAACAGCTTGCCAGCATTATACCTGCTCATGCGGCAGCACAAATTCTACATCACTGCGATGACCATTCTGCATTAATGCCAATGCAATACCAAGTGGCGACTTGCCTTCAAAAATCACTTCATATAAAGCATTGGTAATGGGCATATATACATCTAGCAATTTAGACTGCACACTCACCTGCCGAATGGTATTGATCCCTTCGGCAGTTTGACCCAAATCTTCTATAGCCTGCTCCAGTGTTTTACCCTGTCCTAAGGCATAGCCAATCTGATAGTTACGACTTAATGGACTGGTGCAGGTGGCAAACAAATCACCCACGCCTGACAATCCCAAAAACGTCAGTGGATTAGCACCAAGTTTTACGGCAAAACGGCTCATTTCTGCCAGTGCTCGCGTAAGTACCATACTGCGGGTATTTTCTCCCACGTTATAAGCCGCACCCATACCCATCGCAATCGCATAAATATTTTTAAGCGCACCGCCTAGTTCAACACCATGCACATCGGAGCTGGCAAACACGCGAAACAATGCACTGTGCAAAGCATTTTGTACGGCGTTACGCACCGCCTCGCTGCTACTGGCAATAACTGTGCCTGCTGGCATGCCTGCAACAATTTCTTTGGCAAGATTAGGCCCAGACAACACCCCAAATGGTACTTCAGGTAGTTCTTGCTGAATAATATCGCTCATCAAGCAAAAGGTTTCTGCTTCTATGCCTTTGGTGAGTGACACAATGGCCTGACTGCTAATCATGGGCGCAATTTGCTTCAGCACCTCACGATACGAATGACTCGGAATAGCAAGCAAAATAATATCTCTATTAGGGATTACATCTTCTAAATGACTGCTAAAACGTAATGTTTCTTCTAATTGAAAATCAGGCAAATAGCGTTTATTACGGCCAGTTTGCTGCATATCCTGCGCGGCTTGTGCATCTCTAATCCACATAATGGTGTCGCAGCCATTTCTTGCCGCCAAATTAGCCATGGCTGTACCAAAACTGCCACCACCTAGTACCGTGACTCGCAATGCAATCGCTGGTTTTTCCCGTTTAGGCATCAGTGCTTCAATGTCAAATGTCGTCATAATGATTTTAAATATAAAATGTGGGTCTACCCGTATTAACTCATTATGTTAACAAGGACTATAATGCCTTGTATGTAGATTCTTTAAAAAATTTATTTTTACTCGTCATTTAACGTCATTTTAAATGCGCTTAAGTAGGCCAGTTACTCAAAAAATCACTAACATTTAAGGGTACACGCGGCGGTAACTCTTTCGCAGGCGTTCCAATATAAATAAAACCTGCAATTTCATCGTCAGGCGATAAACCCAGCTTTTGCTTTAATACGCATGATTCTGCCAAAGCACCAGTTCGCCATATAGAGCCATAACCCTGGGCATTCAGTATCAGTAACGCATTTTGAATAGCCGCGCCCATGCTAAGCACCTGCTCAACAATGGGTACTTTGGCATTAGTCTGCGTTTTGACAATAGCAATGATAATGAGGGGTGCACGTAACGGTTGTGCCAATACTTTTCTATGTTGCTCAGTATCGGTAATGCCAGATTCGGTTAAGCATGCAGAAAAAATTTGTCCCAAGGCGTGACGCGCCTCACCGCGCAGTTGCATAAACTGCCATGGGCGCAACTTGCGATGATCGGGCGCACTAAGCGCAGCCTGGATTGCTTGCTCAACTTCTGCCTGGCTGGGTGCAGGTTCAAGCAACTTGCCATTGGTTTGGCGGCTTTGTATACACTCTAGTAAATGCGTTGCATGAATACAATTAGACATTCATCACCCTAAATTTTTAATTAACCCAAGGAGGTATGCGGCATCAAGGTTTTGAGGCTAACATATCTTGCGCTGTCGATGCTATTTGACTCGGTGTAATTTGACAATGATCCACCACCTCACCAGAACGAAGCTTGAGCCAATCTAAAATAATCACCCATGTGGTTTTAACCGCCTGACTGCCTGTAAACAAACCAGCATGACCGCCTGGCACAATCTCAAATGTTTTGTCTAAAGAACCTACTACCGATGTAATCGCACTAGCCGCGCCAATACTGGTAATGGCATCATTTTCGCCTGCCAATGCCAAAAGCCCACTGGTTATTTTTTTAAGGTTAACAAATTGGCCACCGATATCAAACTGCCCACGGTTAAAGCGATTGGCCAGACCAAACTTGTCTATCATTTCACGCATGGTTGCCCCAGGGTAATCTGGCATTTGCGTAAACCATTCATTAATGGTGGTATAGCGACTGACATAGCCAGTATTGGCCAGATTTTTAATCAAATCAATGTAGCTACTTAACATGGCAGTAGGCTGAGTCATCTGAAAGCCAAATGATAATAATTTGCCACTCACATGAAACAATTTAGAGTCTAGATCATTTAAGCGATACCCTGTCACCCGACTCAATATATGTGCTGGCATAGACAAAGACTGATATAGCATCCCAATGGCACTATTCATTTGGTGCATATTCACGGGTGAGGCAATAGTGACCAAGTTTTTAACGTTTTCATTGCCTGAAGACGCTGTATAGATCAGTGATAATAAGCCACCCATACAATAACCCACCACACTCACTTGAGATTGACCACTATGCTGCTTAATGGCTTCGATGGCTTTTGGAAACCAATTGAGCGTGTAGGTTTCTAACGATAGGTAATTGTCTCCCGCATCTGGATGACCCCAGTCAATCATATATACTGCAAAGCCATGTGCCAAAAAATAGCGCACCAGCGAACGCTCAGCCATTAGGTCAAATACCCAGCCATATACCCCCAAAGGTGGCACAAATACTAAAGGAACAGCATAGCAACTTGGGTTTACTTCTACCGTTTCACCTTCAATTTGCACGCGGCTTTGTTCAAGCGGTGTATAGTAATAAACCGAAAAAATGCCCTCTTGCATTAACTGTTGGCGCGAACTTTTATTGTGTAAAAAATAACGATGTTTAAAAAAACGACGGCCTATAGAGTTTGAAATGGCAGACTTGCTTTGACCAATAAAGCCAGTGCGTGACATATTTAAACGAGGAACTGATAATGCCATACAATTTAAACTCTTTTAGATAGGGTATGCAGCTTAAGCACGTATAACCTGGCAAACATATAATAATAGCGCGAACCAGTAGCACAAATCAGTTTTACAGAATAAATCCTAATAGCAAATGGCTGTAATTACCAATCTTGATAGAAGATGTGCACCACTTAACTCAAAGCCCACAGTTATACAAAGCAACTATTGTCGACCTACTTTTAGGCTAACTGCATACTTCTGTTTAGATATATTTTAAAAGCTAAAACTGGAGATAACTGAATGTTAAAACAATTATGTGGTATTGCATTAACTGGTCTGATGCTCACTGCCTGTTCCAGCATGCCTACTGCAACCAATGCCATACAACGTGAAAACAACCAGTTTGAAGTCACAGGCCTGGGCAAAAGCCGCGTGGCAGCCACCAATAACGCCATCAATGCTGCCAATAAGACTTGCCGCAATAGCAATCCCGTGGTGGTCAATGAGCAATTTAAATATAACGGCATTGGCGATGAACAAACTGGCCGTATGATTGAGCAAGCTGCCAGCGTTGTTGGCGTACTGACAGGTGCCAAGTCAGGCAATGGCATTAGCCGCGACGATGACTATGCCACCACGCTCACCTTTTACTGCAAAAGTTAATACTTGCTAAACATTTCTCTGCCCTGTTCTCAGGAAGATTCTTTAGGAAAATACAAGCATTAAACAGCAAAAAGTCAGTATGACACTGACTTTTTGTTAAGCATATAATTATTAATAAACGACATTGTTTACTGGCACAATTTTATTTATAGCCATCTGGACGTTGTAGTACCAGTTTTTGTCCAATGGCTTTTTCAAGATCCGCCAATAAAAAAGAGTCGTCCTCACTGGCAAAGCTAATGCTAATGCCACTTTCCCCTGCCCGCCCTGTTCGGCCAATACGATGCACATAATCTTCAGCATGTTCAGGCAGCGTATAGTTCACCACATGGCTAACCCCATCCACATGAATGCCACGGCCTGCCACATCGGTTGCAATCAGGATTTGAATTTTGCCTTGTTTAAACTGATCTAAAGTTTTAATGCGTTTATCTTGCGATATTTCACCCGATAAAATGCCCACACTGTATTCCTGCTTTTTTAAGCGATCATACAACTTGCGTACCTGATCACGGCGATTGGCAAAAATCATTACTTTATCAATAGGTTCTTGTGCCAATAACTCTTTAAGCAAGCGTTCTTTTTCCTGATTACCCACGATATAAATGCGCTGCTCGACCCGTTCACTGGTTTTTTGCGCAGGCTCAATTTCAACAGTAATGGGCTCAAACAACCATTGTTGCGCCAAATTCAGCACATCATAACTAAAGGTGGCAGAGAACAATAAAGTTTGACGATTTTCTTTAGGCGGTGCTTGACGTAAAATACGCTTTACTGAAGGAATAAAGCCCATGTCCAGTAATCGGTCAGCTTCATCAATTACCACAAACTCTAATCGATCCAGCCAGACTTCTTTTTGATCCATAAAATCCATTAAGCGGCCTGGGGTAGCCACCACAATATCAATAAAATTTTGATCAAGAATTTTACGTTGAACGTCATAATCAACACCGCCAAGCAAGGTGACCAGCTTAATATCGGTATATTTACATAAATCTTTGGCATCACTTTCTATCTGTAGTGCCAGTTCACGCGTGGGCGCCATAATTAAAGCACGCGGCTCACCGCGATAACGCTGCTCGTCAACTGGATGGTTGAGCAAATCATTTAAAATACTAATTAAAAAAGCAGCCGTTTTGCCTGTGCCTGTTTGAGCGCGTCCAATCGCATCATGTCCTGCCAGCGTATAGCGTAAAACCTTTTGCTGAATGGGTGTCATGTGATGATAGCCCAGGTCATCAATGGCACGACGTAAAGATGGATGCAAATTAACCGCGTCGAAACTTAAACTCATATTAACCTTTGCAAAATTTTTTGTTCAATTCGATATTGAGCAAATTTTTTTAAACACAAAAAAATACGTCCCAGCATCTAAATGCATGGGACGCATATTCTAGCCCGAATTAACACCTATGAAAATACGCATTAATTTAGCCAGTCATCTGATGCAGGCATATACCATCTATCGACAGTAGACCTGACATTAAATGCGCTTTAGCTCTTAGTCTAAAGGCTGAACTTCTTCAGCCTGGAAACCTTTTTGGCCTTTAACAACGGTGAATTCAACGCGTTGACCGTCACGTAGAGTGCGGTGACCGTCGCCTTGAATTGCACGGAAATGAACGAATACATCGTCGCCACCGTTACGTTGAATAAAACCAAAACCTTTAGTATCGTTAAACCACTTTACAACACCTTGTTCGCGCGCTGACATATGTCAATCCTCATTAGAAACAAAAGAAGGACTGTCCGGTGTTGCAACAGCAGAGAAACTCGAGGCATCAAAAAACTTATTTCTTGTTGTCGTAGTCATTCTGTATATCATTCAACAATTCCAGATCAAATCCAATACTGCATTAGGCGAATACCTAATTCCAGTATCAAATGAGCTTAACATGATGTTCCGCTACTGCAAAGCATGTTTAAAGAATGTTTGTAAACAAAGTAAAAAAAGCAGACAAAAAATGTATCAAAATTTGCTGTAATTGGCTTTTTCTACCAAATTACTATTTAGAACGATGAGTTAATCCCTTTAATTGCTTAAATTTATTTATAATCTGTATTGGCTGGCTTAGGCTTAATAGATAGGGTTCAAATATGCAACTAAATAAGACTTACGATACGGTGATTGATGCCAGCGGATTGCCCTGTCCAATGCCATTATTAAAGTTAAAACAGGCACTGCATAAGCTATCTGCTAGTCAAACTGTATTGCTTATTGCCACTGATCCTAATAGTCAAACTGATATTTTACGCTTTTGCCAGATTGCAGGTCATGACGTACAATTGATAAAACAGGAGCAACAACGTTTTGAGTTTCTAATTCATAAAGCAAGTGAATGATATGCCAAGCGCTTTGTTTTAGGTATGCCTGCTTTAGACAGTTGATGACTACACCCTATATTAGTATCTTAATGATTTGTTATAACTTTACACAACTAAACCTAATGGGTGCATATGTAATTGTGCTATAACCCCTATAATTGAAAATAATCGATGGGGTATTTTAACCTTCCCCACTAAAGGAGATTTCATGAGCGACAGCACTAACCCGCTGATGCCCCTGTCTTTAAACGCTCCAGGCGTAAACTTGGGTGCGTATATCAGCACCATCAATCAAATACCTATTTTGACGCCAGAGCAAGAAAAAGCACTGGCAGATAAATATTTTTATGATCAGGATGTTGATGCTGCCAAAATGCTGGTGATGTCTCACCTGCGTTTTGTGGTTCATATTGCACGTAGTTATGCTGGCTACGGCTTGCCACAAGCTGATTTAATTCAGGAAGGTAATCTTGGCTTAATGAAAGCAGTAAAACGCTTTGACCCTACCATGGGCGTGCGCCTGGTGTCTTTTGCCGTACACTGGATTAAAGCAGAAATTCATGAGTTTGTGATACGCAACTGGCGGATTGTAAAAGTTGCTACCACCAAGGCACAGCGTAAACTGTTTTTTAATTTACGTAGCCTTAAAAAGTCTAGCCGCAAACTGACGCTAGATGAAGCCGCAGCCATTGCGAATGATTTAAATGTGACGCCTGAGCAAGTGATCGAAATGGAAGGCCGTTTGACTGCTTATGATGCTTCATTTGAAGCGCAGGCCGATGACGATGATGAAGGCCGTGTTGCACCAGTTGTTTATTTGGAAGACCACCGTTTTGATCCAGCGCGTGAAGTTGAGGATAACGACTGGGAAGAACATAACAACAATGCCTTGCACAGTGCAATGGGACAGCTGGACGACCGTTCGCGTACGATTTTGCAGCGTCGTTGGCTGGATGATGAAAAATCTACATTGCACGAGTTGGCCGCAGAATATAATGTGTCAGCAGAGCGTATTCGCCAGCTTGAAAAAAATGCAATGGAAAAAATTAAGACGGCCATGATGGCAGGTTAATCTTGCTTGGTGTTAAGGCCTTCACCTAAGCCATAATTTTTTTATGGCTTTTTTATCTCTTGGTTTTTTATAGATGGCTAAATATAGCTGCTTATATTTTACAGATAGACGTAATCCTTAGTGCATGGTGATTTGGGCGGTTTTTAGCTACACTAAACCTCACTAGCCTTGAGGTTAAAAACATGTGGATTGCAATTGCAGCAATTAATTTGGCACTTGCTGTTTGCCTTGGCGCATTTGGTGCGCATGGCTTAAAAAATCGTGCGAACCCAGACCAACTGGTTTGGTGGCATACCGCAACTGAGTACTTTTTTTATCATGCGCTTGGCTTACTGGCGATAGGTATATTAATGAAAGTACTTCCCAGCTTATCGTTAAGATTACCTGCAAGTTTATTGCAACTGGGTATCATTATTTTCTGTGGTTCTCTTTATTTAATGGCAATGGGCGCGCCACGCTGGTTTGGCGCCATTACACCACTTGGTGGACTGGCCATGATTGCAGGCTGGATTAGCCTGGCAGTGTTGGTGATTCGGGCAAATATATGAATATTTATATTAATGGTGAAGCAAAACAGGTACAGGCAACTACCCTTGCTGAGTTAATTAACGAACTTGAGCTACAAGACAAGCGAATTGCCGTTGAGTTGAATGAGCAGTTGATCCCTAAAAGTCGTCATGCGGCAACCATGTTGGCAGATGACGCAAAAATTGAAATTATTCAGGCAGTAGGTGGAGGTTAGTTGATGGTACAAGACAGCGCAGGCAGTATTTTAAACCCCGCCGACCAGCCGCTAGTGATTGGTTCGCGCCAATTTAACTCGCGCTTATTGGTGGGTACAGGTAAATATAAGGATTTGGCAGAAACAGGTGCGGCCATTGCAGCCAGTGGCGCAGAAATTGTGACGGTGGCCATTCGGCGCGTCAACATTGGTCAAGACCCTGATCAGCCTAATTTATTGTCTGTAATTCCACCAGAAAAATACACGATTTTGCCAAATACCGCAGGTTGCTATGATGCAGACAATGCCATTCGTACCTGTATGCTGGCGCGTGAATTGCTTGATGGTCATAATCTAGTCAAGTTAGAAGTATTGGGCGACCAAAAAACCCTATACCCCAATGTGGTAGAAACCTTAAAAGCTGCCCGTACCTTAATTGATGATGGTTTTGAAGTGATGGTGTATACCTCGGATGATCCAATTATTGCCAAAGAACTCGAAGACATGGGTTGTGTGGCCGTGATGCCTTTGGGTAGCTTAATTGGCTCTGGTCTGGGTTTGACCAATCCGCATAATATTCGTCTGATTTTAGAAAATGCCGCCCAAAGTAAAAATCAGGTGCCGATTATTGTTGATGCAGGTGTGGGTACAGCCAGTGATGCCGCCATTGCCATGGAGCTAGGCTGTGCAGGTGTATTGATGAACACGGCTATTGCAGCAGCACAACAACCTGTCCTCATGGCTTCTGCCATGAAAAAAGCTGTAGAAGCTGGACGTGAAGCATTTTTGGCAGGCCGTATGGTAAGAAAACCATATGCTGCGGCAAGCTCACCAGAGACTGGCTATTTTTTTAAGTAAATGCTTGGGTTACATGACTCAAAAATTAGGATGTCAGCTAAGGGGCAATAAAATGCCCCTTTTTTGTTGACGATATACTCACAATAACTACCGCTTTTAGCTTAGCAATATTGAACAAGGACAATTAAAACAAGACAACTAAACTAAGACAAGTAAATCAGGTCAAACAAACACAGCTTATAAATATGGCCTGAACAAACACTATAGTAGTTAAGCAATTGCAGTGGGAAAGCCAATGACTTGATCAATGCGCGTGCTGTCGAGTAAGACCATTAACAACCGATCCAAACCAAGCGCAATCCCAGCACAAGGTGGGAAATGATCTAGTGCTGCCAGCAAATGTTGGTCAATTGGCACTACAGGCAACCCACGTTTGGCACGTTCGAGATTATCAGCAGCAAAGCGGTTAGCCTGCTCGCGACTATCGGCCAGCTCATCATAGGCATTGGCAAGTTCTAATCCATTGATATAAAGCTCAAAACGTGCCGCGACTTTAAAACCTTCATCGTCAGTTTTTACCTTGGCCAATGATGCCATTTCACTTGGAAAGTCTGTTAAATACACAGGATAATCAAAACCCAGGCTAGGCTCGATAAAGTGAGAAAATAGCACATCCAGCCATGCCAAACGGTCATCACCTAAATCAATATGAAGCCCGACCCGTTGTGCTGTATGTTTTAAGATATCCAAGTCTGCACTCAACGGATTAACATTGAGGCGGTGCAAAAAGGCCTGTTTATAACTCAAAATTTTAGGCTGAATGGATTGATCAAATACTAAAGACAGTAAATCAGATAGCTCCTGCATCAACTGCAATAAGCTAAAATCTGGCCGATACCACTCAAGCATAGAAAATTCGCTGTTGTGCTTACGGCCGTGCTCATCATCACGAAATACTTTGCATATTTGATAAATTGATCCGCTGCCACTGGCTACCAGCCGCTTCATGGCAAACTCAGGCGAGGTCTGTAAATAAGCGGTTTGCTGCTGAGCATTGACATGCCGAGTAGCCATAATGGATGCCAAATGCACATCTGTTACTGCGGCTTGCGACAAAATAGGAGTTTCTACTTCCATCACTTGCCGTGCGGCAAAAAACTGGCGAATTTGCTGGTAAAGTGTGGCACGTGCCTGCATGGCCTGCACATTGGCAGTAGGTTTAAAGGAGTGCTCAGTCATAACACGTTCTGGTCTAGGTAATTACTATGTTAATTACGGTATTAATTAATTGCGGCAATTATGAACTATTTTGATCGCCATAAGCAGCCCATTCACGCCGTAAGGGATAGGTTTTGCGTAATTGGTCAAAATCTTGCCCCTCTACCCAACCTGCTGAATTCACACATGACCTTAATGCAGCGTCATCAGCTTTAATATCATAAAGCTGCGGAATTAACGGTAATAATTGCTCAGTCAATCCAATATGATTATTAAATAATTGAGGCATGCTCTCTAACTGACTTTCAAACTGTTTGGGGGCGATATTATTCTGGTTTAAATCAAAATAATTATTAAATGCCTGATAAATCATTTGGGTACCGCGCGCTTTACCTTCAAGGCTATAGCCTGCAATATGCGGTGTTACCAATGCCAGTTGATCCAATAAATGCTGGCTGATTTTTGGCTCATGCTCAAATACATCCAGCACCACTTGCCGCTTGGTGGTTGCAATATCTGCCAGTAAGGCTTGCTCAGAGATGACTTCCCCACGCGCTGAATTAATGACCATACAATGCGGTTTAAGCTGGGCAAATGTTGCTTCATTTAATAAGTGGTAGGTCGCATGGGGCTGGTTTTTGGTAATGGGCACATGCAAACTTAAGGCATCGGCTTGCGACAATACCTGCTCAAAGCTTAGGTTTTCAATTTCATTTAATATGACAAAGGGGTCATACCCCACCACTCGCCAGTTTAACCGTTGAGCCAGTTGTGCCAAACGGCTGCCGACATTGCCAAACCCAATAATGCCTAAGCACATGTTTTGGCCAGCCTGAGCAAGCTGGGGTTGCAAGGTTAAGATGGCCGTAATCACATATTCTGCCACGGCCTGCGCATTACAGCCTGGCGCATTGGCAAAACCAATGCCTTGCCGTTGTAACTCGGCCAAATCGACATGATCCGTACCTATGGTTGCACTGCCGACAAACTTCACCTGTGAGCCTGCCAACAACTGGGCATTCACTTTGGTGACCGACCGTATGAGCAAGGCATCCGCCATTTGCACGTCATCTACGCTAATGCCACGGCCTGCTTTATAATCAAGCCTAGCGATATCGCCAAAAAAATAATCGGTTAGTGCCAGGTTTTCATCAGCAATTATTTTAAATTTATTGGTAGGCATGGTTTTATCTCCTGCTTATTGACGCCGTAAAATGCTTAGCGGTGAAGTACGCCACAACGGGCGCAAACGATACTGACCAATCATTAATGCAAGGCACAGCATCAATACTGGCAAAATAATCCACCAAATATAATGCAGGGCAAATGGTATATTGAGCCGCCATGTCATCAGCCATGAAATGCTTTCAGCCATGACCACGGCCATCATGCCTGCCATTAATCCAATCATGGCCATTTCAATACTTAAGCGTTGACGTAATTGACGGCGCGACAATCCAATCACACGCAATAAAATCACTTCGCGCTGCCGTTGATCTACCAATAACTGCAAACTGGCCAGCAAAACCAGGATTCCCGCTATGGCCACCAACCCTGCCAGTAATGCCAAGGCCTGTCCTAATACCCCTAGTAAGCGCCTTACTTCATCCAATATGGCGTCAATATCAATAAAGACGGTAGTAGGAAAATCCTGAATTAAACTTGCTAACTGGGTTTGTTGCGCCTTGGGCACATAAAAGCTGCCCAGATAGCTGCCTGCAAATTCATCCATGGTGTCTGGAGAATAAATAAAGAAGAAATTAGGGCTAAAGCTGTCCCAATTGACGCTACGGATACTGACAACTTTGGCTTCTAAGTCACCCTCTGGCAGGCTCATGGTAAGCTGATCACCTAGTTTGATATGCAGCTGCTCAGCTGTTTTTTGCTCTACAGATACCTGATGGGTACTACTAAATGGCACACCGCTAACCACATGGTTGTCTTTGGGAAATTGACCGGACTGCGTCAGGTTTAACTCGCGGCGCAAACTGTTATTTTGTTTAATCTGCTCAACACTAAAAGGCTGACCATTTTTTGCAATCAAGCGCCCTTTAATATTGGGATACAGCGGTGTTGCTGGCCATTTTTGCTGAATTAAACGCGCTTGAAGTTCCTGCTTTTGATCTGGCGGTAAACCATACACGAACTGGTTAGGCGTACCCTCAGGTAAGCTATGTTGCCAACGTTGTAGTAAGTCAGTGCGTAAAAATAATAAAATAGTGAGTAAACCAAGCCCTAATGATAACGCCAGCACCTGTAAGCTAATTTGCTTTGGCTCGCGAATATAAGCTTGCCCTAATGTGGTACGTTGCAATAGTTTTAACAAGGCCAAAGCCAGCAAATACACCACACCCAACAATACGCCAATACCCATAAGTAAGCTCAGGCTTAAAACCAGCTTACCCGTTTGCAGTAATAAAAAAGTAAATAATGCAGCAAATGCGCCACCTGCAATCAGTATTTTTGTCCAGCTAAAATGTTGATCTACACGGCGAATAACCCGTAATGGCGACACATATACCAAGCGCAGCAAATCGGGTAAGGCAAAACCCAGTAGCAAAACGGTTGCGGCAAATATGCCGCTTATTAAAGGCTGTGCCAAGAGCAATACAGGTTGAAAACTAAGGTCTAATGCAGGAATCGCCTGATGTAAAACCTGTAATAAAAGGTATGCAAGGCCTGCCCCAAACACAGTGCCTACTAAACTTGCCACAACAAGCAACATCCCCAGCAGGCCCAAATATACTACTGCCATTTGAGCACGACTCGCGCCTAAACAACGCAGCATGGCAAACTGGTCAATTTGCTCACTCACATAACGCTGGCATGCCAAAACAATGGCCACACCACACAACAGCATGGTGAGTACAATGGCAATTTGCGCATAATCCTGTAGTAACTGCACGGGGCGCATTAAACGCGTATTGCCTTCACTGGCTGCACGTAATTGCAGACCTTCAGCCAAGGTACCTTTAAATGCTGTTTGAAAGCTTTTTACCTGCTTTGGCTGACCTGCCATGATTAAACGATAATCAATGCGGCTACCCACTTGCACTGCTTCTGTGCGTGGCACATCACTTAAATTAATCATGACCGTGGGTGAAAAACCACTCATGCCAGTTTCCTGATTCGGGTCACGTTCAATGCTGGCAGTCACTTTAAAACTGGCGTTGCCGATGCGTACCTGATCGCCAATGTTAATTTTTAACAAGTCAAATAAACGCGGGGCTAACCAAATGGTATTCGGTGCAGGAATAGCTTGCGCGGCTTGTAACGGTTGTAGCCTAATCTCACCCCGTAGCGGAAAGCCTTGTTCTACTGCTTTAACATTGACCAGCACAAACTGCTCACCTGCTTGCGCCATGCTGCTAAATACCAGTGATGAATTAGTACGCAATTGATATTGGTCGGCACGCTGTTGCCACACCTTATCCAAGGGTTGATTAGCACTTAAGACTAAATCTCCTGCCAATAACTGCCCTGCTTGCTGGTCAATGGCCACTGTCAGGGTTTCACCTGTAAAGCGCAATGCCGTGGTGGCAGTACCTGCTAAAATAAGCGCAGCCAATAGCATCCAAACGCCACTTCCAGCACGGCTTTGGCGCAGCATTAAAATAAACAAGCCCACAATTTAACCCTCAACTACTGGCTGAGTTAAATTTGCTTGATGAGCAGATGGTGCGCTGCTATTGCCTACAGCATTTGTTTGAAATTGTTCATTTTGAAAATGCCCATCTTGCAGGTGCAGCTGACGTCCACAACGACTCGCCAGTGCCAAGTCATGAGTAACCACTACTAGCGTCGTACCACGCTCACGATTTAAATCAAATAGTAAATCTTCAATGGCACGGGCAGTTTGACCATCTAAATTACCTGTGGGCTCATCGGCAAAAATAACTTTGGGCTCAGTTACCAAAGCACGGGCAATGGCAACGCGCTGTTGTTCGCCGCCCGATAACACACGTGGTGTTTGTAGCATGCGGTCTTTTAAACCCACACGCGCTAACAACTCCTGGCTACGCAGTCTGGCCTGTTTAGGTGATACTGTTTTACTGAGCGTTAGTGGCAGCATCACATTATCTAATGCCGAAAGATGATTAAGTAACTGAAAACTTTGAAAAACAAAACCTACATAGTGCAGACGTACTTTGGCACGCTCATCTTCATTTAGGTCATGCAACGGTTGACCGCATAAAAAAATCTGCCCTTGGGTAGCTCTATCTAATCCTGCCAGCAAACCGAGTAACGTGGATTTACCTGAACCCGAACGACCAGTAATGGCCACTTGCTCACCTGCAACAATCTCCAGATTTAACTCATGTAAAATTGTTAGCTCATTGTTGGCAGTCTTCACTTTTTGCTCAAGTTGTTGCGCCACAATAATAACTTCTTTGGTTTGGCTAGCATGTCGATGATGATTGATCACAGTGTTGCCAGACTGGTTTTGATTTAATCGTCCTGATTGCGTATTTTGGTCTGATAAATTCTGTGGGGTCATATGCTTTTCTCATTCAATAATTACGATTTAAACAGTGCAGCAAGCGGCACAATAAGCCATATGCCAAAAAAACGGCCTGCTTTTGCTATTAGTGCAAATGCCAAGGCATTGTCTATTGTTGTTATTGCAACTGCTTCGCTATTAACAACCAGTACTACCTTTGCCAAAACCATTTTAATTCTAGGTGACAGTATTAGTGCTGGCTATGGCATTAATGTAGAACAAGGCTGGGTAGCCAAATTACAACAGCGATTAAATCAAAAATATCCTAAGCAGCATCAGGTGATTAATGCAAGCGTCAGTGGCGAAACCACCAGTGGCGCCTTAGCACGGTTGCCAAAATTACTCAGTACTTATCAACCGCAAGTTGTGGTGATTGAGCTTGGTGGCAATGATGCATTACGTGGCCAGCCGCCTGCAAGCATTCAAAATAACTTAAATCGAATCGCCACATTAAGTAAAAAAGCCAAGGCAGAGCCATTATTGTTAGGCATGAAAATACCACCTAACTATGGTGCAGCCTATAGTAAAGCCTTTGAACAAAGCTATGTCCATGTGGCAAAAACCCAAAATATCAGCTTGCTGCCGTTTTTTCTGCAAGGGGTGGCTGGTGACAATAAACTGATGCAAAAAGACTTGGTACATCCTACTGCAAATGCACAAACCAAACTACTCAACAATGCATGGCCTATGATTGAAGCAAAACTCAAGTAATCTGCTGATTAAATTAGTAAAAAAAGGGGCTAACTCATGGCGTTAACCCCTTTTTCAATCTCTTTTTATAATGTTTTTATACTATTCATTAAACATTAAAAAATTCAACTTCACCTGTTTCCAGTGAATACTCTGCACCCACTACTTGCAACTCGCCCTTTTCAATGAGCTGCTCCAATACAGCAGAACCATGACGCAACTGATTTACAGATACTTGCACATTGGCACGTACCGCTACTTTAGACAGTTTTTCAAGGTCATGACGTAAATCGGTATGCATCAAAATCTCTACCGAAGGACGCACACGGTTAACAATAGACATTAAGTTGCTAGAGGACTTGTTGTTTGGTTGATGCAACGCTTCAATGGTGGCTTGAATGGCACCGCATTTTGAGTGGCCTAATACCACCACTAATGGTGCATCGTAGCGTTCAGCCGCAAACTCAACACTTCCTACCTGTGATGGCGCAACAATATTACCTGCCACACGGATCACAAATAAATCACCCAAGCCCTGATTAAAAATAATTTCAGCAGGCACACGTGAATCTGAACAACCTAAAATAATCGCAAATGGGTTTTGTTCTTGCGCCAGTGCAGCGCGCTCTACCAAGGTTGAATCTGAATTTTTAGCTTTAGCTGGCTGGCCAGATGCGAACTCTTTATTGCCTTGTTTTAATCGCTCAAGTGCTTCTGCTGCCGAAATCATGCGATGCTACCCATAGTTGCTAAAGATAAAATATATTATGAGCTATAAAGGCTGCTTTTTTATAGCAATATGCATCAAATTTGCACAAAAAAAATCGATAGCCAAGTAACTTTTTTAGAATACCCTTTGGATTTTATAAATATTCATAACACTTACCAACAAAAAGAAACCGTTGTTCTCTAAGAAAAAAATACTTAGCCTTTACAATGGCGCACTATTTCTTTGTTTGAATAGTATAGGTGATATGCAAAATTTTGATTTACATAGTAGGTTGTGGGAAAAATTTGAACTCTGGCTTGATCAATATAATTGGCTAGAAATGCTACTGGGGCTAGGCACGCTCATTTTATTTGCCTGGCTTGCCAACTGGATTGCCAAACATGTGCTGGTACGGGGTATTCGCCGCTTTACCCAACTATTACCACTTAGCCGTGATGGTGCATTAAGTCGCTATCAAATGATTGAGCGTTTTGCCAATATTGTGCCTGCCTTAATTATTAGAAATGGTATCTCAGAGGTTCCCCATTTATCTCTTTCTCTGATAAGAATCATTGAAATGCTGGCACAGGCCTCCGTATTTATTACGATTGTGCTTACTTTAAGTGCTGGCTTAAATGTCATCAATAATTTGTATATGCGTCGCCCTGACTCACGCAACAAGCCAATTAAGGGCTATTTGCAGCTTATAAAAATCATTTTATTTATTGTCTGTGCCTTATTAATTATCGGCACTTTTTTGCAAAAAAACGTCTTTACCCTATTGGCTGGTTTTGGTGCCATGGCTGCGGTGATTATGCTGGTATTTCAAAATACTATTTTATCGCTGGTGGCCAGCATTCAAATTTCATCCTATGACATGATCCGCATGGGTGACTGGATTACCATGCCTGGCCTCAATGCCGATGGTGATGTAATTGATATGTCGCTCAACACCATTAAAGTGCAAAACTTTGACAAAACCATTACTACTATTCCCACCAACCGCTTGATTACCGACACCTTTATGAACTGGCGTGGTATGACCGATTCGGGCGGACGTCGTATTAAACGGGCTATTTTACTGGATCAAACCAGTGTGCATTTTTTAAATGATGATGAATACCAGCACTTAAAATCATCGTTTTTACTGGACAAATACCTTGATGAAAAAAACAGGGAAATTATTGCCTGGAATGAAAAATTAGGCACTCAAGCCAATAGCAAACTCAATCAGCGCGCCCTAACCAACATTGGCACCTTACGCGCTTATTTAAATCATTATTTGCAAAACCATCCAGGGATTCATCAGGAGATGACACTTCTGGTGCGCCAGTTAGAACCCACTGCACAAGGCCTGCCTCTAGAAATTTATTGCTTTACCAACGACACTAACTGGACATTTTATGAAAATGTGCAATCAGATATTTTTGATCACTTGCTTGCTATCCTGCCTGAGTTTGGCTTGCGGGTGTATCAACAACCAACGGGTAATGACGTCACGCAGCTCAAGCTACATACGCCTATTCCCTTTCAACCTTCTGAGTAAACGCTGCATGCAAGCAGTCTAAACAGGTCGCCAACATAGCTATATCATATAGCCAGACAATATTTCATTCGTCTGGCTTTTTATTATCAACAGCAAGCGAATTGACCCTACATGCTTAAAAAATATTTACAGGTGTCAACGATAATTTTGCCAGGTCTGCTAGGCTAGTATAAATAATACTGACTAAAGGACTATACCTATGCTTAAAACCATAGCAAAACCATTACTGCCCCTTATTTTTGCATTGGGCTTAACTGGTTTTTCAGCTTCTGTGCTCGCTGCCCCACTGACACAGCAAAGTTTCCAACAGGTACTACAAGAAGAGCGCGCTTGGGCAGGCTTGACATCGCACAGCCTTAAAGTAGGCGATATTGAATGGACTTATAGCGAAGGCGGCGACAAAGCCAAACCGACAGTAATGCTAGTGCATGGTTTATCGGGTAGCCGTGACAACTGGAATCGTGTTGCACGTTATTTAACCCCTTATTACCATGTCATTATTCCCGATTTACCCGCCCATGGCGACACCAAAGTACCTGCCGATTATGATCCGCAAGTGCCAAGCATGGTGGAATCCTTACGCCGTTTTACTGAAGCGGCCAGCATTAATAAAAACTTAAATGTGGCTGGACACTCTTTAGGCGGTGCAGTTGCCAGCTTGTATGCAGCGCAATACTTTTATGATGTGCAAAGCTTATTATTGGTTGATAGCGCAGGGGTGTTTAAAACTGCCCAAAGTCCTTACTTAAAAGATCCAACCTTATTGCGCAACTTGGTGGTCAGTAAGCCAGGTGACTTTGATAATTTAATGAAAATTGCCATGTATTACCCACCGTTTATTCCCTCTGCCCTTAAACAAGAACAGGAAAAGGTGATGATTGGGCAAGCAGCAAATACGCGTAAAGTGATTGAGCAACTGATTAAAATGTATAGCTTTTATACACCAGAAACCTTTGCACTAGCTGCGCGTGCCATTGAGGCACCGACCTTAATTATGTGGGGTCAGCAGGATAAAATTATTGACGTCAATGTCGTGCCAGAGCTAAAAGGGTTAATTAAAAATGCAGAAGCACCTGTGATTTTACCCAATGTTGGTCATACGCCTATTTTGGAAGCTGAGCAATTGGTAATTCAAAAGTATTTACCATTTTTACAAAAAGCAGTGGCCAAACCCAATCCATTTGCAGGATCGGCGCCTTAGATAAAAGTGCGTTTGAGCAATGGTTTGGTTAAGCTCAAATTGAGTAAGCAGGTTTAAACCAACAAATTATAGCCTGCTTATTTGAAAAATATTTTGAACAGACGATTTTTCCATCACCTTTTACAGTTTTATCAAGGGGTTATCATGCACTCAAAAGCCGCGCAATTGCTACAGGTTCAACTTGAGTTTATTTTAAAACAATTCCAAACTGAGCAAACCGTGGTTGATGAAACCAATGCCCTGTTTGCCCATTTATCTAACAAATCAATTGAGCAACTGATTAGCCAGGAACACCTGCAAGCCTTGGTCAGCACTCAAGTGCTAGATTATCCACTTCAGGCGCATTTTACGGATCAAGTTGTGGCACAAATTCAATTTGCCCTAAGCCATGACAGTAACCAGCAAATGAATGTGGCTAACCTGATTCCAGAAGAATCTGTAGAAATTGTGGCACAGTATTTATCTAGCCAAAAAAATCATCGCGAAGCATTTATTCACCGAATTTTTAGTAACCCTGCCTATGCGCAAATGCTGTCACAAACCATTAGCCATGCCATTAATGACTACATGGAAAACAATATGATTGCCAAAAAAATGCCTGGCATGGGAAGCCTGATGAAAATGGGCAAAAACGTGCTAGAGCGCGCAACCGACAGCAATTTAGATAGCGCACTACAAGGTTATTTAAGTAAAAATATTAATAACCTGATTGGCGTCAGTGAAAAAATGGCCAATAAACACTTGAATGATCAACAGGTGTATCAATTGATTAAGCAAGGTTGGCAAACCATTGCACAGCAACCAGTAAGCAATATTAATCACTATGTCAGCCCTGAAGGGATCAGCAATGGCGCACAAGTGATTAGTCGCACGTGGGACAGTTTGCGCAGTACTGACTATATTGCCACGCAAGTCAAAGATGGGATTACCCATTGGTATAGCAATAATAAACAGCACACATTGGGCAAAATTCTGCGTGACCTGAACGTGGATGCTGCCTTGATTGAGCAAGAATTAAAACTTGCTGTCATGCCTGTCATTGGGCAACTCATTGCCGATGGCTATTTGGCCAAACGGGTAGAAAGCCTGTTGCGCGAGTTTTATGAGTCTAGCGAAGTGGCGGCTATTTTTGCAGAGTAAAGATTTTTTCTGCATTTCATGTCACACTGCTGCAATACATTTTTAGCTTATTTTTGATATTGCCTTTATGACTCAACATCTGTGCGATACCGTAGAAACCCTTCTTCTGGAAGAGGGGTTTAAGGTCGATCGTGTAAAACCTATTGTCTCTGAACAGTCACTGGATGAAGACAATACTGTGACGTTTAGAATTTTTGTCAAAGGTCAGCAAGGTGAGTGGCCCTGTATGGTGCGCTGCTTTGATGAGACCTCACGCCTATTGGTCTATAGCTTGTACCCTGAGCAAGTACCAGAAAACCTGCGTCCACGTTTAAGTGAACTCATTTGCCGTATTAATTATGGCCTGATTATGGGCAACTTTGAAATGGACTGGGAAGATGGCGAGTTGCGCTATAAAACCAGCATGGATATTGAAGGCCTCGAATTAAATTCAACCATTTTACGCAATTTGGTCTATGGTAATTTCCACAGCTTTGATTTGTATTTAAAGGCGCTGGAACAAGGTTTAAATACATCACGTGATCTTGAAACCATTGTGATGGAAGCTGAAAATCCAGAAATGCCCAAAGGCTTTGATTTGGTTGATGAGATGGTGCACTAAATCAAAGTGTTTAAAAAAGCTGGCACACTCATGGGGTATGCCAGCTTTTTGTTTTTCTGACTTTTGATTTTTGAAGCGCAGCCTTAGCCTTTATGCGCCTCAAGCTGAGCACCCACGCGCGCGCCCATTTCTTTACCTAAAGCAGCCAAAGCGTTAAATGGTCGAATCATCACTTCAAAATCAATAATCTTGCCTTGTTCATCAAAGCCAATCATATCAATACCTTTAAGCTTTTTGCCATCCACCATGGCACTAAATTCTAACACCACCTGCAAGCCATCATTGCTGACAAACTCACGATGATAGGTGAAATCCTCAAAAATCGTAATGACTGTTTTTAAAATCAAACCTACCGCGAGCGAACCAGTATAGGGTCGATGCGCCATTGGTGAGCGAAACACCACTTCTGGATGTAAAAGCTCGGCCAAAATAGACATATCACGGGTTTGTAGCATGTGATGCCATTGTTCCATAGCGCGAGTTACTGCGGTTTGCGCATGTGTGAGTGCCATAGTCTTTCTCCCTGACTTTTGATGTAACGCAATGATGGCTCAATCAACCACTAACCCATCATTGCTAATCGTATTAAATCGCCAATGCCAGTTGTGTGCCGTTTAAGATGGCACGTTTTGCATCCAACTCACCTGCTTCAAAAGCACCACCAATTAAATGGGTAGAAATACCAGCCGCTTGTAGCTCGTCATACATCGTCCGTAACGGCTCCTGACCCGCACAAATAATAATATTATCTACTTCCAGCACACGCTCTACCCCATCAACCATAATGTGCAAACCTTGCTCGCTCACGCGCTCATAGCTTGCCCCATTAATCATATTGACATGCTTATGCTTTAAGCCTGCACGATGAATCCAGCCTGTGGTTTTACCCAAATTTGCCCCAACAGGTGTAGATTTACGTTGTAATAAATACACTTCGCGTGGGCTGGCCTCAGGTGCTGGCTGGGTAATACCACCACGCTGCTCATAGTCGGTATCAATTCCCCATTCCGCAAAAAATTTCTTCGGGTTTAACGTGGCGCTTTCACCCTCATGAGTGAGGTATTCAGACACATCAAAACCAATACCGCCTGCACCAATCACGGCCACACGTTTGCCCACTGGTTTTTTATCACGTAGTACCTCCAGGTAATCTAAAACTTTAGGGCTATCCACGCCTTCAATATTCAAATGGCGCGGTGTGACGCCTGTGGCCAAAACCACTTCATCAAACTGACCATTTTTAAGCAGGTCTAAATCAACATATTGACCCAGTTTTAAATCAACCGTGCCAAGCTCAAGCTGACGTTTAAAAAAGCGTAAAGTTTCATAAAACTCTTCTTTACCAGGAATCAGCTTGGCCACATTAAACTGACCGCCAATTTGATTAGCTGCATCAAACAAGGTAACATTGTGGCCGCGTTTGGCAGCGGTAGTGGCAAATGCCAATCCAGCAGGCCCTGCACCCACCACTGCTATTTTCTTCACTTTTTCAAATGGCGCAGGGACTAAGACTGTTTCATGGCAAGCGTATGGATTTACCAGGCAAGAGGTAATTTTCCCTACAAAAATGTGATCCAAACAGGCCTGATTGCAAGCGATACAGGTATTGATTTCATCCGCGCGGTTGGTGGCAGCTTTTAATACAAACTGGGAGTCCGCCAAAAATGGACGCGCCATCGATACCATATCGGCATAGCCATCCGCCAAAAGTTCTTCGGCTACATCAGGCGCATTGATGCGGTTGGTGGTCACTAATGGAATGTTAACCACGCCTTTTAATTTTTTGGTCACCCATGCAAAGGCAGCTCGCGGTACTTTGGTTGCAATGGTGGGCACGCGCGCTTCATGCCAGCCAATTCCCGTATTAATAATTGTGGTGCCAGCAGCTTCAATGGCTTTGGCCAATTGCACGACTTCTTCAAAATCAGAGCCGCCTTCTACCAAATCCAGCATCGATAAACGATAAATAATAATGAAATTAGGCCCTACTGCTTCACGGATACGGCGCACAATTTCAATCGGAAAACGAATGCGGTTTTCGTAGCTACCACCCCACTCATCGGTACGGTGATTGGTACGCTGTACAATAAACTGATTAATTAAGTAGCCTTCAGAGCCCATTACCTCAACGCCATCATAGCCAGCAGCCTGCGCCATTTTGGCACATTGCACAAAATCGCTGATGGTCTGCTCAATTTCGTCAGTGCTAAGCTCATGCGGCACAAATGGATTAATTGGTGCTTTAATTGCACTTGGGGCAACACTGTTGGGGTTATAGGCATAGCGACCTGTATGTAAAATTTGCAGGGCAATTTTCCCGCCCTCAGCATGCACGGCGTCAGTCACTACTTTATGCTGTCTGGCTTCTTCTAAGTTATTAAGTACCGAACCACCCTGAACAACAGCACCTGCTGAATTGGGCGCAACACCGCCAGTCACAATTAAGCCAACGCCACCGCGCGCGCGTTCTGCATAAAACACCGCCATGCGCTCATGCCCTTCTGGTAATTCTTCTAGTCCTAAATGCATTGAACCCATGAGTGTGCGGTTACGCAATGTGGTAAAACCCAAATCAAGGGGGGCCAATAAATGTGGATAAGCAGAAGGCTGGTTACTTGCGGTAGAACTGGGGTTTGACATGGCTGGCTATTCCTTATAGATGGAAATTAAAATGCTGGCGATTGTTGCCACGGTAATAAATGATTACTATGCACTTTGTTGCATAGTTTTCGCTAAGAAGTTTATAATTTATTATCAATAAATATGCAACTCGTTGCATAAATTATTTTTACAGTATTTAATTCATCCCTGCTTAGGCACTAATTTTTTGCTCACTTACTTCAGGACACTGCATGTCTTTAGCGCACGTTTTGCTAACCTCCTTGCTAGAAAAACCCAGCTCTGGCTATGCACTAGCAGGCCGTTTTGATAAATCGATGGGTTTTTTCTGGAACGCAAGCCATCAACAAATTTATCGTGAACTCAAACGCATGGAAGAGCAAGGCTGGATTAGCTCAAGCGCTGCCCTGGACGCAGGCAAAACCAAAAAGAAAACTTATGAAGTATTAGAAGCAGGTAAAAATGAGCTGAAGCAATGGGTGCTTTTGGCCACCGATCCGTATCAAATTAGAGAAGAAATGGCAGTGCGCCTACGCGCAGAAGCAATCTTGGGGCCGTTAGGGATTGAACAAGAATTAAGGCGACATCTTCAATTGCATGAAGAAAAATTAGAGTTGTATTTATCGATTGAACAACGTGACTTTAAAAAACATACCCCTTTAAGCCGTGAGCAACACATTCAATATCGGGTTTTGTTGCTTGGTATTGAAACGCAAAAAACGTGGATTACATGGGCAAAAGAAACCATTGAATTGTTTAAGAAACTAGATCAAAACTGATTAAATTACATGTACAACTTCTTCAAATATTGAGGCTATTGATTTTAAAGAGGCAGAGGAAACGAAGCTTTAAGAAAATCGACAGTATCAGCCGTTAAAAAATGAAAGCTGTTTGAGCGTAGCGAGTTTTTTCATTTTAGGATGATACGGAGATTTTTAGCGTCGTGCCGTTGCCTTGATCTTTTGATTCTTTTGTATCAAGACAAAAGAATGTAGAAAAATGATGGCTAGCATCTAAATAATTAACGATAAGACTCCGTCGTGTAAATACTAGCCGCTTACATGTATTCAATGATGCGAAAGCCCCTACTTAAAGTAAGCACCATCTTTTTGCGTATGATCCGTCTTATCAATCACACGGCCAATCTCAGGTAAATGCTCTTTTAACGTCGTTTCTACACCTTGCTTTAACGTAATATCCACCGCAGAACAACCCTGACAACCACCACCAAACTCCAATACCGCCGTCAAGCCATGCTCTTGGTCTTCAAACAACTCAACCAGCGACACATTACCACCGTGACTGGCCAGACCAGGGTTGATTTCAGCTTGCAATACATAGGCAATGCGCTCTTCAATTGAAGCATCTGCACCCACGCGTGGTACTTTAGAATTTGGTGCTTTAAAAGTGAGCTGACCGCCAAAACGATCTTTATTATAATCAATCACCGCATCCCTTAAATAAGGAATCGAGGGCGCGTCAATATAGGCTGGAAACGCATCATACTGTTGCTGATAATCCAGTGTATTCACCTCTTCAGGGGTAGAATATGCCATGCAGCACTCAGCACGGGCAGTACCTGCATGCTCAACAAAAATACGTACGCCAATCCCTGGAGTATCCTGCTTGGCCAGTAATTCGGCTAAATACTCTTGAGCAGAGGGCGTGATGACCATATTTGGCACCATTTCTTCTGACGCATCAGTATTTGGATTAGCATTTATTGGTGAATTTTCTAGGCTTTCAACAGTCATACATCTTACTCCTGCACAGTGTGCATATCATAGCGCATACATGAGGGCGTTGTCCTGCAAAGCCAAGTTGAGTGCGCTTTTTTTGCCTTAACTTCTCAAGAATTAAGACAAAAAAATGTAACCATGCGTTTATTTTAATCCTCTTGGCGCATTTTTAATTTAACATCGGAACAAAATAATCAATATCCCGACTAAAATGCTAGGTTTATCTGTTTCTCATACTTTAATTATCATTATTATTACTACACTGCTGTCATTTATAGCATTTAGTAATCGTGCCTTAATGAACCGCCTCATTATGTGGCCACCTGCTATGCAACGTGGCCAGTATGACCGCTTTATTACTTATGGTTTGGTACATGCGGATGGCACGCATTTGCTATTTAATATGTTCACCCTGTATTTTTTTGGCCGCGCTATTGAAAACTTTTATCGGCCTTATTTGAGTGGCTTAGGTTTTGTGCTGTTTTATTTGGCGGCATTGGTGGTGTCTATGCTGCCAAGCTATATCAAACATAAAAATGATCCTAACTATTTAAGCCTTGGTGCATCAGGTGCCGTATCAGCAGTGTTATTTGCCTATATTTTATTTGCCCCGTGGAACTTAATTTTTGTGTTTTTTATTCCAGTGCCTGCCATTATTTATGCCGTATTGTACACGGCGTATAGTATTTACTCTGCCAAACGTGGGCAGGACAATATTAACCACAGCGCGCATTTGTGGGGCGCAGCGTTTGGTGTGTTAGCAACCATTGCCATTGAGCCTGCGTTAATTCAGCGCTTTTTTAACAAATTACTGAGCTTTAATTAATTAACTTATATCTCTAATTTTGCACTTTTAATGACACCAATAGATCTGTAGGTTGGCACAAAATTGATAGCATAATCTGCTACAATTTACTTTTATTTGCCTTAAGCCGCTGTCGGAGTGTTCATGTCCACGCTTGCCACCTTAAAAGAATTGCTTGCTAAACGAATTTTAATTATTGATGGCGCAATGGGCACCATGATCCAGCGACACAAGCTGGAAGAGACCGATTATCGTGGTGAGCGTTTTGCCGATTGGCCTCACGATGTAAAAGGCAACAATGACTTACTGGTGCTGTCTCAGCCCGATATTATTAAAAATATTCATGACCAGTATTTAGAAGCTGGCGCAGACATTATTGAAACCAACACCTTTAATGGCACACGCGTTTCCATGAGTGATTACCACATGGAAGATTTAGTGCCCGAAATTAACCGTGAGGCAGCACGACTTGCCCGCGAAGCCTGCGATGTATGGAGCAAAAAAACACCCGATAAACCACGTTTTGTGGCAGGCGTATTGGGGCCAACATCACGCACCTGCTCTATTTCCCCTGATGTTAATAATCCTGCATTCCGTAACATTACCTTTGATGCACTGGTTGAAAACTATGTGGAAGCCACGCATGCCTTAATTGAAGGTGGTGTGGATATTCTCTTAATTGAAACCGTGTTTGATACGCTCAACTGTAAAGCGGCTATTTTTGCCGTGTATAAAGTGTTTGATGCCATTGGCCGTGAATTGCCACTGATGATTTCAGGCACTATTACTGATGCCTCAGGCCGTACCTTGACAGGCCAAACTGCCGAAGCATTCTGGAACTCAGTGCGGCATGCCAATTTGCTCTCGGTTGGCTTTAACTGTGCGCTGGGTGCCGATGCCATGCGGCCACACGTTAAAACCTTAAGCGATAAAGCTGACGTGTTTGTATCTGCTCATCCTAATGCTGGTCTGCCCAATGCCTTTGGTGGCTATGATGAAACTCCTGAAGAAACCGCAGCCTTTTTAAAAGAGTTTGCCCAGAGTGGCTTGATTAATATTACAGGTGGTTGTTGCGGTACCACGCCTGAGCATATCGCGGCCATTTATAATGCCATTAAAGACTTGCCACCACGGGTTGTTCCTGAGATTGAACCCGCCTGTCGTTTATCGGGCTTAGAGCCATTTAATATCACCAAAGATTCACTTTACGTTAACGTGGGTGAACGTACCAACGTGACTGGCTCTAAAAAATTCTTGCGTTTAATCCGTGAAGAAAAATTTACCGAAGCCTTGGACGTTGCGCGTGAACAGGTTGAAGGCGGCGCGCAGGTCATTGACATCAACATGGATGAAGGCATGCTGGATTCCATTGGTGCGATGGAACACTTCTTAAAGCTGATCGCCTCAGAACCCGATATTTCCCGCGTTCCGATTATGATTGACTCATCCAAATGGGAAATTATTGAAGCGGGTCTAAAGTGCGTTCAGGGCAAATGTATTGTTAACTCCATTAGTTTAAAAGAAGGCTATGATGAGTTTGTCGAACGTGCCAAATTATGCCGTCGTTATGGTGCTGCCATTATTGTCATGGCATTTGATGAAGACGGTCAGGCTGACACCGCCCAGCGCAAAAAAGAAATTTGCAAACGCTCCTATGATGTTTTGGTCAACGATGTTGGCTTCCCCAGTGAAGATATTATTTTTGACCCCAACGTGTTTGCCATTGCCACAGGTATTGAAGAACATAACAACTACGCGGTTGATTTTATTGAAGCGACAGGCTGGATAAAACAAAACCTGCCCAACGCCATGATCTCTGGTGGTGTGTCCAACGTCTCGTTTAGTTTCCGTGGTAATGAGCCTGTACGTGAAGCCATTCATGCGGTGTTTTTGTACTATGCCATTGGACAAGGCATGACCATGGGGATTGTCAACGCCAGTCAATTGGCCATTTATGATGATATTCCCAAAGAACTAAAAGATGCCGTTGAAGACGTTATTTTAAATAAAAATCAGGGTAGCAGTGGTAACGAAGCTACCGAGAAACTACTAGACATTGCCGAAAAATATCGTGGTGGCGGCTCTACCTCAGCCAAGCCTGTAGAAAACCTGGAATGGCGCAATGAAAGTGTGGAAAAACGTTTGGAATATGCTTTAGTAAAAGGCATTACCACTTATATTGATCAGGATACCGAAGAAGCACGCCTTAAATCTGCTCGCCCTCTAGATGTGATTGAAGGGCCGCTGATGGATGGCATGAACGTGGTAGGCGACCTGTTTGGCTCTGGCAAAATGTTCTTGCCGCAAGTGGTGAAGTCTGCCCGTGTGATGAAACAAGCTGTGGCGTGGCTAAACCCGTACATCGAAGCACTGAAAACCCCAGGCCAAAGTAAAGGTAAAGTGCTGATGGCCACCGTAAAAGGTGACGTGCATGACATTGGTAAAAATATTGTGGGCGTGGTGCTCGGCTGCAATGGCTACGATATTGTTGACCTTGGCGTGATGGTGCCAAGCGACAAAATCCTGCAAACGGCCATTGATGAAAAAGTAGATATTATTGGCTTATCGGGCTTAATTACCCCAAGTCTTGATGAAATGGTATTTGTGGCCAAAGAAATGCAGCGTCGTGGCTTTAACTTGCCACTAATGATTGGCGGTGCAACCACATCCAAAGCGCATACTGCGGTAAAAATTGATCCGCATTATCTTAATGATGGCGTGGTGTATGTATCGGATGCCTCACGTGCGGTAGGTGTTGCCACTACCCTGCTCTCACCAGAAATGAAGCCCGCTTTTATTGCCAAAACCCGTGAAGAATACCAAGTGGTTCGTGAGCGTCTGGTCAACAAACAGCCCAAAGCACCGCGCCTAACTTATGATGAAGCCATTAAAAACGGCTTACAAACCGACTGGCATAATTATCGTCCGCCTGTGCCAAATCAGTTGGGCACCCAAGTGATGCGCAATTATCCACTTGAAACCTTGGTGCCTTATATTGACTGGACACCGTTTTTTATCTCTTGGAGCTTGGCAGGCAAGTACCCTAAAATTTTAGAAGATGAAATTGTAGGTGAAGCGGCGCGTGACCTGTTTGAACAAGCGCAAACCATGTTGACTGATTTAATCAGTAATAAAAAACTGGATGCGCGTGCGGTGTATTCATTGCAGCCTGCGGCACGTATTGCTGCGGATGACGTAGTAATTTATACCGATGAAACCCGCCAAAATATCACGCATCAATTCCATCATTTACGCCAGCAAACTGATAACGTCAAACGTAAACCCAACTTATCATTGGCTGACTTTATTGCCGTTGCCGATTCCCCTGCACAGGATTATTTAGGCGGCTTTACCGTGTCTATCTTTGGTGCAGAAGAAATTGCCAATGATTACCGCAGCAAAGGCGATGATTACTCGGCTATTTTAGTGCAATCACTGGCAGACCGTTTGGCAGAAGCCTTTGCGGAGCATTTGCATGAGCGCGTGCGCAAAGAGTTTTGGGGTTATGCCAGCGATGAAGCCCTGGACAATGATGCGCTGATTAAAGAGCAATATAAGGGCATACGCCCTGCGCCAGGTTACCCTGCCTGCCCCGAACACTCGGAAAAAGCCACGCTGTTTAACTGGCTTAACTCGACTGAAGTGATTGGCACTAAGTTGACTGAGAGCTATGCCATGTGGCCGCCGTCCTCTGTAAGTGGTTTTTATTATTCACATCCAGAGTCAGATTATTTCAACGTGGGTAAAATTGACCGTGACCAGTTGGCGGATTATGCCAAGCGTAAAGGCTGGGAGATGGAACAAGCTGAAAGATGGTTGGCGCCGAATTTAGAGTGATTTCGTTTTGCATTTAATTAAATAAGGTCACATTATAAAACTACAGCTTGATTATTAAACAACCAAGTCCTATGATGAATACCAATGGTAGCTATCATAGGACTTTTTTATGGAACATGCCAAAATTTTCCAGTCTGGCCGTAGTCAGGCTGTCAGGTTACCTAAGGCCTTTCGTTTTCAGGGTGAAGAAGTTGCAATTAAGCATTTTGGTAGTGGCGTGCTGTTGTTACCGCTTAATCAACCGTGGCAAATGCTGGAAGAATCACTAGATGAGTTTGAAAGTGGTTTTGAGTTAGAGCGTGAAGTACAACATGATCAAGAACGTGAGGAGTTGCATTTTTGATGCTGATGCTTGATACCAATATTTGCATTTATATTATTAATCATAAACCGCCACAGGTGATTGAACGATTTAAGCAGTATTCCCTTGGTGAAATTGCTATTTCTAGCATTACAGCCAGTGAATTAAGTTTTGGTGTCGAAAAAAGTGGCTCAGCTAAAAATAAATTAGCATTGCAGAAATTTTTTGCACCACTTGATATTTTACCTTTTGATGAAGATTGTATCTGGCATTATGCTACTTTAAGAAATCAGTTACAGCAGAAAGGTAGGCCTATTGGCTCATTGGATATGCTGATCGCTGCACATGCTTTATCTTTAAATGCTACTTTAATCACGAATAACGTGGCTGAGTTTGAAAGAGTGAGTGGCTTACGATTAGAAAATTGGGTTTGATTATACTGAACCCTCTAGCAAGACCGAATTAAGATGATTGTATAAAACAAAGTAAATTTTTAATATTCGGAATAATTTTTAAATTATGAGAAACTATGTTGGCTATTTACCATTTGAAAATATTCAAAATATTCCCTCTAAATATATTGCATCCCATGAATACATATTCTTCTTGCATGACCAATGTGCAAAACTTTTAGTTGAATATGATTCCAGCAATATTGAAGAGGTTGGATTAGATAAATTAATCGAAGCTTATCATGTAAAATTTGAAAATAACAATTCTGATATTATTGAGGTTTTACAGTTCTTTAGAGAACAAGGACTAGATGCACCATATTTTCATTTTTTATATTCAAAAATATTATCAGGGCTGCTAAGCGATTTGTTACACTTTACTTATGAATCGCTTAAATGCTTTGAAAAAAGAAAGTTTTCTGTAGCATATAGTTTACTAAGAAAGCCTATTAAAGAAAACCTCATTTTTATCTGTTGGCTATTCAACAACTACGAAAACTTCATAGATCAGTTTGAAAAAGAAACAGATAAAACGCTAAATAAAATTCATGAATCAGCTAGAAAATCTATTATTTTAGAGACTATTAAGAATCTTCCTATACCTGAATTATTTGATGCTGAATTACTGCATGATATGATATTTTCAAAACAATACCCGCTAGGGCTAGAAATTCCCTGTCAAAAAGGAACACATCTCATTACATCGCAAGGCAATTTTCTTAAAACAGGAAAGATGTTTATAAACTCAATATTTGATGATCCAAACGATATTAATCAATATGACTCCGTTTACACCTCGCTACCCTATGTTATGCTTTTTATATCGCATATAACCTTTGAAGCATTCAATAAAATAATTAAATTAAATAATAAAACCCACCAGCATTTTCTCTTAACCTCTATGGCAAGTTATGAGAATTTATATTCAGATGGAAGAAAAAGAGCTTTAACTAAAAGCTACGCCAAAACCATGAAAAATTTTTTAAAGTGTACTCACTGTGACAAACTTATTACATTAACAAAAGAAAACTCCTTAAGAATGTTTATGACAGACATATTAGTTTGCAACCATTGTCATCATAATTCAGATTTTCCCTTTTATTGGTTACTTTCCCAAGCAAAAATATCAATTACTCACACAAAATCAGACGATGAAAATGTTTGGAAAAATACTATTCTATCTCGCATGTTTAAATCTAAAGAAATATAAATCCTCCACAACCCTCTTTTTAAAAGGAGGGCGAGTCACGAATCAATTACTCGCATTCATTCTATGGACAGCCCCTTTCTCAAAAGGGAATTTAAGGTGCCTCCACCCGCTCCACAAACAACACCCCATCCAAATGATCTACCTCATGTTGCACAATCCGTGCAGGAAAACCCTCACACACTACTTCAACCTGTTCACCTTGTAGCGTGAAATAACGCACCATAATTCGTTGCGCACGCGCTACACTGCCACGTTCATCAGGCACACTTAAACAGCCCTCCTCGCCTAAGCAAGTATCTTCCGACATCTCCAGAATTTCAGGATTGATCATCACCACCGCATCCATATCTGGTGCGTCGGGATAACGTGGATTAGCGCGTGACGCGACAATAATCACCCGTTTGGACACATACACTTGTGGTGCAGCAATGCCCACGCCGTTACGCGCCAACATCGTGCTATGCATAGCATCAGCAAGTTGGCTTAACCATTCACTGTTAAATTCAGCCTGAGCCACTGGTGCGGCCTTTAGGGTTAAAATAGCTTCGCCTTGCTTTGCAATCGGCAAAATAATGTTCATTCTTTGATTCCCCTCCTCATAAAAAACTCTCCTGATGGAGAGTCTTTGTTAAGAAGCTTAGCTCGCCAGATTTTTAATCAGGCCTTTGCATGTTTCTTGAGCTCATCTTCCACAATCTCAAGCTCAAGATCAGTAAACTTACGGATTTCACCTTCGGCATGTTTTTCCAGCATACCGCCAATCAATGGTACTTTCACTTTTACTGTCCATACCATCGTGACATCTAGCTGGTCGCCATTGCCAGTTACCTTACGCTCGCCTTTGGCATCAAAAGGTAAGTTAGCCCCAAGTTCAACCGTTGAATGAAGCGTGTTTAAGTTGGTGGTATCAGTTCGTTTTAAGCGAAAAGCATTTTTAAGTAATTTTTTGGCAATATCAGGAATATTCACATCCAAATTATATTCACGACGTAAGGTATAGGTATCGCCCTGAATGCGCGATTCTAAAATTTCCAGGTTTTCCCCAGGAATACGACGACATACTGCTTCATGCAATGAGGTATCACTTACCAGTCGTTTAAAGTCATCCAGTGAAATTCCGTGAATTGTTGTGGTAATGGTAAATTGATGTGCCATAAAAAACTCCCTTTTATAATAAATCCTATGATAAATGATTTAGTCGCCGCGCGTCAGTACTTCCAGCAATTCAATCTCAAAAACCAGATTAGAATAGGGCGGAATTTTGCCAATCTGCCGTTCGCCATAAGCCAGGTGCGCTGGTACAAACAATTTGCGTTTGCCACCCACTTTCATGCCCATCAAGCCTTGATCCCAGCCCTTAATCACCCGACCAGTGCCAATTACACATTGAAATGGCTGCCCTTTGTCTATCGACGAATCAAATACAGTGCCATCTTCCAGCTTACCCGTATAGTGCGTGGTAATCAGCGCACCCTTAACGCAGGTTTTGCCCGTACCTTCTACTAGATCGGTAACTTGTAGCTCAGTTGTCATGGATACACTCCTGGCAATGATTCTAAAACAATCATTCTAAAAAATTGATGTCTATCATAGATTGACCACATGACATGATTAATTATTTTAAAGCGATCCACTCAATAGGGACTGAACCTTGGTCACTCGATAATGTCCACTCACCATCTATAATGTTTAACTGTAATTGCATAGTACGTTCACACAAGGTTTGAATGCCTGCAGTGGTGGCGTTGCTGAGTTTCCACACACTCACATTGGCCATATTTTTAATTTTATTATTACGAGTTAACCAGTCATCTACCTGGCTGCCATAAGTGATCACTGCCACCTCAGGACAACGCGCACTGGCTTTCTTTACTTTGGTTTCGTCAGGCAGCCCTACTTCAATCCACTTTTCAAGTTGGCCAGTTAAGTCTTTTTGCCATAAGGCTGGCTCATCGGTTTCAAATAAATCTTTGGTAAAGCTCAAGTGTTCATCTGCAAAACGGGCAAATGCCAAAATACGTACCATCAGACGTTCTATAGTTTCAGACGGATGCTGTGCCAGCATGAGTTGATGGTCAGCATAATAGTGCCGATCCATATCTGCTATTTGCAAGTCAGCTTTATAAATGGTTGCTTTAAGAGCCATGGAAATAAAAACGCCTATATAGAAAAACCAACACCTTTAAAGCTCAATCTACTTTGAACCAGATTTTGCCTATAGGGTAAAAATTAGCGCGTATTATAGGTCATTAGTTGTGGGTAGTTGGATTTTAATCATTATAATTTTGGTTTTAATCATTTTTAAGGACAGGTTAAAACACAAAACTTTTGACCATGCTCATCACATCAAACCATGGGCAATCCACAATTGATGCAATGAGCCAGTTTAAGAGGCTTGCTGGCGTAAATGGTCTAACGCCAATAGTCATCAGGAGGTTGTGGTAAATTATTCATGGTGCTGCGCAAGCCATCAGACCACTGCCTGCGAATGAGTGAAAAATAAGGGTCGGTATCATACAGGCGGCGGCCTTCGGGTAAATTAAACTGATTGGTGCGGTATACAATTAAATCAAGTGGCGTGCCAACAGATACGTTAGAACGAATGGTGGAATCGAAGGAAATTAATGCACAGCGCAAGGCTTTATCAAGCGACATGTGATAATTTAAAGTGCGGTCTAAAATCGGTTTGCCGTATTTACTTTCGCCAATTTGAAAATAGGGTGTATCAATGGTGGCAGCAATAAAATTACCTTGCGGATAAATACTATATAGCTCGGGTGGCTCTCCCATAATTTGGCCACCAAGCAGCAAGGAACTAGTAAAGTCGTACTCTGCGCCATCTGACAAGCCATTGACATGCTTTACAATGTCGGTCATGCATTCACCAACGATTTCCGCCGCTTCAAATAATGAGGTGACGTTGTGTAGATGTCTTTTGGCGTTGGTCTGGATTTGATGCCGCAGCCGCGTAATGACTGCCTGAGAAGTGGCAAGGTTGCCTGCTGACTGAATCACAATAATCCGCTCTTCCCTCACGCCAAAACGATGCAGTTTGCGGAAAGTTGCAATATGATCCACACCCGCATTGGTACGCGAGTCACTGATAAATATCAAGCCTTCCTCAAGTCGCATTGCCACACAGTAGGTCATTGTTCTTCCTATATTAGTCTGATGTTTGTTCTCATAAATTGCTGGCTTTGCATGCAGAATGCTTCATTAGCAGTTAATTTATGCAGCTAAAACCTGCACACGCGTTTGCATGGTTTCATCATCGCCACCCTGCCGCACACCACGCACAGGGGCTGCATCCAGATAGTCACGGCCAAATGCCAAATAGACATGTTGATCCAGGGAGAAAAGCTGGTTAGAGGTATCAAAACAATACCATAAACCATCTAAATAAACTTCTGCCCATGCATGGGTTGCCACATGGCTGGCATCTTCGCTATGTAAATAGCCAGAAACATAACGTGCAGGAAGCCCAAGCTGGCGTGCACAGGCCAAAAATACGTGGGTATGATCCTGACAAACGCCCATCCCCAAGTCAAACGCTTGGGCTGCTGTGGTTTCAACATTGGTTGATGCCGTGGTATACGGCATAACCTCTAAGATAGCAGCAGACAAGTCAATTAGTGATGAGCGTGTGTTGCCTTTGGCATAGCGGGCGGTAAACTCAAGTAATGGTTCATGACAGCGGGTAATATCAGTTGGATGCGTAAACAGCATGGGTGCAAGTCGGTCATCTTGCACCCCTTCAACAGGAGAAGTTTCTATTTCGCCCTGCGCCATAATCAGTAGCTCCTGATGCGGCTGATTCACGGTCAAGTTAGTCCAGATATTGCCAAAGCCATCAAGCTGGGTAAAATGAATTCCCTGTGCAGCCAGTTGCCAGGCGTTTACTTTTTGATGGCCTATGTTTGGAGGTGTCAGGCGAATATATTGATTGCTTCTTTTGGCTGGCGTTGCATAAGAATAATGCGTTTGATGATTGATCACCAGTTTCATGGGCCTTCCTCAAATAATGCCTGCATCTGATCACAAAAACTGTACAGTGCGTTAATATCCTGACGTTGCTGTAATTCAACCCACGGGGCTTCTAGTGCTTGCCATCCAATGGGCGACAGCATTTCCACCACTGTGCGTAAATCCAGAATGGCCATTTCAGGTGAATGCTTTAAGCGCAGTGCAATATCAATTTGCTCAATGCTTTGACCTAACTGCCAAAACAAGCGCACATGGTCATCTTCATTTAATATCGCCTCACAACAGCCTGAAATCAGCTCGCATGCCTTTACTTTAAAATTCTGCTGAGGATTGGTCAGCACGTTTAAGCATTCAAATAATTGCTGGCTAATAACCCCTCTTACAGTCTGCATATTTTCACGCACAGCCAGTAAGCTAGCAGTAATAGAACTGGGCTGATTTTCGTCATACAACAATTGGTTTAAGGTTTCGGCATTCCATGCAGGCAAACAAAAGGCATGGGAAAATCCCACTGCTTCCTCATCATCAGTAAATGGCAATAAGCGGCATATGCCATCTACACGAATCATCAGGCGACCCAGCCAATACAGATTAGAGGCTGTAGACAGCAACATAATCATGCATTACCTCCTGTCATGGTCTGGCTCATGAGTGGATCTGCCATGCTATCCATATCTATAATCCAAGTATCTTTAATGCCACCCCCCTGGGAAGAATTTACCACCAGCGAGCTTTCATTTAATGCTACGCGTGTTAAGCCACCTGGCGTGATTTTTACCTCTTTAGGACTACTAAGCACAAAAGGGCGCAAATCAACATGACGCGGCGTAATATTTTCTTTGGCCAATGTTGGACAAACTGACAAAGTTAACGTGGGTTGGGCTATATAACCCTTGGGGTTGGCAATAATACGTTGACGAAATTCTGCTATTTCCATTTGCGTGGCTTGCGGGCCAATGAGCATCCCATAACCGCCCGAACCCTGTACTTCTTTAACCACTAGCTCGGGCAGATGGGCCAATACATAGCTTAAGTCATCTTTTTTACGGCATTGCCAGGTAGGTACATTATTTAAAATAGGTTTTTCACCCAGATAAAACTCAATCATTTTTTCTACATAGGTATAAATCGATTTGTCATCGGCCACCCCTGTTCCTGGCGCATTGGCGATCATGACTTTTCCAGCACGATAAGCTGCCATCAGTCCAGGTACGCCCAGCATGCTGTCTGGTCTAAATGCCAGCGGATCTAAAAATGGATCATCCAGACGGCGGTAAATAACATCTACCTTAATACGGCCATAAATGGACTTTAAAAATACTTCATCTTTTTCTACATATAAATCAGAACCGCTCACTAAAGGCGCATCCATTTCACAGGCTAAAAATGCATGCTCATAATAGGCACTATTAAAACGACCAGGGGTGAGCACGACAATGGTTGGATTTTCTATGCCTGAACTTTCAATTAAGCTTTGTTTTAACAGGGCAGAATAATTATCAACAGCAGCTATTTTTTGGCTAGCAAATAAATCGGGCATCAATTGCTGACTAATAGCACGACTTTCTATCATATAAGATACGCCTGATGGCGTTCGCAAGTTATCTTCAAGTACATAGTGTTTGCCATCGCTATGTCTAATTAAATCAACCCCGCTAATATGGGCATAAATTTTGCCTGGTGTGTCAACATTAAGCATCCACGGTTGAAAGCTATCGTGAGCAATAATTTGTTCGGCAGGAATAATCCCTGCCCGAATAATATCTTGCTGATGATAAATATCATGTAAAAAGGCATTGAGGGCTTTAATACGCTGGCTACAGCCTGCTTCCATGATTGCCCATTCTTTTTGCTCAATAATGCGCGGAATAATATCAAACGGAATGACACGCTCCGTGCCTGCTGCATCGCCATACACTGTAAAGGTGATGCCTTTTTTATAAAAATGTGCATTTGCTTGTTCATTGAGTTGATTAAGCTGCTCAATAGATTGCTGTTTAAGCCACTGCGTAAGATGATGATAGTTTTGTCTAACTGCCCCTGTCTCCAAATGCATTTCATTAAAAAACTGGGTTAGGACTTGCTGGTTAATGACTTGTGTCAATGTATCACCCGACCAATTAACAGCATTTTCATAAATCTCACTTGAGACCAAAGTCATGATTACACCCTTCTCAAACTTTTAAATCACGTTATTTAAAGCAAATTCCAAGCTTGTGCCAAATATTTAAAATCCCACAAACCCACCTAATACATGAACGAACTGGAAGCCCTTAAAATTATTAAAGCACATGATTTTCCTTAAGCTCATCATGCCCAAAGCTTTACAGCGCAATCATTAGCGTTCTATAGAGCGAATTGTTTTTAGTGTAACAGTGAGTAGCTTTATGCACTGCTTTAGCAGTTTGCTGTAAGCGGTTTTACCGAATAATTACACGCCAAAACCAAATGATCATATTGGGTTATACTATGCGGTGTCGTCTTTAGGGTCTGGGTTGTCAATCATCTATACAACCAAATAGCCGCGACAAGTAGGAAGCAAACATGCTAAGTTTTGGCCTGTGATGTCAATTTAAAATAATCAAAATATTATCTGGAGAAACTGGGGAATGAGCCTGCCTAAAAAAGCCAATGCGACGCCTTCGGCCACTACCGAAAAAGAAACGGTAAATAGCCTGTATCGCCAATGGCAAATTTTATCCAAGCTACCCACAGGTAAATGGCTAGGAACCCGCCAGCTACAAGAGCAATTACAGCGTGAAGGCATCGATATTAGTATCCGCACCATTCAGCGTGATTTAAACCAGATTGCCACGCGCTTTCCCATCGAAAGCAACAAGGAAACACCGCAAGGCTGGCGTTGGCAGGAAGATGCGCCCATTCAAAGTTTGCCGCATATGAATAGCTCACAAGCGGTGACATTTATGATGGTTGAAGACCATTTGAAACATTTATTGCCACCTAGCCTGCTCGATGAAATGCGACCATGGTTTGACCTGGCCAGAAAAAGTCTGTCCTCAGAACATAACAATGTACGGCAATGGATTAATCGGGTGCGCATTGTGCCCGCCACACAACCACTTATTCCGCCACCAGTGGATGCCAGGGCACAGCAAAGTATTTATGAGGCATTGTTACAAGACCGCCAGTTGCGCGTTACCTATAAAGCCCGCGCTCATCAGGGCGAAGACACGATTTACACCTTAAATCCGCTGGCACTGGTACAGCGCGGTGCGATTATTTATTTAATTTGTACGCGACATGATCGGTCAGATGTGCGGCAGTTTGCCCTGCATCGTTTCAGCCACGCCACAGTGCTGGACAGCCGCTCAATGCATCCTGTAGATTTTAATATTGATGATTATCTGGCCTCTGGTGCACTGGGCTTTACTTCGCATAACCAGCAAAGTGTTGAGCCTGTATTTATTGAATTATTATTTCACCCCAAGGCGGGCCAAAGCTTTTTTGAATCACGTTTAAGTGAAGATCAAACCATTGAAAAACTGGAAAATGGACAAGTGCGTGTGACCGCAACCGTACCATTTACGGCCCAGTTGGTCTGGTGGTTACGTGCTTATGGCAACCTGCTCATTGATATTAAGCCGCAGTTTTTGGCCGATCAGGTGCATGAAGTAGTGTATAC
>JAEWKT010000019.1 GCA_023393635.1 Pseudomonadota bacterium
GCCAAAAGCCAGGTGTACAAAACGGTCAAACATGTTGCGTGACCAGCCCATGGCAGCATTCAGGTCAAAGCCAAAGAGTGTCTGAGTCCATTCATTATAAGGTACATAAGAATACAGATAATGTGCAGCAACCACATGAATCAGCAGAAAAGCCAGATAAAGGTTGAAACTGAAGAAGCTCAATCCGATTTTATACAGGCACAAGATCAACATAACGATCATAAAAACCGTACCTGTTTGATGGAGCAGATAAGATTCCATTTCTAAAGGCTGAATACTGGCAAAGATAATCGCAATTGCCAAAATCCCTAAACTAACAAAATGTTTGCTGCTTAATCGATGATCCATCATCTATTTCTATATCATTTTTCTTAAAGTTAGACATGATTATAAATAAAAAAAGCGAAACCGGAGCTTCGCTTTTGGTCTTAATTGTCTAAATTAGATTTTAGCGATTAAGTCTTTAATTTGTTTTGCTTGTTCAGATGCATTACCTGTATATGTTGCAGGTGTCATTTCAGCCAAACGAGCACGATCCGCTGCAGGAACAGCTTCTAATTCGTTACCGTTTACGAAATCAACCATCATGTCGCGAGTCATGGCTTGACCACGAGTCAGTGCTTTTAATTTTTCATATGGTTTTTCAACATTATAACGACGCATAACCGTTTGAATTGGTTCAGCCAAGACTTCTTGAGCATTGTCTAAGTCTTCATCAATACGTGCAGCATTCAGTTCAAGTTTACCCACGCCTTTTAAGCAAGCTTCAAACGCGATCAAGCTTTGCGCAAAACCTACACCCATGTTACGAAGCACAGTTGAGTCAGTCAGGTCACGCTGCCAGCGAGAAATAGGTAGTTTTTCACCTAGATGCGCAAGAACTGCATTGGCAATACCCAAGTTACCTTCAGAGTTTTCGAAGTCGATTGGGTTTACTTTATGCGGCATAGTTGAAGAACCAACTTCGCCTTCTTTCAAACGTTGTTTGAAGAAACCTAAAGAGATATAGCCCCAAACGTCACGGTTAAAGTCGATCAGGATGGTGTTGAAACGACGTAACGCATCAAAAAGTTCCGCCATGTAGTCATGTGGTTCAATTTGAGTGGTGTACGGGTTGAATTGTAAACCTAAAGATTCAACAAATGCTTGTGAATGCGCAGGCCAGTTGATTTCTGGGTAAGCAGAGTAGTGCGCGTTGTAGTTACCTACAGCACCGTTGATTTTACCTAGCAGCTCAACTTGTTTGAACTGTTTGATTTGGCGTGCAAGGCGGTAAGCCACGTTTGCCATTTCTTTACCCAAAGTGGTTGGGCTTGCAGTTTGACCGTGAGTACGAGACAACATTGGTTGTTCTGCGTGTTGTTCAGCAAGTGCAACGATTGAATCGATGATTTGTTGCATAGCTGAAACTAAAACTTCACGACCATTTTTCAACATTAATGCATGAGACAAGTTGTTGATGTCTTCAGACGTACATGCGAAGTGAATGAACTCACCAGCATTTTTAAGTTCATCAATGTGAGCAATTTGTTCTTTCAAGAAGTACTCAACCGCTTTTACATCGTGGTTTGTAGTACGTTCAATTTCTTTAATACGGTTGGCATTTTCTTCAGAGAAGTTTGCAACAATCGCATCAAGCGCTGCGTTTGTTTCAGCTGAAAATGCCGGAACTTCAGTGATTTCAGGACGGTTTGCAAGCGCTTGTAACCAACGCACTTCAACAGTCACACGAGCATGGATTAAACCAAACTCAGAGAGGAAAGGACGTAGAGCATCACATTTGCTAGCGTAACGTCCATCTAATGGAGAAAGTGCGGTTAAAGCGTTCATAGCGATTCCTTAAACTTTGGAATTAAACGTAAAACAGAAAGCTCGAACAGCATCAGTTAAACCACCTGATACTGTAAACGAGCAAGATCTTGAATATCCTGGAGCAGCTTACGCTTACTGAAAATCATACCCCATGAACTACCTCCGAGTTGACGCCACAAGTGCGCCAGTTGCAGGCCAGTAAACAGGGAAGCGCGAATTCGGTTGGTATGGGCACTATCTTTAAAAGCTTCGGCATTGCCCTTGACCATAATGCGGGGGTTAATTTGTCCCGCGGTGTCGATATAGGTTTGGGCAAGGTTGGCAATAATGCTGGGATGCAGATAGTTATTATCAAAAAAAGACAGCTGTTTTAGAATTTTTTGTTGTGATTGTTCAATGATTTCAACAAATTTGGGATTGCTATAGACTTTTTTCTCTAATTGTAACAATGCCATGGCATAGCTCATCGGCAGCTTGGCGTTAGAGAGTTTGGGTAAGCGGGATTTGGGAGAGCTATTAAAGGGCTGGGTAATACTGCTTTCTAAGGTTTTTAAACCGAGGGAGATATCGGCAAGTTGATTAAAGAAGTCTAAGGTTTGACAGGATTCATTGGCGGTAGGACGGATGTTCAGGCTGGCTTTAATCAGTTGCTCCAGATAGAAGCTCCCATTTTCGCCAATACTCTGCTGCCCTGACATGGCCGTCATATGGGTCAGCTGTGTCGATTGAAACACAGCTGCCAACGCCAAAGCACGGTTCTGGCGTACATTCAAAGTCTGAGGCTGTTGAAAGGGTAACTCAGCCATGCCTGTCGCTTCCTTTTAAATAAAATCAGGTTTAGGGGCATTGGTATGATGAATCACACCACCACCTAAACAAACTTCATCTGCGTAGAACACTACACTTTGTCCTGGAGTCACCGCACGTTGCGGTTCGTCAAATTCAACGCGTACACCATTTGGCATATCGCTGTCTTTATAAATGACACAACCTTGATCGGGCTGGCGATAACGGGTTTTGGCGGTACAGCGGAAACCTGTTTCCGGAATATCCTGCTCACCCGCCACCCAGTCAATCGCTTCACTCCAAAGTATAGTACTTTGCATCAGTGGATGTTCATGACCCTGACCAATAACAAGGCGGTTGTTTTCAATATCTTTATAAAGCACAAACCAGGCACCTTCGGCTGCACCTTTAAGGCCACCCAGGCCGATACCACCGCGTTGACCGAGCGTATAGTACATTAAGCCGTGATGTTCACCAACCTCTTTACCGTTATCCAGCAGGATTTTTCCGGGTTGAGCAGGCAAATATTGTTTCAAGAAGTCATTAAAACGGCGTTCACCAATAAAACAGATCCCGGTGGAGTCTTTTTTCTTCGCGGTCGCTAACCCTAATTCTTCTGCAATACGACGAACTTCAGGTTTTTCAATTTCACCCACAGGGAACAAGGTTTTGTTAATTTCACGACCATGGACTGCATGCAGGAAATAAGTTTGGTCTTTGTTATTGTCAAATCCACGTAATAACGGTGCGTATTCTTCACCACGCGAATTGGTTTTAGTTTCACCGCGACGGCAATAATGACCGGTAGCAATAAAGTCTGCACCTAAGTTCACGGCATGGTCCAAGAAGGCACGGAATTTGATTTCTTTATTACATAAAATGTCTGGGTTTGGTGTACGACCTGCGGCATATTCCTGTAAGAAATGCTCGAATACACGATCCCAATATTCCATGGCAAAGTTGGCGGTATGCAGTTTAATTCCAATCTTGTCGCACACGGCTTGGGCATCGGCCAGATCTTCCATAGCCGTGCAGTATTCCGTGCCGTCATCTTCTTCCCAGTTTTTCATGAAAAGTCCTTCAACCTGATAACCCTGTTGAAGAAGAAGTGCTGCAGAAACAGAAGAATCTACACCACCAGACATACCGACGATGACACGTTGTTGCATAGGATTAAGCATCCAAATTTGAAATTAAGGGAGAATTTTGGTGCTCATAAACGAGCGATAAAGGATATTTCTGACCTGAAAGGGCATCTTTGACGGCTTTAATGACTAGGGGACTACGTGCACGACCAGTTTCGAGCAATTCATCCAGTGTCATCCATTGTGGGCCGACAATGCCTTTGTCCAGTTCAGCTTCTGGAAAATATTCCAGTACATGTGCTAAAAAGCAAAATCTGAAATAGGTACGGTCTGGAAACATGGGCGGGGTATAGGTGTAAATGCCCAGCAGGGAATCTACTGCTATGACATGTCCTGTTTCTTCCATGGTTTCGCGAATAGCCGCATCTATTAAGGTTTCCCCACACTCGACATGACCTGCTGGCTGATTATAGACCGTGTGCGTTACCCCTTGAGTATGTTCTTCAACAAAAAGGAATTTTCCGTTTTTTTCAATAACGGTGGCGACAGTAACGTGAGCAGTCCAAGCGGTCATAGAAAAGCACCATGAGGGAAAACCGCTATTCTACAAAATTTAGCGCGTGGTGGCTATGCTGAAAGTTTTTTCTTTGATTGTTTAAAAAAATGTTTATGACTTTATATTGCTGTTAAAAATTTATAATTATTGAATATTGATTTTATTGGCTCAAACGTTATTAATATGAGCTTATCAAAATTGTGGAACAGTGCTTAAATAATGAGCGTGGAACATGATAAATCATTAAAAAAGCCCAGATCGGTAGATCTGGGCTTTTTATTACACGTTAAAAATATGATTTAAAAGGAATAAAAAATATTATTTCGTATAACGT
>JAEWKT010000035.1 GCA_023393635.1 Pseudomonadota bacterium
TCGCCATGTGAGAGTAGGACATCGCCAGCTCATTATTTAATAACCCCCTCAATGTAGCCATTGAGGGGGTTTTCTCTTATATGAGTAATATGATTAAAGAATAAAACCTATTAGAAAGCCTCAACACCACTACAGCCGATTCCTTTCTATTTGTAGTGGTAATTCTGCCACTAAATAATCAATGAATGTACGCACAGCAGGTAATAAGCCGCGCCTTGAAGGATAAATGGCATGGAATGTCCCTTGTGGAATAGTCCAGTCTGGCAATACGACTTCTAGTTTTTGATTACGTACCTGTTCTGCACATATCCATTCTGGTAATAGGGCAATACCTGTGCCTTCTACCGCTAAATGCAATAGCATACTCAAATTAGAGGCCATGATCCTAGGGGTGATCGGGATGCGTCGAATGGTATTTGCTTTGTCTTCTAATTCCCAGTATTGATGTGCTTCATCTTCATTCATGCTGAGTGTTGCGCACTGGGTTAACTGTTCTAAATTGTCAGGTCGACCGTGCTGGTTTAGATAGCTACTGGAGGCTACTAGCAATTGCCTAACTTGGCCAAAGCGCCGAATAATAAAGGAGGCATCTTCATCCAGCTGAGTTCTTACCCGCAGGGCAATATCAATACCTTCATTAATAATATCAATTTTTCGATTAGTAACAATTAATTGAATCTGAATATCAGGATAGGTTTTTAAGAAGGCAGGCAACAGCTGCGCCAGCTCTTGCTGCGCAATGCTGACAGGCACACTGACACGAATAATACCGCGCGGTGAGGCACTGAGTTGATTAACCACATCTTGTGCGGCTTGTATTTCTAACCGCATGGCATGTGCGTGACGATAAACGTTCATACCAATATCAGTGACGGCAAACTGCCTGGATGTACGCTGAATTAATCGTACCCCCAGCGTTTCTTCTAAACGCTGTATACCGCGGCTTAATTTGGATTTAGGAATGGCAGTTGCGCGTTCAGTTGCACTAAAACCATTGTGCTCAACCACTAATGCAAACCAGTAATAATCATTGAGATCAGTCATAGTATTCTTTTATAGTGTACATACAGCCAGCTGAGTACGCTGGCTGCATTATTTTAGGTGTGACGTTGAATAAAATCTCTTATTTCTAAAATAGATTGCTCTGCCATATCAATCCATGGGCTAAACATTTGAAATACATGCCACATCCCTGGGTAAATGTTCAGCTCAACAGCACTGTTGGTTGCATCCGCTAAGGCTTTAAAGCGGTTGGCATCATCGAGTAAAATTTCTTTACTACCTACTTGCACCAGGGTAGGCGGTAAATCTGACAGGTCTGCAAATAAAGGTGAGACCAGTGGATTATCAAGCGCATAATTTTCTCCAATATAATAACGACTACCTTGCTCAAGAAATTCTGGGCTAAGCATGGCATCTAGTTTTTTATTGATGTGCATAGATTCACCACTTAAGGTTAAATCCAAAAACGGTGACATAAGAATAAGGCATGATGGCAGGATAATTTTTTCATCACGTAAACCTAAAACGGCTGCTAATGCCAAATTGCCACCGCATGAATCACCAGAAATAATAATATTTTTGGCATCGTAGCCTTGCTGGATTAGTGCCATATAAGCAGCTTTAACCGCATTGACTGCACTTGGATAAACGTGTTCTGGTGAGAGAGGATAATCAATGACATAAACTGTTGCACCCGTTTGACCTGCAAGCTGGCTAGCCAGCCCTTTGTGGGTGTCGGGGCTGCCTAAAAAAAAGGCACCACCATGAATATGTAAAATTACTTGGTCTGATACAGGAACTGTGCGTAAGGCATGGCGGGTAGCGGGAAAATTAGCAAGTGTAATATGGTGGCTATCCACCTCTTGATGCATGGGAAAGTTTTTGGTAGCTAACTCCATACTTTTGCGTAAAACTGAAGCGGGTAAATGGTACTGGTTTGGAAATTTGCAAAAAACTTTTAGAATTTTTTCAACGGCATAGCGTTTTAAATGCTCAGGCATGGGCATACAGCAGGCTCCAGTTAAATTGTGTGAGAAAGTTCTCAATATGTAGGTCACTTTACATGTAAAAACTTAACAGTCATATATTCTTATTGCAGCATATTGGTATATTATTATCATACAAATCACTTAAGATTTTAATAAGGATATTAATATGCGTCGTTTTATTCTGATGTCAGCAATGATGGCAATGAGTGCAGTAGGTTTTGCTGCTGATCGACTCGATGGTACTGTGTGGAAAACAATTGATGATAAAACTGGTAAACCACGTGCCACAGTTAAATTTACTGAAACTAGTAATGGTACTTTGAGTGCCACAGTGCAAAATTTAATTGATAAGGACGCGACAAAAGTTTGTGAAAAATGTACAGGTAATTTAAAAAATAAACCAGTGGTTGGTTTAACTATCGTGCATGGCTTAAAACAAGTAAGTGGCGTTAAAAACACGTATGACTATGGCAGTATTTTAGATCCTAAAAGTGGCAAAACTTATAAATTAAAAGGTACACTGTCTGAAGATGGCAATACCTTAAATTTACGTGGCTATATGGGTGTGTCCTTGCTAGGCCGCAATCAGGTATGGCATCGCGTTCAATAATGGGTGTTCTGGTTCTATAGAACATTCATGCAATACCTTCCCTGTTGTAAACAAAGTGCCGCCATGACGCGGCATTTTTTATGCCCCTACTTTTTAAGCATCTGTGTATAAAATGATAACTAATGATAAGCATTACTGGCGTGACCAAGCCGCCATTGATGGGGCGTTTGTCCTGTCCATTGTTTAAACGCGCGCTGAAATGCACTTTGCTCTGAATAAGCCAGCAGCAACGCAATATCAATGAGGCTTAAATGGGGATCCTGTAGATATTGCTTGGCCAAAGTTTCTCTAACTTGTGCCAGACGCTGCTGAAAACTGTAATTCCGTTTCACCAGTTCGCGCTGCAGGCCTCTTACAGATAGCCCCATTTTAGTGGCAATAGCTTCGATGTGAATGTTGCCTTGTTGCACGGCCTGCATCATATTCTGCTGTAATTGCTGGTCAAAACGGTCATGTTGGGGCAGTTCATGCATTAAAACAACGGCCTGATTTTCTAATAGCTGTTTTAAGGTGTCATCGGCGCGATTGAGAGCAGTACTCAGTATCGAAAGTGGGATGTGTATGCAAGTGCGCTGCGCTTCAAAATTGACAGGGCAGCCAAAATAATCGTTATAAATTGTTGTGTTGGCAGGTTGTGGGTTTATAAACTCAACCTTGATGAGAGGTAAAGGGACTGGTGCAATAAGCTGCTGGGCAATATTGGTAAATAAGGCAATAGCAGTTTCATCAACCAATTGCCCTGGTTTACCAGCATCGATTCCCCAACTGATTTCAATGCATTGTCCCTGAAGCTGTATTTGTAAATCATTACAGTCATAGGCTAATCGATGATAACGTTCAAAACGAATAAGTGCTTCACCTAAGTTTTGGCAAGACAAGCCTAAATAACCCATGATACCAATATGTGCTGGCTGAATGAGCCGTGCAATATGTAGACCAAGGGCTGGTTGTTGATAGTGGCTATTTACTGTTTGTAAGATGCTTTGCCAAATATCAAAAGGAATACGCTGGCTGCTTTGATACTGCTGACAGGCAGCAGGGATAGGTAAATGCTGTTGTTGGCAAAATGTGCGAATGAGTTCAGCTAAGCCACCATTGACAGTCTCTCGATTAAAACCAAAGCTCATGCTGCATCACTCTTAAAAATATATTGTCGCTTTTTGTCAATGCGATTAAAGCATAGTCAAGATTTAGCCGTATTTTCAAGGCAAAATCAATTCAAATTAGATAGAGAAGCAGTAATGATTAAAGGTTTTATTGCGGGCGTCATGATTTCCAATGCGTTTGAGTGGGTAGCGCATAAATATCTATTACATGGCGTTCATCATAAGGGGCAGCCGCGTTTTAGCCCAAGCCCTGCTAGCATGAATAGTCACTGGACGCATCATCGCATGGTACGGCAGCAGCAGTTTGGTGATGACGGTTATCATGAGGGCTTAAAAAATGAGCGCACTCGGCTAGAGTTATTATCACTGGTGATTGTGGCGAGTAGCGCAAGTGCTATTGCTTATCCTTTTTCCAAAGGTATGGCATTGTCATTCTGGTATTGTGCGGGGAATTACTTTTATGTGCATCGCCGTGCGCACTTAGAGCCTGACTGGGCTAGAAATCGTATTCCATGGCATTATGATCATCACATGAACAGTAATCAGGATGCCAACTGGTGTGTGACGCGTCCGTGGTTTGATTATGTGATGGGTACACGGGTTGCTTCGAGCCGAGAACTACTGGAATCAAATTTAACGGGAATGGCTTTACCTGCCTGGTTTGAAAAACCACTGAATCGTGGTGTGGCTGCTATTTTTCCCAAAGTATTGAAGCAAGTAGAGAGAAACCTGATTCTTGAGCAAAGTGTGCAAAATAAAACAGGTCTAAAGGCACGGTAAAATGAGCCATCAACCTTAAAAATAGTGTCGGCAGGCTGTTTTAGCCAAACAATGTTGAAAAAGCGGTAATTGATACGGTTTTAACATAGTTTAGAAGATGAGTTTTGGTTAAAATTTGCGTTATTCATCTTTAAGTTAACAAGAGCTTGAGCGTATGCCTGCTACGACACATCATAAAACGCCTTATGTATTGGTTATTTTGGATGGGATTGGCCATCGTGACGAGATTAAGGACAATGCCTATCTTGCAGCCCATACCCCTCATTTGGATGCAATAAAAGCACAGCATCCGCATGGCCTGATTTCGGGTTCAGGGGAAGATGTGGGCCTGCCTGATGGTCAGTTTGGCAATAGTGAAGTGGGGCATATGAATCTGGGTGCAGGACGTGTGCTGTATCAGGATTCAACCAAAATTACCAAAGAAATCCGTGAAGGCCAGTTTTTTGAGCATGCGGTGTTAGTGGATGCGGTTGAAAAGGCCAAGGCCAACGGTGGTAGCCTGCATATTTTAGGCTTGCTGTCCGATGGTGGTGTGCATGCGCATATTGACCATATTGTGGCCATGAGCCAGCTGGCTGCGCGTCGTGGCGTGAATGTACTGGTACATGCGTTTTTAGATGGGCGTGATACACCGCCTCGAAGTGCTGAAAAATATATTGCTGATTTTGAAGCCAAAGCTGCGTTAGACAATGCTAATAACACCGCACAAATTAGAATAGCCAGTTTAATTGGCCGCTATTTTGCCATGGATCGTGATGAGCGTTGGGATCGGGTAGCGCAGGCATATGAGTTGCTCACTCAAGGGGTGGCGGTGCGACATGCCGCAACCGCGCAAGAAGGCTTGTCACAGGCGTATGCAAATGATGAAAACGATGAGTTTGTAAAAGCCACTACCGTTGGCAAGCCTGCGCTGATTGAAGATGGTGATAGCGTGGTGTTTATGAATTTTCGTGCTGACCGCGCCCGTGAAATTACCCGTGCTTTTGTTGACGAGGATTTTACTGGTTTTGAACGTAAAACCTGTCCAAAACTGGCCAGTTTTGTGATGCTTACGCGTTATGCCAAAACAATTCCTGCCACAGTGGCCTATCAGCCTGCCGCATTAAACAATTCATTGGGTGAGTATTTGGCCAGTATTGGTAAAACCCAGTTACGCATTGCTGAAACTGAAAAATATGCCCATGTGACATTTTTCTTTAGTGGTGGCCGTGAAGAGCCATTTGAAGGCGAGCAGCGTATTTTAATTAAATCCCCTGATGTGGCCACGTATGATTTAAAACCTGAAATGAGTGCCTTTGAAGTCACTGATGAGTTGGTAAAAGCCATCCAGTCAGGTGATTATGATGTGTTGGTGGTGAATTATGCCAATGGGGATATGGTCGGCCATACGGGTATTTTTGATGCAGCGGTAAAAGCAGTTGAAGCCTTAGACGTGTGCATGGGGCGTGTTTATGATGCTGTGATGGCACAAGGCGGTCATATGCTCATTACCGCGGATCATGGTAACGTTGAGCAAATGATGGATTACGACAGCGGCCAGGTGCATACCCAGCACACCACCGAGTATGTGCCCTTAATTTATGTAGGGCCAACCAATGCCAAAATTGCTAGTGGTGGTGTACTGGCAGACGTTGCACCGACCTTGCTCAGTTTAATGCAGATTGCAGCACCTGCTGACATGACAGGCCGTAATTTATTGACCTTAGAATCTGCGCCCATTCACGCTGGACGTTAATATGAAAAAGAGCTGGCTGGTTGGGTGTATTTTGTTGGGGTGCAGTGGCCTGCTATTGGCCTCACCGCCCACAGTTGCTGTCAACTCATTGGGAGATGAAGCAGGGTTTGATGAGCCTGATACCATGGATCAGGCCGATGCGCTAGATCAACCGATGGACGAGCTATCACCTCCCACCAGTTCGACCACTTATGATGACGTGCCGATTGATGCAATTCGACGCTTTGTCAGTATTTATGAAAAAGTAAAAGAAAATTATGTGGAACCTGTTGATGACAATGAGCTGTTTGAAAATGCACTACATGGTTTATTGTCACAGCTTGATCCCTATTCGGATTATTTAGATGCTAAAACCTATGAAGCCTTACTAGACTTTACCGAAGGAGAGGTGGCGCAAACAGGTTTGACCATTCGGCCATCACAATTGCCTGATGCTGCCTGGCAAATTGATCGGGTTGAGTCGGGCTCTCCTGCGGCACGGGCGGGTTTGCAAGGAGGCATGTTGCTGCACAAAATCGCCAGCAAAAATGCACGTAATTTAAGTTTGCATGATATTGAGCAATTGTTGCGTGGTGCGGTAGGAACAACGGTTGAGTTGACGGTTGCTGAAGAAGGTAAGCACGCGCGTGTGGTACGTGTGGTGCGTGCTACCCCTGAAGACAATGCTGTCAAGGAAGTAGCCTACAGCAATGGTGTCTTGGTGCTTAAAGTAGCTGCCTTTCAAAGCCAGACGCTCGCACAAATTCAACAGGCGATAGAGGGCTACCAGAAAAGCAATGGTTTAAAAGCGGTCTTACTGGATTTACGTGATAACCCAGGTGGCTTGTTGTCGTCTGCCGTTGAAGTGGCTGATTTATTTTTAAACCAGGGTTTAATTGTCTATACCCAGGGACGTGGTGAGCCTGAACAACGTTATCAGGCTTTAGCACCTGCGCAGTATGCTGATCTGCCTGTAGGAATTTTAATTAATCACTATTCGGCCTCTGCGGCTGAAGTGCTTGCTGGTGCATTTCAGGATCATAAACGGGCGATTATTATGGGTGAACATAGCTATGGCAAAGGCTCAGTACAAAAACTGTGGCCCATTGCCGATGGTTATGCCATTAAGCTCACGGTAGCGCGTTATTACACACCCAAAGGTCGCTTAATTGAAGGCAAAGGCATTGAGCCAGATATTGCCATTAAAGATGAGCCTGCCATGAATAGCATTGATGGCACGCTAGATAATAGTGTGGCAATGCTACGCAAATATTACCAGTTGCCTTAAGTGGGTTGCGGTTAGCATAAGCACGAAGCTTAAATTTAAAAAACCAGCATCACGGGCTGGTTTTTTAGCTACATTTAAAACACTATTCATCATCATCGCCGTCACTATCAAGGCCAAATTTTTTCAGCCGATAGCGCAGGGAGCGAAAGGTCATGCCTAGTTTTTTTGCGGCAACGGTTCTGTTCCAGTATGAGCTTTCTAAGGCCTGTACAATCAATTGTTTTTCAATATTTTCTAAATAGCTTTCCAGGCCATCAACGGGTAATCCTTGCGCATTTAAACCTTGCTCGTTTGATTTAAACGCGGGTTTGGCTGCGGCTTGTGGGCGTTCTGATAAATATGCTGATTGTTCAGCCACGCGCTGATCTTGTGACAAGAGCGGCGGTTGGTTGAAGTCAGGCAATTGCAGTGCCTCAGGAAATATCTCCGCCCCGTCGCTTAAGGTGAGTGCCCGCTCTAAAATGTTGTGCAACTCACGCACATTACCTGGGAAAGTGTATTGTAATAATGCTTGCTGAGCCGCTTTTGATAGCACAGGCTGGGCAACCCCCCACTCCTGACAGATTTGCTCAATAAAGCTGTTGGTCAATAATAAAATATCTTGCGCACGGTCACGTAGCGGCGGCATATTCACTTCAATTACATGAATACGATAGTATAAATCCTGGCGGAATTGACCTTGTTGTACCAGTTGTTGCAGATTTTTATGGGTGGCACTCAGCAGGCGAATATCAACGCTGATTTCTTGTTGCGTTCCAATTGGGCGAATCTTTTTCTCTTGGATCGCACGTAAGAGTTTAACTTGCATAGACAGTGGTAAATCGGCGACTTCATCCAAAAATAAAGTACCGCCTTGTGCGGATTGAAATAAACCGACTTTGTCTTCGGTGGCACCCGTAAAGCTGCCTTTTTTATGACCAAAAAACTCACTTTCCATCAGTTCGCCAGGAATGGCACCACAGTTCACGGGAATAAAAGGCCCACTGCTACGTGGCCCAAGCAAATGAATTAAACGTGCGGCCACTTCTTTACCAGTACCCGACTCACCACTAATGTACACAGGTGCTTGTGAACGTGCCAGTTTATGCAGCGTGGCTTTAAGTTGCTGCATGATAGGCGAGTTGCCTAATAGCTTTTGGTCTTCAATGCCGCTATTTGCCGCGGGCATTTGCGCGTTTACTTTGAGGGCTTGTTCAATCAGGCTTTTAAGCCGTGTCATTTCAATGGGTTTACTGACAAAATCAAATGCGCCTGCTTTTAAGGCATCAATGGCAATATCCATACTGCCATAAGCGGTAATGACCGCAACGGGTAATTGGGGATAATGCTGGCTAATGGTTTCTACCAGTTGTAAACCGCTGCCGTCTGGCAAGTTAAGGTCGGTTAGGCACACATCAAAATTATTTTTCTTTAACAGCTGATGGGCTTGTTGCAGGCTATCGGCAACATAACAGTCAATATTCATACGCTTTAATGTCATGCGCATTAATAAGCGTAGGTCTTCTTCATCATCAACAACTAAAGCCAGCGGACGGTTTTGCATCATGTTCCTTCATGACAAAATTAAAGAGCAATTAAATAACAATCATAGGCTAAGCCTATCATGTCTAGATGGTTGAGCGAAAGACAATACGGAAGCAAGCACCGCGTGTTTGTGGAATATAAAGCAGTTGGGCGTCATTTGCTTCGCAAAAGGCCTTCGATAAATATAAGCCAAGGCCAGTACCATTGGGTTCGGTGGTAAAAAATGGCTCAAACAGGGTTTGCAAGGCTTTGGCACTCACCCCTGGCCCTGAGTCCATCACATCAAGAACCACATGATGTTGTTCGTCTTGACTGGCCAATACCCGAATAATGGGTGCAGGGTGCAGTTTTTTACTGTGATGTACCGCATTTTGCAATAAATTAACCAGAATATGTTGCAATTGTAGCGGATCAAACCACACGCTTAAGTCGTTGGAAATTTGAACCTGAATAAACTGTTTAATGCCAGATAAATCATCGTCTAACAGCGTATTAAACCAACTGTGAAGCATCAGTTGCTGCGGATGAATCGATTTGCGTCTGGACATCTGCAAAATATCTTCAATGATCAAGTCGAGCCGCTTGGTTTGCCGCTGAATTAACTGAAGCAAATCCTGGTTACTGGCCTCAAGCTCACTTTCAGCCATCAGCTCACTGGCCTGGCTAATGGCTGCCAAAGGGTTACGAATTTCATGCGCGATACTGGCGGTTAGCTGACCCAAAGATGCTAATTTTAGTTGCTGCACCTGTTGGTTGAGGCGTTGTAAGCTTTGCATGGATACTAGAATATGCGGTGCTTGGTCATCATGCTGAAGTTGATTGAGCTGAATGTTCAAGTCCTGTTTTTTGGTTTGGGCATAAAATAACAGCTCATAATGCCCTTGATCTAGTGCTTGCTGGATTTGATCTGCAAGTTGTGGATGTACCACCGCCAATGGCTGGCCAATTAAATGAACATTGGTTGAGGTGACACTAAAAGCCAGGTGCTGCGCTGCTTTGTTGATGAGTAAAATATGGTGCTGTTCATCCAGCACAATTAAACCAGTTTCTATTTGCTCAATAATTTTTTGATTAATAATTTGAAGCTGAGTGATTTCACGCGAACGCTGCTGGGCAATATGTTCAACCAGACGTAAACGTTGGGTAATAATCTGGCCAAGCAGTGAAATACCAATAAAACTTAAGGCCAACAGTGCCGCATTGCTAATACTGCGAATATCTGTATTTTGGACCAGGCTATAAAAAAATTGCTGATAAATGACGGTAATGGCCGCAAGCAGGGCAATGGTCAGCGCACGGCCTGCGGGCAGCAAAATATTGGCAGCCATCACCACTACCATATACAGCATAGACATTTGCACGCTAGGGCCACCGCTAGCATAGAGCATGATGGTCAGGGCGCAAATGTCCACAATCAGCATAAAGCTGGTTTGGTTATCCAGTTGATGTGGCCAGTGTCTTAATGACACATAGGCAAGCAGGGTAATTAGTGCATAACCTGCCAGGGCATTTAAGTATAAATAAGGCTCACTGCCGCCAACCACTGGATTGTTTAAGGTAATTAAAAACAGGGCAATGAGAATAAAGGACAGTGCAAGCCGATAGCCTGAATAAATCAGACTTAAGCGATATAAAATATCTGGATCATGCGGTTGTGGCGTAATTTGAAATAAACGCTTTAGCTTAAACATTGACCTCTTCCTTGAGGAGTGAGCATGAGCACTAAGGTTTGATTAAGCCATAGCGAATGGCAAGGTGCGTTAATTTGACATCGGTATCGACGCTAAGTTTTTCAAAAATTCTGTAGCGATAGGTATTGACGGTTTTAACACTGACAAATAAGCGATCAGCAATTTCTTGCGCACTAATACAATTGACCACCATGAGTGCCACTTGCATTTCACGTTCAGACAATGAATCGAAGGGCGACTGGGGCTGGTCAGATAAATAACTGCTGGCCAATTGCTCGGCAATATCTGCACTAAAGTACTTGCCACCCTGCATTACTTTTTTAATTGCCCGCACCATTTCTTCCATGGGCGCGCCTTTGGTGATATAGCCTTTAGCCCCTGCTTTTAATAATAATGAGGGGTAGGGTTCTTCAGCCAGTCCACTCACCGCCAACACTCTGACATTTGGCACACTTTGAATTAAACGGCGGGTGGTTTCTACACCACCGATACCAGGCATATTGACATCAAGCAATACCACATCGGGATGTTCACGTCGTGCCATGTCAACTGCGACTTCACCAGATTCGGCCTGGCCAATAACATTGACGTCAGGTGTATCAGCCAGCATGCGGCAAATACCCATTCGCACTAATTCATGATCATCAACCACAAGAACCTTAATCAAACTGTGCCCTCCTTTGCAAAAATGCAAAGTTTTTTGTTAATAGCAACGAAAAGCACTTGCCAAGTTACACGCATTTTCGCATTCTTACATTCTAGCTCGAATTTTATGTCATTGCATGGTCATCGTGTTGAGGATTCTCTCAAACTTGATCAGCTTGGCGTTGCTGCAGGAAGCGTAAATCATGACCAAATCAACAAAACAATTATCAGTTCAAAAGCGTGGGTGGCGTAATCTGGCTGTATTACCCCTGGCTTTAAGCCTAATGAGTTTGTCCGGTTTAGGTCAAGCTGCTACCGCGCAACAATCTGCTTCAGGCCAGATGGCTTGGAGTAATGATGAACAAGCCAGTTTGCTGATGCGTGACAATTATGATAGCAACGAAGCGACAGTCGATGTTCGTCAGTTGCCAAATCGTTCTGGTAACTTAACCACTGTGGTTGAGCGGGTCAAAGAGCCTGTTCGCCAACTGGTGAGTAAATTACAAGGGCAGCCAGAGGTTCAGGCATCGGCCGCATTGGTGCTCGATGCGCAAACGGGTGAGGTACTGTACAGTAAAAATACTGACCGTGCCTTGCCGATTGCCTCTATTTCAAAGCTGATGACTGCAGTGGTAACCGCAGATGCACGCTTGGACATGGCCCAGCGCATTACGTTGCAGCCAGAGGATTTTATTGGTCCTAAGCGAGCCAGTTCTACTTTGCGTACTGGCGATGAAATGAATCGGGCAGAAATTTTGCTGGCGGCATTAATGAAGTCAGAAAATCCAGCAGCAGCGGCACTGGCACGCACTTATCCTGGTGGTAAAGTTGCATTTATGGCGGCAATGAACAAAAAAGCGCAAGAACTGGGTATGAATTCTACCTGGTTTGGTGACCCCACTGGCCTTGACCCGCGTAATGTAGCTTCTGCCAAGGATCTGGGTATTCTGGTGAGAACAGCCTATCAATATGGCTTGATTCGTCAATTTACCACCACGCCACATTATGATTTTAATTTGGGTTATCGGGTTTTAAAATCCAACAATACCAATTCGCTGGTGCGTGATGGAACCTGGAATATTGGCTTATCCAAAACTGGTTTTATTAATGAAGCTGGCCGTTGTGTGGTGATGCAAGCCAATATTAACCAGCGTCCAACCGTGGTGGTGCTGCTAGGCGCCAATACTTCGGCTGGTCGTACGAACGATGCAAATCGTATTTTTACCTGGTTAAGTGGTTCATTTAATCGCTATAACTAAGTCATTAATATTGTCACTAAACTAACTATTGTCAGTCAGCATTTAAGTAAAAAACAGGTAGTGTTGTACTATTTAGTAATTCAATAAAAAACCCTGCTTCATTATTGGCAGGGTTTTTTACATTCACTATTTAGGCTGCTTAATCCATATTGGATAAAATACCTGCTTTAACTTGCTCTAAAGTGGCGTCAATACCCAGCATTACTGCATCAGAACATTGCTGAATGGCAGTGTCAGGGTCTTTTAAGCCATTCCCTGTTAAGGTACATACTACAATCGAGCCTTCAGGAATTTTACCATTTTTAATATCGCGCATGGCACCGCCCAGTGATGCTGCGGAAGCTGGTTCACAGAAAATGCCTTCATACATGGCAAGCATACGCTGAGCTTCTAAAATATCCTTATCTTCTAACTCATCAAACCAGCCGCCAGATTCTTTCATCACTGCATGCGCATGTTTCCAGCTTTGCGGATTACCAATGCGAATGGCAGTTGCCAGAGTTTCAGGATCAGCCACTGGACCACCACGTAAAAATGGTGCAGAACCTGCTGCTTGATAACCAATCATTTTAGGACGTGATTGCACTGCTGCCATGCCGCTAAAGGCATCAGTTGAGGGGTCATACACAGCACGGTTGGTGGCATAATGGAGTGGATCTACCGCATGTTCGGTGTAGCCCATCCAGTGCGCTGTGATATTGCCTGCGTTACCCACGGGCAGGCAATGAAAATCTGGCGCGCGGCCCAAGGCTTCTACCACTTCAAAAGCCGCAGTTTTTTGGCCTTGCAGACGATACGGGTTAATAGAATTTACAATAGTCACAGGCGCCTGATCAGCCACTTCTTTAACCAGTTGCATGCCCGCATCAAAGTTACCACGAATTTGTAAGGTAATGGCACCGTACATCATGGCCTGTGCCATTTTACCCATGGCAATTTTGCCTTCAGGAATCAAAACAAATGCTTTGATACCAGCACGGGCTGCATATGCGGCGGCGGCGGCTGAGGTATTGCCTGTTGATGCACAAATGATGGCTTTACTGCCGTCTTCTACGGCCTTGGTGACTGCCATGGTCATGCCACGGTCTTTAAATGAACCTGTTGGATTTAAGCCTTCATATTTCACATAAATTTCAACATCTTTTGCAATTAAGGCAGGAATGTTTTCAAGCTTAATAAGAGGCGTATTGCCTTCACCCAGTGAAATTGCACGAGTGGTGGCAGAGACAGGCAGGCGATCACGATAGCGATCAACTAAACCAGTATAGCGAGTAGCATTTGACATAATGATTTTCCAAATATGGTCTATCTATGAGTAGACAATGTACGGCATGCCAGGGAGTTAGCCTGGCACATCAATAAGTTTACTGACCGTTTAATGCTTCAAGGCGAATACGTACTACGGGCGCTTTGATAGCAGGTAAGTTCTCAATTTGTGTAATGGCCTGATTCATTTTGGCCTCAAGTACAGGTTGAGTGAGCAATACCACAGGCACGCGGCCTTGATCATGTGCAGGCTTTTGCAATACAGCATTAATATTAATGCCAGCCGTACTTAATATGCTGGTCACTTCAGCCAATACACCAGGATGGTCTTCGGCATCCAGACGCAAGTAGTAAGCGGTGGTCATTTGATCAGCAGGCAAAATGGGTGTGTCTGCCAATGCATTGGGCTGAAATGCCAAATGCGGTACATAATCGGGTGTGTTTTGTGTGCTTATAAAGCGTACTAAATCCAGTACATCAGCCACCACCGCAGAAGCGGTTGCACCTGCACCTGCGCCAGCACCATAGTATAGCGTTGAACCAACAGGATTAGATTGCACGAGTACCGCATTTTTAACGCCATTGACGTTGGCAATTAAACGCTCTTGTGGAATGAGCGTTGGGTGTACACGCAGTTCAATCCCATGTGACAGGCGACGTGCGATGCCTAAGTGCTTAATGCGGTAGCCTAGTTCTTCAGCATAACTCACATCTTGTGCAGTGAGTTTGCTAATGCCTTCGGTATATACTTTTTCAAACTGTAATGGCACGCCAAATGCAATAGAGGCCAGCAAGGTCAGCTTGTGCGCAGCATCAATGCCTTCAACATCAAAAGTAGGGTCAGCCTCGGCATATCCCAACTCTTGCGCTTCTTTAAGTACATCGGCAAACGCACGGCCTTTGTCACGCATCTCGGTTAAAATAAAGTTGCCTGTGCCATTAATAATGCCAGCCAGCCATTCAATTTTATTGGCTGCCAAACCTTCGCGCATCACTTTAATGATGGGAATACCACCAGCAACCGCGGCTTCAAAGGCAATTTGAACGTGATGCTGTTCGGCTTCACGAAATAACTCATTGCCATGTTCAGCCAGTAAGGCTTTGTTGGCTGTGACCACGTGTTTGCCGTGGCGAATGGCTTCAAGCATTACTTCATGGGCAAGCTCAGTGCCACCAATCACTTCAATGACAATATCAACATCATCCTGGCGGACGATGGACAATAAATCATCACTTTGGCTAATGCCATTAAGGTTAAGGTCAGGACGTGGACGGCGTGTACCCACATGGGTAATTTGAATGTCACGACCAGTACGACGCGCAATCTCTGCCGCGTTTTCCTGTAATAGTTTTAGGGCGCCACCACCTACGGTGCCTAGACCCAAAATTGCCAGCCGGACTGGTTTCACCGTCACACTCCAAACAATTAAAAATAAAGGCACAAATCATAGCCAAAATCTGCTGGTTTCACCAGTCAAAATTTGGTATTTGCACTAAAGTTAGTATTTCACAGATAATTAAAAAGTGTCTGCATGCCTCATAAAAAACAGGCCCATGGTGGCCTGTTATTCATCTACTACATTTGCTTACAAGCCTAAGCGTTTGGCTAGCTCGTTAGCCGTTAAATAACCCCCGAGATATTTACCATCAATACTATAAATAGCAGGGGTGCCGTTAACACCAATTTGCTGCCCTAAGCGGTAATGATCTGCGACTGGGTTTTTGCATTCTGGTGCGGTTACTGGCATGTCTTTAATGGCGGTATTAAATGCTGCTGCACGATCTTCACTACACCAAATAGACGTCATGAGTGGGAAAAACTGCTCGGCACGGGGCCATGCCAGATAACGGACTTCAATTCCTTTGGCATTAATGGCTGGCATTTCTTCATGCAGCTTGTGGCAATAAGGGCAACTGGCATCAGTAAACACATACACCACTGCGCGGCTATTGCCACTAGGCTTATAGGTAATGGTGTCTTTTTGATTGACTGTGGCTAATAAGTTTTTATTTTCGCCTGCCTGTAGTTCTTCACTAATGTTGTGTACGTCATTTTTGTCCAAACGCACCACATCACCCTGAATAATATATTTGCCATCTGCGGTGGTATAAACCGCAGGCAGACCTTCCAGGCTCACCCAGTATAAATTGCTGAGCTCAGTACGCTGTACTTGAGTGACTTTGGCATTAATTCCCGCTGCTTTTAGGTTTTTTGTTAAGGTATCTTTTAGGCGGTTATTGGCATTGCGCTCGGTAATGTCCAGTGCCTTACCAGATGCTGGCGTGGTGGCAGTGACTGAATTGTCGTTGGCCGCAGCGGTGTCAGCGTTGGAGCAAGCGGTTAAGCTCAGGCTGAGTGCAATAGAGGCTATTGTTGTGATGACAAACCGCATAATCTTTCCTTTACTCAAAAAGTAAATCAGCCTGTTAAGCCGATTAAAAACGCGTCAGCATAACAAAAAACAGCGGATGCCGTCTTTAGTTGCACGCAATTTTTTCTGTGAGTAAATATGCCAAGCCAGTATTTAAGCCAGTTAACCACGCGGATGATGCTGTTGATGCAATGATTGCAGGCGGGCGCGGGCAATATGAGTATAAATTTGTGTGGTCGATAAATCACTGTGTCCCAGAAGCATTTGTACTGCGCGCAAATCAGCCCCGTGATTAAGCAAGTGGGTGGCAAAAGCATGCCTTAAGGTGTGCGGTGACAGCTCGGTTTGAATGTTGGCCTGCAAGGCATAGCGTTTAATGCTGTACCAGAAATTTTGCCGTGTCATAAGACCACCACGTGAGCTTAAAAACACGCCATTATGGGTTTGTTGGCTAAGTTGGGTGCGGCCAGTGTCCAGGTATTTTTCTAGCCATTCAACAGCCACATCTCCCAGAGGAATCAGACGTTCTTTATTGCCTTTACCCTTAACGCGTAAAAAGCCTGCACGAAGATTAAGCGCATCCAGCGGCAGGCTAATCAACTCGGTCACGCGCAAGCCACAGGCATAGAGCACTTCTAACATGGCGCGGTCACGCAGGCCTATGGCAGTATTTACATCTGGCATATCCAGTAAATTCTCAACGTCACTCTGGCTTAAATCTTTGGGAAGCGGGCGGCCTTGTTGTGGGTTTTTTTGATCCTGGGTGGGGTTGTCTTCGCGCACACCTAACTCTCGCAGGTGTTTAAAAAACTGACGCAATGCCGAGAGTGCACGGGCAATCGAGCGCGGATTTTTTTGCTGTTGTTGTAAAAATAATAAAAAATCGGTGATTTGCTGCTTTTGCCACTGCGGTAGGTCAATATCAATAAAATCTTGCGCCTGACATAAATCGGATAAATAGGCATTGCGCGTGTGCGGGCTTACTGCCTGACCGACCAGATAATCACGAAACTGCTGCAACCACGGTGCATGCTCAGGCAGTTTGACAGGCGTGGGCAGGCGTGGTGCTTTAGCAATGGCTTTATTTACTGTTTTGTTGGCTACTTTTACACTCGTGGGGGCAGCACACATGGCAAATGAGTTCAGTGGTTATGCGACGCTCTCCAATATAAAGCCTGAATAATTTTTTACCAGCACCTTTTAATGAATCATACGACCTGACGGGTTAAGTTATACTTAAAAGTCATTGTGGCCTGCCGCTTTTGTAACGTAAACCACATTTCTGATAGGCTTTTAAGGCCTAAGCGATTACACTTAACGATTAGTAATAATTCTCATTCTGACTTTTTTAACTACTGGATCATTATTGTGCAACTTTCTCAGCTTAAACGCTTTCAGCTGGCGACTATTACCGCAGTAACGTCATCTACCCCAGCACAATCTGCCACTTCATTAGCTGATCCCATCAGCACGCGGCTGATGACTTTGGGTTTTGTGCCAGGTGAGCAAGTGAAGATATTGGCTGCAGGTTTATTTGGCCGTGATCCACTTTTAGTACAAGTGGGTTTTACCCGTTTTGCATTACGCCGCACGGAAGCTGAGCGAATTCAGGTTGAGGCAGTCAAGTGATGAGTGGTTTTAATAATATGGTTGAAAATATTGCGTTGGTAGGCAACCCTAATTGTGGCAAAACTTCACTGTTTAACCACCTGACAGGTGCAAGGCAGAAAGTTGCCAACTATGCAGGGGTAACGGTTGAGCGCAAAGAAGGCTTTGTTAAGCTACCATCAGGGCGCAGTTTGCGCATACTGGATTTACCTGGTGCTTATAGTTTAGAGGCCACCAGCCCTGATGAAGCCATTACCCGTGCAGTGTGTTTGGGTGAGCTTGCCAGCGAAAAAATCCCTGACCTATTGGTGTGCGTGGTAGATGCCACCAATTTAAGGTTGCATTTGGGTCTGGTACTTGAGGTACGTCAGTTGGGCCGTCCCATGCTGCTGGTGCTCAACATGATGGATGAAGCCAAGCGACGCGGTATTGAAATTGATAGCCAAAAGCTGGCACACGAATTAGGCATACCTGTAGTTGAAGCGGTGGCGGTCAAAGCCACTGGTGTTCAGGCTTTATTACGTGCCCTGGATGAGCTGGATTTTAAACCAGTATCTGTACCGCAAGAGGCAGATCGGCATGTAGAAATTAATCGAATTTTGCAGGCAGCAGTGACTATTCCTGATTTCACTGACCATCGTACCGACTGGCTGGATCGCTTGTTTTTGCACCCTATATTGGGTTTATTGACTTTGGCCGTGCTGATGTTTGTGGTGTTTCAGGCAGTGTTTGCCTGGGCTGAACCATTTATGGAAGGTATTGTGGCTATCTTTGAATGGCTGGCTGAGGCTGCTGGTGCAAACATTGGCAATGATTTACTACGCAGTCTGGTCACCGACGGCATTATTGCTGGTGTGGGTGGGGTTTTAGAGTTTTTGCCACAAATTTTAATCTTATTCTTTTTTATTTTGGTATTAGAAGAAACAGGTTATTTGCCACGTGCTGCTTTCTTGCTGGATAAACTGATGTTTAAGGCAGGCTTAAGTGGCCGCGCATTTATTCCTTTATTGTCTAGTTTTGCCTGCGCGATCCCAGGTGTGATGGCCACCCGTACCATTAGTGATTCGCGTGATCGACTAACCACCATTATGGTTGCGCCGCTGATGACCTGCTCGGCGCGCTTACCTGTTTATGCCTTACTCATTGGTGCGTTTATTCCAGCACAGCAAGTATGGGGCATATTTAACCTGCAAGGCTTGGTACTGTTTAGCTTATATATTGCAGGTATTCTTAGCGCGCTGTTGGTGTCATACGTGATTAAGCTGTTTCGTCGCGATAAAAGTGAGCATGCATTAATTTTAGAGCTGCCAGCGTATCGTTTGCCTAATTTGCGTAACGTATTGCTGGGTGTTTATGAGCGCGGCATGATTTTCTTAAAACGGGTGGGTGGCATTATCTTTGCCTTAACCGTGATTTTATGGTTTTTATGTACTTTTCCAATGCCGCCAGAAGGGGCCACCTTGCCTGCGATTGATTACAGTCTGGCTGGCCGCTTAGGAACCTTTATTCAGCCTATTTTTGCGCCCATTGGCTTTACCTGGGAAATTTGCATTGCCTTAATTCCAGCCATGGCAGCGCGTGAGGTGGTGGTTGCTGCACTAGGTACGGTATACGCCATGTCAGGCGATGAAGACACGATCAGCCAGGGTTTAGGCCAATTGATTGCTGGTGAAAATGGCTGGAGTCTGGCAACGGGTTTATCGTTGTTGATCTGGTTTATTTTTGCACCTCATTGTCTGGCCACACTGGCTGCCGTAAAACGTGAAACAGGCTCATGGCGTCATGTGACTATTATGACGGTTTACCTGTTTGGCTTGGCATACCTCGCCTCATTAATTACTTATCAAACGGTAAATTATTTTTGGGGTTAAGGTTTAAATAGCAATTTGATCATTTGGCAGCAAAGGAGTAAACAATGGATAATTTTGTAGAATACTTAATTGTTGCAGCAGTTTTACTGTGGAGCTGCTATGTGGTGCTGCGCCGCTTCTTGCCTAAAACCAGCTTTAAAGTGCAGCAAGCAATGGCAACCTGGCTTAGTAGCCTGGGTTTAACATGGTTAGGCCATCGCTTGCTGCCAAAGTCCAGCCAAAGTGGTTGTTCGGTTGGTTGTTCTGATTGCAGCGTAGAAAAGCCCCAAGCTAAAGTCAGCAGTCAGCTTAAAGACAGTAGCCTGGCCAAAGGCGCGAATAGTGAATGTGCATCAATGCGCGCAGGCCAGCTAAACACCCAAACTCATGAGGACAAAGAGCAACCTGTGCAATGGCGCATTTAATTGCTCTAGTTAGTATTGGGGTATTGGCACGAGGTTGAATCTCGTCTTGAATGGATAAAGCCCGACACAAAAAAATGCCCGTGTTGCAAAATGCCGTTAACCCAAAGCCTGACAGTAGTGATACCATTTTGACCTTAAAGTTTTTAGGCGTTCAAGAGGGTTGAACATGCTTATTCAGCGTGGTGGACTGCGTGTAGTTGCAGGGTTGGGCAAGACAGGCGTGTCGGTGGTAAAACATCTGGTGGCGCAAGGCTATCCTGTGGCAGTCACAGATACCCGTATGGATCCACCTGGTCTGGCAGAGGTGCCAAGCGATGTAGAATGTGCCCTGGGTGGTCTGGACAGTAACTTACTCAATAAAGCCGAAGAAATTATTTTAAGTCCAGGAATTGACCCGAATTTGCCTGCATTAGTGACTGCCAAACAGCATGGGGCAAAAATCATTGGCGATATTCAATTGTTACGCCGTGCGACCTCCGTGCCTATTGTGGCGATTACAGGCTCTAACGCCAAAAGTACAGTAACGACATTAGTTGGCGAAATGGCCAGACAGGCGGGTAAACGTGTGGCTGTAGGCGGCAACCTGGGCACACCTGCACTGGATTTATTGCACGATGATCCTGAGCTCATTGTGTTAGAGCTGTCCAGTTTTCAATTAGAAACCACCAGTGAATTATCGGCTGCGGTGGCAGTGGTGCTGAACTTAAGTGAGGATCATCTGGATCGTCATGGTGATATGCTGAATTACCATCGCACCAAGCATCGTATTTTTCAAAACTGCCAAAAAATGGTGTTTAACCGTGATGATGGCCTAACGCGTCCACTCATTCCAGACCATGTGCCTCACATTAGTTTTGGTTTAAATGCCCCTGATATGAACCAGTTTGGTGTACTGCGTGATGCCGATGGAACAGCATGGCTGGCACGTGGTCGCTTTCGGTTGCTCAATGCCAATGACATGAATATCCAGGGTAACCATAACATTGCCAATGCGCTGGCTGCCCTGGCACTGGGTGAAGCGATTGATTTACCGCTTGAAAGCATGTTGCAAAGCATCAAACAGTTTAAAGGATTGGCGCATCGCTGTGAATTTGTGGCTCAAGTGCAAAATGTACGGTTTTATAATGATTCTAAAGGTACCAATGTGGGTGCCACTTTAGCTGCCATTGAGGGCCTGGGTGCACCGTTAGCCATGACGCACAATAAACTGGTGGTGATTCTGGGTGGTGAGGGCAAAGGGCAGGACTTTAGCCCACTTGCACCTGCACTGGCACGCTATGCTAAAGCGGTGGTATTGATTGGTGAAGATGCAGCAGTGATTGAGCAGGCTATTCATCCTGTCCTTCATAAAGAAATATCAATCACCCATGCTGCCAGTCTACAAGATGCCGTGCAAACAGCAGCAGGTTTAGCCACGGCAGGTGATGCGGTATTGTTGTCGCCAGCTTGTGCCAGTTTTGATATGTTTTTAAATTACCAGGATCGCGGCGAGCAGTTTATTGCCTGCGTGGATGAGCTCGGGTTAAAAAACGCTTGAGAAGCGTTTTCCGAGCGCATGAGGAGCACTGCTCCGCAAGGAGCTATGCTAGAGAGGCTCGGGTTAAAAAACGCTTAGGTCAACAAGAAGCAGGGTTTAAAAACTTGCAGCAAGTTTAAAGGATAATATGATGATGCTAGCATTACGCCAATGGTGGGCTAAGCGACCAGCACCGAAACTGGTAACCACACTGGGTGATGAAGTAACCGCTAAACGCTTACTGATGTTTAGTGTGATTTGCTTGCTGTGCTTAGGTACGGTAATGATTACTTCCGCCTCTATGCCCTATGGCGAATACATTAATAACCAGCCTTTATATTTTATTAAGCGTCATTTAATTTATTTGGTGGTGGGCGGTCTGGCTCTGGCGACTTCATTTTTTATCCCGCTTCGATACTGGTTTAAAAATACCATTGTGCTGTGGTTGCTGGTGTTGGCTTTATTAAGTGTAGTGTTAATGCTGCCAGAAGTGAATGGCTCCAAACGCTGGATTAGCCTGCCTGGGTTTACTTTTCAGCCCTCAGAATTTGCCAAGTTTGTAATGGTGGTGTTTATTGCTGATTATGTGGTGCGCCGCTCTGATGAAATTCGCTTTAGTATTAAAGGTTTATTTCGGCTACTGATTCCCATGGGCAGTGTGATTTTATTAATCATGCTAGAGCCTGATTTAGGGGCCTCAGTGGTTATTGTCGGGAGTATGATTGCGGTATTTTTTTTGGCAGGTTCACCGCTCAGGCATTTCGGCAGTATGTTATTTACCGTGATTGGGGCAGGTGCTTTGGCCATTATCATGTCGCCATGGCGGGTTAAGCGCTTACTGTCATTTACCAATCCTTGGGCTGATGAGCAAGGTGATGGTTACCAGCTTAAACAAAGTTTAATTGCATTTGGGCGCGGTGAGTGGACAGGCACAGGCTTGGGCCATAGTGTACAAAAATTGTCCTATTTGCCTGAAGCGCATACCGACTTTATGCTGGCCATTGTGGGTGAAGAACTGGGCTTTGTTGGCATTAGCATTTTATTTGTATTGTCATTTTTAATGGTAGCAGCATGTATGCGCATTGGTTATTTGGCACTTAAAAATAATCATCTGCGCGCAGGCTATTTGGCTTATGGTATTGCAGTGATTTTTGTGATTCAAATTTGCGTGAATGGCGGCATGAATATGGGTTTAATGCCCACCAAAGGTTTAACCTTGCCATTTATTAGTTATGGCGGTACGGCACTGGTGATGTCTTTAATGATGATCGGGGTGATTTTACGCATTGAAAAAGAAACCCGAGAATCGACTGGTGCTAAGGCTTTATAGCTTGGTTTAATAATTTGGTTTAAGTAGAAAAAGCGGCTGAGGTCGCTTTTTTTAAAGGCGTTATTTATAAAATGAGCAGCCTTACATTTGTCTAGAAAATAGAATATTTAAATATTTATAGATAATGCTCATTGAGCTGAACTTGATGGGGAATGTAGTCTATATTCCACTGTGCTACGGCCTGTGCCAGCATATTTTTAGGCTGGCCAAATTCAACTGGGGATTGATGTAAGGCCTGCAATGCCTGCTGAATTAACTGCGGTGCTTGCTGTAAATCTAGTGGCTTGGCCAGATTTTGTTTAGAAAGTTTTTGGCCATTATTATTCATGGCCAGTGGAATATGGCAATAGCTGAGTTGCGGCACTTTCAGGCATTGCCCCAGCCATATTTGTCGTGCCGTGTTGTCCAGTAAATCAGCACCACGTACCACATGCGTAATTCCCTGTACTGCATCATCTACCACCACAGCCAACTGATAACTAATAATGCCATCGCGACGTTTAAGCACAAAGTCACCCGTGGTATGGCTTAAATTTTCGCAGCATTGACCTTGCAATAAGTCATCAAAACAAATGAGTTGGTCAGTGGTTTTTAAACGTATGGCCTGATGTTCAAATGACAAGTTTTGTTCGCGGCAAAAATTAGGATAAGTGCTAAAGCCCTCCAGTTGTTTACGGCTACAGGCACATGCATAAATGAGTTGCTGCTGGTTTAACTGTGTTAATGCCTGCTCATAGATATCAAGCCGTTGCCGCTGAAATACCACCTCTTCATCCCATTCAAAGCCAAAGGCTTCCAGAGCAGTTAAAATTGCTGCTTCTGCACCTGCCTGAATGCGCGGGATATCAGTGTCTTCAATGCGAACCAGCCATTGGCCATGCTGTGACTTTGCCTGGCAGTAACTGGCCAACGCAGTAATTAAGGAACCAAAATGCAAAGGGCCAGTTGGCGATGGCGCAAACCGACCCTTGTACACGCAGCAATCAAGTAATGCATCACCTGATTGCTGCATTGGCGCAAAGCCATGCTTTGCTGGTGTGACGATGTGTTCTGGCACAAATTAGCCGTGGTTTTGTTTTTCTTTAATTTCAGCCAGTGTTTTGCAGTCAATACACTGGGTAGCCGTTGGACGTGCTTCTAAGCGACGCAGGCCAATTTCAATACCGCAAGTCTCACAATAACCATAATCATCTTCACCAATGGCTTGCAGAGATTGTTCAATTTTGCGAATCAGCTTGCGCTCACGATCACGGGTGCGCAATTCAATGGCAAATTCTTCTTCTTGCGTGGCACGGTCATTAATGTCTGGCAGGGCAGCAGATTCATCTTGCATATGCATCATGGTGCGATCAACTTCAGCCATTAACTCATCGCGCCATGCTTCCAGAATTTTACGGAAATGGTCTAATTGACCTTCCGACATGTACTCTTCTTTTGCACCAGGTTGATAAGGTGCAATACCGTACATGCTGGCCGATACTTCTTGGATTTTATCCGCCTTTTTGGCAGCAGGTTTACGGCCACGTTTCACTGCTGGTGTTGAAGTGTCAGCAGGTGCTGCTTGTCCATTTGTTGCAGCGCTTTGGTTTTCAATAGCCATTTGTGGGCATCCTCATCAAACACGTGTTATCTATACGCAAAAATGGTGGTGATATGCAACCCTTTTTTCAAAAAATATCAGCCACCTTTGTCTAAGGCGCAGGCATGATATAGAGAATCGCACAAAGTTGGTAGTCTATTTGGTAAGTAACCCGAATTGCGGATAAGAAATTGACTTGGAAAAGATGACTGAACACGATTAGAAAGTAACGGCACAACCTATGATTCTAGCTATTAAGTTTGATTTTACATAATTATTTTAATTTATTGATGAACTGTAACTCCAAAATAGAAATGTCCGGTTTCTCCAAAGTAAAAATGTCCGCTTTTAGAATATGCACTTTTGCAATTTCCTTAGCGGACGGTTTGATATGTTGGTGTCTATGTCGGATAAAGAACTTA
>JAEWKT010000007.1 GCA_023393635.1 Pseudomonadota bacterium
CCAGGAAATCCTGATTTTGATATTGGGTATTAAAGGCATAGCGTTCTGTGAAAGGTTGTTTATCTAAACTCCATCCTTTAATGGCTTTATATGAAGGCTGTGTACCTTTTTGCAGATAGGAATAGTCAGGGCCATATTCGGTATCCTGTTCATCATTATAATATTGTGCACCAAAACTTAAGCTTTGCTGATCGGTTAAATTGAAGTTTAAACGGCCATTCACATCAAGCGTGTTAGTATCCATCGTGCTGCCCTGCCAAGGGCTTAACGGGATACGATTGCCTTTACCATCAAACTGCGAACCTCGGCTGGTATAATCTAACCCTAAAAAACCGTCCATTTTGTCATTATTAAATGAAGCCGTTTGCCCCACTTGATAAGCCAAACTGTCGCCCCGGAAATTATCCGCCGATGTTAGACCTAACTTGGTTTGAAAGCTGACCGGTTTCGATTTATCGGCACGCTTGGTAATAATATTAATAATACCGCCTGTTGCCCCAGAACCATAAATACTGGTCGCACCCGAAACCACTTCAATGTGATCAATCATATTTGGACTGATACTGTTGAGCTGACGCGCCACATCACGGGAACCCGTTTGCGACACACCGTCAATCAGCACCAATACATTGCGTCCACGCATGGTCTGACCGTAATTACTGGTGGTTCCACTGCTTGGTGCCAATGAAGGTACCAGCTGCGCCAAAACATCTGCGACTTTTCGACCCGCTCCGGCCTGTTGAGCAATTTCTTCACCCTGAATGGTTTGCACGGTTCCCGCAACTTCAGCAATTGTTTTAGGTGTACGGGTTGCTGTTACCACAATAGGAGAAAGCTTCATTGTTTTGTCTGAACTTTCCAGCTGCTTTGATGCAGGAACAGACTCATCTGCATACAAATGTGAAGAAATAGCTACACTAAGAAAACACAGACTGAATTGAGATAGTCGCATTTTTTATGCCTTTAGACGAACATGAATGTTGGTGCAAATAATAATCATTATTATTTTCATTGTAAAACTTTTGTTTAAATATTTAATGATTTTTATGGTGATTGAGGAATTGTTTAGATAAATAAGCTTGAGTTCTATCATTCGGATTTAGAAAAGCATGTTTAAAATGTCCTCAAGAAAAGGACATTAAAAAACGTAAATGAAGACTTACTTATTTGAATGAAGAGCATTCTCCACATTTTTTATAAAATTTCTCTCTAAAACAATGATATAAAATGGCGGTTTTTTCAGGCATCTGAATTTTTTGCTGTACTTCAAATGCAATTTCTTCGGCCACATATTCATAAGATTTCACATTTTCATCCGGCTCTCCGACAATTTTTTCTGCGGGTGAATGTTCAAAAATGAAGTAGCACATCATGCGCATTACGGCTTTAAAATGCCCTTTCCCCACCACATATTTTTCACCCAGCAGAATATGCCAGCCTAAATCGTTTTCTGATGCAGGATAATACAAAGACAGCCGATCCCGCTTGGCTTCATAAATCTCGAGATAGCCAACATCCTGCCCTGCGATCTGAATGATATACAGCCGTTGATGGTCATCTACCCGCATTTTTTCGAAATAGACAGCCAGTTCCAGTTCTGGCTTATTCAGTTGCCATTGTGGAATGACATGCGGCTCGTGCATCCATTTATAGAGCAGTGGAAAGTCATTCGGAAAGCTTAGGGCACGCAGAGCATAGCTGATCCCTTTTTCCTGATAATTAAAGTGATTCGGTAAACGGGAGGATAAGGTTTTCATTTGATTCTTTCTCTTTCTGAATCATCTGCGTAATTTAACAAGTGATAATAATCTTCAGGAGGATGCTGTTTAAAAAATTGATCCCGTTTTTGTTGTTCGACCAATTCCATATGTTGAAATTGCGCCACATATTTTTCTGCCATGTCTGGCTTTAAAATAAAGACGCCATCTGCATCCCCGACCATAAGGTCTCCAGTGGAAATAACGGCATCAAAATAATGAATATCCTGATCAAAATCGACCTGACTTTCCCCTGCGGCCCGGGTGGTTAAACAACTGACCGTGTGGGCAAAAACCGGCACCTTCATAGCGCGTAAGGCACCAATATCGGTAACTGCACCCAGCACCACAATTGCGGCCAGTTGATGGTAAATGGCGGCACGATGGCGTTGTTCTCCCTAACAAGCGCGATCTCCGATTTTTCGTGCATCGATCACCAAGACATCACCCGCCTGGCTGGCTAAAAGTGCCTCGCGAATCTGTTTAGCGTTAACAGAATTTAAAGTCACTGTTCTGACGGTACCGACGACATGCTGAACCGGATTTACAGCATGAATTCCGGGTAAATAACCGATATCCAAAACATGGCCAATGGTTGAACTGGCAATCGTGGAATAGGATTTTAATAAACGATTTAATGGGTCTGACATGAACTTTGCTCTGTTTCTTGATGCTTTTTTGCTAAAGGACAGCTGTCGCAATATTCACTTTCAGCCTCAGGCAGTTGAAAATAAAAACAGCATTTTTTACGCCGATAAGTTTCAGAACTGGCTTGGCGGCTGTGTTGCAAGATTAAAAACGGATTGTGTTTTAAGCCAAAATGTTCGGCCGCCAAATCGACTAAAAATTGACGTTGCTTGTGAATCTTGCGGGTGTCGGTGGGATTTTTGCGCTGCATCAGGTCATAGAACTGTAAAATACGCAGTGCGGTATTTTCCCACAGCAAAAATCGTTGTACTTTTGCCACTGGACTGATCACCTCAAAAACCTGATTGAGATCATGCAAAATTCTTAAAATAAATATTTCATAATCAGAATCTTGAGTGCTTAGAGCAGTTGCAGTTAAAAATGACGGTTTAAAATTTAAATGTCGGTCCCAATCCCAGGTCGGTGCCATTTTCACTGAAAGTGCAGACAATTCCCAAGATAAATCCAGCTGCTCAGTGAGTAGCGCATATAAATACGGAAATAACAGTGGAACTGCCCAATATTTCATAAACATTGATCCTGAACAGGTCAAATTGACTGCCTGAATACGCGTCTGAAATTCGCTGAGCACGGCTGCACATTGCTTTGGCTCTAATAACTCTGCAAAGCTCAATGCATTTTGCCCATGTAGATTGATCTGAATATTAAGTTTTTCAGCCAAAATCTGTTTGGCTTGGGACAATCCTAGAGCTTCCAATTGCAGTTCTGGCTCAACATTCACGACAGGGATATGGGAACGCACGTTTTAGAGACCTGTTTTATTCAATGTAGTCAAAAGTGCGGGACTTTTTTTAAAATATTACAGGTTTTGCCTATACTGCTGGGCATACTCCCCACCCGATTTTTCTGCTCCAGCAAGGGGCGAATCAACTGCTTATACGGCCACTGTTCTTTTTCAAATAGAAGATGCTGTAACTCGGCTCGTGCCTGCTCCTCCAAAGGCACCTCATTTAAGGCCAGTTGTAACTGCTGGGCCAAAACTTGCCAGAGCTGATGTTCATCTATTTGATAATATTCAGCAACCGATTCTAAAATACTGGCCAGATTGACTTGTATGCCCAGTGTTTGCAGATATAAAACCAAGTCTTCAATAGTATCGTGATACAGCGTGATTCTAAAATCATGCGGGCTTAAATAGGATGGGTCTTCCAGGCCGTGCTGTAACAGCCAGGGTAAATATAGCTAAGTTCTCAAATATTTAATACACTATAAGACATGGGATATTCAAAAGATTTTAAAGACAAAGTCATAGAAATTATGGCAAGAGATCAACTGTCAGTACGTAAAGCTGCTCAACATTTT
>JAEWKT010000039.1 GCA_023393635.1 Pseudomonadota bacterium
ACGCATGGCAGGTATGGTGGTGCGCGCCAATATTCGTAAAGGACGCGGCCCTGCACGTATTCAACAGGATTTAAAAAAACATCATATCGAAGCAGAACTGGCTGAGGCTGATCTTGAAGAAGTAAACTGGCTACAACAGGCCATTGAATTGCGTATGGGTAAGTTTGGTGAACAGCTTCCTACTGAGCAAAAAGAAAAAGCCCGTCAGGTTCGTTTTTTGCAGTATCGTGGTTTTGCCCTGGATGTTTGCTTAAAGGCAATTCATCAAAATACTGTGGATGAATAATGCGCTATAGTTTAATCAAGCTACCTGCAAATGCGTCACCATCTACAGGCACATGGGAAATATTGCTACATTTTTTTGGCAGATGACCCTGCACCCACAATGCTAACAGCAGCCTTACCATTTTTATTTGGACTTTGCTTATACAACACTGTCGAGCTGGCACCAGTAATTTTAATGCGGCTTACACTATCAGCCTCTACCTTTACCCCTGCCCCATTAATTTCTATTTGATTGCAGTGTCCAGTAGCCTTAATAATATTACTTGCCCCATTAATGGTTAAGTTATCATGATTACAACTTACGGTCTGCGTGATTGACGCCCCCTCAATTAGGGTATCTTTTGCATTGGCGGGCATCATGATAGTCAATGTACCGCAGAGTACTAAAGCGGTTTGAATAAAAAGAGCTTTTACATTCATATTATTTACCTGATTATGTTTATTGATAAAGCACGCCTAGCATAGCGAGCAGTGGTAAAAATGCAGGATCAGTTTAGTAAAAAAATGTATTAAATAAATTATATGAGAGATAAAAATAAGCGTATTGGAAATAATAGATTTTTTTAATTATTTATCAAAATTGGGTGGCAATCCCATCAGCTCACCTTCGGCACATCACTAGCCTGCTACCGTTGCTACCTTCCGGTCCTGGCGGGGTTCACAAGCAGTCATTGCGAAGACACCAATGGGATCACCATTGCATGGGCAAGTATAGTGATTCTCACATTGAATGCAAGGGTTAGCTTGTGCAAAATATGCCCATATCGTTCAATTCATCATAAAATAAAAGCCATGCTAATAACTAACGTGGCTTTTATTGCTGATAGGCTGGGCCTGAAATCCGCTGCCCAGACTGATTGCCTATGTTAGCCATCAGACTGACGGCTTGGATTAGTCTGGGTGGTGCTTTGTGGTTGGTTAGGTTGCGTTTGATTAGACTGGTGGGTTTGATTTAAAGGCTGGTTTTGGCCTTGCTGATTCATTTGCCCAGATTGATCGCGCTGATTTTGGTTAGCATTTTGATTTTGCTGGTTCATCTGATCGGACTGCTGATTTTGCTGGTTGCCTTGCTGGCCCATTTTATCAGACTGGTTGCCTTGTTGATTCTGTTGGTTGCTCTGCTGATTTTGCTGATTACTGTGTTGATTGTTTTGCTGATTACCTTGCTGGTTTTCCATCTGGTCACGATTTTGCTGATTGCTGCCTGGAGTATTTGACTGGTTATTCATCTCACACCTTCCTTTAAAATCAGTTATCACCGTATAGTCGGTCTATTTAAACTAGCTTAAAATTTTCGGCTACACTGTCTCAATGAATATATGTTTTATTGAAAAGAAAGAGCCTTGGGTGACTTCATGTAAGCCAAGTAATTTTTTTTAAAATGTGTAACGTGGTATTTGTAAATAAAAACTCGTATATTTAGCCTAACTATAGAGATACAAAGCACGCATCATATGTCTGCTCAAAATGCAACGCACGCTCCAGCACCGATTAAATCTCAACATTTTGCCAGTGTGATTGCATCGCCATTAGGCGAGTTATGGATTCGCCATAACCAGCAAACCATTTTTCAGCTTCAATATATTTCAGATACCGCATGTGACTTATCTTTAAACCTCATCAGCTTACCTAAGCCATGGCAGACCCTATTCCAGCGTTATTTTGCAGGTGAGTTGAATATAATCAATCAACTCCCTCGATGTCTGGATCAAGGTACGCTCTTTCAACAGCAGGTATGGCTGGCACTAGCAGATATTCCAGCTGGTAAAACACTGAGCTATTTACAGCTTGCTCATCAGATTAATCGACCTAAGGCGGTGCGTGCCGTAGGGCAAGCTTTAAAACGCAATCCATTGGCTATTATTTTGCCTTGTCACCGCATTATTCAACAGTCGGGGCAGCTTGGCGGCTATGCTGGTCAAAGCCAGATAGGTACGGAGCGCAAGCAATTTTTATTAAAACATGAAGGAATCATTTTAAATTATTAAACATCTTATAAATTTTAACTCTTGTATGCTATTAATTGATTGGCTCATGGATTGAGAGCTATTTAAACCGCTTTTTAATTTGAGACTTGTATGGCCCTTATTCATTCGTCCAGACTAGCAAATAAGCTACCCAACACGCTATTTACCCGCTCTAGTGTTGAGCATGCTTTATTAAAGCCTAACTTTAGTTATCTACTAACTGATCATAGTAATGCTGACGGTTTTTTTAATATTAACCCGGCCAGCCGCTCGGATGACACCCATCGTAGCACGGCCATGTATGAATGGCTGTTATTTAGAAAACCTGCGCGCTGGCCATTAGTAGAGCCGTTTTTTAATCCTACCGACAAGCCACAGACAAGGCCAGATGCTTCACTAGATGACTGGAAAGTATGGTTTGTTGGCCATGCCACGGTATTAATTCAAATTGGCCGCTATAACTTTTTAACTGATCCTGTCTGGGCAGAGCGTGCCAGTCCTTTACGCAATTTTGGCCCCAAGCGCGTTCGGGCAGCAGGGATTGCCTTAACTGATTTACCGCGTATTGATGCGGTATTATTAAGCCATAATCATTATGATCATTTAGACCTGGCAAGCCTTGAGTGGCTGCATCAACGTGACCATATGCCGATTTATACGGGCTTAGCCAATCGCTGCTACTTTCCAGAATATATGCAAGTCATTGAAATGGACTGGTGGCAAAAAATACCATTTGCAGTTGATGAACACATTGAAATTGCTTACACCCCTGCCCAACACTTTTCAGGACGTGGCTTAAAAGACCGCAATAAAGCATTATGGGGTGGATTGTCTGTTTTAACACCGAATGGACATTGTTTTTTTGCGGGTGATACAGGCTACTCGCCTCACTTTAAACAAATACAGCAACAATTTGGTGCCCCACGCTTGGCCTTGTTACCCATTGGTGCCTATGAGCCAAGAAAAATTATGCGCAGTGTGCATATGAATCCTGCTGATGCAGTGCAAGCCCATCTGGATTTACAGGCAAAACAAAGCCTATCCATTCACTATCGTACCTTTCAGTTAACTGACGAAGCCATGAACCAGCCATTAATTGAACTCGCCACTGCATTAACCCATGCCCAGGTCACAGATGGGTCTTTTTTCAATTTATTAGAAGGTTATGGACACACCGTATAGCTTTGGCAGTAATAAGTAAGCAGAATCAACAAAAAACCCTTTAACATGGCACTCCATACGTTAACTTATTTGTTCGGTTAGTGTATTTTTGCAGCAGCCGTTTTTATTCACGAGATTTTTTTATGGCACGTTTTATTAGTTATCATCAATTATCCCGCGCATTGTTATTGAGTGCCTGCTTTATGCTAGGCTTAACTCAGGCGAGTGCTGCTGTACCGATTGTGCAAGGGTCGCTCAGTGGTAATACGGTGGCCAATAACGCATCAAATGCCACTATGCCTAATGATGGCAGCCAGACAGCCGATACCCAGGGCTCAACGTTATGGAAGCTGTATCAGCAAGTGCAGCAATTACAGCAAGAAATTCGTGAATTGCGTGGCCAGCTCGAAGCCCAGCAAAATGGCCTGGATCGCACCCAAAGCGAGCTTAAAAACCGCTACACCGATTTAGACCAGCGTATAGAAGCATTAAAAGAGCAAACTGATGACAGCGCTTTAGAAGAAACAACAGATGACTCTACTGATACCACACCCGATAGCTCAGATGATCAGCCTATTAGCTCCCCTACCCAGACTGATCCAACACCCAGTAAAGGTAATCAATTTGTAAACCAACCGGCTGACGGTGCCGATAAACAGGCTTATATTGGCGCTTATGATGCGTATAAAGCAGGAGGTGCAGCCAAAGCGATTCAGCCTATGCAGCAATTTATTGTTAATTTTCCAGACAGCGTGTATATCCCCAATGCCTATTACTGGTTAGGGGAGTTTTATTTAGCCAGTAATCCTGCTGACTTTAACAAAGCTAAAAAAAGCTTTAATGAGGTTGTGACTAAATATCCAAAAAGCGCCAAAGCATCAACAGCGTTATACCGCATGGCAACCATTAGCCAGGAAATTGACAAACGCCCACAAGAAGCATTGAGCATGATGAAAAAATTAAGCCAGGATTATCCCAACTCTACCGAAGCCCAATATGCTAAAAGCTTTATTTCCACCTACTCAAAAAAATCCTAAATACAGAAAAGCGGCTTTTTAATATAGAACCGCTTTTATAATTAATAGGTGTTGATAAAAGTACCGCTAAAAATAAATTATTTTGTGAATAAATTAGGTTTATGGCCATGTTGGTGTTCAAGATCCGTCTGATTTATAGAAATATGCTGCTAAAACTTACTTGATTTTACAATAAAAAGTGGCAAATTTAAGATTGGCTTAATAAAGTAAAACCATATCAATAGTTTTAATTTGAATGGAAAAAACATGTCACTACATACAATCGATAAGCCTAATCTTTATTTTTCAGCACAACTATTAATCAATAATGTATTGGCAAAAATTGGTGAAAACGCCGGCAACAATGAGCAATTGCAATATCACCTGTTTGAGTTAAAGCAAATTTTTAAAGATAGTATTGCTTCTACTACTACTCATTTAGAGGCGATTACTGAGTTGACTAAAACCTATTATGTTTGCGCAAATAACCAGGACGCTCCTCAGCCTTTACAACTGATTAATTCTGCACAAATTGATGCAGCGAACAATACTGTCACCCTACATTTAAACCCACAAGCAGCGGCTCTGGTAAAAAGTAAAAACTATCATATTAAAGCAGTGGATTAGAACACTGGCTTGAAACTTAGCCCATAAAAAAAAGCCCTTAGCATTTCTAGTAAGGGCTTTTTCTTTATCAAAGTACAACTAAACTTAAAAGCTAAAAACTAGCTCTTAGTTCTTTTATTTGTCAATGATCTTATTGACTTGGATCCAAGGCATGAGCCAAAGTAAAGCACTGCTTTACTTTGAGCGAAAGCACGTAACCCAACAGAAAATTAATTCTTTTCTTTATCGATAATTTTGTTCGCTTGAATCCAAGGCATCATTGCACGCAGCTTATTACCAGTAACTTCAATGCCATGACTGGCGTTTAAACGACGACGCGCAGTCATTGACGGATAGTTTAAGCTACCTTCAGAAATAAACATCTTGGCATATTCGCCAGACTGAATGCGTTTTAAAGCATTACGCATCGCTTCACGAGATTGTTCGTTGATCACTTCTGGGCCAGTCACATACTCGCCATATTCCGCATTATTGGAAATAGAGTAGTTCATGTCGGCAATACCGCCTTCGAACATCAAGTCAACAATGAGTTTTAGCTCATGTAAACATTCAAAGTAAGCCATTTCTGGCGCGTAACCTGCTTCAACCAGCGTTTCAAAGCCCATTTTAACCAGCTCAACCGCGCCGCCACACAATACTGCTTGTTCACCAAACAAATCGGTTTCGGTTTCTTCGCGGAACGTGGTTTCAATAATACCAGTACGGCCGCCACCCACGCCAGACGCGTAAGACAAAGCAACGTTACGCGCATTACCAGAAGCATCCTGATAAATAGCAATTAAGTCAGGCACACCTGAACCGCGTTGGTATTCAGAACGTACCGTATGACCTGGTGCTTTAGGTGCAACCATAATCACGTCTAAGTCGCTACGTGGAACAACCTGGTTATAATGAATGGCAAAACCATGTGCAAATGCCAAGGTCGCACCTTGCTTGATGTTTGGCTCAATTTCATTTTTATACAGTTGAGACTGAAATTCATCTGGTGTCAAAATCATCACAACATCAGCAGATTTTACTGCATCAGCAACTTCTGCCACAGCTAAGCCAGAGTTTTCAGCTTTTTTCCAGGAAGGTGAGCTTTTACGCAAACCAACTGTTACATCTACGCCAGAATCTTTTAGGTTTAAGGCGTGCGCATGACCTTGTGAGCCATAACCAATAATTGAAACTTTTTTACCCTGAATGATAGACAGATCGGCGTCTTTATCATAAAAAACTTGCATGTGAAATCTCCAAATAAAACTTTAAAAACAAATTAAAAAAACAGGGTTAAAAATTAAACAGTTAAAACTTTTTCACCACGGGCAATACCTGACACACCAGAGCGTACTACTTCTAAAATAGTATTTTCGGACAATGCTTCAATAAACCCATCGAGTTTATCAGTGGTGCCCGCTATTTGAATGGTGTACGTGGCAGGCGTTACATCCACCACCTGCGCACGGAAAATATCAGCAGTTCGCTTAATTTCTGCACGTGCCGCACCGAGTGCTTTTAATTTAATCAGCATCAGCTCACGCTCAATGTGCGGGCCTTCTGATAAATCAACCACTTTTACCACTTCAATTAATTTATTGAGCTGCTTGGTGATTTGCTCAATTTTGTGCTCATTACCATAAGTGGTTAGCGTCAGACGTGATAGCGTTCCGTCTTCAGTGGGTGCCACGTTTAGGGTTTCGATGTTGTAGCCACGTTGACTAAATAAGCCTACTAAGCGTGACAAAGCCCCTGCTTCGTTTTCAACCAATACGGAAATAATGTGGCGGTTCATGTCCGCTCTCCTTTTGCTAACCACATATCACGCATAGTCTGACCAGCAATTTGCATTGGATAAACATGCTCTTTAGGATCAACCATCACGTTAATAAATACAGACTTGTCGTTGATCGCCATTGCCTCAGCCAACTTACTCTCTAAGTCATCGGCATGATCAATTTGAATCCCCACATGACCATAAGACTCCATCAGCTTGGTGAAATCAGGCAGTGATTCCATGTAAGAGCTAGAATGGCGACCTTCGTAGTTCATGTCCTGCCACTGCTTAACCATGCCTAAAGAGCGGTTATTTAAGCATAAAATTTTGACAGAAATGCCATATTGCGTGCAGGTTGATAATTCCTGAATACACATCTGAATCGATGCTTCACCAGTAATACAAACAACCTGCTTTTCAGGAAAGGCTAACTTACATGCCATTGCATATGGCAAGCCAACACCCATGGTGCCAAGACCACCCGAATTAATCCATTGGCGCGGCTCATCGTACTTATAGTACAGCGCGCCAAACATTTGATGCTGGCCTACGTCGGAAGTAATAATTGCTTTACCGTCAGTGACTTTATAAAGCGCTTCAACTACTTGCTGAGGCTTCATTTCGCCATTTAATGCGGCTTCATAACGCAGCCCATGACGCTTACGCCATTCATTAATTTGCGTCCACCATTGTGCCATGGCTTCACTATTTGGCTTTTCAATGCCCATTTGCTTAAGCTGTACCAGCATTTCTGCCAACACAGGCTCAACCGCACCCACAATAGGAATATGTGCAGTAATGGTCTTGGAAATAGTGGCTGGATCAATGTCAATATGAATGACTTTGGCATCTGGGCAGAATTTGGTGGGATTGTTGGTCACACGGTCATCAAAACGCGCGCCCACACACAAAATTAAGTCAGCATGGTGCATGGCCATATTGGCTTCATAAGTACCGTGCATGCCAAGCATACCAATAAACTGCTCATCTGAACCTGGGAAACCGCCCAAACCCATTAAAGTATTGGTCACAGGAAAGCCCAGACGATGTGCAAGTTCGGTTAATAAGCCTGCTGCATTGCCTTGAATAACACCACCGCCAGTATAAATCACTGGGCGTTTGGCCAGTACCAGCTCATCAATGGCTTTGCGAATTTGGCCAGAATGTCCACGGCCTGGCGGCTGATAGGAGCGAAGTTTTACTTTCTCAGGATACTCATAAGCAAATTTTTCAGCAGGATTGGTTGCATCCTTAGGAATATCAACCACCACGGGGCCAGGTCGACCACTAGAGGCAATATAAAATGCTTTTTTGATAATGGCTGGGATTTCGCTGGCATGACGTACCTGAAAGCTGTGCTTCACGATAGGACGTGACACACCAATCATATCCGTTTCCTGAAAGGCATCTTCACCAATCAAATGCGTTGCCACCTGACCAGAAATGACAACCATTGGAATAGAATCCATGTAGGCAGTCGCAATTGGCGTTACGGTATTGGTTGCGCCTGGGCCACTGGTGACCAACACCACGCCTGTTTTGCCTGTAGAGCGCGAATAAGCATCCGCCATGTGCCCTGCGGCTTGTTCGTGGCGCACAAGAATATGCTGCACTTTATCCTGCTTAAATAGCGCATCATAAATATGCAGTACTGCCCCGCCTGGATAACCAAAAACGTAATCAACACCCTCATCCGCAATTGCGCGAATGAGCATTTCTCCACCAGATAAAAGTTCCAAATGACCCACCCTGTATGCTGATTGATGGAATTCATCAACCGTTAATTCGATATAAATGTTGTGCAGCTTAACGTATTAAGGCACGATAAAACATGACAAGTGCTTTGATAGAAAGATGGCGGGGAAATTCTATTTTGCAGCATAAGTTGTAACTGCTGCACCGCATCAGATACTTTGTGGGATGTTAAAGTATCTGCTATAAGCCAAGCATACCCGATTAGGGTCTGAGGTCTACCAAAGCAAAACGTTTGCAACCGAAGGGTGATCGGTACAAAACGTTTGATTTTAAGAAAGAGCTATTGTTTTATGTTAGTTCATTGATGTCAAGGAAAACCTGCTTTTTATTGCTTAATTTGGCCGAATATTGGCTATATTTCTTAATATGATTTCACTCACTTTACAGGTAACCTTAAAACACATGAAATCTACTTGCGTAAAATGCTAGTTTTAGATACGTTGCTGTACATGATAACGGTGTAGGTAGGGAGTTCATCGTATGCAAAAAATCAATCATAAGGCGCAAAAAAATATTAATCATGCCACTACATTGCCTATTTTATTGGCCTGTTTAGGTTCAGCCCTTCTCATTAATAGTGCCTCTGCTCAAACATTTTATAAATGGGTAGACAAAGCTGGTTCTACGCATTACACCCAAACGCCACCGCCTGGCAACCTGGCCAAAAAAGCAAAAACTGTACAAGTGGATGAAACGCCTGTATCGCAATACTCTACCAATAATTCAAATGCTAATGGCAATACCACAGAAAGCAGCAACTCAAATAATGCCACTGGTTTAAATTCAAATCAGCTTGCGCAAACGGCCAATGCAGGTTCCATCCCCGACCTGCCACAAAATCTATCGCGCCCAACCATCAACAACAATGCGAACAATAGCACTTCAAACAGCCAACCAACACCACGTTCAGCCCCTAGCCCTGCCTTTCAATCTATAACCCCACCACCTGACAACCGACTGATTACACCAAGTCAGGATCAGGTACGCCCAGCCTTTAGCGAGCGTTAAATTTGCTACTGAAGTTAAGCCGCTTTATTCATTAGGAAAACATAAAAAATGTCTGGTTATCACCGTATTATAAAATTAGGACTCTTGCTGGGATTAGCAACAGCCTCATTTAACCTGGCTCAGGCGCAGCAATTTTATAAATGGCAAGATGAAAAAGGAGCCACACATTATAGCCAAACGCCACCGCCTGCGCGCTATTCTAAAGCCCTGTCAATTAAGGAGCGACCCGCTGCACCAACCACCGCAGCAGTACCAGCAGCAACAGATAATGCCAAACCCGCTGCGCCCACAGCAAAACCCACCAAGCCTGCTGCCCCAGCCGTACAAAAGCTAAGCGCAGAAGCCTGTAAAGACCTAAAAAGCAATCTGGATTTATTACAATCTGGTCGACGCTTATATCAAAACGATAGTGGTGGCGAGCGTTCATATTTGACCGAAGCACAAAAATCCGCTCAAATTCAAACCTATACGCAAAATATCGCCCAAGGTTGTGGGTAGCGTTAATCACCAGCAGATACTGGGTTAAAAATACAGGCAAAAATAAGCTTGTTTTTAAGGAAAATGTACACCCAGGGCAATTTTAGGCTATGCTTGCGCTCAAGTTTTTATGATTGCCTGCTCTGTGGTTATGACAACATCCAACACCCAAAATACTGATTATCAATTTGCTCAAATTGAACCTACCATCCAAGCTAGCTGGGAAGCGCGCCAAAGCTTTGCTGTAGCAGATGAAGTAGCTACCCCACGACGCTATATATTATCCATGTTTCCGTATCCTAGCGGTAAGCTACACATGGGTCATGTGCGCAATTACACCATTGGTGATGTCATTAGCCGCTATTATCGCTTAAAAGGCGAAACTGTATTACAGCCAATGGGTTGGGATGCGTTTGGCCTGCCTGCGGAAAATGCCGCGATTGCGCATCAAATTGCACCTGCCAAATGGACCTTTGAAAATATTGCCTATATGCGTGATCAGCTAAAACGCTTAGGGTTGTCTATTGACTGGAACCGTGAAATTGCCACCTGCACACCAGAGTATTATCGCTGGGAGCAGTGGCTGTTTGTGCAGTTGTATAAAAAAGGCTTAATTTACCGCAAGCTATCTACGGTCAACTGGGATCCTGTTGATCAAACTGTTTTGGCTAACGAACAGGTTATTGATGGTCGCGGCTGGCGCTCTGGTGCGCTGGTCGAAAAACGTGACATTCCCATGTATTACTTCCGCATTACCGATTATGCGCAAGAATTGCTGGATGATCTTGATCAGTTGCAGCCCAACGATGAGTCAGGTGGCTGGCCACAGCAAGTACTCACCATGCAGCGCAACTGGATTGGTCGCTCAACAGGAATGGATATCACCTTTCCCTCTGCTAATCCTGCCATTTATGCTGATGGCTTAACGGTGTTTACCACACGTCCAGATACTTTAATGGGCGTCACCTATGTGGCCGTTGCTGCTGAGCATCCATTGGCGATTAAAGCAAGTGAGAATAATCCTGCGCTACAAGCATTTATTGAAGAATGCCGCAAAGGTTCAGTAGCAGAAGCAGATGTTGCCACTGCCGAGAAAAAAGGCATGGCAACAGGCCTGTTTGTTAAGCACCCCATTACGGCTGAGCAAGTGCCAGTGTGGGTGGCTAATTATGTGCTCATGAGCTACGGCTCAGGCGCGGTGATGGCGGTGCCTGCACATGATGAACGTGATTTTGAGTTTGCCAATCAATATAACCTGCCTATTAAGCAAGTCATTGCAGTGAATGGCGATGCTGATGGTGCCAATAGCTTTGACAGCAAAACCTGGCAAGAATGGTATGGCAGTAAACAAGGTAAGCTCATTCATTCAGGTGAATTTGATGGTTTAGATTATCAAGCTGCTTTTGATGCCTTGCTGGCCAAGCTTGAACCAGAAAACCTGGCGCAATCTAAAGTACAATTCCGTCTACGTGACTGGGGCGTTTCCCGTCAGCGTTATTGGGGTTGTCCAATTCCAATGATTAACTGCGACACTTGTGGTCAGGTGCCAGTTCCAGAAGATCAACTGCCTGTTGTGCTGCCCACGGATGTGGTGCCTGATGGTTCTGGTAATCCCCTCGCCAAAATGCCTGAGTTTTATCAAACCACTTGCCCAAGTTGTGGTAGCGAAGCCAAACGTGAAACCGACACGCTAGACACTTTTGTAGAATCCAGCTGGTATTACGCACGCTACGCCTCGCCTGATTATAATCAAGGGCTAGTAAAACCTGAAGCTGCTGCTAGCTGGCTACCTGTAAATCAGTATATTGGTGGCGTGGAGCATGCGATTTTGCATCTGCTATACGCGCGCTTCTTCCATAAACTGATGCGTGATGAAGGGGTTGTGCAAGGCAATGAACCATTTACTCGCCTATTGACCCAAGGCATGGTTTTAGCAGATACGTTTTATCGTGAAAGCGACAATGGTAAAAAGACTTGGTTTAACCCTGCTGATGTTGTGCTGGATAAAGATGAAAAAGGTCGTATCTTAAGTGCGCACCTGAACGCTGATGGCCAAGCCGTTAGTATTGGCGGCATGGAAAAAATGTCCAAGTCCAAAAATAATGGCGTTGATCCACAGGCGATTATTGATAAATTTGGCGCAGATACCGCACGTGTATTCATGATGTTTGCTGCACCGCCTGATCAGTCACTTGAATGGTCAGATGCTGGCGTAGAAGGCTCACATCGCTTCTTAAAACGTGTCTGGCGCCAAGCACAGCAGCACCTTGAAGTTGCCCCTGCGACACTACCGATGATTGATTCTGGTAGCTTAAGCAAAGATGCCCAGGAATTGCGTCGTAAGCTACATGAAACCATTCAAAAAGTGGGTGATGATATTGAGCGTCGTCAGGCATTTAATACCGCTATTGCTGCACTCATGGAACTGCTCAACAGTATCAGTAAATTTGAAGCCAAAACTGATCATGACCATGCAGTTGCGCGTGAAGCCATTACTAACCTATTATTATTGCTAGCACCATTTGCCCCTCACCTCAGTGAAGCCTTGCTGGCAACATTTAATATTGATTTGGTTCATGCCTTATTTCCTGAAGTTGACCCTGCTGCCCTAACCCGCAATACCCAAACCATTGTGGTACAGGTCAATGGCAAATTACGTGGCAAGCTAGAGGTTGGCTTGGATATTGGTGATGACGAGCTAAAAGCATTGGCCAAAGCCATGCCCGAAGTTCAGCAGCACTTAACAGGGCCAACCAAAAAAGAAATTGTGGTAAAACATAAATTGGTTAATCTTGTGGTTTAACGCATTGTCGTTGAAACTTTTGAGTTAATAACGCAACACTTAACAATTCTGGATGCGCAGTAATCGGCATCCAGAATATTTTATTTATTAATTGAGCAGGATAAAGCATGAAAAAAATAGGTTTGATGATAGGCATGCCCCTATTATGCTTGAGCTTAAGTGGATTGAGCGGTTGTGGTTTTCACTTACGCGGTACCCAAACCCCTGCCATACCCGTTGCTTACAAAGCCATTCAGTTGGATTTGCCACCACAAGCCAAGGCTTTATATGAGCCATTATCGGTTTATTTACAAAGTCTAGGGGCCAGCGTAAATCAGGATAAAAATGCGCCAACCATTAAAATTACTGATTATAAACAGACCCGCCAGTTACTAAGCGGTCGTCTGACAGAGGTGCAGTTAAGTCTGGCCATCACCTACCACATTGAAAACAGCTTAGGCGAACCACTAACGGTTGATTACAGCGTTTATTCGCGCCGCAGTTATCAATATGATATTGCTACCGTAAACACTGAAAATCAGGAAGAAGCCCATCTAATTGAAGAAATGAATCTGGATGCTGCCATGCAAATTGCCAGACAATTGCATGCTGGCCGTATGCAATATGCCAATAACCATTAATTGCTTGTGCCTGGTTTAATATGCGCTTAGATTATCGTGGAGCGTTAAAGCGGGTTGAACAGGCAACTGGTGCCTGGCTCATTCACGGCAATGAAACCCTGCTTGAACAAAACCTGCTCAATGCCCTACGCAAACACTGGCAAGCACATCACATTGAGCGTCAGCGTTTTGACATCAATACCATCAGTGATTGGCGCGATGTCTTTAATGCGCTCAATAGTTTATCGTTGTTTTCAGAGCGGCTTGCCATTGAAGTACATGGCAACATTAAGCCCGATGCCGCAGGGATCAAACAGCTTCAGCAATTTATACAATCACCCGCAGACAACCTACTTGTTATGGTCATGCCACGACAAGACAGCGCAGCGCAAAAAACCAAGTTTTACCAAAACATTGAAGCCAATAGCGTGGTGGTTAATTTAACCCTGCAAAACGCTCAGGACCGCCTAAGTATATTAAAAGATGAAGCTAGCCAACTGGGTTTACAGTTACATCAGGATGCATGGCAACTACTACTCACCCAAAATGAAAATAACCTGTTTGCCGCCCAGCAAAGTCTTTATCGCCTAAGTGACTTACATACTACTGATCAGCTCATTCAAGCGGAAGACTTATATGCCGCACTGATGGAGCAATCGCGTTTTAGCAGTTTTGATTTGGCAGATGCGGCATTACAGGCCAATACCCTACAAGCAGTTAAGATTTTAAGTTTTTTAATTGAATCTGGCGAAGCAGATAGTCTGATTTTATGGGCATTAGCGCGTGAAATGCGTTTGTTAATGCAGTTATTTGAACAGCCGCGCCAATACCAGAAACTGGGTATTTGGCAAAATAAGATCACGCATTATCAGCAGGCCTTAAAGCGAATTAAAGGTCAGCAGCTTTTGACATGGCCTGCGCTACTACAACGTACCGATGAAGCCATTAAAGGCTTCTCTGAAGAAAACCCTAAAGATTTATTATTACAAGTCACCATGGCACTGTGTGGTCAGCCGCTATTTGCACTATAAAAACAACGCATGAAATAAACCATTTCTCGGTGCATCAGCAGTTTTTCTGGTTTTGATTCGTTCCCATTGCGGGCTAAATAATACGACTGAGTCAGCATTACTCAATAATAATCTGCAAATTAACTGCTCGTATCTATGGATAAATCTATTATTTTTGGAATAAAGCCATTGATGCACTTCAATACTAAAATATAAACGAACTGGTATGGTTAAAGCTCTGTTTCTTTTTTAGTCTAAGCTTATGCGCTTTTATAAATGGAAAGGATATTAACGATGAATGTACAAACCTTTGCCAATTTTGAAGAAGCAGGTCAAGCCGTCTTAAAATTCTTACATCAGCGTTTTGGCTTTAATTTATGGGCGATCACCCGAGTAGAAAACAACAACCTCATTTTATTACAATCAGAAGATCATGGCTATGGTCTTAAACCAGGTCAAGTCATGCACTGGGCAGATTCATTCTGCTCGCTCATGGTTGCAGGAAAAGGCCCACGCATTGCACCAAAAACAGATGAAGTGGAGATCTATGCCTCAGCACGGGTTGCCCAGCAAGTACCAATCAAAGCATATATTGGTCAACCCATTGTCAAAGAAAATGGTGATTTGTTTGGTACCCTCTGTGCTCTTGATCCCGCACCCTAATCTGACGCCATCAAGCAAGAAGAAGCACTATTTAACCTGCTTGGTGGCTTACTGAGTCATATTCTGCAAGTTGAATTAAAGCATGATGAGCAAGCTCGGCGCTTAGAACGTCTAGAGGTAGAAACCCTCACCGATGAACTCACCCAATTATATAATCGTCGGGGTTGGGAGCACTTATTGCAAGCAGAAGAAGATCGCAGCCGTCGTTATGGTCATTCTTCCGCCATTTATGTGATTGATCTGGATGGCCTCAAACAGGTTAATGATACTTATGGCCATCAAGCAGGTGATGAATTGATTAAACGTGCAGCCGATGCCCTGCGTCAGTCGGTGCGCAATGAAGATGTGGTATCGCGTTTAGGCGGTTTTGCATAAACGCAGCAAGCATCCAAATAATTGATTAAAAAGTAGTATTAAATAAATTGGTAAGCTTTATTTTAGACTGGCTGAATTAGCTCCTCTGCCTACTCAGCTAATTTAAATTAGCAATCAAATCACAAAACAGGCGCAACCAAACGTTTAAGCGATGTACCGTCCAGATCAATATCACCAAAACGACTATGTCCTTCGTTCCAGTCTTTGACTGATTGCTGCAAACCTGCAATATCCTTATCAACAAAGTTCCACCACATGACGGTTGGGTGAGGTAAAGGTTCACCGCCAAGTAGCATAAAATGCGTGCCAGCCTCAGCAAACAGTGTAATCGTATCAGCGGTATTGTCCCGCTCACAGTGAGTTAGGCTGATGAGTTCATTGCCGTGATAGTCTTCACCATTAAACTGTACACGGCCCTGAATCACCAAAATCCCATATTCAAAGCCCGCCTGCTGTTCAAGCTGAAGCGTTTGAGCAGTGCTAATCTGTATATCAAGACCTAGTAATCTGGAATATTGCATGGTATCGGCTTGCCTGCCTGCATACGCTCCAGTCGTAATAGTATAAGTAACATCATTGTCAGACCACACAGGCAAGTCAGGGTAGTTATAAAAACTTGGCTCAATCGCCCTGTCCATGGGTAATGCGATCCACAATTGCACAGCGTGCAGGCGATCACAGCCCTCTACTGTTTGCTCAGTATGGCTAATTCCCTGATCTGCTGCTGTACCTGCGGTCATCAGATTAACTTGTCCAGGCTGGATGGTTTGCTCATTACCCAGGCTATCTTTATGCAATACTTCACCCTCAAGCATCCAAGTGAATGTTTGCAGGTTGGTATGAGGATGCAAGCCGACTTGTAAGCCTTTGCTATCGCCTTGAAAAATAGCTGGGCCGGCATGGTCCAGAAAACACCATGCACCAATAGTACGCTTGCCTTTATTGGGTAGCATACGGGCTACAGGAATACCACCGACATCTTTTTCCTTGGCAATAAGTTTATCGACGCTCATGTTTTATCCCTTTTAATAATTTATTGGGCAGTATTAGGCTGATGATACAACGAGTTGGCCTGGTATTCGGGGTGTTTGTCGATATACGCTTTAACAAATGAACACACGGGTTTGACTTTCAAACCCTGCTGTTGGGCATAGTCCAGAATATATTTGACTAAATAGGTAGCAAGACCACGGCCTCCCAACTCAGGCGGTACTTTGGTATGTAGATAGGCAATGCCTTTTTCGCCCTGATGCGTAGTGAAATAATCATAATCTTCAAAAGCAACCTGACCATCAATATGAATTTCAAAGCGTTTGCTGTCTTCATTGTTAATCACATCATAATTCATGGAACTCTCCAGTTTTAATATCGAGCTACACTTGATAATACACAAGCCTGTCAAAGCCATCACAGTAAAACATGAGTGAATTTATTTAACAGGCTTAAATACATTTAAAAACAAACTTGTAAAACTTAACTTAAACCCAGGATTGGAATCACTAAGTCCTCTTCATCACTTAAATGACGCGACAGCAATATGCCAACCTGACCCAGTTGCTGATGCAAAGTATCGGCAAGCTGACGGTCTTCCAGCGCTGAGCGATATAATGCTCTACCGCTTTGTTGCAAATCGTGCAACGCGGCATTTAACACCTCATGGTCATGATCCAGAATGGCAAACCCTGTGGCCAGCTTTGGATAGCTTTTTACAAAACGTGGAAAATAGTGCCCGTCCTCAATACTGTGATGACCGTGTAAGTGGTCAATATGACTGGAGAGCTGACGCAGGATTTGTGATTTATAATCAGTCCAATTTATCTTATTTTCCTGATAGGCATGACTGGTTTGTTGCAACCCGCCTTGACGCTGCTGAATACGGGAATGCATGGTCAGCCATGTGGACGTTTTATAGGCAAAATCTGGGTTAAACCAGTCATCTGGCGGCAATTGGTCATGCAAAAATAGCCACTCTGCATTAAGCAAACTGTCCGCATGGCGCGGTAAATGCAGAACAGGGTTATTAGGATTCATCAACATTCACTCCTGATTTACTGGTTATGATTACTGGATAAAAAAGCTGAGCCTAAGCCCAGCTTCCTTATTGCGTGATCTGTTTAACCCTTTAAGCATCTACAGGGTTAGGCCTGCATTGAGCCAAATTTTCCAGTATTAAAATCCATGATGGCCTGACGGATTTCGGCATCACTATTCATCACAAACGGACCATGACCTACAATCGGCTCATTGATTGGCTCGCCACTCATCAACAACACTTTGGCATCATGATCAACTGCCAGCAAACGCAGCAGATCTATTCCTGCTTCACCCGACTCTTGAGCGAAGGTGATTAGTTGCTTCTCACCGACTTTCTGGCTGTGATCGCTATTGATTACCACGTCCCCTCGCATTATCAAAAGCAGCAAGTTATGTGTTTTTGGAATATCTACCGTGACTGAATGACCAGCAATGATATCAATATCCCACAGGTTAATTGGCGTAAAGGTTTTGCCCAAACCCTGAATGGTTTCGGTCTGCCCAGTGAACTCACCAGCAATCAGGCGAGCCGTACCTCCTATTCCACCACTGTCAGCATGCAAGCTCACCACAGGAATATGCTCATTCACCAGATGTTGGTAGCGGGCAGTAACTCCTTTATCTTTGGCAGGTAGATTGACCCACAGCTGTACCATTTCAAAATCACCACCTGTCTGACTAAATTCAGGGGAATGAAATTCTTCATGCAGCACCCCATTACCTGCGGTCATCCATTGCACATCACCAGTTTTAATCACACCACCACCGCCAGATGAGTCACGGTGCGCTACTTCGCCCTGATAGGCAATGGTGACCGTTTCAAAACCTTTATGAGGATGTTGCCCTACCCCACGTGGTTCGCTGTGATTAGGCTGATAGGTATGCGGTGCTGCATAATCAAGCAGCAAAAACGGGTCGGTGCGTTTGTCGCCAATCATATGGTTAAACATGGGATTGACTAAAAAACCATTACCGACCCAGTGCGGACGGGGCGCAGGATAAACATTGTGGATTTGACGATAATGCTGTTGAGGATAATTATTCATTTTCTTCTCCTGAGCCAAATTGAACTTGGCATTTTGTGGATAGAATCATTATAATTCCTACAGTATAAAAAAGTAAGTACGCACATTTTTTATACTGCCAATTTAATGAAAATCATTAAAGGAAAACCTGATGAGCAATTACGATTTACCTATCGGCAGTAGCCATTGTCCTGTCAGCGATACACTAGATATTATTGGTGGTAAATGGAAGGTATTGATCATTTACCATCTGCAACACTCGGCCAAACGCTTTAATGAGTTACGCCGTGATTTGCCTGAGATTACCCAGCGTATGTTGACCTTGCAATTAAAAGAACTGGTGCGGGATGGCGTGATCAAGCGGTTTGACTATCAGGAAGTGCCGCCCAAAGTTGAATACTCCCTGACCGAACAAGGGCGGACGTTATTGCCTGTGCTACATGCCATGCATGACTGGGGGGAAAGCCATGCCAATCGTTGCCTGCAAATTCGCCAAGCCTCGGCTTTTAAGGAGAATATTTAATCAAATGCCTCAGCACCAATTTGATAAATAAAAATATTAATAATTAAAGTATTGTTCTAACCATCTTATTCAACAGTGTTAAGCTAACTGTCACTATTGATCTTTATTACAACCAAAAAATAAAATTCTGTATGAAATGCTCAATTAACCAGAGCAGTAGTTCTGGTTAATACTCAACCTACCATCAATCCCGCCAAATCCAGTGCCCTTTGTTTAATCACCGCACCATTGCCAATCTCAGCATCAGTAAGAGATTTAACAAACTTCGGTATTAGATGTCATACCTGATTATATAAAACCAGCTTGATGTATATCTTAATATTACATCACATAAGACAAAAAGTAATGGTACAGATAGGACACGATCAGACAGTACAGAATAGTTATAATTTATTGATTCTTATGTATAATTGCAAAGCATTGAATAGCTTTAGAAAGATAAATGGGGTGGCTAATGGGACTCGAACCCACGACAACCGAGATCACAACCCGGGGCTCTACCAACTGAGCTATAGCCACCATAGACAATGCATGATATACATTATTTTGATGATTGGCGGCTTTAAGTGGCGCGCCTGACAGGATTCGAACCTGTGACCACCCGCTTAGAAGGCGGGTGCTCTATCCAACTGAGCTACAGGCGCATAATCATTGATGACTAATACACCATATAGACTATTACGCAGTTGACACTATAAAATCACCCATGAAATGGTCGGAGTACAAGGATTCGAACCTTGGACCCCCTGCTCCCAAAGCAGGTGCGCTACCAGGCTGCGCCATACTCCGATTTCTGGGGTTTTCCGTAACACAGTGTCTGCGTTACGGTGTGCATTTTAGGCTTGAGTACGGCTCTCGTCAACACCTGAACTTAAAAAAAACCGATTTAAAATACCAACCGTTTATTAAATCAGCAATATCTCTGATATCGCAGGTTTTTTCAGCGATTTAAGCTGGCACTAAAGTTTAGCATACGGTCAAGTGGCAGTTTTGCACGCTGGGCAAGGGCTGGATCAACAAAAATTTCTTCATTACCAGTTTTTAATCCATGCAAAATATTATCCAGACCATTCATGGCCATCCACGGACAATGCGCACAGGAACGGCAAGTTGCTCCCTCACCTGCGGTTGGTGCTTCAATCAGTATTTTATCGGGTGCGGCCTGCTGCATTTTATAAAAAATACCACGGTCGGTAGCCACAATCATGTGCTTTTGCGGTAGGGTTTGTGCTGCTTTAATGAGCTGGCTGGTGCTGCCCACAGCATCAGCAATGGCCACCACCGACTCTGGTGATTCAGGATGCACCAGAACAGCAGCATCGGGGTATAGTGCCTTCATTTGCGCAATGCCACGTGCCCGAAACTCTTCATGCACAATACAGGCGCCATCCCATAGCAGCATATCAGCGCCAGTTTTCTTTTGAATATAACGCCCCAAATGCTGATCAGGCGCCCAGATAATTTTTTCGCCCAAGCTGTCAAGGTGTTCAATAATCTCTACTGCACAACTTGAAGTCACTACCCAGTCTGCACGTGCTTTTACGGCTGCCGAGGTATTGGCATAGACTACTACGGTACGGTCAGGATGCTGGTCACAAAAGGCACTAAACTCATCAATGGGGCACCCCAAGTCGAGTGAGCATGTGGCCTCTAGCGTGGGCATGAGTATGGTTTTTTCTGGCGACAAAATTTTGGCAGTTTCACCCATAAACTTGACTCCCGCCACCATCAGTGTAGTAGCAGGATGATCACGACCAAAACGCGCCATCTCTAAAGAGTCTGACACACAGCCACCTGTTGCTTCTGCTAATGCCTGAATTTCAGGATCACAGTAATAATGTGCCACCAAAACTGCATTACGCTGTGTTAGCTCTTTGGCAATTTCGTCATATAAATGCTGTTTTTCAACATTGGTGAGTCGAAGTTCTGGTACTTGCCCCAAACGATCTAGATGCGCTTGTACAACGGCTTTAGCATCATTTTCAATCAGGATGGTTTGTGTCATGGGTTTGAAAATCTCTTGTATATGTCAGACGAGCTTAAGATTTAAACGCACTGCTAGAAGCATGGGTTAAATCTGAGGGGGCCTAGTATAGTATAAAGTGACTGTTACTGCCTCTATAGGGCATTTTTGCTCAATTTCAATGCCAATATCTTCTAAATCTAGAATATCTGCTTGAAAATTAAATCTGAACTGGCTTTTTAACATGGCAAAAGCCTACCCTCTTGCCATGAATGGTGTTTTATAAACTTATCCATATCATCAGGTTGGCTTAATCAATTATATTTAACTCACTAAGAATTATTTTTAAGATAATCCAGCATGGTTTGCGCATCCGACACTTCAAAAGGATCACTTGGACAGTTGTCCGACAAATGAGGTTCGGCAAAAATTTTAACGATTTTTTTATCGTCTACTAACATGGAATAGCGCCATGAGCGATCCCCAAAGCCAAGATTATTTTTCTCAACCAGCATATTCATGCCACGGGTAAAATCAGCATTACCGTCTGGTAGCATTTTAACTTGTTCAACCTCTAATTTTTGACTCCACTGGTACATCACAAAGGCATCATTTACTGATAAGCAATAAATATCATCAATGCCATATTGTTTAAATTCATTATATTTCTCTTCATAACCTGGCAGGTGGGTGCTAGAGCAAGTAGGTGTAAATGCACCAGGTAAGGCAACAATAATCACTTTACGCCCTGCAAAAATATCATCAGTGGTTTTGTCTTCCCAGCGAAATGGATTATCGCCTTCAATCCGCTCATCACGTATACGGGTTTTAAACACTACATTCGGCACGGTATCAGGAAACTGTCTTTGCTCGGCCATGGAATGGTTTCTCCTGCTTTTATTGATGAATAGCCTATTGAAGCAGATTTATTTTTTTTATTTATACAGTTTTGGTATTAAACACGCATTCTTTTGCATCTGATAATTTTATAATATTTCTTTGCTTCAATAAAAAACGGCCTCATCAGAGACCGTTATATCGTGAAGACTTAAGAACGATAGTCTGCATTAATTTTTACATAATCATAAGATAAATCACAGGTCCACACTGTATCTACTGCCTCACCACGACCTAAAGCAATTCGAATGGTAATTTCTTCTTGCTGCATGACACGCGCGCCTTGATCTTCAGTATAGTCTGGCGCAGCACCGCCATCACGGCAAATTTGTACATCATCTAGCCAGACCTGAATTTTAGACACATCCAGCTCAGGCACACCTGCCTTACCCACAGCCGCCAAAATGCGCCCCCAATTCGGGTCAGAGGCAAAAAAGGCGGTTTTAATCAATGGGGAATGTGCCACACTATAAGCAATATCACAGCATTCTTGCGTATTACCGCCTTCTTCTACACGCACTGTAATAAACTTGGTTGCGCCTTCCCCGTCACGCACAATTAACTGCGCTAAACGGTTAAATACGCGCTGTAATGCAGCAAGCAAGGGTTCATAGCGGCTATCTTGCGTATTTTCAATATGGGTGCCCGATGCTTTACCCGTTGCAATCAGCATGCAGGCATCATTGGTTGAGGTATCGCCATCAATCGTAATGCGGTTAAAGGACTGCTCAACCACGGCAGTGAGCAACTCCTCTAGCAAAGGCTGGGCGATTGGTGCATCGGTTGCCACAAAAGCCAGCATGGTGGCCATATTGGGACGAATCATACCTGCACCTTTACTAATACCCGTAATGGTATAGCGCTGGCCTTCTACATCAATAATTTCTGAAGCACCTTTGGGTAGGGTATCAGTGGTCATGATGCCACTGGCTGCCGCTGTCCAGCCGTTTGATTTTAAATCATCCAGGGCATGCGGCAGGCCTGCAATTAAACGATCAACTGGCAATTGTTCACCAATCACGCCCGTTGAAAAGGGCAGCACTTGATGAGCAACCGTGCCAGTTAAATTGGCCATGGCCTGACAGGTTTCAGCCGCTGTTTGCATGCCTTGCAAACCTGTGCCCGCATTGGCATTGCCTGTGTTAATCACCAAATATTGTGGCGATCCCAGCGTTAAATGATGACGTGCCAACTGAACTGGTGCTGCACAAAAGGCATTTTTGGTAAATACGCCCGCTACACTTGCGCCTTCATTAATTTCAAATACCACCAAATCACGGCGGTTTTGATACCGAATATAGCTTTGAGTAGTGCCAATTCGAATACCATCAATGTCATGCATTGTAGGCATGGAAAGATCGCCAACCGCCATGCTGTTGTTTCCTATTTAATGAGGTAGAAAATTTATAATATCTGGGCTTAGTATACAAAAAACCTTGTCGTAAAAAGCATTAAAAACACAAAAATAGCGCTTTTAAATTCAGCCATATTACTTATAACGGTTCCTGACAGCGTAGCAATAATTTTTCATTTTCTGGCTTGGCTGTATGGTCAAGCGTCATGCTAACCAGACGTGCTTCTAAACCCTGAACATGCCAACGCATACCCTGCTCTGGATTAATCCCCTGTTCTGTGGCATACAAACTGCCCACCTGCGCAGGAACGCTATACATTTCATACGACTGCCCATCGATGTTAAGCGTTAGATGGGGCGGTTTTGCCTGACTCGACGGATAAGTAGTATAAATAGCCTGAATCGTTTTTTGCTGATCACACTGATAAGTGCGGGCAACCTGAGTAAAGGATGGCTTAGCAACTCTCTTTTGGACTTGCTGACTGGCATCTGCTTTAGCTTGACTACTGGCCAAAAGCTGCCTTTTTGCATGCTCAAGTCCAACTTGCCGCTGATAGGTGATGAAGGCAATCACCAGACTACTTGCAATAAGCAGCCATGGCAGCAGTTTTTTACCTAAACTCATTCGGTTTCCCAGATAATAAATGACGGATATTGCTTTAACGTTAAACTGGTCAATCTGGTATACATTATATTGTTTAATTAAACTAAAAACTGCTATAAAAAAACGGACAATCATGCCCGTTTTTTATCTGTCCGCTACTTAGATGGCTAATGTTTAGCCTAAGCGGCCGTGACATTGCTTAAACTTTTTACCTGAACCGCAAGGACAAGGTGCATTACGGCTGACATTGGCATAGGTTTTACTGCTTTGCTGAGCGGCACGTAAAGCTTCTGCCTGATTAATACCCGTTAGTTCTGGATCTTGATGCATCTCGCCAGTTAGACCATCAACTTCACTATGCTGGAACGATAACTGCATTGCTTCGGCATCACGCTGCTGCTGTGCTTCTAACTCTGCCAGCTCTTCAGCCGTTGGCAAATGAACGCGCGCTAAATCTTGCACCACTTCAGTTTTAATGCCACCCAACAAGGCCTGGAATAAACTAAAGGCTTCACGCTTATATTCCTGCTCAGGGTTCTTTTGTGCATAGCCACGCAAATGAATGCCTTGACGCAAGTAATCCATGGCTGCCAAATGTTCTTTCCAGTGTTTGTCCAGCGATTGCAGCATAAAATGACGTTCAAGCATCGGTGCAGTGTCTTCACCCATTTGCTCACGGCGCTCATTATAGCGATCAATACCAGCCTGAATTACTTTTTCAAGCAAGCCTTCTTCATCCAGGCGACGATCGTCATTCAGCCATTGTTGAACTGGCAATTCAAGTGCCAACTCTTGTCTTAAAGCGTCCTGTAGACCTGGCACATCCCATTGATCTTCAATGCTACCAGGTGGAATATAATTGCTGACTAACCCTTCAATGACATCATGATGCATGTTGATAATACCGTCTTTTAGCGAACTCTCGGCTAAAATCGCATCACGCTGTGTATAAATAATCTGACGCTGTTCATTGGCCACGTCATCATATTTTAGCAAGTTTTTACGAATATCAAAGTTACGCGCTTCTACCTTGCGCTGGGCATTTTCAATCGAGCGACTAACCATTTTATGTTCAATGGCTTCATCTTCTTTTAAGCCCATGGCACGCATCATGCCAACCACGCGGTCACCTGCAAAGATGCGCATTAAGTCATCTTCAAGTGACAAGTAAAAACGTGACACGCCTGGATCGCCCTGACGACCAGAACGACCACGCAACTGGTTATCAATACGACGTGATTCGTGACGCTCCGAACCAATAATATGCAAGCCACCTGCATCTAGCACGTGTTGATGATTGACATCCCACTCTTGCTTTAATTGTTGAATTTGCTCAGACGTCGGGTTTTCGATTTGTTCGGCGATTGCTTTCCAGTTACCACCGAGCAGAATATCTGTACCACGGCCTGCCATATTGGTGGCAATAGTGACTGCGCCAGGACGACCTGCCTGTGCAATGATATCGGCTTCGCGGTCATGTTGCTTGGCATTCAATACTTCGTGGGCAATGCCTGCCTGGGTAAGTTTGCTGGATAAATACTCACTGGCTTCAATGGTGGCAGTACCAACCAGAATCGGGGCATTTTTTTCGGTGGTGATTTGCTTGATTTCTTCGATAATGGCAGCGTATTTGCCATCACGATTAAGAAAAATTAAATCATTGTTATCTTGGCGAACCATTGGGCGGTGGGTTGGAATGATCACCACATCCAGGTTATAAATTTGTTTAAACTCAGTTGCTTCGGTATCAGCTGTACCCGTCATGCCCGACAGTTTATTATATAAACGGAAATAATTCTGGAACGTGGTGGTAGCCAGTGTCTGATTTTCTGGCTGAATATTCACACCTTCTTTGGCTTCTACTGCCTGATGCAGGCCTTCTGACCAGCGACGACCTGGCATGGTACGGCCAGTATGCTCATCGACAATCACAATCTCGCCATCGTTAACGATATACTGTACATCACGCTGGAATAGATGATGCGCGCGTACTGCCGCATTAACATGATGTAATAAATTGAGATTACCCGCAGAATATAAACTTTCTCCTTCTGCCAGCAACTCCATTTTAATCAGTTCTTGCTCAACAAACTCAAAACCAGCTTCAGTTATTTCAATGGAGCGTTGTTTTTCATCAATCCAGAAGTCGCCGCCATCAATTTCTTTTTCTTCTTTTTGACGCGTCAGCCGTGGTGCCAATAGATTAATCATGGCGTACAGTCTGGAAGAATCTTCACTCTGGCCTGAAATAATCAGTGGCGTGCGTGCTTCATCAATTAAAATAGAATCGACTTCATCAATAATAGCGAAGTTTAGGCCACGTTGTTTTTTCTCATCCAGTGAAAACACCATGTTGTCACGTAGATAGTCAAAACCAAATTCGTTGTTGGTGCCGTAAGTAATATCTGCCTGATAGGCCTGTAGTTTTTCTTGTGGCGGCTGCATGGAATAAATCACGCCAACCGTCAAGCCCAAAAATTCAAACAATGGACGGTTTAGCTCAGCATCACGTGAGGCCAAATAATCGTTAACCGTCACCACGTGCACGCCAAGGCCACTAATGGCGTTTAAGTAACATGCCAAGGTACCCATGAGGGTTTTACCTTCCCCTGTACGCATTTCGGCAATTTTACCGTCATGCAGGGTCATACCACCAATCAACTGCACATCATAATGGCGCATGCCCAGTACACGACTGGCGGCTTCACGACATACAGCAAATGCTTCAGGCAGTAGCTTCTCCAGACTTTCACCTTGCTGATGACGTTGTCTAAATTCAGCAGTTTTGTTTAATAGTTCAGCATCACTTAACGCCGATATCGTCGGTTCTAGTGCATTAATGGCTTCAACATTTTTGCGCATTCGCTTGAGCTCACGCTCATTTTTAGTACCGAAGACTCCTCCGATAAGACGTGCTAACATGGATTAAACTCTCAAATACCCTAATTTAAATTAAGCAGTTTTATTTTTGCCCTTGGCTATTATGGTGACAGCGTCAATAAGTGCAAGTGCTAGTTGCGTTTGATAACACAAAAACTTATGTTATTTTTGATTCAATTGCTTCAATTGAACCCATCCCAATACTTAAAACAACCTAAATGGCATTTCTTTATCTGCAAAAATGATATACAAATCAATAAACATTGCTTTTCATTTAATTGCAATTAGGTGCATAGTAGGTTTTATAGATAGCTCACTCAATATGAGCGAACACCCAACAAAGGAGCATAACGATGACAATTCGTTTAGGTGATACCGCCCCTGATTTTACGCAGGATTCTAATGAAGGCACAATTAACTTTCATGAGTGGCTAGGCGATAGCTGGGGTGTGCTTTTTTCTCACCCTGCCGATTATACGCCAGTATGTACTACTGAGCTGGGTTTAACTGCAAAGCTAAAAGGCGAATTTGCCAAGCGTAATGTAAAAGCGATTGCGTTATCTGTTGATGATGCTGAGTCGCACAAAGGCTGGATTAACGATATTAACGAAACACAAGGCTGTCAGGTTGATTTTCCAATTCTTGCCGACAATGACCGCAAAGTATCTGAGCTTTATGGCTTTATTCATCCCAATGCAAGCGATACCCTAACAGTACGCTCACTGGTGGTCATTGACCCTAACAAAAAAGTACGCTTAATTATTACTTATCCTGCCAGCACAGGCCGTAACTTTAATGAAATCATTCGGGTAATTGATTCTCTTCAATTGACTGATAACTATAAAGTTGCTACACCAGGTAACTGGCAGCAAGGTGATGACGTGGTGATTGTGCCTTCAATTAAAGATGAAGAAGAGCTAAAACAGCGTTTCCCTAAAGGCTATAACGCCGTTAAGCCTTATTTGCGCATGACGCCACAACCTGATAAAGACTAAGTGATTAGATTTATCGACAGACTGTACACAAGCACGTTCTGGTAACACAGAACGTGTTTTTTATGGCCTACACCTTAATTAAACTTGGTTTTGTTTATAGCAGGCTTGCGCATCATTTAAAGTAAACCATTCTGATTTTGATTCACAATAAATCTGATAATGTGGTGCTGGAATGTGGCCTTGTGTGACCGTGCCTAAACGCAGGCGTATGATTTCTGGCATATCAGTTCGCTGACTAAACAACGGACTGCCACAATGACTGCAAAATACACGACGTTTGTTGGGGCTGGAAAAGTAGGACTTTAATAACGCTTCACCTTTTAATATATAAAATGCTTTAAGCTGAATTGGTGCGTTAGTCACAAAAGGTGTGCCTTGCGCCTGCTTACATTGATTGCAGTGACAAATGACCACCTCCTGAATTTCGCCATGATATTCATATTGAATTTGCTGACACAAGCAGTGGCCTTTAATCATGGTTTTTCCTATAGCTTTACTCTGGCGGCTGCCAATCAATTACCCAGGCACTTTTAGCATTTAAGCTCTCATCTTTGGCAACCTGACTGCGCAGTGCATCGGCTGCAGCACGGCCTTTTTCTGGCCCAACCATCACCCGTACGCCTTTGGAAGTCTGACTGGTTTTTACCTTATAGCCCTTAGCACGTAATTTGGCTACTACTGAGTCGGCATTGGCCTGATTAGACGCAATCGCCACTTGTACCATCCACGGTTTTGTGTCGCCCTCCAAAATAGCACGGCCCCGCTCTTCTTCCAGCTTTTTATTGGCCAGCTGTAAATCTGAGTTGGTACTATTTGCGGCTTTACGTGCAGCGTCTTGTTTCTCTTTATCTTCCCGTTCCTGCTTTTTCTTTTCTTCTTCAGCCTTACGTTTGGCTGCTAACTCCTCTTCCTTTTTTTGCCTGGCATCGTCTTCTGCCTTGCGTTTGGCAAGCAACTCTTTTTCTTTTTTCTGCTTGGCTTCCTCTTCAGCCTTTTGTTTGGCTAGAAGCTCTTGCTCTTTTTTACGTTTGGCTTCATCTTCAGCTTTTTGCTTCGCCAGTTGCTCCTGTTCCTTTTTGCGCCTGGCTTCATCTTCAGCTTTTTGCTTGGCCGCCAGTTCAGTCTCTTTCTTTTTGGCTTCACGCTCTGCTTTATGCTTCGCTTCTAGCTGTAGCCGTTCTTTTTCAATTCTTTCAGCTTGGGCTTTTTGTAAGGCTTCTTTTTCAGCACGTGCTTTTTCAGCTCTTTCCCGTGCTGCAATTACGGCTTGCTCTGCTGTACTACTTGCTTTTTGTGCTGCATCAGCACGCACGTTGGCCTGGGCAGCCAGTCGCTCAATTTCTGCACGTTGCGCTGCATTTTTCTGTTGAGCATTGTCATCAATTAACTCTGGCGGGATGGAATCTGAACTCATTGCCTGCGCATCAAGTCGGGATTGACGCTTGGCCAATTGCGCAGCATATTCTTCTGCGGCACGCCTTGCTGCATCTGCTTCTGCTTTTTGCTGCAACGCCAGATACTCGGCAGTTTTGGCTTCTTGTTCAGCAACCATTTTTTCACGTTGGGCGCGCTGTTTTTCTAGCAATTGCCGCTCAGTTTCAACATCAATCGTCAGTGGTTGCAACCGATCTGCATCATTAGTGTGTTGTGCTGACTGACTGGTGGTTACTGTCGGAGTAGCTGTTCTTTGAGGTATGGTTAACGCTTGCTCGCCCTGACCTTTGAGTAACAAAGCTGCAAGTAATGCGCCTCCCCCCAGCAATACAACGCCTCCCATCCAACGCTGTTTATTATTCATTGCCATGACGCTAGGGACTCCCAAACTGCCTCTAAAGTGTGGAAAGATCCACACACGATGATAATATCTTGTAATTGACTGTCTTGTAAGGCTGCTGCAAAAGCTGCCGCAATATCCTGATGTTCTGACGTTTGCGCATCACTTACTGCATCGCGCAATTGCTGCATGCTGGCTGCACGCACGCCGTTTAAAGGCGCAATATACCAGTGCTGCGTGACAGGCTTTAATAATGCAGCAACGCCTATAATATCTTTATCAGCCAGCATTGAAAAAACCAGGCGGATATGACGATGCTTGCCAGGATGTTGCTGTTGATAAAACGCAAGCTGCTTTAATAAAAAGTTAACCCCATGCACATTATGGGCAACATCTAAAATAATGGTGCGGTCATTAAATTGCCTGACCTCAAAACGCCCTGCAATATGTGCATGTGCCACGCCATAAGCGATGGCCTGCTCACTGATGTGAAGCGCACTTAAAAGCACTGCACTAATCGCAGCCGCCACATTGACCATCGCCAATTGAGGTAATGGCAATGCCAAAGTAGCCGCTGGACTAGCGTAATAAAATACAGCATCGTCATAACGCCACACGTAATCGCGCTCGCCTACCAACAGTTGGCAATTGAGTTTGGCCGCTTGATCTATAATGGCGTCTGGAACATTGGCTTCAGAAAACACCACTGGTATATTAGGCCGCATAATGCCAGCTTTCTCGAAAGCAATTTTTTCAATGCTATCGCCTAGCCAATCCACATGATCTAAACCAATATTGGTAATCACAGCAACATCAGGATCAATTAAATTAACAGCATCCAAGCGACCGCCCAGACCAACCTCTAATACCCAAACATCACACCGCTGTTGTTTAAAAATCACAAAAGCTGCCAAAGTCGTGGCTTCAAAAAAAGACAAGCTTAAATTGCATGCAACGCGGGCTTGCTCCACCTCAACAAATGCAGCAATTAATAGTTTATCGTCAATCTGTACACCGTTTAACTTAATGCGCTCATTAAAGCGATAAATATGCGGTGATTGGTACAGCCCCACTTGATAGTCAGCCGCCTGATAAATGGCAGCAATGGTTGTGGTAGTAGAGCCTTTACCATTGGTGCCAGCAACTGTGATGACTTCAGCATTGGGCTTTAATAAATCAAGCTGCTGCGCCACTGGTCGAATACGCTCCAGCCCTAAATCAATGGCAGTGACATGAATGCTGTCCCAGTAATCTAGCCAGTGCTGTAGGGATGAGCTTGCTGTTGGAACCGTCATACTTTGGTTCATGACCCACCCTTACGGTAAATTCATCAATTTGGCCACAAGCCGCTGGATGGTATCTCTAAGGGCATGACGATGAACAATCTGGTCAATCACGCCATGCTCTAGCAAAAACTCAGCACGCTGAAATGGTTCTTGTAGCACTTCACGCACGGTTTGCTCAATCACACGTTTGCCTGCAAAACCAACCATCGCTTTGGGTTCCGCCAAGTGAATATCACCCAACATGGCCAATGATGCCGTCACACCGCCATACACAGGATGCGTTAACACCACAATATAAGGCAGATGGGCTTGCTTTAAGCGTTCCGCAGCAGCAGCGGTACGTGCCATTTGCATGAGAGAAATCATGCCTTCCTGCATACGCGCGCCACCTGATGCTGCAAAGCAAATCAGGGGTTGCTGTAGGCTAATGGCCGTTTCAGCCGCCAATACAAAGCGATCACCCACCACCGAACCCATAGAGCCGCCCATAAAGTCAAACTCAAACGCACAAGCCACCATAGGGATTGCCCCTACCACGCCCTGCATCACAACCAAGGCTTCACTTTCATTGGTTTGTTGCTGCGCTTTAATTAATCGCTGCGAATACGGCTGACTATCTATAAAACCTAAAGGGTCTTTTGGGCTAAACTCCTGGCCAATCTCACACTCTACCTGATCAAAAAACCAGTTCAGCCGATCACGTGCTTTCATGCGCAAATGTTCATCACATTGCGGGCACACATAGGCATTAAACGCCATGGCAGTACGCGTGACTACCGAATGACATTCAGGGCATTCAATGGTGGGCTCGGTATGCAGTGCCATAGGCCCTTGCGGATAATCTCTGGGCATTACACCAGGGACAGGGCGCTCTAGCCAGGTGTTTGCTGGGGTATTTTCGCTAGCCGATGGCGTAATGGGTTTAGCTTGCTTGGTCGCTTTTACTGTCATGCCAGTTCATCGAGCGCGGCCCGAAGCTCCTTAATTTTTTCAACTGCCATATTATGCGCTACATCAACAGGATTTTCGCCAAACGGCTGCACCAGCACACTGCCTACAATCACTGCATCGGCCACACTGCCCATTTTTTTGGCTGTTTCAGCATCACGAATACCAAAACCTACACCCACTGGTAAGTTTGTCTGGGCTTTTACTTTGGCAATACGCGCGGCTGCTTCTGTGGTATCTAAAGCACCTGAGCCTGTCACGCCTTTAAGCGACACGTAATAGATAAAGCCACGTGCTTGGCTCAATACATGGCCAATGCGCTCATCAGTTGAAGTTGGCGCAAGTAAAAAAATTGGGTCAAGGTCATATTGTTTTAAAATAACATCAAATCCGCCCACTTCTTCGGGCGGCAAATCTACAATTAACAAACCATCAACGCCCGACTCACTGGCACGTTTGGAAAAGTTTTCATAACCAATAATCTCTAAAGGGTTTAAATAGCCCATCAAGACCACTGGGGTAGTATTATCGTTTTTACGAAACTCGGCCACCATGTCCAGCACGTTTAAGGTATTGGTGCCACCTGCTAGCGCACGCTCGGCGGCTAATGCAATCACTGGCCCATCTGCCATTGGGTCAGAAAACGGTAAACCTATTTCTAGTACATCTACACCCGCTGTCACCAGATCATGCAATAAAGGTACGGTTACCTCTGGGGCAGGATCACCAGCCATAATATAAGAAACCAAAGCTTTGCGACCATTATTTTTTAACGTGGTAAACTGCGTAGTAAGACGTGACATAACACCTAGATTCCCAACCAGATCAACAAAGACCCTTAGTCAATAAGTTAAAGTGAATTACATTGTAGCCTGAAAATTAATGCTAAAAAATAATAGCTTTGTCATTCATCAACACTTTCACTTTATATAGCATTTAATCATAAACCATTACTGCATAGATTGCTTATTTTGGCGGCTGTTTTTGACTGCTGATTTTGAAAGATGATGATGCTTTAATTTTTAAAATGAAAGTGACACAATATTGTCCCTTCTATAAAGCCAGCAAAGAGTTTGAGAGCCGTATGAGTCAAGACACGTGGACAGCCGTTGATGAGTATCTAGAATCCCGTTTTATTGCGGCTGACCCAGCACTTGAACATGCCCAGCAAGCCACCGTAGAAGCAGGCCTTCCTCCTCATTTGGCAGTGTCTGGCCTGCAAGGCAAATTTTTGCAAATGCTGGCACAAATTCATGGTGCAAAAACCATACTGGAAATTGGCACACTGGCTGGCTACAGCACCATATGGCTAGCACGCGCTTTGCCTGAAGATGGCCGCTTAATTAGTTTAGAGGCCGTACCTACCAATGTGACATTAGCACGTAAAAATATTGAATATGCTAAGCTTTCGCATCTGGTAACCATTCATGCGGGCAAAGCACTGGATGTGTTTCCTGACATTGAGCGATCAGAAAATGTGCCGTTTGATTTAATTTTTATTGATGCGGATAAATCAGGCTATAAAGATTACGTTGACTGGGCACTCAAACTATCACGCAAAGGCACAGTGATTATTTTAGACAATGTGATTCGTGATGGCGGCATTGTTAATTTCGACAATAACACCCGCACCATGCGTGGCCTGCGTGAATATTTTGATCATCTTGCCGCACAACATAAAATTACCAGCACCACATTACAAACCGTGGGCAGCAAGGGATATGATGGTTTTACCCTTGCTGTGGTTTTATAGTTCACTGTTTTTCAGGCTGATACAATTGTTGTACTACAAGATTTGCCAGCCACTTTGGTTGATCAACAATCTGATTCCAGATTATCTGATAAACAGGTTGATGCTTGAGATAATCGCTCAGTAAAAAACTTGATAGTGGACAAAAATCTGGTGGCGGATTATAAATTGCAAAACCAAGCAACGTATTATAATCCTGCTGTGTTTTCACCCAAAAAGGATTTTGCTGTCTATCCACAGCTTGATAAAATTCTGACGCTTCTTTTACTGGAATACCTGCTGGGCCAATCAATACCGGCGATTTGAGTTGATCAGGACAATAGTCTGCATACTGGCAGGCAACCCATGCACCGATAGATGCAGCAATGATATGTAGTTTAGAAAGTTCATGCCGAGTTTTGATTGTATCTATCAATTCAATGGTTTGAGTTTTGAAATCCTTTTCATGATTAAAGCTACTGCTTCCATGCCCTGGAAGATCAATACTAATAATATTAAACTTTCGTTTAAGCGGAAAAATAAAATTAAACCAATATTCTTTAAAGCCTGTAAATCCATGCAATAGCAGTAAAGTATCAAGCTCTGGACTAAAATTTTTTGAAACAAGGTAATGGTATTGATGGTTATCAATAGTAATACTTTGATTCTTTAAACCAGATAATTTACTTCCTAAAAAGAAAAATACTGCCCATATCAACTTGCCTAAAAACTGGCTTAAATTATTCATCCCAACCTCCAGTTAAAGTCATTTCGGCGAATAACACCTAATTTTTATGCATATAACCTACTGTATTTATAAATTAAAAAATAAACTTTGAATGCTTATTAAGTGAACTGTATAGTCATAAGATTCTATCAATATTCAAAATATTAGGCTTAAAACTGTTGTAAAATCTGACGGCAGATTATATGCCTGATCGCTGGCGACTACCACCGTGCATAATGTTGCTCCAGCAAGGCAACTTGTGCTGGGATTTCAACCCATTCACCATTTATTTTAATCTTGCCTGAAACCAAGCTGACCCATTGACTAAACTGACTGGCCACCACAATAAAATTTTTAGCTTCGTGCCTGCGCCATGTGGTGCTAACGTTTAAATCAATATCGCCACTCGCGCTAAAGATACGCCATTGATCTTTTGCCGTGCGCTCAAATAACACAGCGGGTAATTCGCTGATTTTGCCATCTTGCCATATTGAGTTTTCAGTTGAAAAGGTTTCATTCACGCCTGTCGCCAAATTAAGCCCTAAGCGTTTGCCAGTCGTATCCACCCCTGATAAAGATAGCCAATGCCACGCCGTTTCGGGGCGTAACATGCCGCATGTATCATCAATGGCTGCCATAAATTGCTGGTCTTTTAAATCTACAGGCTGCTTGTTGATCAGTACGTTGCCTCTCACAGGAAGCGTGGTTTGTTTATGCGTATAAGTCCAGCCAGATACTCCCGTGGGCGTGCATAAAGCCAATGGTTCAACAGTTTCTTGATCAACCCAGGCTTTTAATAACACCTGACTACCACGCTGAACCAGTACTTGCCGACCGTTGAGCTGTTTATCAATCTGAATTAAAAAGTTGCCTTTTTTAAAATAAGACGTACCCACGCAATGACTACAAACATGCGTATCCTTGGCAAACGCTTGTAAATATGACCGCTCAGCTACTTTTTGCTTTTTTAAGTCGTAGCAATAAAAAAAACCATGTCCTACCCAGCCTAAATCTACAATGGCCAGCCCAATCATGTAATGGCTATTATTAAAGCTCATAAACTGAAATTGCTTATAGTGCAGTTGTTTCCTAAAACCAGTGATTGTCTTTTTAAACGGTGTGGCGTAGTTAAAATTTTTAATATCAATGCACTGTGGTGTGCGCTCAAAGCGACCGTACTGGGGTCTTCCCTGTTCAAATAAACTCTTCATGCATATATCCTTATTGCACTTTTAACGGGTGGTACGGGCTATTATGGTCTGGATGACGCCGTTGCTGCAATGGTGTCATGCCAGTCCAGCGTTTATAAGCACGGGTAAACGCACTTTGATCTGAATAGCCAATGAGCTGGGCAATATCACTTAGTGACACTTGCTGTTGTAAATATTGCTGGCACAATTGCTGGCGCACATCATCAAGCAACTGCTGAAAATTCAATTGATGTTGGGCTAATCGACGCTGTAAGGTGCGTGTACTTAAATGCAAGCGTTCTGCCAATTGGGTTAAATTAGGCTCACCCTGTTGGCATAAGTCCATCAATTGCCGCTGGGCCTGCTGTAAAAATATATCGTTGCCAGGTAACTTCTTTAATGCTTCTTCTGCTTGCTGCTGCAAAATCGCAAACAGGGCTTTATCAGGTTTTTCAATTGGAATGTTTAAATTAGTAGCAGGAAAAGACATGATATTGCGTGGCTGGTTAAAATAAACTTTACAGCCAAAAAACGCTTCATAATGTCCAGCCTCACCTACTACGTCATGCGTAAAATGTACATAATTTAACCTCAAAGGCCTACCCGCCAACTGCAAACTAAACTGGCGCATCACGGCCATACCCAGCTCTAGCAAAATAGCATCTTCATCTAAAAATGGTGGCCACTCTAACTCAATATTTGAGCCTTTTGGTTCAAACCGAATCTGATCCATATCATTAATAATCAGTTTGCCGTAACGCATGAGACGCAAAAGGGCTTCTCCCATATTGTCACAGGCATGCAGCAAGTAGCCCAAAATACCTAAATTGGCTGTATTGACACACTGGGCAATAAATAATGCTACCGAGGGTTCACGCATATAGGCAGCCAATTGCCTCAGCATCAAAGCAAATTGCAGCGCAGGAATATGACTTACTTGTTGGCCTGCACAAGCATTACTCAGCAAGGTTAATTGTGCTGGGTCAAATACATCTGACAAGGCAATTTGTTGTTGCTGCATAAACTGCATCATCAACTGTAATTGGCTACTATTAATAATTGAATGGCGTTTCATGGCGTCATTTGTATAAAAATTGGCTAGTGCAGTCAAAACTTTCTACCACAAAAAATCAATATTGTATGCATTAAAGTTTAAAATGAGGGTGTTGGCATGAATGCGCCATTAAATGTTCAGTATTCTGCAGAGATGCAGGTCAGGAAAAATCTGGATTTTCAGCTTGAACAACATATGCCACGCTTCTGGTTTGGCGGTCATCCGTTTAAGACGCGCGTGTTTGATGCACTTAGTCTGACCTTTCCAGATGGTGAGCGTTATTTTATTAGTAGTGTACGGCTATTTCGCGACCAAATTACTGATCCTGATTTAAAGGCACGGGTAAAAGATTTTATTTTACAAGAAGCCCAGCATGGAATTGCTCACGATAAAATGAACCAGTTGATGATGAAACAGGGCATGCCTGTACAAGAAATGATTGCGTTTTTTAAGGCACACTTTGACGATTTGCTCAAAAATCGCAGTCCTGAATATAATATTGCCATTACCGCTGCCAGCGAACACTTAACTGCCCTAATGGCCGAGTGTTTTTATTCCAGAAAAGAAACCCTGGCTGAAGTTGATCCTTTTGTACGCGCCCTGTTTGCCTGGCATGCCATTGAGGAAATGGAACATCGGGATGTGGCTTTTGATGTCATGCAGGATGTGGCAAAGGTATCTTACCCCTTACGCGCAAGTGCGCTTGCTATTACCAGCGTGCTGATGTGCGGTTTTACTTTATATCGTACCAATATCATGCTTAAAGCTGACGGTTTTGGCAGACGTGAACGAATTAACTTGTTTGCCGAAGGATTGCCCTGGCTGTTTGGTAAAAAAGGCATATTATCGCATATGAAGAAGCCATATATGGACTGGTTTAAACCAGACTTTCATCCTAGCCAGCATCCAGTTTTGGCACAATATCCAATCTGGGTAAAAACACTCAAGGAAACTGGTGACCCGATTGCAGCAGGCGAAGCACTGTGGGAAGCAGGAAAATAACTTTTAATAAACTGTCAAGAAGAACAGCCACACAGCTGTTCTTCTTTTCTAAGCTGCCTACTCGGCAGTAAACCTGCCAACGGTAGAAACCCAAGCCATGACTGCTTTCTAAGCTGCCTACTCGGCAGTAAACTAACCATGCCGCTTAAATGGTCAGGCACATCATTTCTAAGCTGCCTACTCGGCAGTAAACATCGGCATTGCTACTAGCATCCGAACCAGAAATTTCTAAGCTGCCTGCTCGGCAGTAAACTACACCTGTATTAAAAGATAGGGATAAGCCCTTTTCTAAGCTGCCTGCTCGGCAGTAAACGGTTGAGGGCGGATAATATACTTTTTCTATGCTTTCTAAGCTGCCTGCTCGGCAGTAAACAAACTCGTGTGGCTCGCACAAACGAGCTATTCTTTCTAAGCTGCCTGCTCGGCAGTAAACCATCAATGGGTATTGGCATTGCTACTGGTGCGTTTCTAAGCTGCCTACTCGGCAGTAAACCATACTTGCAGCGTTGGTGTAATTCATGGCTTTTTCTAAGCTGCCTACTCGGCAGTAAACTCCGATTGATTGGGCTGGTATTCAGCTCACCATTTCTAAGCTGCCTACTCGGCAGTAAACCAATGGATTTATAATTACTGCGAAAATCATCATTTCTAAGCTGCCTACTCGGCAGTAAACCATACAATCCAGTAGAAGGATATTTTTTCAATTTTCTAAGCTGCCTACTCGGCAGTAAACGTTCATGATTCTTTGACACCTGAACAACGCGCTTTCTAAGCTGCCTACTCGGCAGTAAACTCAGGCTTTGCTTGAGGGCATTGGCTGGATTATTTTCTAAGCTGCCTACTCGGCAGTAAACTTTACATGTGTCAACTGAGTTGATTAGATGGTTTTCTAAGCTGCCTACTCGGCAGTAAACTTATTCGCCAATCGTCACATAACGACCATACATTTCTAAGCTGCCTACTCGGCAGTAAACAATAACTTTAAAGCAAAAATATAAGCCACAACAGGTACTTATCATGAGTTTTTGTGTTTTACCCAATCAAAAAATAACTAACCATAACTTATTGATTTTATTGAACTGCTAAAAGATATAAAAAATATTGGGTAAACCTCATCAGCTTACCCCTAAGCAATCACCAAGTAGGTGTTTTCAAATTGCACACCTTGATGGCTACCTTCTACCAAATGTACAAAATGTCCATCAATCTGATCAATCAATAGACAATCATCTACCTCTAACACGGCATCGACATGCGGTTGCTGCCATGTCGTTAAAGCATATTTGCGCGCTTTGGCACGTGCTTGCTGTTTACTGGTGGCCAGCATCAGCACATAGCGATGCGCCTCACCAAACTCATCGGCAAGATAACCGCCCAGATTAATAAAGTATAAGCGCAAGCTATCAGGTGCAGGTTGAGCGGTACTTAAACGAACCTGATACTGCTCAATGCCATCAATAGCCATCCACGCGTCAATATGCAAGCCTTTAGCCAAACCAAACCATTGCTGCTTTAATTGCGGATAAATGGCTTGCAGTGAATCACCCACGGCAAATACCACATCATGCACTTCAATACGCGCTAATGCATGTTTGCCGCCCAGCATCACTGCATACAACATGGTTAACTTCCTTTGGCAAAGACTGACCAGCCTGCACTTTGAATATCTTAAATAATATCCATGCCATCAAGCCGCGCCACGGTCATTAAGTCTTTATCACCACGACCAGACAGGCACACAATAATATTCTGTTCGGGTGACATGGTTGGCGCAAGTTTGGTTACATACGCCAGTGCATGTGAGGATTCAAGCGCAGGGATAATACCCTCAATATGCGTTAAATCACGGAAACCCTGCAATGCTTCTTTATCATCAATTGGCATATATTGCACACGCTTCATGTCTTTTAAGAAGCTATGCTCAGGCCCTACCCCTGGGTAATCCAGACCTGCCGAGATACTATGCGTTTCAATAATCTGGCCTTCATCATCGCTCATTAAATACGTGCGGTTTCCATGTAGCACTCCCACACGCCCCGCATTGAGTGGCGCAGAGTGCTTGCCACTTTCCACGCCAAAACCTGATGCTTCAATACCATACATCTTAACGTCAGTATCGTTTAAAAATGGGTAAAACAAGCCCATGGCATTACTGCCACCGCCCACACATGCCACCAGTGCATCAGGCAGTTTGCCAGTCATATCCTGAATTTGCTGACGTGCCTCACGGCCAATAATCGACTGAAAATCACGTACCAACTGCGGATAAGGATGCGGGCCTGCGACAGTACCAATCACATAATAAGTACTATCAACATTGGTAACCCAGTCACGCATGGCTTCATTCATGGCGTCTTTTAAGGTTTTGGAACCACTGGTCACGGCCACAACTCTGGCACCCAGCAAACGCATGCGATACACATTCATGGCTTGGCGTTTAACGTCTTCTGCGCCCATAAAAATAACGCACTCCAGCCCCAATCGAGCTGCAATGGTGGCTGTTGCGACGCCATGTTGCCCTGCACCAGTTTCTGCAATAATACGGGTTTTACCAGAAAGTTTGGCCAGCAGTGCCTGACCAATGGTGTTATTAATTTTATGTGAACCCGTGTGGTTTAAGTCTTCACGCTTTAAATAAATCTGCGCACCACCTAACTCACGGCTCCAGCGTTCTGCATGATACAAAGGGCTGGGACGACCTACATAATGCGCCATGTCCTTATCAAATTCACGCTGGAATTCAGGATCATTTTTCATATTGGTATAGAGCTTTTCCAAGTCTTGCAGTGCCGCCATCAAGGTTTCAGACACAAAGCGGCCACCAAACTGGCCGAAATGACCTTTTTGATCGGGATAATTAAAATAATTTACGCTGTTTGCATCGCTTTGCATTTGAGGGCTTTGAGCTGCATTTGAAACCGCGTTTGGAATTGAGTTAGCCACGATGGACTCCTTGCATAAATTGTTGGATCAAATAATGATCTTTAATACCTTTCTTTTGTTCTACACCACCACTGACATCAACTGCATATGGTTGCGTCTGGGCAATAGCCTCACCCACATTGTCTGGCGTTAAGCCACCTGCCAAGATTAAGGCAACCGATGGGTCACATTGCGGCCAACTATTCCAGTCAAATGCTTGACCAGTGCCTCCTTTTAACTGCGGATGCCAGGTGTCCAGCAAAATAGCACTGGCTCCTGCTTCAATATATGGCGCAATAATGGCTTTAATATCACTGTCTGGTTTCATCGCCAGTGCCTTGATCCAGCGCCGTTTGGTGATTGCTGCAATCTCTTTGCACTGTTCTGGCGTTTCATCACCATGTAATTGCAACATATCTAATGGTACGTGCTTTAGCACCTCACAGATATCATCGGCACTTGCATTGACAAATAAGCCTACGACCTGCACAAATGCAGCCGATGCAGCCACAAGCTGTTGCGCTTGTTCAATAGTGACAGCGCGTGGACTTGCAGGATAAAAAACCAGACCAATCGCATCTGCTCCCAGAGAGACAGCACTGTTGACATCTTCAATACGGGTTAACCCACAAATTTTGACACGCACATGCGGCAAATGATTCATCGTTCACCCTAATTACCCTGTAGGTATTTGTTGATGAAATAAGCCCAAGAGGGACAACACAACATTAATTCTCTATTGTAAAGCAAAATGGCACAAATGTATGAAACAAGAGGTCTGTTTAAAACTTAAAATAAAATAGTTGGTAAACCAAAATAAAACCCAGCGTCACTGCCATAAAAACCATCGCTATGCCGCTGCAAACATTTGCCTGCAACCTGCATAGCGAATAAAAGATGAAATAAAACAATTTAAGTGCTGTATTAGATTAAGCCTCTAAACGCTGGGCCTCCATTGTAATGTTTGCATTAAATAATTTGGATACTGGGCAGCCTGTCTTGGCCTGGTTAACAATACGGTCAAATGTTTCCTGATCGATATCTGCAATGGCTACTTTAGTATCTAAACGTACCGCAGTAATGCTAAAACCATCACCGTCTTTATCCAGTGATACCGCAGCAGTGGTGTCAATGGAAGTGGGTGTAAAACCTGCTTCACCTAGCATAAGTGACAGTGCCATAGAAAAACAGGCTGCATGCGCTGCGCCTAAAATTTCTTCAGGGTTAGTGCCTTTGCCGCCTTCAAAGCGTGCCTTAAAACCATAAGGATGTTCTTTTAATGCACCGCTTTCTGTAGACACGCTCCCTTGCCCTTCTTTAATTGAGCCTTCCCAGTGTGCCGAGCCTTTTTTAACAATTGCCATATCTAGCCTCACGTTAAAAGATAAAAATATATTGACGCTATAGCATACCCAGCTTTTATTTCAGACTTCATTTAGGCTGTGTAAAGTTAAGCCATGCTTTTGCAAGCTAAAAATTTAATAAATTGCAACAAAAACTCAACACTACTATACTGCGCTCGCTTTGAGTGCTGAAAAGCGTTTGTTTGAAAAGGCAAACGGGAAACGGGTGAAAATCCCGTGCTGCCCCCGCAACAGTATATGTCAATTGTTCAATGTGCCAGAAAACTGGCTGCCACTGCTTAACTTTAAACACTAAGTGGGAAGGTTATTGAATTAGGTCACTTAAGCTGACCCAGCATAAGTCTGGATACCGACTCAAAGCTTTTTATAACCCTTAAGCATTCACGTGGGGTGAATGTCTTGGAGTAAATCATGTCCCGTATTTTTGTGCCAAGCGTTCTTGCCGCGGCAATTTTATCTGTATCTCATATCCACGCAGCCGAAACTGCTGCCACCGCTACGCTACCTGTCATGGTGATTACTGCCAGTAAAATACCAGAAGCCATTGAACAAGTACCTGCGCGTATTTCTATTATTGATGAACAAACAATTCAGCAGTCACCAATTGCAGACTTAGGGCAATTATTACAACGCGAAGCAGCCATTAACGTGGTACAAAGTGGCGGCATTGGTCAGGTTACTTCGGTGTTTACGCGCGGTACTAACTCAAACCAAACCTTATTATTAAAAGATGGGGTGCGTTTAAATACTGGTTCTCAGCATGTTGCCAATATTCCTTTTCTAGATTTAACCAACGTTAACCGTATTGAAGTATTAAAAGGCCCTGCGTCTGTGCAATACGGTTCTGATGCTATTGGTGGCGTGGTGCAGCTTATTAGCGAAGCCCCTAAAAAACAGAACTTCTTCACCACACTTGAAGCAGGTGATCAAAGCACTTATAAGGCTATCGTGGGTGCCGATTTAGTGCAGGACGATGCTTATTTTCAAATTCGTGGGCAACGCCTGGAAAGTGATGGTTCGCCAGTTACCGATGCAGCTAACGCACCTGATGCCAGCTTCGACCAAAAAGGTTTTAGTGCCAAAGGCGGAATTGATAATGCCTTGTATGCCGCCAGTGCCGAAATTTCTGAAAATAAAGGCAGCAGCGACTATGATTTGTATGGTGCACCAACCTCGCAGGATTTTTTAAATCGAACACTGAACTTAAAAGGGCGTTATGCGCTTAGCGATCAGCTCACTGTAAACACGCGCTTTTCACGCTTTGAAGATCAGCTCACTCAAAATGACCTGACCAATCTGTATGATTATACAGACTGGCAAAACCCAGTTTTTCTGGGCAGTGAAATTGATTACACCAATACTGACCGTCAGGAAGCTGACTTAAACTTAAGATGGGATTTTGCTGCCAATCAAAATATTTTGCTTGGTGCCAGCACGCAGGTCACTGAAGTAGATAGCCTGGTTGTGGGGACAGAGTACCACAAAACCATTGATAGCACAGGCTACTATGTTCAGCATCAATACCATAATGCTGGGGTTAGCACCCAAGCAGGTATTCGGGTAGAAGACCATGAAAACTTTGGTACGCATACCGTTGGCCAGCTAGCGGGTCGTTTTCAGGTAGCGCCATTGACCAGTGTTTATGCCAATATTGGTACTGCTTTTAAAGCTCCCTCTGGCAACGACCTATATGGCTATGGTGGCAATAGTGACCTTAAGCCAGAAGAAAGTATCGCTTATGAAATTGGTATTGATCAGAAGTTAAACTATGGTATGAGCGCTTATGCTTCAGCGTATCGTACTGATGTCAAAAATCTGATTAATACTGACCCAGTGACCTATCAAATGGTCAACATTGATAAAGCCCAATTAACTGGTGGTGAAGTTGGTTTGAAGTGGCGACAAGGCGCATGGTTTGCCGATGCAGAATATGCCTATGTACAGCCTAAAGACGACAAAACCAAACAGGATTTATCACGTCGTCCACGTCAAAGTGCCACCTTAACTGGCGGCTGGGATAATGGCGCTTATGGTTTAAGTGCCTCTTTAACGGCAAAAAATAGCAGCGATAATAGTGCCTATGATGAAGTAAAAATTCCTGGCTATTTTACAGGCAATTTAAATGGATTCTGGCAGGTTAATCCAGCCACCAGACTGTTTGGCAACATTAAAAACATTACTGATAAGCAACATAAACTGGCTTATGGTTCTGGTGCTTATTATGTGGCTTCACCGTTACTGGCCACTGTAGGTATTACCTTAAGCTATTAATCGTTTAAAGTAAGCCAAGCCGCTCAACTGGCTGCAAAATCAAATAAAGCTTCTGTCTTTTATAAAACAGAAGCTTTATTTTTGCAGTAACCGCCATTTAATGGCATTCTTTTTATCTATTTTACTTCATTAACTTGGTTTTTATTAACTTGGTTTTCATTAACTTGATCTGGCAAAAAATTATGGGTCACCGTTTAAGTAAAATTTACACCAAAACTGGCGATGATGGCACCACTGGCCTGGGCGATGGGTCACGCGTTGCTAAAAATGATTTGCGCGTGGAAGCTTATGGCACTGTCGATGAACTCAATAGCTTTGTGGGCGTGTTACGTGCGCAGCTCAATGAGACAAGCTCGCCCCTGCCGCATCAGCTTGATGACCAGCTTAGCCGTATTCAGCATGAACTGTTTGATTTGGGCGGTGAGCTATGTATTCCCAATTTTATTTTAGTCAAGCAAACCAGCATTGATCGCCTTGAGCAAGAACTTGACACAATGAATGATGCTTTACCAATGCTTAAGGATTTTATTTTACCTGCTGGCTCACTGGCCGTATCTTATGCCCATGCAACACGCAGTATCTGCCGCCGTGCCGAACGCCATGTCGCTACCTTAAGTCAGCGTGACGACAACATTTCTCCACTTGCCTTGCAATATTTAAACCGCTTGTCAGACTGGCTGTTTGTGGCAGCACGGCATATTAGCCGTATGGATGGTGGAACCGAAGTACTTTGGCAAAAACAGGACTAACATGCGTTTAATTGGTCACCGTGGCGCGCGAAACGAAGCACCAGAAAATACCTTAGGCGGTTTTCAGCATATTATCGCACTTGGCCTAAAAGCAGTTGAATTTGATGTGCGCTTGTTGCAGGATCAGCAGCTTGCCGTCATTCATGATGACAATTTTTTGCGTACATCTGGTATGGATCAAGCGGTGGCAAGCACCCCTAGTTATCAGTTGGCGCATGTAGATAATCGTGTAGGCTGGGATCACTGGCCGCAAGCTGAGCCAACACCGTTACTGGCTGACGTACTGAATTTAATTGAACACTTTGAACATATCGAAATTGAAGTCAAAGCAGTCAATGATGAGCAGCAAGCGCAGCTATTGGTTGAACAGTTACATCATTGCCTGGTTGATTGGCATGACCGCGTGACCATCACCTCATTTGACTTAAAAGTATTACAAGCACTGCACAATTATCAATCAAGCTTTAAGCGCGGTTTGCTGGTTGAGCTACCACTGGGTGACGCTATTATTCCTATTGCACAGCAATATGGCTGCACGCATATTGGCTTAAAAGATATTTTTACTACTCAGGAACTGGTAGAAAAAGTAAAATTTGCAGGGCTAACATGTAGTGTATGGACAGTAAATAGCATCGAGCGCGCCAGACAACTGGCAGACTGGGGAATTGATGGCTTAATCACCGATATCCCCAGCCAGATCATGCAGGCAAACATACCAAACTGTGTGCTATAACACTCCGTAATGGCTTAACAATAAGTACTTTCATTGTGCCAAATTTATGAAGCAGCTTTATTAAGTAGCTAATTTTAATGGTTATCTACGCTTTGCGGTTAATAAAACATTGCCTTGTTGGTCATACAAAAACAGCATATTTTGCTGAAGTTGATAGCTGGCTGCTCGGCTTAAAACGTCCATAATATCCGCTTCTTGTGCCAGGGCGTTATCGCAGCTCATGTGGCCTGCAAATGCTTGAAAGCGAATATTATTGGCAGCTGGGATTTCATAGCCACCACGTAGTGAGTTACATCCTGTAGACCCAGCCACGCGTTTGTTCGCAGCTTGTAAAAACAAATACGGCCGATTAATAAATACCTGCGGGTTTTTGCTGTTTAAAGACACAATATCCCAATTGATATCGGTTAATCCTGCAATGCCCTGATTTACCACTAAAGGCTTATAGACAACAGGTGCGGTTGTTACTGTGCTGACAGCAGAAATAGGCTTATTGGTCACCACTTTATTGTTTGGCGCACTTTGACAAGCAGCAATTGCCAAACTACTGGTTATTATCAGAAGTTTGCCCCAATTTGATATTGTTAGACAATTTGAACCAAAAACACCATTAGAAATTTTTTGCAATTTCTCAACTCCTTTTTTTGCTATTTCAAAAACTTAGGTCTAGTTACAGTGTATTCAATAAAATACTAGCTTGGACACATTGTTTGACTAGTGAACACGTGTTTGATCATGTTATAGTGGATTTTAACTGTGCATTATGTGACGCTATTATAAATAGCGTTGTGATGTAATCCCTGTATGCCCCTCTTATCTATTTTGTTGCGGAGTTTTTATTGGCTATGAATCCCAGACCTGCTCGTCCACCCATTAACTGGCCTGCAGTAATTGTGTTGCTAGGGACGCCCCTGGCTGCACTCATTTTAATCCCCTGGTACGCTTGGCATCATGACTTTTCGCTGGCTGCCTGGATTAGTTTTGTGGTGTTTTTTGCCTGGAGTGGCCTTGGGATTACAGCGGGTTACCATCGCTTATGGGCGCATCGCGCTTATGAGGCAGCATGGCCCGTGCGTTTTATGTTGATGCTAGGGGGCACACTTGCTATCCAGAACAGTATTTTATTCTGGGCATCAGGACATCGTACCCACCATCGCCATGTTGACCATGTTGACAAAGACCCATACTCTGCCAAGCGTGGATTCTGGTACTCACACATCGGCTGGATGCTACGCGATTATACCAGCGGTACACCAGATTATAAAAACGCACCTGACTTATTAAAAGACAAGATGGTGATGTTCCAGCATCGCTACTATGTGCCCATGGTGATATTAACCAATATCGGCTTTCCAGTTGCACTTGGCTTTATGGTAGGTGATCTGTGGGGCGTGGTGCTGCTGGCTGGATTGTTACGCCTGATTGTTAATCATCATGTGACCTTCTTTATTAACTCGTTATGCCATATGTTTGGTAATCAGCCTTACACCGATGAAAACACCGCACGCGATAATTTCTGGTTAGCGTTGTTTACCTGGGGCGAGGGCTATCATAACTTTCATCATATTTTCCAGTACGACTACCGTAACGGGGTTAAATGGTGGCAATATGACCCAACCAAATGGTTGATTTTGAGCTTATCCAAAGTGGGCTTGACCAAAAACTTAAAGCGTATTCCTGCCTTTACAATTCGTAAAGCTGAGGTAGCCATGAAGTTTAAGCGTGCTGAAAAAGACCTTGCCACTTACGGTCATGACATGCACGAAGACCTGGTGGTGATCCAGCAAAAGATTGCGCAAGAATACGAAGCGTTTGGTGCCACCTTAAATGAATGGGCCAAATTAAAAGAACAAAGCATTGAGGCAAAAAAAGCCGCAGTGGCTGAAAAAATTCATCAAGCTGATATTCGTTTAAAAATAGAATTTCAACTGGTTGAACAGCGTATGCATGAACATGGGGCGCGTATGGAAACCATGATGACTAATTTAAAGCATTCGATTCGCCGTCAAGTTAAGGTCGTATAAAGCTGGTTTAGTGATATGAATCCCGCCCTGTGCGGGATTTTTTGTGTTTCATTGTTTATGTTTTACTGACAGACAGATACCTTAAACTTAAGTACCATGAAGTTGTTGTGTCTTAATTCTGGCTTTGGAGTAAATACACCTGTGCAGTTTGATAATCGCTATGCCACTCTTGATGATCGCTTGTTTCATCGTCAATCTCCTGTTGCCTTAACTGACCCTATTGCAGGCCATTTTAATGCCCAGTTAGCTGAACACCTCAAGTGGCCTGATGACTTAAACTGGGTGGACGTGATTGCAGGAAAAATAGTCCCGACAGGATTTGATCCACTGGCAATGGCTTATGCAGGTCACCAGTTTGGACAATGGGCTGGACAATTAGGCGATGGCCGTGGCTTGCTATTGGCTCAGGTCATTGACAATACAGGTCAACTGCAAGACTTACATTTAAAAGGTGCAGGCCCTACCCCTTATTCACGCATGGGTGATGGTCGTGCTGTATTGCGCTCGGTGATTCGGGAGTATTTGGCAGGACATGCCTTAAATAAACTTGGCGTGGCTTCTTCAAATGCCTTGGGTTTTGTCAGTTCCAAAACGCCAGTACAGCGCGAGCAACTGGAGCGCGGCGCCTGCCTTTTGCGCGTGGCCGATAGTCATGTGCGGCTTGGGCACTTTGAATGGATCAACCAGTACCAGCCAGAATTATTGAAAGAATTTACCAGCAAAATGATTGACTGGTATTATCCAGAGTGTAAAGCAGACCCGCAGCCTGAACTTGCCTTTGCCAAAGCAGTCATTCAGCGCACTGCTAAAACCATGGCGGACTGGCAATTGGTTGGTTTTGCGCATGGCGTGATGAATACTGACAACCTATCAATTACAGGTAGCACGCTAGACTTTGGGCCTTATGGCTTTATGGAGCGCTTTAACCCTGCATGGATCAACAACCATTCTGACCATACTGGCCGTTATGCCTATCAAAATCAGCCCAGCATCGCACACTGGAATTTATGGGTCTGGCTGGGTCAGCTCCTGCCTTTAGGGATTAGTAAAGAAAACTTGCAAACGGCACTGGCAGAATTTGAGCCGTTGTTTTTAGAATACTATACCCAAGGCATGGCCAACAAAATGGGCTTAAGCGTAGCGCATCCTGAAACCTTTGATGTTGGCATGGATTTTTTAAGAATCCTGCAACAAAACAAACTGGATTACACCAGCAGTTTTAGGCAATTAATGGATGATGCCAACTGGAATATCCTGCGCAATGAGTGTATTGATATTCAGGCTTTTGATCAGTTTATTGCGCGTTATCGCCGTATTGTAAACCAGCAAACATTAGACAATCGTCTGGCCTTGATGCAAGCCAGTAACCCTATTTATATTTTGCGTAATCATATGGCACAGCGCGCCATTGAACAGGCTGAAAATAACGATTTTAGCGAAGTAGCGCGTTTATTTGAGCTGCTGAGTAATCCATTTACATCACAACCTGAGTTGGAGCGTGCTGAAGATCTGCTGCCACCAGTGGGTGAAGAAGTCGCAGTGAGCTGTTCATCTTAAAAATAACAGCCAATAACAAGGGCAGCGATTAAAAACTTAATCCTGCCCTTTTTCGTATACCGCCAAGACTGGCTCACGCTTAAATCGCGCCTTTGGCCCTCAACACTACATTATTACTACATTGCGTTCTTTACAGTTGCGTTTCTTCATAGTCAAAACGATAACCAACACCATAAACAGAATGTATCCACTCATGTCTATTGCCAGAATCAGCCACTTCATTAATTTTACGACGCAAGTTTTTAATATGGCTATCAATCACACGGTCAGTCACATCAAAACTGTCTGGATTTAAATGATCCAGTAATTGACCACGAGAAAAAATTTGACCAATATGCTTTAAAAACAAAGCCAGCAAGCGAAATTCGGTGGGCGTCAAATTAATGGCTTTTTGCTTATACCAAATGCGCTGTTGGGCTTCATCTATTTTAAATAATGCTTTTTGGGTAGGCTGGCTATGGGCGCGGCGCAATACAGCCTGTACCCGTGCAACCAGCTCTTTAGGACTAAATGGCTTGCACACATAATCATCGGCACCGAGTTTTAAGCCCAGCAAGCGATCAATTTCTTCTGTCAGTGCAGTTACCATAATAATAGGCACTTCAGATACTTCACGCAGCTTACGGCAGACACTTAAACCATCCATTCGAGGCAACATTAAATCCAGTATCACTAAATCAGGATTGTCCTGTAATGCGGCTTGTAAACCTGACTGGCCATCGTTAAAGATTTCCACCTCATAGTTAGCTTGTACCAAATAGTCACGGACTAACTCGGCCAATTCCTGTTCATCTTCAACAATAAATATTTTAGCCATTTTGGTTCCTTATCTTAATTAGTGTAAAACTACTTTAAATGTTGCTATCAATGTTATGAATTACTCGGCTTTTGGGCGTGGCAAACATAAGGTTGCCCTTAAACCACCCAAAGGCGAGTGAGAAAAACTAATCGCGCCGCCATGTGCTTCGGTAATTTGCTGCGATAGTGCCAACCCTAATCCGCTGCCACCAGTTGCCCGATTACGTGAGCTATCAACGCGATAAAATCGTTCACCCAAATGTTTCAGCTCTTCATCTGTCACCCCAGGCGGGCTGTCATCAACATGCAGTTGCCAGTTCTCATCAGTCATGCTGATACTCAGTTGCACTTCTCCCCCTTCATCGGTATAACGCCAGGTGTTTTCCAGTAAATTGGCAATGACTTGACGTATTCTGTCGGGGTCTACATTTAGCTCAATTTCGTGTTCAGGAGGATCAACCCTTACCTGCATTTGCTTTAAGAAAAACTTTTGTTGAAAACTTTCAATTTCCTGCAACACAATATTCCAGGGATTACATAGCCTAAAGTGACATTGCAATTGTCCAACATCTCCCTTGGCAAGTTCATTTAAATCTTGTACCAATTTCTTTAAAGTAAGTACTTGTCGTTGCATTCCTTGTAAGTGTGCGGGGGTTGGTTCTCGTACACCGTCCTGCATCGCCTCAATTTGTGCCTGTAATACACTAATCGGTGTGCGCAATTCATGTGAAGTATCGGCTACCCATTGACGGCGAGACTCCTCATGCTGATGCAAAATAGTAGATAGCTGGTTAATTGCCTGCGCCAGATCTCCAAGTTCATCGTTACGATGCACCTCAATATGCTGGTCATAATTACCATGGGTCAGTTCTGATGCGGTTTCAAGCAATTGACTAATGGGACGACGGAAATTACGTGCTAATAATGACGACACAATGGCACTAACAATAAAACAAATCAGGCCAATCCAAAATAAATACCGACTTTGGGCCGAGAAAAAATTAACCGTTAAGGTGTCTTCAGGATCCAAAGCAGGCTGTAATGCCAAATAGCCAATCACGTCCCCATTTAATTTAATAGGTCGTGTGGCTAGATTTTCATTGTCCGTGGTAAGCAATCCTGCAATATAAGCTTGATTGGTATCAAATAAGGCCAAACGCTGGCCTAAGCCTAAGCGATCAAGGCCAGGCATTGATGGTCTTGTATCTCCAGACAATACCCCTTCATTATGTTTAGCCATTGGTGGAACAAGGTCCTGATCATCCAGCATGAATGGGGCAATGGTCAAAGGCGGCACTAAACTGCCTGCTGCCATATAAGCACCAATGGGTGAGCCGCGCCGTGCATAGCGGTCTTCCAGCTTGCGTTTTAAACTACGCCTTAAAGCCAACTCGTATTGATAACGTAACCAGCGTTTTTGCATTCGCTCAGTTGGTACAATGCCTGCCTTTACGGCCACATCCATGGCTTGATCCCAGCTGCCATAGCGTTGGTACTGACTGGCAAGCCCATCTACCAGTATATCCAGACGCTGCATCTCTACTTCTGCCACATAACGTGAGAAGCCTTTTTGCATGGTAAAATGCAACATGAGCAACCCAACCAGGCTAATAATAAGCGTGGTCATTAGCACTGCAAAAAACAAGCGTGACGCAATAGGTAGACGTAGTCTGGTCACAATAAAGCACTCAAATTCATAAGAGCTAAACATTGCCTTGAAATGACTAAATATGCAATACAGCAGTGCTTCATCATTTCTCCAACTTGTTTTTTTCTTTTAATTTTTAGGGAAAATCGGCCGTTTTCAAACCCACTTATTATTTTAACTTTTAAGTATATTAAGCATGGCATTAAGCCTGATTTTTACCCTTAAATAGGTGGCATTTTCTTTGGCTGGCTTTTAGCAACTCTTCCAGCACACTGTCGTCGTTCAATACGTTAAGTGCCCTGCCACAAAAACAAATGAAATTGTATGAACAACCGCACCAATAAAACTATTATCAGATAAAAGAAACAAGCAAAGCCGCCTGAAAGTTCAGAATAAAAAATAGAGGTAATAACCCCATACACCAGCGATCCTAACAGATTTAATAAGAATAAAATGCCAGATGTTAAAGTTACAATTAGGCTACAAAGTGGAACACGGATAGAAAAGCTTTTTAAGTCCTCGTTTAAATCTACTGTACACTTTTCTAATCAAACACCCAGAGCCTATATTAGTCTTAACAATGCTAAAGACCATTTTGGTATCAAGCGTTGTGCCAGAAATGTTTTGTAGCTCACTTATTAAGCTATATGGCTTAATTTGCCGCCCTGCCCTAAAAAAATCATCTATAATATGCCCACTTTTTACCATCTTTGACTATTCAGTCATAAAATATGGTGGTAGCCCATGTTTTACTGAACCAAACTTGTATACGTTCAAATTGACCCAATATTTATTGGCATTCATTCAATCCATCAAAGTGATTGGTGCAGTTTTTGCCACTATTGATGTGATTTATAAAGTGCAATTTTTTGCCGTTTTGAGGAAATAAGATATGCCCCAATACAAAGCGCCGTTACGTGACATTCAATTTGTAATGCACGAGTTGCTCAACGCTGAACAGCATTATGACAAAATCCCTGCCTATGCTGGCACTAATCGTGAGCTCATTGACGGAATTATTGAAGCTGCTGCCGATTTCTGTGAAAACGAATTATCTCCAATTAACCATTCTGGTGACCAGGAAGGCTGTCATTATGACGATGGCGTTGTTACCACCCCTAAAGGGTTTAAAGAAGCCTACAAAAAATATATCGATCTAGGCTACCCGTCACTAGCGGTTGGCGTTGAACATGGCGGTCAAGGTCTGGCAGGTTCTATTGGTAATGCCATTTCTGAGCTAGTAGGTACTGCTAACTGGTCTTGGGGTATGTATCCTGGCTTGTCACATGGTGCGATCCGTACCATTGAGCATCATGGTAACGACCAGCAAAAAGAAGTGTATTTAAGCAAACTGGTGACTGGCGAATGGACTGGTACCATGTGCCTAACCGAATCTCATGCAGGTTCTGACTTAGGTATTATTCGTACTAAAGCCGAACCAAATGATGACGGCAGCTATGCAATTACTGGTGAGAAAATCTTTATTTCTGCTGGTGAACACGACATGGCTGACAACATTGTCCATATCGTACTAGCGCGTCTGCCAGGTGCACCAAAAGGCACTAAAGGTATTTCTCTGTTTATCGTTCCTAAATTTAATGTGAGCGAAGATGGCAGCATTGCTGAGCGTAACAATGTACGCTGTGGTTCAATTGAACACAAAATGGGTATTCATGGCAATGCGACCTGTGTCATCAACTTTGATGCTGCAAAAGGCTTTTTAATTGGGCCAGAAAACCGTGGCTTAAACTGCATGTTTACCTTTATGAACGTGGCACGTATTGGTACGGCCATTCAAGGTTTGGCTGCTGCTGAAGGTTCATTCCAGGGCGCTTTAACTTATGCCCGTGAGCGTTTGGCCATGCGTTCGTTGTCAGGCCCTAAATGCCCTGAAAAAGATGCTGATCCAATTATTGTTCACCCTGCTGTACGCAACATGCTGCTCACCCAAAAAGCATTTGCTGAAGGTGGCCGTGCATTAGTTTATTTCCTCTCTCAATTTGCCGATATTGTTGAAGCTGGCGAAACTGAAGAAGAGAAAAAATACGCGGACAACATTTTGTCGCTATTAACGCCAATTGCTAAAGCATTCTTAACTGAAGCAGGTTCTGAGGCTGCCAAGCATGGTGTACAGGTATTTGGTGGTCACGGCTTTATCAGTGAACACGGTATGGAACAAATTGTTCGTGATACCCGTATCTCTTGTCTTTATGAAGGTACCACTGAAATTCAGGCACTGGATTTGTTAGGTCGTAAAGTGCTACAAACTCAGGGTGCACTGCTCAAAGACTTCACCAAAATTATTCATAAATTCTGTGAAGCCAATAAAGACAATGCCGCCATGGCAGAGTTTGTTGAACCGCTTAGCGCCTTGAACAAAGAATGGGGCGACTTAACCATGAAAATTGGTATGAAAGCCATGCAAAACCCAGAGGAAGTGGGTGCTGCTGCGGTGGATTACCTGTATTTCTCTGGTTATGTCACGTTAGCCTATCTATGGGCACGTATGGCTCTGGTTGCTCAACAGCAGTTGGCTGGTGATACTACCGAAACTGACTTCTACAATGCCAAGGTAACGACTGCACGTTTCTACTTTAAGAAACTTCTGCCACGTACTCGTTCACATGTTGATGTGATTGAAACTGGCGTAGAGCCATTAATGTCATTACATGCAGATCACTTTGCATTTTAATTTGATGTAGATAAAAGCTGGCACTATGCCAGCTTTTGTTTTTTTATTTATCCAACTGTTTTTATTTTACCGTAATGCTTACGCGCCATGCAGTTCACGCAGCCTTCATATATCATGTGCCAAGCTGTTTTATTTGATAATGCATGCAACTTTCTAACTCAGTTCCTTTTTTAATTCGTTTTCTATAGGTGAATCATGCCAATTTATAACGCTCCCTTAGCGGATATGCGCTTTATTTTAAACGACGTATTTGACGCTGAACAATTCTGGCAAAGCAATGAAGGTCTGGCGCATATTGATAGCGCAACCGTTGATGCCATTTTGGAAGAAATGGCCAAGTTTGCCCAGAACGTTACCCTGCCCTTAAACCGTAGTGGTGATGAAGAAGGCGCTCGTATTGAAGACGGTCAGGTCTATACCCCTGCTGGTTTTAAACAAGCGTTCCGTCAATTTGCTGACGGTGGCTGGATTGGCTTGGGCGCTGACGAAGAATGGGGCGGTCAAGGCATGCCAAAAATGCTGACCGTACTGACTGATGAAATGTTGTTTGCTACCAACCCATCGTTTCAGTTGTATCCCCTGCTCTCTATCGGCGCAGGCATGGCATTAAACAGCTATGCGTCAGAAGAACAAAAACAAACCTTTTTGCCAAAAATTTATAGTGGCGAATGGGGCGGCACCATGTGCTTAACCGAACCGCATGCAGGCACTGACTTAGGGATTATTAAAACCAAAGCAGTGGCTAATGCCGATGGTACTTACAATTTAACCGGTACTAAAATCTTTATTACTGGTGGCGATAACGACCTTTGTGAAAATATCATTCACTTAGTCCTAGCCAAAACCCCAGATGCCCCTGCAGGTTCACGTGGTATATCATTATTTATTGTGCCTAAATTTTTGGTCAATGAAGATGGTAGCCTAGGCGAGCGTAATCCTGTTGGTCCTGGTTCCATTGAACACAAAATGGGTATTAAAGCATCTGCAACCTGCGTGATGAACTTTGATGAAGCCAAAGGTTATTTGGTCGGCAAAGAAAACGAAGGCTTAGCGGCCATGTTTGTGATGATGAACTATGAGCGTTTGTCGATGGGAATTCAAGGGATTGGTGCCTCTGAATACGCTTACCAAAACGCGGCTCAATACGCCACAGATCGCCTGCAAGGTCGTAGCGCTACAGGTGTGAAACAGCCTGAAAAGCCAGCCGACAGTATTTTGGTGCATCCTGATGTACGCCGTATGCTGCTTAATGTTCGGGCAACCAACGAAGCTTCACGTGCCTTTGCAGTGTATACCGCGCAACAACTGGACATGACCAAGTTCTCTGCCGATGCCGAATTGGTTAAACAAGCCAATGACCGTGTAGCCTTGCTAACACCAGTGGCCAAAGCCTATTTAACGGATGTTGCCTTAACCGCCACATTAGATGCACAAATGGTATTTGGTGGTCACGGCTATATTCGTGAATGGGGCATGGAACAGTGCGTGCGTGACTTACGTATTGCCCAAATTTACGAAGGCACCAATGGTGTTCAGGCGCAGGATTTAATGGGACGTAAAGTGGTTAAAAATGGCGGTGCATTTGTGGCCACTTATTTAACCGAAATTCGTGACTTTGCCAATGGTTTGTCTGATTCGCTTAACTTCATTAAGCAAGCCACCTTAGATTCTTGTGACAAGCTAGAGCAAGTGACTCAATTTGTGATTAAACATGCACAAGCCAATCCCAGTGAAATTAATGCTGCGGCAATTGACTACTTACATGTGTTTGGTTTGGTGAGTTTTACTTATATGTTTGCCAGAATGAGTGATGCGGCCAGCAAAAAATCTGGCGAATTCTATGACAACAAGTTGAATTTGGCCAAATACTTTGTAACGCGTATGCTGCCTGAAATTGATTCACGTATTAGCAAAATTCAAGCAGGTAGTGATGTCATCATGCAATTTAGCCATGACTACTTCACCACCTATGCCTAAGAATGGACATGTGGCGTTAAATTAAGTCATTATTGAATCACTGACGTTTTTGTCTTACATGTATATAAAAAGACCTGCCTATAGTGCAGGTCTTTTTTTGGCTAATCATGGCTGTTAATCTGCATGGCTTAACTTTAAATTTCTTTGACTTAAACCTGTTGCTACCAGACTTGATAAATCTGGTGATTATGGCGCGACACCTGAACGTATCGACCATCAATGCGGCGCCATTCATGACCTCGCGCAGGGGCGCTTAAGCGATAAGCACGCCAGTCATTGACCACGTAGCGCGGCGCACGGTACTGCACTGGAATATAGTTGCCACGCTGCCACTGGCGTTGTTGTACTTTTTGCTTTTGAATTTGCTGCTTAATTTGTTTTTTCTTCAGTTGCTGTTGCTTAATTTGTTGCTGTTTAATCTGCTGGTAGTTACCCCGATGATCATTGAACCATGCATTGGCAGGGGCACTAGCCAACATGACAGAGGCAGCTGCCATGGTTAAAGTTACAATTTTAATATTCATGCGTATACTCTCCTGCACCGCAATATGTGGTCTGAACTGTGCAAACAAATGTTTGTTCGATACTGAATATAAAGTGCGGTATTGAAGAAACTGTGGATCAAGTTGGTGAGTTTAAGCGCACTCTTATCGAATGAAAGGTTAAAGTCATTCATAATTAGTTACAAATTAGCTATCTCATACACTTTATGCGCAAATTTTAAGTGCCATTAATAGCTCATGCTTTGCCTATTGCATACGCGTCTATTTTAATTCCTTTATATGTCACTCATTGATTCTATCACTTTGAAGCGATTTATTTGCTATGACTGGTTATGAACCTTCTATTGAGACACACCCTATAAAAACGCCTTTTGTCTTAAATAATGTGTATTTTCATTTAAAAAAATCAGTGCAATTGCAACTGATTGAAAGCTCTCCCGCCTCATCCAGTCAAAGCCCAACACTACAATATGCCTTAAACACCATGCAGCAAATGATGCAGTATCGCGACAGTGTGATTAGCCGTAAAGGAATTGACGTACTGCCAGAATACTTATTTGTAAAGCAACTTGTTGAGCAGCATTTTCCAGCTATATTTTTAACGGGTGGTGCAGGCACAGGCAAAAGTACCTTTATTCAGTGGTTGTGCCGTGAATATCGTGGAGAAGTATTACTGGGTGCACCCACGGCAATGGCAGCAATCAATGTCGGTGGCCGCACATTGCACTCGCTGTTTCAATTACCACCAGCGTGGGTGGTGAAGCAAGATATTAAACCTGGCAAAAAGCGAGAACTTAAAAAAGCAAAATTGCTCATTATTGATGAAATTTCTATGGTGACTGCCAATTTACTGGACGGCATTAGTGCTTATTTACGTCTAAACCGCGGCATTGATAAGCCCTTTGGCGGCTTAACCGTGGTGATGGTGGGCGACTTATTTCAATTGCCGCCCGTAATTGATGAAAAAACCAGTAGTCTGTTTGAGCAAGTGTATGGCAGCCCAAAGTTCTATAATGCACGCAGCCTAAAAACCACTGATTATTGCGCCATTGAGCTGACCCAAACCTATCGGCAAACCCAGCAGGATTTTGTGCAAATACTATGCAATATCCGTGAGGGCAATGACATCAATAGCAGTATTCAGCAACTCAACCAGCAATGCCTGGTTAGCCAAACGCCGCCACACGGTGCAGTATGGCTATCACCCAGAAATGCTGAAGTGGAGCATAAAAATAGAACTGAGCTGGCAAAGATTGATGCAGCCAATTTTTGTTATGAAGGCGAGCTGCAAGGTGAATTCAAGTCCGACCGCCTACCCTCACCATTTTATTTGAATTTGAAAGTTGGCGCGCAGGTGATGTTTACTCAAAACGACCCAAAACGGCGCTGGTATAACGGCACGGTTGGGATCGTTAGTGCACTGCATGACGATGAAATTATTGTAAACCTTCAGCGCACTGGAGAAAAAGTAGCCATTGAACGTGCAGAATGGCCAGAATATCACTATCAATGGAATGCCGCCAAACAGGAAATTGAGCGTATTGAAGTGGGCAGTTACACGCAATTTCCGTTAGTGCTGGCCTGGGCAATGACCATCCATAAAAGTCAGGGACGCACCATTGATAAAGTACACCTAGAACTGGGTAAAGGTGCTTTTGAGACTGGACAGACCTATGTGGCATTAAGTCGCTGCCGTACCTTAGAAGGCTTGTCTTTCTCTAGACCGCTAAAACCCTGCGACATATTGGTAGATATGGAGTCAGTTCACTTTTATCAGCATCTTCGTGCAGGCAATGTGTTGGCTCCCTCATAATTATTCAAAGAACCCTACATTTTCTACAAAAGTTATTGTTAATGATAGTAATTATCAATACAATAGCAAACAATTTGTAACACTCCCTCAGCTTTTGTACGTTATGGAATGTCGTTTTATGAAATACATCGTAAGTAGCAAAAAGAACCCGACTAAACATGGCAAAACCATGCTGGCATCCATGTTGTCTCTGGCAGCGCTTCCAGGGCTGGCAACTGCTGCCGAAAATGATGTATTACCAACCATTCAGGTCACTGCCCAGCAAAGTAACGACGCTTATAAAGTAGATCAGTCACAATCAGCTAAATTTACCGCGCCATTATTAGATACCCCAAAATCAGTAGCGGTTATTTCTAAACAACTGATTGAAGATACTCAAGTCACTACTTTGGCGGATGCCTTACGCACAGTACCAGGGATTACTTTAGGCGCAGGTGAAGGTGGCAACCCGAATGGGGATCGTCCATTTATTCGTGGTTATAACTCTGAAAGTTCGATATATACTGATGGTATACGTAACGCCACATCGCAAAACCGTGAAATGTTTGCAGTTGAGCAAGTTGAGGTCACTAAGGGTTCTGCGTCTGCAATGGGTGGCGCAGGCACAACCGGCGGTAGCATCAACCTGATCTCTAAAGTAGCCAAAAGCGGCGACTTTTTAGAAGGCTCCGTGGCGGGTGGTACCGACAGCTACGCACGTATTACCCTGGATGCTAACAAAGATTTTGGCAATGGAATTGCCGCTCGTGTTGCTGTACTGGGTCATCAAAATGAAAAACCAGGTCAGTCAAATGGTACAGAATATAAACGTGCTGGTATTGCACCAAGTATTAGCTTTGGTCTGGATACACCTACCCGTGCGACGTTAAGCTATTACTATCTAAAAACTGATGATATGCCAGATTCAGGTATTCCATACCAATATGACTCGGTCAAAAAGACAACTGCTGGTAAACCCATCGATGTAAAACAAGGGATTTACTATGGTCTACAGGATCGCGATTTTCAAAAGCAAGAAAATCAGATTGGTACGATCAACTTAGAACATGACTTGACTGACACTCTCACCATTAGCAACACTGCGGTATACAGTAAATCAAATAATGATTATCTATGGACACAACCTGATGATTCAAAAGGTAATGTGCTCAATGATAAAGTTTGGCGTCGCATCAACTCACGTATTACTGACACCGACATTTTTACTGATCAACTGGCATTAACAGGTAAGTTCAATACAGGCATGCTCCAGCATAGCTTCAATGTGGGTGCAGAATATAGTGACCAGAAGTCAGATAAAGGGAATTATTTAACAACCTATCCTGGCTATGCTGATTCAACCACTGGGGGTTTTAACAGTGACTGTAAAATCAATGATGCTTGGTGCACCTCTTTAACCAATCCAAATACCAATACACCCTGGTTAGGTACTGCCACAGCCAATAAGAATGTGACAACGACTAAAACCAATATTACCTCAGTTTACATGCTGGATAATATCGAGTTCACCCCTCAATGGTTACTTGATTTAGGAGTACGCTGGGATAAATTCAATACAGAGCAAACCACCAACGCCACTGGTGAAAAAATTGAAAGTGATACCGACTTCTTCACTTATCAGGCAGGTTTAACCTTTAAACCTGTTGAAAATGGTTCTATCTATGCAAGCGTTGCAACCTCTGCCAATCCTGTTGGCGTAGATGGCGGTGATGGTTCAGAGGCTATTGGTAAGGCCTACATGGATTTAGATCCTGAAGAAGGACGCACTTTTGAAATTGGGACAAAGTGGGATCTGTTTAGTGAGCGATTAAACTTAACAGCCGCCATTTTCCGTACTGAAAAGCAAAATACACGTATCCAGCTTGATGCAAGTACATACACCAATGGCGGTGAAACCAAAGTTGATGGTGTAGAACTTGGCTTAAACGGTCAAATCACTGATCAATGGGCGGTTTCTGCTGGATATACCTATTTAGACAGTGAAACTGTAAATCCTGGCCCGTCATGTAACCGTCAAGGCGTATGTACGCCAGGCAACCCTGCCAAGGGTCAACAAATTCAAAACGTGCCTGAAAACGCAGCCACTTTATGGACCACCTATAAAGTTATGCCGCAGTTAACATTAGGTGCAGGTGCAGTTGCGATGGACAAAGTCTATGGTGACGCTGCCAATACCAAGTATGTTCCAGGTTATGTTCGCTATGATGCCATGGGTCGCTTTGATGTAAACCCACAGGTCAATGTACAGTTAAATGTGAATAATTTATCCAATGAACGCTACTTTACCAAAGCTTATGCTTCTCATTATGCAACCGAAGCAGATGGCCGTAGTGCAGTATTGTCTTTAAACTTTAAATATTAAGTCTGGCAATAAACCATATTATTTTTATGGGATTGCGTTAAAATAAATAGCCTCACCTTTGAGGCTATTTTTATATTTTATTCATTGCTATTTTATTTAAGGATACCAGTCAGTGATTCATCATATTCCAAACGTCTTGACCCCTGCACAAGTCAAACAATTTCGCGAACAGATGGATCAGGCCAACTGGACCAATGGGAAAATAACTGCAGGGACGCTTTCTGCCGCTGTTAAAAGAAACCAGCAGTTACCTGAAGATTCACCCCTCACGCATCATTTAAGTGAACAAGTCATTAATGCAGTATGGAATCATCCGCTGTTTGTGTCGGCTGCGCTACCGCACCTGATGATTCCCCCTTTATTTAATCGCTATGAAGCCAATGAATCATTTGGATTTCATGTTGATAATGCCATTCGCTTAATTCGTGGCAGCAATCAGCATATCCGCACCGATGTATCTTGCACCTTATTTTTAAGTGAGCCTGAAGAGTACGAGGGTGGTGAGCTTGTCATTGAAGACACTTATGGCTTTCATGAAATTAAGTTACCCGCAGGTGACCTGATTTTATATCCCTCAACTAGCTTGCATCAAGTTACACCAGTCACCCAGGGATGCCGAGTCGCGTCGTTTTTTTGGGTGCAAAGTATGGTACGTGATGACAGCAAACGTCATATGTTATTTAATTTGGATGAAACTATTCAAAGCTTACGCGTCCAACACGGTGACCAATTCCCCGAAGCCATTAAGCTCACCAGTTTGTATCATAACCTGATCCGTATGTGGGCCGAGGTTTAAAGTAAACTTTTGCCACGGCTAACAGACACTTTGTTAACTAATCAGTGAGTGGCATTTTTTGTTGACATCATTTATAAATCGCTTATTATCAAGGAATGAATAATAACGTTATATTTTTCGCCCCTTATTTTTCTGGCCTATTTAATAATAACTCTGGCCTGTTACTACTGCTGCGCGTTGCGCGCATATAATATTTTTACCTCGCCCCTGTGTCTTCTGACACCAAACTTTTAAAGTCAGTTAAATCGCTTCTTATACTCAAATTGTACTTGATACATTTGAACTGACTTTTGCCCTAAAAATTTTAATCGTTAAATGAATTCATCAGTCGTCTTATACACTGAAAATGGAGAATAGCCATGTTAGCCAATCCTGCCTCAAAATATCGTCGCATGTACCAGCAGGTTCAGTTACCTGATCGTCAGTGGCCCAATAACCAGATTGATCACGCTCCCATCTGGATGAGTACTGACTTACGCGATGGTAATCAGGCACTGTTTGAACCCATGAATGCCGAACAAAAGTTAAAAATGTTTTTGATGCTGGTCAAAATTGGTTTTAAACAAATTGAGGTGGCTTTTCCATCGGCATCGCAAACCGATTTTGATTTTGTGCGCACTTTAATTGAGCAAAACCTTATTCCTGATGATGTCACCATTGAAGTATTGACTCAGGCGCGTGACCATTTAATTGAGCGTACTTTTGAATCCTTAAAAGGGGCGAAGCAAGCGATTGTGCATATTTATAACGCTACCTCGCCTACTTTTCGCCAAAAAGTGCTCAATGTCGACCGTGATGGCAACAAACAACTGGCCATCAATGCCGCCAAAAAAGTAAAAGAACTGGCCGCTCAGCAACCAGACACCCAATGGACATTTCAATATAGCCCAGAAACCTTTACTGCAACCGAAATGGATTTTGCCAAAGAAGTCTGTGATGCAGTGTGTGACGTTTGGCAGCCGACACCCGACAACAAGATTATTTTAAACTTACCTGCTACAGTAGAAGTCGCATCGCCCAATGTATATGCCGATCAGATTGAGTGGATGCATCGCAATCTGGCCATGCGTGACAGTGTGATTATTAGCGTCCATCCGCATAATGACCGTGGTTGTGGTGTGGCCGCGGCAGAGCTGGCTCTCATGGCAGGGGCTGACCGTGTAGAAGGCTGCGTCTTTGGTAATGGTGAGCGCACAGGTAACGTCGATATTGCAATTATTGCCTTGAATATGTACACGCAAGGCATTAGCCCAAATCTTGATTTTTCTAATATCAATGAAATTATTAGCACCATCGAAGAATGTACTGGTTTGCCTGTACATCCGCGCCACCCGTATGCAGGTGATTTGGTATTTACTGCGTTTTCGGGTAGCCATCAGGATGCGATTAAAAAAGGCTTTAGCCAGCAAGACCCGAATGGCTACTGGGACATGCCTTATTTACCCATTGACCCCAAAGATTTAGGACGCAGCTACGATGCCGTTATTCGCGTCAATAGCCAGTCTGGTAAAGGTGGAATTGCCTATTTGCTTGAGGCGCATTATGGCGTGGTGTTGCCACGTCGCTTGCAAATTGAATTTAGTCAGGTAGTGCAAGATTACATGGATAAACACGGCACTGAGGTGACTGCGCAACAGTTGTGGCAATTGCTAAATAAAACTTATGTGCAAGTTCACCAGCCTTATCAGCATATTAATTATGAACTTAGCGATAAAAACGGCAATCAGCACATCAAATTGTATGTGGAATATCAGGGCGGCGACCATGTTTTTGAAGGCACAGGTAATGGCCCCATTTCAGCAGTCATTAACGCGCTGGGCTTACCACTTGATGTGTTAAGTTATGAAGAAAGGTCAATTGGTCAGGGTGCCAATGCACAAGCACTGGCTATTGTGGAGCTTAATAATACTCAAGCGCAGCACAGTACTTTTGGACTAGGGGTGCATGACAACATTGTGACGGCCTCGATTCACGCCATTATGGCCTGTGTGAACCGCCTGCAAACCAATATTGGCGTTAGCAATTAATCGCTATTACAACCTCATCTTGCCTGATTTTTTAGTCATGCAAGATGAGCTGATTTGTCTAGCAAATGGGCACAAGCACTTGCCCTTCAGTCTAAGCCCTCGTACACTCGGGGCTTTGGTTTAACTACTATTAGGATAATTTTTTATCGTGGTTTTTTCTGCCGAAGTGTCCACTACTGACCAGCTTTCTTCCAGTCCGTTTTCTGCTGATTCGGTTGGTTTGGTGACACCGCGCTGTGAGTATTTTGAACAGCCACTATTATTAGAATGCGGTCGCACTTTGCCGCGTTTTGAAATCATGGTTGAAACTTATGGCCAATTAAATGCCGATGCCTCGAATGCTATTCTGGTTTGCCATGCATTATCTGGCCATCATCATGCGGCAGGCTATCATGCACTCACCGACACCAAACCTGGCTGGTGGGAAAGCTGCATTGGCCCGACAAAAGCCATTGATACCAATAAATTTTTTGTGGTTGCTATTAATAATATTGGCGGCTGTCATGGCTCAACTGGCCCCACGTCGCCCAACCCTGATAATGAAAACCGTCCTTATGGCCCTGATTTCCCCCTAGTGACGGTGCGCGACTGGGTACACACTCAGGCATTATTGGCTGACCGACTGGGCATTGAGGTGTGGCATGCAGTGATTGGCGGCTCTTTAGGCGGCATGCAAGCCTTGCAATGGGCAGTAGATTATCCAGATCGCTTAAAAAACTGCGCGGTGATTGCAAGTACCCCAAAACTGTCGGCACAAAATATTGCCTTTAACGAAGTGGCGCGGCAATCCATTTTGTCTGATCCTGATTTTCATGCTGGACGCTACTTGGAAAATGATACTTTTCCAAAACGTGGTTTAATTCTGGCACGTATGGTGGGGCACATTACTTATTTATCCGATGATGCCATGAAGCAAAAATTTGGCCGTGATTTAAAATCAGGCAAGTTTTTATATGGCTATGATGTTGAATTTCAGGTTGAAAGTTATTTGCGTTATCAGGGCGAGCAATTTAGCCGTAACTTTGATGCCAATACTTATTTAATTATGACCAAAGCCCTGGACTATTTTGATCCATCGCGTGACTATAATGAAAGCTTAAAGGAAGCATTACGTGGCGCACAGTGTCGCTTTTTAATTGTGTCGTTTACCACAGACTGGCGCTTTGCCCCCAGTCGTTCACAAGAAATTGTCGATGCTTTAATCAAAAATCGCCAACAGGTGAGTTATTTAGATATTGATGCACCGCAAGGCCATGATTCGTTTTTATTTCCTATTCCGCGTTATGTAAATAGCTTAAAAGCATTTTTAACTGCCCCGACTTACGCGCAGAATACACATTCACTTACACAAAATTCAGCGCAACAATTAGCCGAGCAAAGCGCTGCTGATGGAGGCAATTCTCATGCGTCTTGATCAGCAACTGGCCGAAAAATGGATTAAACCGCGCTCCCGTGTGCTTGATTTAGGCTGTGGCGATGGTGAGCTTTTGGCCCATATGCACCGTAAATTGCACATTGATGGCTATGGCTTAGAGATTGATGAAAATAAAATTACTGCGGCTTTAGGACGGGGATTAAGTATTATTCAACAAGACCTTAATCAGGGTTTAGGCCGTTTTGATGATCAAAGTTTTGATTTTGTGGTGATGGCGCAAGCCTTACAGGCAGTCCAAGCACCAGATCAGCTTTTGCTCGATATGGTGCGGGTTGGGCGTGAAGCAATTATTACTTTTCCAAATTTTGCCCACTGGAAAACGCGTAGTTATTTAGGTATAAAAGGGAAAATGCCTGTATCTGACGCATTGCCATATATGTGGTACGATACGCCAAATATTCATTTATGTACGTTTCGCGACTTTGAGGCTCTGTGCGCTCAGCATCGCATCCGTATTATTAATCGTCTTGCGGTCAATGGCGATCAGCAAGGAAGCTTTTTAATGAAGCATATTCCCAATTTATTTGGCGAAGTTGCTATCTATCGAGTGAGCCGAACATGAAGCTGAACATACAAAAGCAAATTTCCATTCTCATGCTAAGCCTTGGCATGATTGCAGGTGCTGCACATGCTGAACTCATTATGAATCCAGGCAGTGTGAATGCGCCAACCAACTATGCCACTTTGGCGGTTCCAGCTTTACAAACTGCAGCACAAGCTGGTAGTGCCTCTGCCCAGTTTTATCTGGCTACCCGCTATAAATTAGGTCAGGGTGTTCAAGCCGATCTATCTCATGCATTTACATGGTACAAAAAAGCAGCCGATCAGGGTGTATCAGCTGCGCAATTAAACGTTGGGCAAATGTATGCCGAAGGCCGTGGTGTGAAACAGGATATGAACGCAGCCAAGCTTTGGTTACAAAAAGCAGCTAAACAAGGCGACAACCGCGCCAGCTATAACCTGGCTTTAATTGAAGAACGCAGCCAGAACTTATCTTCTGCGTACCAATGGTACGAACTAGCAGCACGTGACGGCATGCTGGATAAAAATGTGACCAAACAAGCTCAGGGTAAAATTTTAAAGTTAGCCGCCAACTTAAGCCAGCAAGATATTTTGGCCGCACGTGACCGTGCTGATCGCTGGTTTCAAGATGGTGGTAATTAATTGATTGCTTAAAACAAGTCCTCATGTAAACTTGGCTTGACCAAAAGGCATTCCTCACAGAGTGCCTTTTTTATTGGTATGCTTTACATATGATGTTGATAGACTGCTTTATCAGCTATTTTTTATTAATACCCCTGCATTTTATAATAGTCTTCTTGCATTACTCCCTCTTACGCACGCTCCCCTTAAAAAAGGGATTTAAAAGGGCATAAATTATGAATGCAAGATGACTAATGAATGCGCTAACAGATAAGTTTTGAGAAAATGATACAGCACAATTGGTTAACCCAAGGCGAGCTGGTTTTGGCCAGCAATAATGCAGGCAAAATTGCTGAGTTTGTGCATTTATTTGCCGATTTAAACTTAGCCATACAAGTGATGCCGCAACAACAGTTTGATATACCTGATGCGATTGAAGATGGTTTAAGCTTTATTGAAAATGCCATTTTAAAAGCGCGTCATGCTGCCAGACTGTCAAACAAACCCGCACTGGCCGATGATTCAGGTTTATGTGTGCCTTTATTAAATGGTGCGCCTGGTATTTATTCTGCACGATTTGGCGGCACCCACGGCAACGATGCGCTTAATAACCAAAAACTACTGGCAGAATTAAATCCTTATCGGAGCAGTCAGCCGATACCCGCTTATTTTGTCTGTGTGCTGGCTCTGGTACAACACGCTGAAGACCCTTTGCCTCTGATCTATCAGGGCATCTGGCACGGCGAAATACTGGAAGCACCACGTGGTACAGATGGATTTGGCTATGACCCCTTATTTTTAATTCCTCAATTGAATAAAACCAGTGCTGAGCTGAGCAAACAGGAAAAAAATAAGATTAGCCATCGTGGACAAGCCATGTATCAATTTAAACAAAGCCTTAGTCGCTCAACAATTTAATTTGTCTTTTATGCAAAACTTGTTTAAAACAGGGATAAGCGACTCACTTAAAATGGATATTTAATGAAAAAATTAATGGTGATGACTGTGGGCTTGTTGCTCAGTACAGGAAGCTTTGCAATAAGTAACCAGGTGAGCCCCCAACAACTGGCATTAGCGCAACAGCTCACCGCCATTGACGGCTCTAAAACAGCGCTAGAAATGGCCAATCAATTTGCCATTGAGCAACTTAAAAGCAGCATGCTGATGGATACCCCAGCCGCTTTTTATACGCATTTGGCTGAGCATCTTGATTTAAACAGTACCCACCAACAAACCACGCGCGCCACTGCCCTGCTTTTATCTGAAGCAGAAATTAAAAAGCTGATTGAATTTTATCAAAGCCCCGAAGGGAAAAGCGTGGCCAAAAAAATGGGACAAATGACCCGAGAGTTTGCAGTCATTAGTAGCCGTGCAATTGAGCAGGCATTGATTCAATCTATAGAAGAGCTTGAAGCAATACCTCGCTAGCGTATTTTTTAATACGATGAGTCATACCACGATATCAACTGATCACTAAAACACCCAACAACCCGATTTTTTAACCACATCACTGCCAGGTTGCAAGGCGGCAAGTTGCAACGTTTGGCTGAGCGCAGGCGGTCTTGGATTAGCCACATGGTTTTTTTCTAAAAACTCATAACCCACATGGTCTAGCGTTAAAATACTTGACACCCGTGTTCCATAATTAGGGGTTTGAATAAAAATAGACGACAACACTTTTTCTAAATCGGGGCTGATGCCAGTAATGGGTAGCTGTGCGTCATCGGCCTGCAAATGGTCAGTTAAAATCTGCCATGTATTTTGCACCGCATCATGGGCGAGTGACTGGCCTGCGGGCGTATTGCGTATAACTGGAATGACTTCTTGCATCATACGCAAACGTAAGCGTTCCATTTTTGGCCACGGCTCACTGATTAACCCATTAGACAGCACATATAAACCGCTTGCTAAAGGTGTAGGCGGCGTGCCCCGATTGCCAAATACCACAGCTTGATTTAAATCGCCCACAATAATGTTAAATCCTGCATAGCAATGTTGTGCGGCCAATGACTGGGCAAATGCCATGGGAGATACATCACTGTTTAAATAATCGGTGACCAATAAACCACGGGAACGCTCGTGTTGCTCCTGGCTTGATGGCTCACGATAGTTAGTAATAACAGCCCATCTGCCCTGTTTAGTCATGCCTAACCAGGTGCCATTTGACACACGATCCTGCCCTGCAATAATAGGACTATCTACCCATTCGGCTAAAGGGGTAGCAGGTCTTGCATAAAACTCATCACGATTACTGGCCAAGAACACTGGACGATCTGGCAATATCTGCCATGCTAACGCTGCTATACACATAATGCCTACTGATAAACAACAACAATTTAGGCAATAGAATGCGCTAGAATGCGCTCACTTTGCAATTATTCTTCAATGGAAGGTCTATGTTAGTTTTTCCAGAGTTTGACCCCGTTGCCGTGTCTTTAGGCCCTGTCAAAATTCACTGGTATGGCCTGATGTATGTTTTGGCTTTTTTATGTGCTTACGGACTGGCAACGTATCGCGCCAAAACACGTGATGGCTGGACGCCAGAAATGGTATCCGATTTGCTCTTTTATGGCGCACTGGGGGTGATTTTAGGCGGACGGATTGGCTATGTATTATTTTACGAGTTTAGCCAGTTTTTAGCTGATCCTTTATGGCTGTTTAAAGTCTGGACTGGCGGCATGAGCTTTCATGGTGGCTTTTTGGGTGTCATGGTTGCCATGGTGTTCTTTGCGCGCAAATACCAAAAAACTGCGTTTCAAACTTTGGATTTTATTGCGCCTTGTGTACCAACGGGATTAATGTTTGGTCGTATTGGCAACTTTATTGGTGGCGAACTGGTGGGACGTCCAGTCGAAAATCTAAATTACCCATTGGCCATGATTTTTCCGCATGTGGATCAAATACCACGCCATCCATCTCAGCTTTATCAGGCATTGGGCGAAGGACTGTTGCTGTTTATCATACTGTGGTGGTTTAGTTCCAAGCCGCGTCCGCGCATGGCCGTGTCGGCAGTATTTTTAATGGGTTATGGTTTAGCACGTTTTTTTGTAGAGTTTTTCCGCGAACCCGATATCGACCAAGGCTTTATATTGCTCGGCTGGGTGACCAAAGGTCAAATGCTAAGCTTCCCCATGATTATCATTGGACTATGGATGCTCTGGTATGCCTACCAACGTAAAATTTACGATTGGGGCCCACAAAAGAATACCTAATTGTTCATCAGCCACCACTTTTCAGGTGGCTTTTTTTGGCATTCTAACCAATAATAATCCCCCTGTTAAACAGAATATTGCGAGCCAGAGCCATGCAACCCTATCTGAATTTATTGAATCTCGTGCTAGAACAAGGTGGCACAAAATCAGATCGCACAGGTACAGGCACGGCTTCAGTTTTTGGCCATCAAATGCGTTTTGACCTCAATCAGGGCTTTCCTATTGTGACCACCAAGCGTGTACATTTCCGCTCGGTTGCTATAGAGCTATTGTGGTTTTTGCGTGGTGACACGCATGTGCAATATTTGCAGGACAACAAGGTTTCTATTTGGAATGAATGGTCAACTGCTGAGCAAACTGCACGTTTTGGCCGTCCTGCAGGCGAGCTTGGGCCAGTGTATGGCCATCAGTGGCGTAATTTTGGTGCTACAAAAAATACTGATGGCAGCTATAACAAAGATGGCTTTGACCAGATTCAGTGGGTTATTAATGAAATTAAAACTAACCCAGATTCACGCCGTTTAATTGTCTCCGGCTGGAATCCCATGGAAGCCAATGAAGTTGCTCTGCCTCCCTGCCACACCTTATTTCAGTTTTTTGTACAAGGTGGCAAGCTATCTTGTCAGCTTTATCAACGCAGTGCAGATATCTTTTTAGGAGTGCCGTTTAATATTGCCAGTTATGCATTGCTTACGCATATGGTTGCGCAAGTATGTGGCCTAGGTGTGGGTGACTTTGTTTGGACGGGCGGTGATTGCCACTTATACAGTAACCATATTGAACAAGCCCAATTGCAATTAAGCCGTGAGCCTTTGCCCTTGCCGCAGTTAAAGCTTAATCCAACAATTAACAATTTATTTGATTTTAGGTTTGAAGATATTGAACTGGTTAATTATCAGCATCATGCCGCTATTAAAGCCGATGTAGCGGTTTAATCATTTATTGCCGCAAATACTTCACCCTCAACACCCAATAGATCACCCTTAACATGTAATGGATTAAAATATGGCATACAACGATATAGAAATTGTCCACGTGGTTGCCATGGATGAGCAGCACTGTATTGGCGTTAATAACCAATTGCCGTGGCATTTAAGTGATGACTTAAAACACTTTAAACGTATTACCCAAGGCGGTGTGGTAGTGATGGGACGTAAAACCTATGACTCCATGGGACGTGCCCTACCCAACCGTATTAACTGGATTTTAACCCGTGATGAAAGCTGGCAGGGAGAGGGCGTAAGCGTTGCACATGACTTGGAGCAAGTATTAGCGCAAGCCTGCAACGATGTAAAACAGCAAGGACAGCAAACCTTATTTATTATTGGTGGTGCAGAAATTTTTAAACAAACCATGAATATCGCAGACCGTCTGGAGCTTACTCATGTGCATTTAAACGTTCAGGGTGATACGTTTTATCCTGCTATTCCTTCCTGCTTTGTTGCAACCCAACGCCAGCCCATGCAAGATGAAAAATCAGCGACAACCTTTGAGTTTGTGACTTACCAGCGCCAAACCACTACTGCCTAATTCAGTAGGCCTAATTCACCAAATAATAGGAAACTTAAGCCAACTACATGCACAAGCAGGCAGAACAACAAAAAAATAGCTATATTATTTATGTACTTTGGGGTTTATTGAGCCTAGCAATACTGTGTATCAGTATCTGGACTAGTCTGGCTTTTTGGGTGCAATTTCCCCTGAGCATAAGCCTAAAATATATCACCATTGCGCTATGGTGGTTATTAACACTGACCGTGCTTGGCACTTTGTTTAAATACTTAAAAGACAAATACTTAACTGCTCATTTGGTTTTCTTAAGACGTTTTTATCAAAGTCTATTTATATATTTATTTTGCTTTTTGGGCGTACTGTACTGGTGGCAAACCATTGAGCCACAACAAGACCGACAATGGGCTGAAGAGGTTTCACGTCTATTAGAAGTAGACCAACAAGGCAGCAACGTCACACTGCATAATGTCCGTAACTTTGACTGGTATAGTCCTACCGAGTTTAACCCACGCTGGGAAACCCGCCAGTATGATCTCGACCAGCTATCCTCACTTGATGTGATTACTTCCTACTGGATGGGGCCGCAAATTGCCCATGTATTGCTCAGTTTTGGTTTTGACAATGGCGAGTATTTAACTTTTTCAATTGAAACACGGCGCGAACAGACCGAGAGCTTTTCTACCATTGGCGGATTTTTTCGCAAGTTTGAACTTAGCCTGATTGCAGCAGACGAGCGTGATATTTTATATACGCGTAGCAATATTCGTGGCGAGCAGGTCTATTTGTACCGCATGGATATTTCCAGGCAAAATATTCGTCGCCTGTTTGAAGCATATCTGGATGAGGCCAACCAATTAAAGCAAGCACCACGCTTTTACAATACTTTAACCAGTAACTGCACCACCATTGTATTTGATATGGCCAGAATCATTGATCCAGGCCTTCCAGTGGACTATCGAATTATTTTGTCGGGCTATTTACCACAATATATTTATGACCAAAATGGCTTAAAGCCGCATATCCCATTTAAACAGCTAAAGCAACATGCCTATGTTAATCCACATGCTACCCAATATGCAGTCTCGGGTAACAACTCATCTCAAGCTTACTCAAAAGCGATCAGGCAAGGTGTTTTGGCACCAATACCCTCACCTTCGTTGCAATGATCAACGTTTCTATCACATAGTTCCTACAGCGGCAGTGCTCTTTTTTTGTTTTTATAAATAAAATCATTGTGATAAGGAATAAAAATGCTAAAGCCTATTTTGATGTGTACTGCTTTGACCAGCTTACTCGCATTGGCTGGATGTCATACCATGCCTTTGCAGCAAACTGCTCCAGGCCATAATGCAACCGATATGTCCCAACTAAAAATGCTCACCGATGTGACGTGGCAGCAAATTGTTCCTGTGGATGCAAAGCCCAACAACAGTGCTAATCCATATAGCCAGCCTAATATTCACTTTAGCACACAGGATCGTCGCTTTTCTGGTAGTGATGGCTGTAACAAAATCATGGGGACTTATGAAGCCAATGGTCAGCAACTGAAATTAAGCGCAATTGCAAGTACACGTATGGCCTGTCCATCTCAAAATAGTACTATCTCGCGTCAGTTTTTAGATGGCTTAAGCAAAACGACTGCCTACCGCTTTGATGGCTCAGACTTGGTTTTACTGGATACTAACAACAATAGCGTGCTGATGTTAAGTAAAGTGGCGAGTAAATAATTGACACTTCCCTCTAAGAGGAGTTTAAAAAATACCCTTGAGTATTGACCTCAAGGGTATTAATCAAAGCACGGCGTCGTAGATCATTCCAATGATTTTACTGAAATAAAAATTTTACTCTGTTTTGGAATCAACACTTAAACTCATCAATAACTGCATCAAAACTACCTGCGAATTACACTGGGTTTTACCAAAAATATTTTTAATATAAGTCCGCATGGTGCTGCGGGTAATATTGATATATTGTGCAATCTGCTCTAAATTCATTCCATTGACAAATAAATCGCAAACCTCTAATTCTCTTTTTGAAAGATTGCATGTTTTTTTTAAATAATCATGGGACAAATTATACTTTTTCTTGAAATATATATTTTCTTTTAATATTATTTTTATAGGATTACTAAAATTTAGCATTACTAAAGGTCGAATGCCAAAAAATGACATTTCTTTTTCAGAAGCCAATAAGTTAATCGTGCATATCACATCAGTATTTAAAATAGAAAATTTTAAATCTTTAATTTCCACCAATTGATCTTGCTGATAACGAAAAATACTTTCTATTTGATATAAATTTTTTAAAAACTGTGTTTGGTCAGATTCAGGTAAAATTAATCTATTATCTATAATCCGCATTAACTCATATTTATTTAAAAACTCCTGCATTGCATGGTTAAAATATACTATCTGCCCCGATAAGTTCAACAACATAATTGGTTGTGTTAATTTATCAATTAAATTATATCCAACAATATTATCTAAAGAAAACTCATAAAGATGGCGCTGTGCCATTACCACCCGCTTTAAGTGGGGTAATAAATAATCCAGAAAAACCAGTTCCTGCTGATTTAAAGGTTGTCGTCCTTGCGATGTGCTAATACTCCAGAATACGCACAGCTTTTCATCCCAGATGAGTTCATGCGTGGCAACAAATCTTAAATTCGCAGGAAGTAAAATCTTTTGATATAAGTCAGATTGCTGGACAAACTCTTCTGCCACATGGGTATGGCATTGGTACCAGCCTTTTCTTGCAGGGTCTAAAAACTTGCCCCATCTAGGATCAGCTTCAATGGGATAGCGTAAATAATCCAGCTCACCCGAAGCATATGTTTCCAATGGTAACGGGCCAACGCCATTACTATAAGACAAAACATTATAAGTAAAATCTATCGCCTGAATATGAACATAAGATGCATTCAATATATGTAGCAATCTTTTGGAAAAAGTAAACCAATTGTTTTTATCCAATGGAATTTGATAAATGATATCACACAACTCATTATAATAATTATCAAACACTTCCATTGTCTTTTATGCTTCCACTCACATAAGACAAACACTATATTGTATTTATTTTGTTATTACAATAAGTGCAAACTGATATATGGATAGAATTTTCACTTCTGTTTAAAACAGCAATAGACCTCGAACAAAAAGCAAGAAAAATAAATGGTTGTTACGGTAAGTTGGCTTAATCTTGCTGTCTTCTAGGTTGGCCTACAACATTTTTCTACATGTGTTCACATAGTACGTGCAGACAGTAAAACCCAGGATTTATATAGTCTTTACAATTCAATTTTTTAATAAACTTTAAAAGGACAATAACATGGCTGAACAACGTGCAATTTTTGGCGGTGGCTGCTTTTGGTGTACCGATGCCGTCTTTCGTCAAGTCAAAGGCGTAAGCAATGTAACGAGTGGCTATGCAGGTGGCGCACGGCCTAATCCTAATTATGATCAAGTCTGCTCAGGTGCCACTGGCCATGCCGAGGTGATTGCTGTAGATTTTGATGATAGTAAAATCAGCTATGCAACACTGCTGGATATATTTTTTGCAACACATGACCCCACTACGCTTAACCGTCAGGGTAATGATGTGGGCACTCAATATCGCTCTGTGATTTATTATCAGGATGCTGAACAGCGAAAAATTGCGCAGGCTAAAATTGATCAGTTGAAACAGCAGGGAATAAACGCAGTCACCGAGCTTAGTGCTACGGTTCCGTTTTATCCTGCCGAAGATTACCATCAGGATTTTTATACCAAAAACCCAACTCAAGGTTACTGTAACTTTTCTATTCCACCTAAACTTGCCAAATTAAAGCAATATTTCTCAGATCAAATGGCTTAGTCAAAAAGTCAAATGCACACTAAGCGTGCCAGCTGTTTTGTTCATTGAGTTAAATCCAAAAGCACTCAGCCGTTTCAATAGGAATGGTTTAGTGCTTTTTTAACCAACAAGCCTTTATATAAAGTTAAACCAAAGCTTTTAGGTTTTTGTTTGAATGGTTTGATTAAAAAAAGGCAAACATTGTTCTAAGGCCTGACAGTCCTGCCCCAAACTACGACGAACAAAGAAATCTTGTACCATTTGTGCTTGCTGCTCAATGCCATAAGCAAAAAAACTCTTGCCTTGTTTCAGCAAATATTGATAACGCCGATCTATGAGTGCGCGTTGTACTACGTTCATGCCGTGTTGTATTTGCCACACGTGGGTCATTTCATGCATTAGCCATGCTTGTTTACCTAAAGGTGCAACTGAAAAATCTTCCAAATAATCATTTGGATTAAAATATACATGTCCGTTTGGGCTAATAGCATAGCCTTTCATCACCCAGCCACTGGCATAAATACGGGGTAAATCCAGATCAATTTGGTCATAAAAAACAGAATACACCAAACTCTTTTCGCCCAGCGTGAGTGGACGATGATGGGTGAGCCGCAATACTTTTGGAACCAAATGGCTCATGGATGATTTAACCCATGAGTTCAATCGAGGTACTTTAAATGGCATATGGTGCAAATAACCTGTGCTTCAAGAAAGTGTGGTAGCAGTGAAATAACCATCCATCACGCATTAAGTAGAGGAATGCATTGCTGCCTAATAACTTAATTACAGCTTAAATTTTGCTTTTTACTTCCTCGACTCATTTATGCTGCTAGCCACGCTGTAGTATACCTGTTTTAAGCTCAATCAAAGATCTCTTAGCAAAGTAAAAACGACGTTATAACATGCATGGAGCATAGTCCAAAATGGATACTGGTTTAATTACACTGGCTTTGCCAATTGCACTGGCCATCATCATGATGGGCATTGGCCTTGAGCTGACCCTACACGATTTTAAGCGCGTGGTGAAATATCCCAAAGCCGTCATGGTGGCATTATTTTGCCAACTGGTTATTTTAACTGTTATTGCATTTGTCATTACTCAAGTCTTAAAACTACCGCCTTTATTGGCCATTGGCATGATGCTCCTGGCTGCCTCGCCTGGTGGTTCAACAGCCAATTTATATAGCTTTTTATTTAAGGGTGATGTGGCATTAAACATTACCCTGACTGCATTAAATTCGATCATTGCCGTTGTTAGTCTTCCTTTTATTGTAAACTGGGCAAGCCAGTACTTTATGCCAGGCAGCGAGCAACTGAGCCTACAGTTTAGCAAAGTGATTCAGGTATTTGCGCTAGTCATTCTCCCCGTAAGTGTCGGCATGATTATTCGTCATTTTGCCCCGCTATTTGCAAAACGCATGAATAAACCTGTGCGCATTTTTTCAGTGCTAATTTTAGCGCTGGTTATTGTTGGCGCGCTATTTAAAGAAAAAGCCCATCTTCTGGACTACATTCAAGATGTTGGCTTGGCGGCTGCTATATTTTGTATATTAAGTTTAACTATTGGCTACATGGTGCCACGCCTGTTAAATATTCCCGTCGCGCAAGCACGTGCCAGTGCGTTTGAAATTGGTATTCATAACAGCACGCTTGCCATGACGATTGCGTTAAGCATTATGGCAAATACCACAGTTGCTATCCCTGCTGCGGTTTACTCCATTTTTATGTTTATCTTTGCCGCTATTTTTGGCGTTATCATTACCCGAAACAAATAAAAAACTAGTGAGCACGGCCTGATAGATATCCTATCTTGTGCATCTATCAGGTCAGCACTACCCCACCCATGCTTTTTCGTTTTAATCCGCAACCTAATGACTCAGTTTTTATACATATATTTCTCGTCAAACAGCGTATGGTGTTTTTTAATCAGGGCATGGTAGCGTACCGCATGATTTATCACTGGAATCTGGATTATTTTTCTAAAATGCTAATAAATAAAGTACAATACCTGCCAATATGAATGACATTCTTGCACTATAAAACTTGATGATGTTATGCAACTTATAATAGTTATATCGCATTTCATCACTCAATATCACAGTGCCATACACACCCTGCTTTAAGCTGGGAATTTAAGGAAATAGGATTATTATGAGTGTGTTAACTTTTGCTTTGGCTCAATTTTCTCCCCGTATTGGCGACTTGTCTACAAATGCAAAACAAATGGCTCAACTTGCTGAACAAGCTAAACAAAAAGGTGCCGATGTTATTGTTTTTCCAGAACTTGCACTGACGGGTTATCCTCCAGAGGATTTGTTACTACGCGCCAATATGAATACTCGCGTTCATCGTGCGCTCGATATTTTAAAACAGGTTAATGGCATTAGCATGATTGTTGGCTATCCGCAGCAGGAAGAAAGCAGTGATGCAAATAATACCGCCAGCCAACCACGTTATAATGCCGCCGCTGTTATTGCTGATGGCAAGATTTTAGGCGTCTATCAAAAGCAGCACTTGCCCAATTATAGTGTATTTGATGAACGCCGCTATTTTAGCGCAGGCACGCAGCATGTTATTTTAGAAGTGAAAGGCCAAAAAGTAGGCATCTTAATTTGTGAAGATATTTGGCAAGAACAACCCATTGCACAACTTAAAAAACTAGGTGCAGATTTAGCAGTGGTACTAAATGCTTCCCCCTTTGAAACTGCCAAGCATCAACGCCGCAAGACTTTGCTGCAAAATCACAGTAAAACCCACAGCCTGCCTCTGGCTTATGTGAACTGCGTGGGTGGCCAGGATGATTTGGTCTTTGATGGCGGCTCCATGGCTTATAATGCCGATGGTAATATTGCGGCCGAAGCCAATCGCTTTGTTGAGCAAATGCTTATTGTTGAATTTGATTGTAAAGCACATGCGTTTAAGCAGCAACCAGCCGCCATTACGTTATCATCAATTGCCGAAACCTATCAGGCACTAGTAGTGGGTGTGCGCGACTATGTGAATAACTCAGGCTTCCCAGGTGTGGTTTTAGGCTTATCTGGCGGGATTGATTCGGCATTAAGTCTTGCGATTGCTGTGGATGCACTGGGCGCGGAACGTGTTAATGCCGTGATGATGCCTTTTTCTTATACCGCTCAAATCAGTATTGAAGATGCTGCCGCACAAGCACAACGCTTAAATGTGGGTTTTCACGTGGCAGAAATTCACCAAATTGTAAACAGCTTTGCCAGCACCTTGCATCCATTCTTTGGCGATAGCGATATTGGCGTGGCTGAAGAAAACCTGCAAGCACGTGCGCGTGGCACATTATTGATGGCATTGTCTAATAAATTTGGCCATCTGGTACTCACCACAGGCAACAAGTCTGAAATGGCGGTAGGTTATGCCACTTTGTATGGCGATATGGCAGGTGGTTTTGATGTGCTTAAAGATGTCTATAAAACTGAAGTTTTCGAGCTATGTCGCTACCGTAATTCATTAGAAGAAGTACCTGTTATTCCTGAACGCGTCATTACGCGCCCTCCCTCTGCGGAGCTTCGTCCCGATCAGGTAGATCAGGATTCACTGCCGCCTTACGATGTATTAGACCCTATTTTAACTGCGTATATTGAACACGACTTAAGCCAGACTGATATAGTGAACCAAGGATTTGCTAGCGACGTGGTTAACAGAATTATTAAAATGGTTGACCGCAATGAATACAAGCGTCGTCAATCTGCAATTGGGCCACGCGTGAGCAGTCGCGCGTTTGGTCGTGAGCGACGCTATCCGTTGGTAAACGGCTGGCAAGCTGGAGACTAAACCCAATGTCTACTGCCTCAGCGCAAGCGGCTCAAGCCTTAGCGCAACAACTGTTAGATGCACAAGTGCTATTTATTAAATCGCGCTTAAGCTCGCCTGAGGCTAGTGAATATATCAATCGTCTTATTGGTTTTTGCCTGCAACATGGACAAGATATTTTAATTGAACAAGCGGTGAGTGCCACCAGTATTAAGCAGGTTGTTCAAATATTTGCGTTTGATTTAAATCTGGGGGGTGGCTTAATAGAGCTTATTGGTGCAATGTCACAACAACTTTACAATGAAATCAATCAGTTAGCACCTACCCTACACATGCTCATGAGTGACCCATTTGTAGAGCAATGGATTGATAAAATTCTTGAGTTAGAGCAAGTAAGATTACATATCACCCAAGCCATTGGAAACAGTCCTGCCGCACATGACATCATTGCTCAAGTCACTTCCAGCCTCATTAAAAAACAATTGCCCGATTGGCAGGCGCAAACAGCCGCGCAACTGGCCAATAACTGGATTAGCAAAACTTCATTTGCAAGCAAACTGACCAAGCTCGTACTGCATCAGGAAGCTAAATTACTGAGTATGGCTGAGCAACATATTGCAGAATTTATTCAAGCCCAGAGTAGCCAACTATTCAATTTAGATTCAGCCGAACTTAAAGATATTGCCTGGCAAGTTTGGCAAAATATTAAACATATTCCGCTTAATGAATTATCCAGTGGCATCGCCGCGCTTGATGTTGAAGAGTTTTTTGTATTGATCTACGACTCGTGGCGGCAATTACGCCAAACCGAATATATGCAACAGATTATTTTAACGGGCGTGGATATTTTCTTTGAGGTATATGGTCAATATCCCATTACTGAGTTACTGGAAGAAATTGGCATTAGTCAGCAGCACTTGGTCAACGAAGCGAATCGTTTTTTACCCCAAGTGATTGCAGTGCTCAATGAGCATGACGTACTTGACCCATTGATTAAAATGCAATTAGCTGACTTTTACCAGTCTTCTACCGCCCTTTCACTCATTGAAAAAGCAATTCAATAACTTATTGCAATTTGTGGCTAACCTTATCAGCTAGCCTTTGTCTTTATTTTGTTGGGTTGATTGTCACTCGTCCTGGATGATGCTGATTTTTCAAGCTCACGAATTAATGAATGCATGCTGTGCTGACGTTCAAGGTACCAGTCTGTTGCCACATTAAAGGCACCGCGCAATAGCGAAAAAGGTACCCAGCGCAACGGCGCAATGATGCGCGGCTTGCGTAATTGCAGACCCTTAACAACTACCCGAGCAATTTCTTCTGGCTGAATTGGCTGCCGTAGTAGCGCAGGAAAGCCCAACTCAATCAGTCTGGTAGCAATATCATTACCCCCAAAGGCAATTTTGGTAATCGGCGTAGCCACCCAGCCAGGGTACAGTACGCTGGCTGTTGCGCCTGTGCCTGCCAATTCTGCACGTAAAGAGCGCGTTAACATTTCAACTGCTGCTTTAGAGGCCGCATATGGCGCATTCACCATGCCATTCATAAACGCGTAAATAGAGGCAGTGACTAAAATTTGACCTTGGTTGCGCACAATTTCTGGTAAGGCTGCCTTAATGGTACGCCACACACCAAGAAAATCAACCTCGACAATCCGTTCAAACGCTGCTTCATCGCAGCTATAAATGGTCGCAGGCACCTCAGCCCAGGAAATACCTGCATTGGCAAATGCAATATCCAGATGGCCGAATTTGCTGACTGCTTGCTGAACCACTGCTTTGGTTGCCTTGATATCTGTTACATCCAGTGCCAGTGCAAGCACCCGCGTGCTGTTAAACTCTGCGGCCAATGCATCTACTGTACTTTGGGAAACATCAGTTAATACCAGATTAGCACCCTGTTCATACAGTGCGCGTGCAGTTGCTGCACCTATACCACCTGCTGCACCTGTGATGAGTGCAACCTTGCCATATAGCTGATAGCTCATTAAATTTGCCCTTATCATCTTAAGCCAGAATACTTTTAAGTCCGAGTGAAAAAAGCCAATGCAGCACATGTTTAATCATCTGCTGCATTTGCTTTTACTACGGCCAAGCTATTTATTTTGTCTGGCTGAATAATACTTTCCCTTAGGAAGCTTCTTTCACCAATTCCTTGGTGGCTTTATTTGCAGACGTTGTATCGTAGACCACTTGGTAATCTGCAAGATCTAAAGCGCTAAGACGGCCTTTAAGCGTTTTTAATGACCACGGCCATGCTGCAAAGTTACGGCCATTTTGGTCTAAATAATAACTCTTACAACCACCCGCATTGAATACAGTGGTTTTCAGATGCTTTTGTACTCGCTCGTTATGTACTTTAATCACATCAGGCTTGATAGATAGCTTACTAATATCTTTGGCTTTTAATTTCAGCAAGCCATCCACAATATAATCCACTTGTGCTTCAGCCAGACCAATAAATGAATCATAAACCAATACGTTAGGGCCTAGCATCAAGAAGGCATTCGGCACGTTTTCCATGGTGGTACCCAAATAAGCTTCGGGTGAACTATCTTTCCAAAGATCAGACAAACGCTGGCCTTTTTCATTAAATACTTTTTTACCAATCGGTGGGTGCGATACTTCAAAACCAGTGCCCCAGATGATCACGTCTACTTCATGACGCTCACCATTGGCTGCTATAACCGTGTTGCCCTCAACCTTAACCAATCCGTGTGGAATCAATTTGGTATTGTCGGCTTGTAGGGCTGGATAGTAATTATTAGCAAACAATAACCGCTTACAGCCAATGGTAAAGTTTGGCGTTACATTTTTAAGTAACTCAGGATCCTTAACTTGCGCTTTAAGCACTTGTTTGAATAATCCACCCACTGGCTTAAGCACCATTGGATTACGCAGGCCAAAGTTAATCAAATTGAGCGATTGTGCCACTGCTTTGCGCCAGCTTTGTTGAATCACTGGATATTTGGCAATCATGGATTTGCTAAAGTCATTTAGATTGGTATCTGGTTTTGGTACTACCCAGGGTGCAGTACGCTGGAACACATATAACTCTTTGGCCAATGGCTGGATTTGTGGCACAAATTGAATGGCCGAAGCCCCAGTACCAATCACGGCAATACGTTTGCCTGTTAGATCATAGTTGTGATTCCACTTGGCAGAATGGAACATCTCACCCGTGAAAGTCTCCAGCCCATCGAGGTGCGGAATTTGTGCTTCAGTAATTGGCCCTGTGGCAAACACCACGGTTTTAGACAAATACTGTCCATTGGTGGTATCGAGTACCCACAATTTGCGTGCTTCATCCCACGCTGCATTAGTGAGTTCATTATTAAATTCAATGCGTGACTTCACATCAAACTTTTCACTCACCTCTTCCAGATAATTTAGAATTTCTGGTTGACGCGCGAACAGGTGGCTCCACTTAATGCTTGGCGCAAATGAATAAGAATACAGTGAAGAGGGTACATCACAGCCACAACCTGGATAGGTATTTTCGCGCCATACTCCCCCGACTGTGTTTGCTTTTTCAATCACTTTATAATTGGTGTAACCCACCTTATCCAGGCGAATGGCAGCCGCAATGCCAGAAATACCAGCACCTACAATAAAAGTATCGTAAATATGCACTGGTTCTGCTGTTTTTTTGCTGGAACGCGCTTTGGTCTTTACTTGTGTTGTCATGGAATTTTACCTATACAAATGCGTAATTTGAATGCTGTTATTTAAACAGCTTGTATGAAGTACCCAGAAACTTGGTATATAAGCTGGGTGACGCACGTTTCATCAGCCAGAATAATTTGGCATCAATTTGAGGGATGGTATACATCTGATCGCTATCTAGTCGATCCAGGGTTAATTTGGCCACGCTATCGCTAGTGGTCATGGCATAGTTCATTAAGGCATGATCGGCCAGTTTGGAATAACGACCTGGAATACGGCCATTTTTAATAATATTGGTTGGTACCAGTGTTGGACATAACACGTTAACCTTAATATTAAACTTTCTAAGCTCTGCCGACAGGGTTTCTGACAACGCGCGTACGCCCGCTTTAGTCACGTTATAGGCAGTCATTTCTGGTGCCGCAGTATAAGACGCAGCGGATGCCACATTAATAATTGCGCCATAACCCAGCTTCTTGAACTTTGGCACAAAATAATGGCAACCATGAATCACGCCCCACAAGTTAACATGCATACACCATTGCCAATCTTCCAGTGTCAGCTCATCAAACTTGCCGCCAAGACCCACACCTGCATTGTTAATTACTAAAGTGGTTGGATGCTGCATTAATGTTTCGGCCTGCTCAGCCAATGCTTGAACTTCATCACTATTGCCCACATCACACTGCACGGCAAAGCCTGTGGCACCTTGTTGCTTCAGTAGCTCAACCGTTTCCTCGGCAGCAGCCAGATTGATATCTGCACACACTACTGTACCGCCACGTTTGGCCAGCTCCAGCGCAAAGCTACGACCAATGCCACTACCTGCACCCGTAACCACCGCATACGCTTGTCGGCTGGGTGTTGGTCTTTTCTTGCCAAATAAACTCATCGCTAGCTTATCCAAAAAATAATTTAGAAAAAAGTCAGCTTGCTTTCGTAAAGGCTGACTTTATAGAAACATTTAGACTGCCTGAACTTTTGGTGTAAATTCCTTAACAAAATAAGGATATAAAACACCACCTTCTGACAGTAATTTCTTTTTATAGTATTCCAGATACTCAGTCGTATCATGGTCATTGGGATGAAAATCAGTGCGCAGATAATCAAAAATATGCGCCATGCTGCTACCAAAAACGCCGCGTTTTGGGCCAAATAGCAATGACCAGCTTTCACGTGCGTCTTTCCAGAAACTTAATTTTAGTGCATTGGTTGGCTGACGGAAAAATGGCAGCATTAATGCACCTGCACCAACCCCTGCAAACAAGGTAACTAGTGCAATAAAGAAACCTACTACCCGCAACGGATAATTGGCTGACAATACCTGATACACATCATAGGCAATATCTTTATGCTCAGATTCTTCCAGCATATGCCACATCCATAACGCGCGCGCCTTATCATCATCAGAATGATAGAAATTATCCTCATTCTTCATCATGTATTCGGCCAATACCGCGGTAAAGTGTTCAATACCTGCCATCATGGAAAGCTTTAAAGGCTGCGGGAATTTTAAAAATGTGTGGTTAAACACCTGTTCAGCCAGATAACGGTACAACTTTACGGGAATGTTATTTGGAATCATGATGTCGTTATATTCATTGTGCAGCTTGGAATGAATGGCTTCCTGGCCAATCAGGCTGGTTAAACGCTGCTTTAAAATTGGGTCTTTAATGAAGTCGCGATGATAACGTGCTGTTTCAATGACCAGATCTTCACCATAAGTCAGAAAAATAGACAATGCAGCAAAATAAGCGGTAGCCCATTCTTTTTGCAGATAAAACTTAATATCTAATAGCTCTGGTTTAAAATCGAAATTAAAGTGACGGATAGGAATAGACGTCTTACTAGCAAGATTTGGCAATTGTACTTTTGCCCTAAACTTATGGGTTACTGTCTTTCGAATCGCTTCAGTGATCATATTCAATACCTATATTAAGAGAAAGCAGCACCTATCAATAGGTTGTGCTGCTACTTTATCTGATGTATTGAGTATAAAAATAAACTAGGACATACCGAGAGTACCGTATAGGACAATTACTTGTCATCTGGGGTCATTCAATGGCTTCAATTCAAACTGACATAAGCCATCTATAACTCTCATTAAATCCCATTCGTCGGAACCTCCTAAGGCTGTCGTGATTTGTCATTCATTTGAAAAAAAGTCATGCCATAGTGCTGACTTACACGTATTTAGTACGTTATTTAAGCATAATCACAAGGAAGGAATTTATGAGCACTCTCATAAAACATGGTCTAATTGCCAGCACCGCCTTAATCACTTCATTGCTATTGGGTCAGCAGGCAAACGCCGATACTTATTTGTATGTGACCAATACCACGCCTGAAACTGTTAGTATCAATATTAATCATCATGGCACACGCACCTTGAGTCAGGGCAGTCAGTGGGCGCAAGAAGCCACCCAGATTGCCCCATACGAAACCAAACGGGTGCTACGTTATAACCGCTACGTTGGGGTTAAATCTGGGCAAACCTATAATTTTGATACAGTGATTACTGGTGGCGGCTCAAGTGTCACCCTGAAGCAATCTATGACAGGCACCTGGTCTGGCAGTAATATCAAACATGCTGCGTCTGCCAGTGATTTTTCTTCTCCCTGGTTCACTGATCGCAATATTCAGCGCTACAACACGCATTATGCAGGCAAATCCGCTGAAACCGTGTTTAAAGCTGAACTCACTGGTGGCTACGATGACTTCCACTACACCATTCACCAAAACACAGTGGCTGAGCCCTTAGCTGCCAGTGCAAACGAGTTTAAGGTACTTACTTATAATATTTATGCGTTGCCTGTCATTGCCAGCAAGATTGATAAACGCCTAGGTCAGTTGCCACAAAATCTCAAAGGTTATGACGCTATTTTATTTCAGGAAGCATTTTCTTCCAGCCGTCATTCCATGCTGGCGCAACTAGCCCAGGAATATCCATACCAGACTTATGTTCCCATTGGCTCAGGCTATAACCTGTACGACAGTGGCGTGCTGGTGGCCAGTCGCTATCCTATTGTCAAAACTGATCATTTAATTTATCCCAACTGCACAGGCACCGACTGTTTTGCTGACAAAGGCGTGATTTATGCCGAGATCATCAAAAATGGCAAAGCCTATCATGTTACTTCAACCCATACTGCCTCATTTGACACCAACGCGGCACGCGCATTACGCCAAGAGCATTTTCAACAAATTCGTGCGCTGGTAGACAAGCAGAATATCCCCGCATTTGATGCAGTGTTAATGGGCGGTGATTTTAACGTGAATAAGCTACTATGGCCGCAAGATTATGCCCAAATGCTGGTTAACCTGAATGCGACTGCGCCGATAAGCACAGGCTATACTGAATCCACCTTTGATCCACGAGTAAACTCACTTGCAGGTGCGGCAGGTTCTGGTGGTACAACCGTTGAGTATCTGGATTATGTGGTGTCGTCCAACAATCATCGCCAGCCAATTCAGGCACGCAATGATGTGCGTGTGATTCGCTCTGCGGCGGATTCCATGTTTGGCACTTGGGATTTATCGGATCACTTCCCAGTGATGGGACAGTTCCAGTACAACCCATAGACCTGCATATTAAAACACTCACATTAGGACATTCATATGAAGCACTCCTGGCTTTTTGCTGCGGTGCTGAGTGTAGTGGTGGTTACTATTTCGGTTGGCATATGGCTGGGCTTTGGCTCGTCATATGCCGCCTCACAGTCCGACCGCACTCAGGCGTCAACGCGCGCCACGCAGACTGGCCAGCCAAATAATGGTCAGGGCATGAATCATCAATCCAGTGGCAACAGTAATGACGAATCTTTGGCACGCCAACAACAACAGCAAGAGGCTATTAGCCAGCTTATTCAGCAATTTCAACGGCATGCAGGTAATATTAATCAGTTTATGAGGCAGTTATATGCCTACTGTCAGGACGATGCTTGTCAGCAAATGATTAATCAGGCATTGGCCGACTATCCTGACCAGCAATTTGCCAAAACACTGGCGCAGTTGCTAGAGCGTTTGCCTGCTTATGAAAAAGCCATGCAATCACAAGTGATGTCCACCAGCATGACACCCCGCCAACGCTATGAAAAAATCTGGAATCTGCGTGAGCAAACCTTGGGGCAAAAAGAAGCCCAGCTTGCCTTTGGAGAAGAAAAAGAATTTGCCAGTTACCAGTTTGCTTACGGTGACCTACTGGCGCGTGCTCCACAAATGACCACCCAGCAACGACTAGCCGAACTGGATCAGCTTCAACGGCAATATAAAACCACCAGCAGCACTGTGGACGGCGCAGACGGAAATTATGATAAGGCGCTTAAGCTGGCTTTAATAGGTGTCACTGACCCTGCCCAGCAGCAAGAAATTATCCAGCAACAGCGGCTACGCTATTTTTCACCGCAAGAGGCAGCACAACTGGCCAAACGCGAGCAACAGGTGGAACAACAGCAGCAACAAGTTAGCAACTATCAGACAGACCTTGCCAGGCTACAACAGGAAATGAACCAGCGCAGACAAGCACTAAGTGAAAGCGCATGGCAACAGCAGTATGAATTAAGACTTGAACAATTACGGCAACAGCATTTTAAATAAAATTTTTACTGCATTTAATAGATTGGCTTAAGTCAGGTTTGCTTGGGTCTTTTTATTTAATTCACTAACAGGCGAAAACTCGGTTGCCGTTAAAATAACAATACCGCGAAATGGATGCAAAACCAGAAAATATTGATCACCACTTACAATGATTATAGCTTGTATAGTAACGGTCAAAGATCACACTTTCTTGTCTTTCCCTAGTGACAACCGAACAAATACTAGGGAAGTAAAACCAGACTAGAAGTAATTAACCACTGCTGCTATAATCAAAACAGACTAGACTAGTCAGAATGGGAGTTGATTAATGAATTCATGGCAATTACAAGATGCGAAAAGCCACTTTAGCCAAATGGTAGAACTAGCCAGCCAAGGTCAACCGCAACTGGTGACCAAACATGGTCGTAATAAAGTCATTGTTTTATCAATCGAGGAATATGAAAAATTGACCCAGCAAAAAACTGGATACACTAGTTTTATCCATGCTTTACTTTCAGCTCCAAAAGCTGAACTGGATTTGACTAGGACAGAACAGGACTTTATTCCATCAGATACTATTTTTGACGATTTAAGCTAAGGAATGACCATGCTGCTGGATACCTGTGTTCTTTCAGAATTAGTCAAACCAAACCCAGATGACAAGGTCATCGTATTTTTCAATCAATTATCACAGCGACAAGTATTTATCTCCAGTATTACCTTAGCTGAGCTGCATCGTGGGATTGCACGGCTTAGCCCTTCAAAAAGGCAGCTTGAGCTGACCCAGTGGCTAGAAAATATTGAAGAGAACTATGCAGCTAACATTTTGGGCTTTGAACGGGCAACCGCAAGGGTTTGGGGACAGCTTACAGCCTTGGCACAAAAGCAGGGGAAAACTTTGTCATTTATGGATTCCATGATTGCAGCAACTGCTATTCAGCATCAGATGAGTGTGGTAACGCGCAATACTGCTGATTTTCAATATTGTAATGTCCCTTTAATCAACCCTTGGGTTTAGTGGAAAACTTGAATTAAAAATCCTGAGGTTATTTGGCTCACTAGCCATTTGGCAAATCGCAGACGAATGTCTTCAATTTAATCTGTATAGCTCTAAAATCAAGATTTGCAAGCAATGCCTCAGTACTTATTATTAATTAGAATGATAAAGTGCTTTATTACAAACTAGGTGCCCTTTTATACGCGCCTACCCTCTAAAGTCACACGATCAAAGCTATAAACATGAGCAAATGGGCTTTCAACACAACGCCCTACTAAAGGTACGTTTTGATCAGGATAACCTGCTCTTAATACTATATTTCCAGTGCATACTGGACAGGTTGCAGTAAAACGGGTAAAGCGAGTGATTGGATTTTTATGGTCATCACGATACATTTCAATTTCTTAAAAAGTCCAGCTTATTTAGCCGCTCAAAGGCTTCGCTATATTCAAGTGTGCCCCTGGCCGCAACGCAATACCAGCCTGTGCAATTGCGGCTTGACGCTCAATAGCATTCATACTTGCTTTTGCTTGCTTTAATGGCTGCACGAATTGGCCAATGCGCGTCATAAGGTCAAGGGTAAGTGTTCCAAGAGATGCAGCCATTATCTTTCTCCAGATGTAAAAAATCCCAACCGTTTTGTAGTCGGGCTAGATTTTGGGCAATAAAAAAGCCACCGCGTGGGTAGCCTTAATGGGTCTATGTGGCTATTTACCGCTTAAGTAGCCAGTAATATATTTGATTGAGACATTAATTCCTGATAAGTCAATTTCATCATCTATATTGGCTTCATATGGCCATTTTTGATATCTGGTGATTGCACTCCTTCCCTTTTTTAGCGCAGCAACAATTCTTGCGCTATCCTCAAAGAATCCCTCAGTCCCAAGAAAAGGAACTCCACCATCAATACGAATAGCAGACGAACTCGCAGGGAACACACTAGAACCGACCCCTACAAATGCTCGCTTATTAATAAACATAATAGTCAGAGGGAACTGAGATAAAAAGCATGTTTTCTGATCAGATATCCTGTCCCGCTTGCAGTCTATGTCCCAAAGTCGTCTGCCACCATCCCGACTAACGTAAGCTTTGCCATTGCTATAGGATTCTAGTCTATAGCCATCTATTACAGTATTTTTTATAGGCCTTAGCTCGGGGTTCTTTTCATAAATTAATTCTATCTCCCCATCAGTAGGCTGGGTCTTTGATGTGATAACTTTTTCCTGAAGAGCGTAATCTTCAAATTCGAAGTCGGTCGTACTTCCAAAAATTGCTTCACCTTTATTATTTTTATATATATAAATCTCACTTGCGAGAGTGAGCATTGGCGAGAAAGTCGCCATCAAAAAAATTATAATAAGTGATTTCTTCATAACACTCTCCTTTTTCCAAGAGAGTACCAAACAAACACAATTACCGCCAGTTAAGGCGGTAATTGTGTTAGGTGGCTAGTTTAAGCCCTGCTAGACAGGGTATCTACTCATCAAACAAGTCTAAGCCCAACTTAATATCTTTTCTTGAGTATACTTTTAACTCCAAATTTAAGTTTTTAGCAATTTTTATCACATCAGTATCTTCTGAAAGAAGAATGTCAGCACCATAAGCAATTGCAATTGCCACTATCTGAAGATCAACTTTTACTTTTTGTTTTCTGTCCTTATAAATATCTTTGCTTAAGTCATATCCTAGTTGGCCACAAATGAACGCAGCCTTCCTATCCAAATCTCCAGCAATGACTTTGCTGTGAGTAACGCTTAATAATTGCCTGCGTCGATTATTGAAGTCATACGCAGTGAATTCTGCCATGACTGGGGTTGGTATCAAAAGAGTTGCATTATTCTGCTGCAAAAAGGTCTCTAGATTGTCTTTCACAACCTTGTCGGATACTAATGAGATTAAGACATTATTATCAATGGCAACAATCACTCATGGCGCTCCTTCAGCCACTCGGCTATAGGGTCGTCAAACTCATCCCAACCACTATCTCCAGCATTTTTAAAATCATGAAGCCATTTTGTTAGGCTCTTATTTTCAACCTCTTCCACACTTTCAGCAGTAAATTCCAGTAATTCAAGATCGTTATAACTTCTAAAGCGATATTTGGCTTTACCTGAAAATTCTAATTGATGTTCGGTACGCCACTTGCTTCCTAGACTTGCAGATAAGTTTGGAGAAATGGCAACACTTATTGTTTTGCCATTAATAGCCTTAACTTGAATATGGTCGGTTTTATCAAGCCCCTCTTTTAATCCAACCACTCTACCCCTAATGGTGTCATGCTGCACAAAGGTAAAACCTTCCTCTTTTCTTTCAAATGTGTATAAATTTACATACTCATCATTTGCTGAATTTTTATATCGTAGATTTGTACTAGCTTGAGGATACTTACTTAAAAATTGAGTTACCGTTCTATAGGCTCCTGTTTCTTCTGAGACAGCTTTACCAAAATGAGCTACTTTTTCATCGAAATATTGCGGATCAACCTTAACAGCGTAATCGGCTGAACTTTCTTTGACATCGCCCCATTTTAGATTTTTTGTTCCCAGCAATTGACACAAGGCCTCTAGCAGCCTTGCAGAATCTAAAGGGTTTATTTCGCTAAGCTTGACACCTGAAACATATAAAGAGAATGTGTAGTCAGAGTTATTATTCATGATACCCACCTCCTTATCTGTAGCCAATGGAATAACTTCATGATGCGACGTGTTCCAATATAATAGCATTTGCTAAAATTTATCAATATTGCATATCTGTTTATATAGTAAAATCACCTAAAGCGACACGCATAGTCGTGAAGCCACAGTCAAGCAAAATATTTATTACTGCAACGCCACATAATAAAACCTCAATCCATTCGTTATAGGCTCATAGTCCATCAGCTTATATTGCGGATTCTCAATAAACAACTCAGACATTTGCAGGGTAAATTTCTCAATGCCAATGCCATCTGAGAAATAGAGTTCTTTATATTGCATTACTCATCTTCACTCGCGTAATGGTCTTCAATACGCAACCAGCCAAGACTAACAACCCACTGGATGCCACTGCCAGCACGGGAGACTAAGTGATGAATGCAATACCTAAACTAATTCCCCATCGACTACCTGATGATGTTGAAGCTGCCGACTACATCAGAATGTCTACATCTTATTTGCAGTAGTCACGCTCAAATGGAGCAAAGCTGGAAAGCAAGCGTAAAACAGCAAATACTGTTCCAAGGCCAAAATTTAAAAAATTGGAACTTTGGTTCGCTACGATATTGCCGACCTGGATGCATGGATTGATAGCTTTAAGAGTATTGGCACCCTTGCAGAGCTAAACACATTAAATGAAAACGAAAGAACCCATACAGAACCCAAAGAAAAATAGCTTTGGGTTCTACCGTCTAATTCATCAGTAAAGAACGCGGTTTTATGTGCTGTAACTTATTGATAGACAAAAAAAAGTCACTCGGGTGAGTGACCTATAAAATGGTGGCTATGGCGAGACTCGAACTTGCGACCCCAGCATTATGAGTGCTGTGCTCTAACCAACTGAGCTACATAGCCTTAAACTTGTGGTGCGCATTATCAGGATTTCCTGGCTTGCCGTCAAGCTTTTTATAAATATATACGCACAAAAATATTAAAATAATCCAAATTAGTTTGAAGTGAGTCTATAAGCCGGGTTTTGTCGAGGACGATCATTCCTCTAGGCGCATTGTCACCAATACGCTCAAGCAACCTACCCGAATCCAGCGCGGGTCACGCATAGCGGATTCCTATTTGGTCTTGCTTCTGGTGGGGTTTACCATGCCGTGATCTGTTACCAGACACGCGGTGCGCTCTTACCGCACCCTTTCACCCTTACCAGCTTACTATTGCAAGCTGGCGGTCTGCTCTCTGTTGCACTTTCCGTCGGTTCACACCGCCCAGGCATTACCTGGCACCATACCCTGCGAAGCCCGGACTTTCCTCCCCTGCTTTAGTCACGAAGACCTCCACAGCAGCGACCGTCCAACTCACTTCAAGGGCGGCATGGTAGCAAAAAAAATGCCTAGCCGCTCATATTTTTTATACTTTCTAGCTTTTGGTATTTTTCTAGCAAAGTGGCTTGATCTTCCACATGCTCAGGATCAAGCGGAATACAATCTACAGGACAATAGAGCTGACACTGCGGCACATCAAAATGTCCCACGCACTCAGTGCATAAATCTGGGTTAATTTCATAAATTTCTTCACCCATATAAATGGCCTGATTGGGACAAACTGGCTCGCATACATCACAATTAATACATTCAAGCGTAATTTTTAAAGCCATAGCTTATCCCATTCATCAATAATAAATTTACCAGCCACCTTGCGCATGTTTTTGGGCAAACGCTGTTGATACCACTTCTGGCACAAATTTAGTCACATCACCTTTTAAGCGGGCAATTTCGCGCACCAAGGTAGACGATACAAATGACAAATGTTCGGATGGCGTCAAAAATACCGACTCAAACTGACTATCAAGCTGGCGGTTCATGTTGGCTAGTTGAAACTCATATTCAAAATCAGATACCGCACGTAAACCGCGCAACACTGCGGTGGCCTGTTGCTCTTGAAACAGGTTCACCAACAACCCGCTAAAACCAATCACTTTAATGTTTTTAAGATGGCTTAATGATTGCTCAGCCAGTACCACACGTTGCTCCAGGCTAAACACAGGCGTCTTATGATGACCAGCAGCAATCGCCACCACCACCTCGTCAAACATTTTTGAGGCACGCACGACCAGATCAACATGACCGTTGGTAATAGGGTCAAATGTGCCAGGATAGAGAACTTTGGTGGACATTAAATTGCTCATTTGCATAAAAATGAACGCTAGTTTAACAAAAAGTTGATTTATACGCGAAGCGGCATTTTTATATAACCAAAATTAACTGAAGCGCACAGCTAAAATTGGGTAAACTAGCGTTCTGTGAGGAAAAACTTGATATGAATAAAGCGACTGTCAAAAAACTGAAACAAGGCGGCACCATTGCTCAAAACCGTCGGGCACGCCACGATTATTTTATTGAAGAAAAAATTGAAGCGGGAATGTCGTTGCAAGGCTGGGAAGTGAAATCCTTACGTGCTGGCAAAATGACCATTTCCGAGAGTTATATTATTTTTAGAAATGGCGAAGCATTTTTATTTGGCAGCCAAATTGTGCCCCTGCTCTCTGCGTCAACACATGTAGTACCCGAAGCTGGCCGCACCAGAAAACTGCTCTTGTCACGCCGTGAAATTGATCGGCTTATGGGAGCCATAAACCAAAAGGGTTATTCTTGTGTGCCACTCACTTGCTACTGGAAAGGCCCTTTGGTCAAATGTGAAATTGCTTTAGTCAAAGGCAAGCAGTTACATGATAAGCGTGCCACTGAAAAAGAGCGCGACTGGTCAAGAGAAAAGCAGCGTTTGTTTAAAGTGTAATAGCTAATGCTGAGTGCTTAAGGCTTGGTTTAAAAAGCTTCCAAGCCCTAATAGTTATTGTTCCCTTGTTTAATTGCACGCATTAATTGATCAGTTACTTTCATCAGTACGCCAGCTCTTGTCGCGCCTATATTATTTTTAAAAAATACAAGACTCCCTTAATGGCTCAGCTTTGCCTATAATCCTTCCCTTAATTCTGGTTCTTCACCTGAGCAATAAATAATGAGTAGTAACGCAAAATTGAGCGAACTTAACCCACGCCAACAAGAGGCCATGACTTATGTGTCTGGCCCTTTACTGGTATTAGCGGGAGCAGGCTCGGGCAAAACTGCGGTGATTACCCGAAAAATTGCGCACCTTATTAAAAACTGTGGCGTGCCTGCGCACCGCATTACCGCCATGACCTTTACCAATAAAGCCGCCCGTGAAATGAAAGAGCGGGTCAGCAAGCTGATTCCCCGTGAAGAATCAAAGGGCTTAACGGTATCGACCTTTCATAACTTTGGCTTGAATTTATTACGCATTGAGCTAAAACATACCCCCCTTAAAAATAACTTTTCAATTTTAGATGGTGATGACTGCAAACGCCTGCTCATGGACTTAATGCATAAGGACAATCTGGCAGGTGCTGAAAGTAAAGAATTAATTGGCAAAGCCATGCGTCGTATTTCTGAGTGGAAAAATGACTTAACCCTGCCCTCGCAAGCCATTAGCACCGCTGAAACACCAGAAGATTTACATTTAGCGCATTTGTACGAACTGTATGAACGCAATATTCGCGCCTATAACGCGGTGGATTTTGATGACTTAATTACCATGCCAACGCGCCTGCTACAGGACAATGCTGAAATACGTGATAAATGGCAAAATCGAATTCGTTATTTATTAGTCGATGAATATCAGGATACCAATACCGCGCAATATATGCTGGTCAAGCTATTGGTTGGCGTGATGGGACGCTTTACGGCGGTAGGTGATGATGACCAGTCCATTTATGCCTGGCGCGGTGCCAAACCTGAGAATATGGCCTTACTGGCAGAGGACTTTCCCAGTTTAAAAGTCATTAAACTTGAGCAAAATTATCGCTCTACCAGTCGTATTTTAAAAGCAGCCAATGCGGTGATTACCAATAATCCGCATTTATTTGAAAAAAAGCTGTGGAGTGATAAAGGGCATGGTGAATTAATTCGCGTGGTGACTTGCCGCAACGATGATGATGAAGCCGAACGCGTGGCGCATGATTTAATGAACCATAAACTCATGAACGGCAAAGCATGGAAAGATTATGCTGTGCTGTATCGTGGTAATTTTCAGGCACGTATACTGGAAGCCCAACTGCGCCAGATGCAGATTCCTTACAAGTTATCTGGCGGTACATCCTTTTTTGCCCGCGCAGAAATTAAAGATGTGATGAGTTATTTGCGCCTGATTATCAACCCTGAAGATGACAGCGCGCTACTCCGCATTATTAATACGCCTAAACGTGCGATTGGCCCTGCCACTCTGGAAAAACTGGGCTTATTTGCGCAAGAAAACCATTTATCATTATTGGGTGCGGCTGGTGATCAGCGTTTAAGCATGGTGTTTGCCAAAAAAGCCGCGTCTCAGTTGCACGAATTTGCTTCATTTATTGAAGATTATACCCGTCGCTTGCACGACAACGATGACCCTGTGCCCGTGGTGCGCCAAATGATCATGGAAACGGGTTATATTGATTATGTGCGTGAGCAAGCTGCGACTCCTGCGGCCGAAAAAAATAAGCTCGATAATATCGAAACGCTGTATACCAGTATTCAAAGCCTGATTAACCGTGCTGATGATGTCGATGAGCGCAATATTGAAAGCGTGATTCGCAAATTGGTATTGCTTGATTTGCTAGAGCAACAGCAGGAAGAAGAAGATATTGATAAAGTCAATTTGATGACCTTGCATGCTGCTAAAGGGCTAGAGTTTCCCTATGTATACATTATGGGTTTGGAAGAAGAATTATTGCCGCATCGTAACTCCATTGCAGGTGACACCATTGAAGAAGAGCGCCGCTTAATGTATGTAGGCATTACCCGTGCCAAGCAAGGCTTAACCTTAATGCTGGCTGAGCAACGTCGCGCAGGTGGTCAGATGCGCCAAACCACACCCAGCCGTTTTTTGGATGAACTGCCTGAAGAAGAATTGGAATGGGCAGGTAAAAAGAAACAAAAACTGTCTAATGTTGACCCTAAAGCACAGGCAGCAGCGTATTTGGCCAACCTAAAAGCCTTAATGAAGTAGTGAGCCAAAAATGACGGTTAAACGTATTATTGCCAATATTGCAACAGCAGATTTAAATGCCATACAGGCTTTTTATCGGGATATTTTTGATCTGGAATTGGTGATGGATCACGGCTGGATTCAAACTTATGCCTCATCAGAAAATATGCGCGTCCAGCTCAGTGCAGCAATAGAAGGCGGTTCAGGCACAGCAGTCCCTGATTTATCAATAGAAGTTGATAATCTGGACATTGTTTTGCAGAAAATAGCCAATCAACATATCGAAATTGTCTATGGGCCAGCCATTGAGTCGTGGGGCGTGCGTCGCTTTTATATCAATGATCCAGGTGGTCGGTTGCTCAATGTATTACAGCATTTAAATTAATTTTTTAAAAATTAAAGGAAAAACATGAAATTACAGCTTAAAATTTTGGACGCTCGTATTGGTACGACATGGCCATTGCCGCATCACGCCACTTCTGGCTCAGCAGGTATTGATTTACGTGCTTGCCTAGATGCGCCACTGGTTTTGGCACCAGGCGATACTGTGCTGGTTAAAACAGGCATTGCGGTATATATCGCAGACCCACATTATGCAGGTTTAATTTTACCACGCTCAGGCCTTGGCCATAAACATGGCATTGTGCTTGGCAATCTGGTGGGATTAATTGATTCAGACTATCAAGGGGAGTTAATGGTATCTGTCTGGAACCGTGGGCAAAACAGCTTTACCCTGGAACCAGGCGAGCGCATGGCACAATATATGCTAGTTCCTGTTATGCAGGCACAGTTTGAGGTGGTTACGCAGTTTGAGGAATCAGAACGCGGTAGTGGCGGTTTTGGTCATACAGGCAGTCAATAATTTAGTTTACAGGTCAATTGATTTAAAATAACCACGCCTGACTGAGCCTGCGTCCATAACGCCTACCCCAATTGCGTGTGGTCGTTTATCTCAAGCCATGCTATTTTAAAGCAGTCTTGTCAGCCTATTGTCGTCATAAACAAGGAAGTATGTCGTGCCAAAACTAAAACCATTTACTGCACTTAATGGGCTCACAGCAATCAATAAACCTTTGGCACTGATAATTCATCTTGGCTTAACAGGTGCAGCAAGTATTGGTACATACTATCTGGTATCAGAATATCAGCAGCAATACACTCAGCAGCAGTTGGCTGATTTTAGCAAACAAGCAAGCACGATTATTGAGCGGCACTCACAAAACTGGCAGCAACAATCCCGACTATTAGCGCAACAACCCATGTTACGCAGCAATGCCAGTCTTAAAGCAGTTATTCCTGTAGAAGGTTCAGTGCCACCGTCTCTAAACTATGCTGATCAAGATTTACTTAATCGGACACGCACTGCCCCCACCCAGCCTGAAATTAGTGGCACCGATAAAAAAGCCATCGTGAGTACAGCACTTGCCATGCCTACAGGTGGCTATGCTATTTTTGAATGGCCGTTTGCCCCACTCGTCCAAGACTTAACCGCAATCACACCTGCCAACCTACAACTTAAATTTGCCCAGCAGCTAAGCGATGGGACTGCGCTAGATATCTTGCGCTTAAACAGTACTGGCAATGATGGCGTGCTTACAGCCGTGCCGCTAGCAACCAAAGGTTGGCAACTGGCGGTAGGCTCTAGCCAGAGTGTCAGCCAATTACCACTATGGGCAGCATTAATTAATTTGCTTGGTGGTTTACTGGCCGCCTTAGTGTGGGGTTTACGTCAGGATAAAAATATTACCCAAACCGTGCATCTTCCTTCTACTCCTTTGGATGACTTTAATCCAGCAGAGTTTCCTATCCCCGTCGCAACGAATGCCGCAGCATCAACCGATTTAGAAACGCATGCAGCCAGCGCAATGCATGATGCTGAAGACCTCCAGCCATCGGTGCCAGACACCGCGCAGCCTCAGTCTATATCCTCGAATGAGGAAAACATGCATGACATGGCAATCGACGCGTTTGATGAACTTGATTTAATGCTGGAAGAAGACAGCAATGATAGCCCGCCCACTGCCCAGCATGAGGCTTTAGAATTTAATTTAGATGATACCTTGCTGCCAGATGCAGAGTTTCAGTTAAGCGCAGCAAGTATTTTCCCTGCGCATTTATTCCGTGCTTATGATATTCGTGGTTCTATTGATGATTTACCTGCGGAACTGGTGAGCAACATTGGTCGCGCACTGGGAAGTCAATTACGTGAGCAGGATCAATATCAGGTGGTAGTGGGCTATGATGCTCGTGCGTCAAGCTCAGGGTATGCCAAATTAATACGCCAGGCTTTGGCGGATTGCGGCCTGACGGTCATTGATATTGGGCTGGTGACCACACCCCTTTGCTATTTTGCAGCTGCACAGCATGACGGTAACGGTATTATGGTGACTGCCAGCCATAATCCTGTCGATGAAAATGGTGTGAAGTGGTTAATGCAACATCACTCGCCTACACCTGAAGCAATCCAGCAAATCATGCAGCGCATTCAACAAGCCAACTTTTCCGAAGGTTTGGGTCAAGTCATTAGTCAGTCATTTACTGAAAGCTATTTAACTCAATTGCACGAAGATGTATTACTGAGTCAACCAGTGCATATTTCCATTGATGGCATGAATGGTAGTGCAGGCGAAACTGCACTGACGGCTTTTCAGGCAGCAGGTTGCGAGGTGAGCAGTTTAAATATTGAGCCTAACGGCATGTTTCCTAATGGTGCGCCAGACCCGAGTAATGCCGCATTTTTGCAGGAACTGAGCAATGACATTGTAATATCAGGTAGTGCGCTTGGTTTTGCCTTTGATGGCGATGGCGACCGTCTAGTAGTGCTTGATAGTCAGGGCAAGGTGATTTCACCAGATCAGCTGATCACTTTGTTTGCGCGTATGTGCCTGGATAGCAACCCAGGTAGCGATATCATTTTTGATGTGAAATGCTCTCGCATGGTATCTAGCGTGGTGACTCAAGAAGGCGGCCGTCCAATCATGGTACGCACTGGCAATACCTTCTTGCGTGAGGCACTGGTCAATCCAGAATATCAGGCAGTGTTTGCAGGTGAATTCTCAGGCCATTATTTCTTTAACGATCAACGCGGACATGGCCAGGATGATGGCTTATATGCCGCCCTTCGTTTGCTTGAATGGCTGGATACTCAGGGGCAAACCATTGAAGAAGCACTTGCAGATTTACCACCACGTATTTCCACACCCGACTTGTATTTACCATTAGAAGCCACGAATGCAACAGAACTACTGGCTACTTTTGAGCAAGAAGCAGCACAATTATCAGATGCCAAAATATCGACAATCGATGGAATACGACTTGATTTTGAGTACGGTTTTGGCATCATTCGTCCATCAAATACAGGCAATTACCTAAGCGCGCGTTTTGATGCCGACACTAGCGATAACCTACAGGTTATTCGTGCAACCTTTGCGCGCTTGTTACAACCTCTAGATGAACGTTTAGCACAACTGATTCTTGAACTATCCTGATTGTCCTCAATCATCCTGACTCTTAAATAAAACTGGAGCTGCCAATGGCTTTAACCAAGGAAACCGCCCTCAATATTGCCAATGTGTTAACCGAGGCACTCCCCTATATTCAGCGCTTTGTTGATAAAACTATTGTGGTCAAATATGGCGGCAATGCCATGACCGATCCAGCACTTGAAAGCTCCTTTGCACGCGATATTGTATTGCTTAAAACCGTAGGTATAAATCCTGTGGTAGTACATGGCGGTGGGCCACAAGTAGACAGCTTGCTTAAACAACTTGGCCGTGAATCTGACCGTATTGACGGCATGCGGGTAACCGATGCAGCTACCATGGAAGTGGTAGAAATGGTGCTGGGTGGCAGCGTTAATAAATCAATTGTCAGCCTGATTAACCGCCATGGTGGACATGCCATTGGCTTAACAGGTAAAGATGGCAATTTAATCCGTGCCAAAAAGCTCATGCTTGATAAAAAAGACGAGCACGGTGAAATTAAAAAAATTGACCTTGGCCAAGTGGGTGACGTTGACCATATTAATGCCAATGTGTTGCATTTATTTATAGAAAGTGACTTTATACCTGTGATTGCGCCATTGGGCGTGGATAGCGAAGGCAACACGTATAATATTAATGCCGACTTGGTAGCAGGCAAAGTCGCAGAAGCCCTTAAAGCAGAAAAACTGGTGCTGCTTACCAACATTTCTGGCGTACTTGATGAAGACAAAAATGTATTAACTGGGCTAAGTACCCAGGATGTCGATCACCTCATTGATACTGGGGTGATTTATGGTGGCATGATTCCCAAAGTGTCTTGTGCCCTGGATGCGGTTAAAGGCGGCGTGGTCAGCGCGCACATTGTTGATGGCCGCGTTCCCCACGTGACCTTACTTGAAGTATTCACTGACAAGGGAATTGGCACCCTCATTAGCAATAACATTAAAAATACGCAAGATATTTAGATTGTTCTGCCATTTTTAACTGTTCGTGGCCAGTACAGACTTACTGGCCAATTTGTATTTGACCTGCGTCTTGGGCACAATAATACTTAATTCCGTACGCTCACCTTAATACTGTAGGCAAATTCATGTGTGAATTACTGGGTATGAACTGTGCCACGCCCACAGATATCACCTTTTCATTTAAGGGCTTTTCACAGCGCGCTGGCATTACCTCTGACCATGCCGATGGTTTTGGGATTGCCTTTTTTGAAGAAAAAGCCTGCCGCTTATTTATAGATTGTCAGGCAGCAGCGTTCTCGCCACTGGCAGATTTTGTGCGTAACTATCCCATCAAGTCACGCAATGTGATTGCGCATATCCGCAAAGCCACGCAAGGTAGAATCGAGCTGGCCAATAACCATCCATTTATGCGAGAGCTATGGGGCAGGCACTGGATTTTTGCGCATAACGGTGACTTAAAAGAATATTGGCCCCATCTGACGGGACAATTTATGCCTGTAGGCAATACGGATAGTGAACGTGCCTACTGTTATATTTTACAGGAATTGCGCTTACGCTTTGGTAAAGATGAGCCATCCTCAGATGATATCTTTGAATTTTTAGCGGAAGTATCACCTAGAATTGCAGAATACGGCACATTTAACTTTATCATGTCCAATGGGCAGGCCTTGTTCAGTTATGCCACGACTCATCTACACTGGATTGTGCGTGAATGGCCCTTTCAGCACGCTCATTTAAAAGATATGGATGTCAATATTGACTTTAGCACTGTTACTAAACCAGAAGATCGTGTGGCGGTGGTCGCCACTGCGCCACTCACCAACGACGAAGTCTGGCAACAATACCAGCCTGGCGAGTTAATCTGGTTTCAAGATGGCAAGGTGCATCAGCAAGCCCACACTATCATTTCACGTCTTGTTGGCGCAGACTCTGGATCATAAAAAAACCTAAAAAGGGTCTTCATAAAAAATACAGTGAATCTAAAAATTTAAGTCGCTAAAATTACTAGTAAAACCATGTCATTACAGCCATAAAAAAACGCCTGAATCATCAGACGTTTTTTGAAGAAGTAATTTAAAAGATCACAGTTAAATCACTTAAGCACTACGGGTTTGCGTATCTACCAATTTTAAATGTTCAGCAGAAAAAGTATGTTCTGATGCAGGTGATACCGCTAAACGCTCTGCTGACATTTCTGGCTTGGCATCTTTGGTAATCACTGCTTCAGTAATACGCACTGTACCAATGTTATCTGATGATGGTAAATCATACATGGTATCTAGCAGCACATTTTCTAAAATAGAACGTAAGCCACGTGCGCCCGTATTACGGTCTAAAGCTTTTTTAGCCACTGCCAGTAAGGCTTCTTCTTCAAATACCAAGTCCACATCTTCCATATCAAATAAATATTGATATTGGCGAACCAGCGCATTTTTAGGTTCTGTCAGAATTTGCATCAGTGCTGCTTCATCCAGTTCCTCTAAAGAGGCAACCACAGGCAAACGACCAATAAACTCAGGAATTAAGCCATATTTGATTAAGTCTTCTGGCTCAACTTCACGGAATAACTGACCCAGTTTTTTGCTTTCGTCTTTGGTACGCACTTCTGCATTAAAACCAATACCACCTTTTTCATGCCGCTGCTTAACCAGCTTATCTAAGCCAGCAAATGCACCACCACAAATAAACAAAATATTGCTGGTATCGATTTGCACAAATTCTTGCTGCGGATGCTTACGTCCACCCTGCGGTGGAATAGAAGCGACCGTGCCCTCAATCATTTTTAACAATGCTTGCTGTACACCTTCACCCGACACATCACGCGTAATCGAAGGATTATCACTTTTACGGGTAATTTTATCGATTTCATCGATGTAAATAATCCCTTTCTGGGCTTTCTCAACATCATAATCAGATTTTTGCAGCAGCTTTTGCACGATGTTTTCCACATCTTCACCCACATAACCTGCTTCGGTTAAAGTGGTGGCATCAGCCATGGCAAACGGCACATCAAGCACCCGCGCCAAGGTTTGCGCTAACAATGTTTTACCAGAACCTGTTGGCCCAATCAGCAAAATATTACTTTTAGATAGCTCCACCATGGCATCTTTAGCACCCTGCTGAGCGGTCATGTGCTGGCTGGCTTTTAAGCGTTTATAGTGATTGTACACCGCAACAGACAAGGTCTTTTTGGCGGTGTCCTGACCAATCACGTACTGGTCTAAGGCAGCACGAATCTCTGCAGGTTTTGGCAATGGACGGGTTGACCAATCGCTTTCTTCAACTTGCTGGCTGGTTTGTACCAGATCAAGGCATACGTCTACGCATTCGTTACAAATAAAAGCATCTTCGCCAGCAATCAGCTTGCTAACTTCTGCCTGTGTTTTGCCACAGAATGAACAGTTTTTTTGTCCTTTAGGTAAATCGGACATGAGAACTCCAATAAATTAATGAATCAAACGTCTGCCCGATGAAACATACGCTGTGTTCACGAACGCTATTTTAAGCGCTCAGGGACGCTTGCCAAGTACCGCATCAATCAGGCCGTATTCACGGGCTGCTTCAGCATTTAAAAAGTTGTCACGGTCGGTATCACGTGCAATACGCTCATAATCCTGACCACTATGCTGCGCCATTAAACGGTTCAGTTTTTCCTTGATCTGAATAATTTCGCGCGCATGAATTTCAATGTCGGATGCCTGACCTCTAAAACCACCTAGTGGCTGATGAATCATGATCCGTGCATTGGCCAGGGCATAACGCTTGCCTGAAGCACCAGCATTTAATAAAAACGCCCCCATGGAAGCAGCTTGTCCCATACAGGTGGTAGACACATCTGGCTTGATAAATTGCATGACATCGTAAATTGCCATACCAGCCGTTACTGATCCGCCTGGTGAATTAATATACAAATGAATATCTTTATCTGGGTTCTCTGCTTCCAAAAACAAGAGCTGCGCCACAATCAGGTTAGCCATGTGGTCTTCAACTTCACCTGACAAAAAGATAATTCGTTCACGCAATAAACGTGAGTAGATATCAAACGAGCGCTCACCACGGGAAGATTGTTCAACCACTACTGGCACTAAGGCATTGCTTATAGTTTCAAAATCAAATGACACTTTGTTTTTCCTAAAAAGCTAATTTTGTTAACGCTTACACTATGGCGGATAATGCATCAAAATGCAAAGGGGAATAGGATTGCATTGTGAAAAAACGTAGGCCAGCTGGTCAGGTTTTTAGCAAGACCCTTACAACAAAAAAGGCGCTTAAGGCGCCTAGTTTGCTCATGCTCAACTGGACAATTAACGGTTAGCACGCTGCGCTTGCTGTTCCTTTAATAAATCCTGATAGCTGATCACTTCATCATTAACTTTTGCATTTTGCAAAATATAATCAACCACTTGATCTTCCAGCACCACCGCTTCAATTTGTGACCGCTGTTGTTGATCGTTGCTAAAGAACTCCACCACTTCTTGTGGGTCTTCATAAGATTGAGCAGTTTCTTCAATAAAGGCTTTTACGCGCTCTTGATCCACTGTTAATTTTGCATCTTCCAGGATTTTACCAACCAGTACGCCAAGTTTTACCGAGCGTTCAGCTTGTTCACGGAACAGTTCGTCTGGCAGCATGCTTTGGTCAAAGTTTTGCGCACCACCAAACTGCTGAGCAAATTGCTGTAGCATTTGTTGACGCTGGCGACCAATTTCTTCGGTAACCATGGCATTTGGCACTTCAACGTCGTTATTTTCTACCACGGCATTAAAGGCAGCTTGCTTTAGTTGCTGGCGCAAGCTGTTTTTCACTTCACGTTCCATATTTTTGCGAACGTCAGCTTTTAGTTTTTCAATGCCTTCTTCTTCGGTAACACCAAAAACAGTTAAAAACTCAGCATCGACTTCAGGTAATTTTGGCTTTTCAACTTGTTTTAAGTTGATTTTAAACTGCGCCGCTTTACCTTGCAGGTTTTCAGCTTGATAATCTTCTGGGAAAGTCACGTCAATAACTTTCTCTTCACCCGCTTTCATGCCAATGATACCGTCTTCAAAACCTGGAATCATACGGCCTGAGCCCAATACCAGTTTAAAGTCTTCTGCGCTACCGCCTTCAAACTTCTCCCCATCAACTGTCCCTTCAAAATCAAAGGTCACTTGCATGTCTTTTTTGGCCATGCCCTTGGTCACAGCCCAGGTTTGACGCTGTTTACGCAGGTTATCAATCATCACGTCAACGTCTTCATCACTCACTGCTGATGTTTTACGGGTAACGGATAAATCTTCCAGACCTTTTACAGTAACTTCTGGATACACTTCAACAGTGGCTTCATAAACCAGGCCATCTTTGTTCAAGTCTACTTTTTCAATATTAGGCATGCCAACGGCATTAATTTTTTCTTGCTGAATGGCTTCAAATACGGTGTCACGAATCATGTCGTTAATCACGTCTTGACGAATGCCAGGGCCGTAATCAGAACGAATACGTGACATTGGCACCTTACCAGGACGGAAGCCATTGATTTTTACATTTTTGGCGGCACTTTTCAGTCGAGCTTCAAATTGTTCGTCAATGCGGCTGGTTGGAACAGTGACATTGAGACGACGGGAAATACCCGAAACTGTTTCAGTCGTTACAATCATGGCTTCCTCGATAATATCTTAAATTAGTTGAGCTAAATTTTTAAAGTGGGCTAGTATAAGCCAAGCAATATGCTTATTACAAAAAAAAGCTGCAAAATGCGCTTTATTTTGCCCTCAAAAAGCCAGGCTTTATTAAAAAACCGATAAAAAAGCACGCTTTTTTAGTTTAAATCGGGTTTATCTATCCACCATGGATAAAATGGCGGCATGGCAGAGGCTTTTTGACTAAACGCAGCAGGACGTTTTTGTAAAAAAGAATTCACCCCTTCTTTGCCATCGCCTACACTGGTGTAAAACATGGCCAGTGAATCCACCTGATGCGCAACCAATGGATGCGGTGCCACACTATTGCGGTACATCATTTGCCGCGCTAACGCCAATGCCACTGGCGAACGGCCTTCTACAAACTGACGTGCCATTTTTTTGGCTTCATCCAATAATTGTTCGGCTGGATAAACCTGTTTGACCAACCGCCCCTCTTTTGCAGTTTGCGCATCAAAAATCTCGGCACTATATACCCATTCCAGTGCTTGCGAGATACCCACAATGCGCGGTAAAAACCAGCTAGAACATGCTTCTGGCACAATACCCAGCTTGCCAAACACAAAGCCAATTTTGGCACGCTCAGACGCCAGACGGATATCCATGGCCAATGTCATGGTGGCACCTACACCCACTGCTGCCCCATTAATGGCACCAATCACTGGTTTTTTACAATCATAAATAGACAGTACTACACGGCCACCTGTATCGCTCACGCCATGTTTAATGTCATCTTCATGGCAACGCATTTGCATATCTTGCAAAGTAGGCTCAAGGCTTTCATCCAGACCAAAGACATTGCCCTCGCGCGATAAGTCCATACCTGCACAAAATGCTTTGCCGCTGCCTGTCACAATAATGGCGCGAATGTCATCATCGTCATTGGCTTTTTCAAAAAAATCGATCAGCTCGTTGGCCATTTGTACCGTAAAGGCATTCATTTGCTCAGGACGATTTAATGCCAACACCATAACGCCTGCGTCATCCAGCGTCGTCATTAAGGTTTGATAAGAATACTGTGCCATGCGAAACCTGCTCCTTGGTAGCAATGCACATCAATAACCTGTGCCAGTCTTGCGCTGTACATTGCTTATGTGTGAATGTTTGGATTGTGCACTATTTTTACAATAGCAGTTTTATAATAAAAAACGTCAATATAAGCAAACTCGGGTATGATAAGCCTTACATTATTTGTCCTATTTGACTAAGCCATGACTTTATTATTTATTGAAGATGACAACATGATTGGTGAGTCAACCTGCGTGTTGCTCAAGCAGGCTGGCTTTAACGTGCATTGGGCTAAAAATGGCACGCAAGCCTTGCAGTTGTTTGATAACCATGACTATGAGTTTGTATTGCTTGATTTAGGCTTACCTGGCATAGACGGCATAGACGTGCTGCAACGTATTCGTAAAGTAAGTGATTTGCCTGTGCTTATCCTCACGGCACGTGACCATATTGAAGATCGCGTGACGGGGCTTGAACAAGGTGCTGATGATTATCTGGTCAAGCCGTATCATATTGATGAGTTACTGGCGCGGATTCGTGCGCTGTTACGCCGTGCCAAAGGTGCTACCCAAACCGAGTATGTGCTGGGTGATATTAAAATTATTCCAGCAGCACATGCCGTGTATAAAAACAATAGCCTGGTGGAAGTATCTGCCAAAGAATGGTCGATTATTGAAACGCTTGCCACCACGCCCAATTGTATTTTTTCACGTGAGCAATTAGAGCAAAAAATTTCTGAAAAACAGGATATTTTGCAAAGTAATACGGTGGAAGTGCATATTCATAATATACGCCAAAAGCTAGGCAAAAACTTTATTAAAACCATCCGTGGACTGGGTTATAAAATTGGTAATCTGGAATAATTGCCAATGGCCAAACCAACCCATTTATTTTCTTTAGTTAATCGGATTTTATTTTTATTTGCCTCGTTAGTGCTGGTTTTATTTTTAGTTATTTTTATTTTTGCCTATAACACCACCAAGTCTGAATTTGAGCAAAAGGTTTATTATAAAATTGAACGGGTTGGTATTTTATTAGAACGTCAGCTGAAAGATACCAATATACAGTCCTTTGAGGGTAATTATATTATTGGTGAAATTAACACCAAAATTAAAATTACGCAGCGCAATTGCAATGCTATTCAATCCCCTGCACATCTGTTGGCAGCTTGTGAGGAGATATCAGGTTTTGTGGCCAAAAAAACTGGCCAGCATGATATAGAAACTTATTTTTTCTTAAATAGCCAAAATAATTTAGTCATTCAAGTCAGTGTGCTGCACAGCCAAATTAACGCTTATGTGCTAAAACTCACCAGCCGAATCTTGCTGCCTTATTTAATTGTGGCTCCGTTTGCCATTGTTATTTTATTTGTATTTTTACTCAATAGCCTAAAACCATTACGCACGCTAGAGCAGGAAATTTTAAAGCGTGCGCCCAATAATTTTGTGCCTCTGGCTACCGAGCCATCTTCGCAAGAGCTGAACTCACTGGTTAAAGCCTTAAATCAAATGTTTGACCGCGCTTATCAGTTTCAACTCCAGCAGCAGCAATTTATTGCCAATGCTGCGCATGAGCTGCGCACGCCACTCACTGCATTAAGTTTGCACCTGCAAATTTTAAAACATGAATTAGTCACCAATGCCCAAGAACAAAAAACCTTTGATGAATTTGAAGAGCGGTTAAATCGCCTGCAACTGCTGGTGAATCAAATGATGACTTTAGCGCATCAAGAAAAAATAAGTACTGAACCCAACACGCACCTAATTGATTTATCTGAGCTGCTTAAAAGTGGAATTGAGCAGTTATATCCGAATATTGAAAAACAGGGTTTAAATTTATACATTACAGATTTTGAAAAATGCATGGTTAATGCACGTGCCGATCAACTTAATTCAATTATTATTAATATATTGGACAATGCGATTAAATATACGCCAAAAGATGGCTTAATTAGCGTGAGTTTAAAAAGTCAGCCCAATGAAGTGGTTTTAATTATTGAAGATAGCGGACCTGGTATTGATGCATCCGAATATCAAAAAGTATTTCAACGCTTTTATCGATTAAATAACGCGCAGGATATTATTGGCAGTGGCCTTGGATTGGCCATTGTTCATCAGGCTGTTCAGCAATTAAATGGCTCAATTGAGCTGGCCAAATCTATGCTGGGTGGTCTGGCCGTAATTATTAAGTTTAAACAGCCTAACGCGAAAGAAAGGCTACAAAAACTTTAATGTAGCGACTGCTGAGTCAATTAATAATTAAAACTTAAAGACACGCCTGCACTCCAGTTACGGCCATCGGCTGGTTCAAAGTAACGCTGATTGGATTCATTCACAATCACCGAGCCTGCATAGTTTTTATCAAACAGGTTATCTACCCGCCCATAGCTACGAATAGTCCAGCTTGGTAACTGCCACACATAGCCTGCGTGAATTCCCGTCACTGCATGCGATGGTGCATAGTCATTATTTTGATCGTTGACATAAATTTTATCCAGATAATGAATATCTGCACCTGCTTGCCAGCCTTGCTCTGGTGCCCACTCAATGCCTGCATAAGCAGCTTGTTTGGCTACGCCTGGCAAATCATTGCCACTGGCAAATGAAGAGGTACTATTACGATAAGTGGCGTTTAAATAAGTATAGGCCAGACTGGCTTTTAGCGCGTCCTTAATAGTGCCATTCCATGCAGTTTCAAAGCCATAACGTTTGGTACGACCAGCATTTTTATAACTTGAACGGCCATTACTGTTTTGTGCAGTGACAATCTCATCTTGGGTGGTGGTTTGAAAAACTGCTGCGGTTAGCAGACCATTTGCTATTTGAGTTTTAGCACCTAGCTCATAAGTATCATTCACTGAAGGCTTAAGTTCAAAGTTTAAGCCGCTGTTTGGCCCAGTAGCGTTGTCTGGGCGATATGATATTTCATTAAACGTCGGGGTTTCAAACCCACGCGCGTATGAGGCGTACAGGTTTAAGTTATCCTGTGCCTGCCAACCCAGTGCAATGCTGGGTAGCAACTTGCTGTATTTGGCTTTGCCGCTGTCATCTGGATTATCGGTGCCAATATAATGGTCATCTGAATCGAACCGCACCGTGCTATAGCGCAATCCAGCATCTACTTTGAACTGAGGCAAAAACTGCCATGAACCCTGTAAGTAGGGATCTATATTCCAGATGGTATTGGTTTCATTGCGTCTTAAGTTGCCTTGCACACCCAGGTGCTGGTTAGCCCCTGTTCCAGTAAAGTTTTCAAAGCCTCTGCGTTCTTCATCCATGCTGTCATAGGCCAGCCCTGCAATCAGCGTAGTGGGTTGCTCAGCAATGAGGTTTTTGCCTGTCCAGCGTAAATCAGTGCCGTAATAATTACGGCCTAAATCAATCACACCGCCTGCCTGTCCTTTGCTTTTTTGCTGCACCATCACGGGAATGGATTGATATTGCACCGTATCACGTTGGCCGTAATACACCATGGCATGGATCGCTTGCTGCTCGTCTATTTGTCGCTCATACACCAAGCCACCTTGCGTTTGCTGTACGGTTTTACGCGTATTGTATGCCAGGGCATTGTCATTGACGCCCTCAGGATTTTTTTGCCAGTCTTCACGGGTCAAGCCCAACGGATCTTGCGCTGTTAAGTCCACACTGTTAATTACTAACTTTAAACGGCTATCCTGATCTAAATCCCACACCAGTTTTGCATTGCTTAGGTTTTTGCGCGTTTTACTATGGTCGCGGTAGCCATCGGTGGTAAAGCGTGACTGGCTGACCAAATAAGATGGAATCCCTGCCCCATTGCCGCCACCCTGGGCTTGCACGTTGTAGCGTCTGGTGTTATCGCTACCAGCAGCAATTTGTGCCATCACGCTGGGCGGATTTTCACCTTCTTTGGTAAATGCCTGAATAGTGCCGCCAGATGAATTACCGTAAATAGCAGATAACGGCCCAGTTAATACTTCGATGTGATCAATAGAAGTTAGATCAATATTTGAGGTTTGTCCTTGTCCATCTGGCATGGTGGCAGGAATATCATCAACATATAAGCGCACACCTCGCACACCAAACGTTGAACGGGCACCAAATCCACGCATAGAAACCTGTAAATCCTGTGCATAATTTTGCCGATTTTGCACTTGTATGCCTGGAATTTGCGCCAGACTTTCTGACAAATTAACCTGCAATTGATTATTTTGAATGCTACTGGCGTCAAGGCGATAAGCTGAAGCGGAAGTTTGTTGCTGGCTGCTATCGGTACGGGTGGCACTGATCACAATAGTTGGCAATACTTGCGCGGTATTCGTTGCCTGCTCATTTTGTGCTTGACGCTCTTGTGCTTGAAAGTCTTGTGCCTGAAGCAATGGCGACGCCCCAGATAAAACTAATAATATGACAGAAGGTTTTAGGCAGGATTCAGGCTTATACATTTAATCTACTCACATTTTATCTATACTTTTTACGGATTAGCTTCATCTTGAAACCTTTTTTTGCATTTTAGTATTCTTAAAGCTCTACAGTTAGGTTTATCTCGTGGGCTTAAGGTTAACAATATGTATATCAATAACCCCGTGTTTATTTTGAAACTGGCATGTATCCCTCTTTTGTTAAGCACCCTAAGCCTATCTGTCCATGCGCAACAGCCCGTTAGACATGATAATCCATGGTTATTTGGTGACTGGAATGGCAAACGCAGTGCCCTGATCGAACAAGGCTATGCGTTTAACTTTGGCTATACAGGGGAAGCAGCCACTAAGTTGGATGGCGGCTATAACGATAGCCACGGCACTAAGTATGCAGACCAATTTGCCTTGGGCGCACAGTTTGATTTAGAAAAAATTTGGAGTTGGCAAGACACCCAAGCACAAATCACCCTCACGCAGCGCAATGGCCAGTCACTGTCCAATAAAGATGATGGCTATATTGGTGATCCGCGGGTTGGTCACTTAAGCGCTACTCAGGAAGTCTGGGGCCGTGGGCAGACCTGGCGGCTCACAGACTTTTGGATTCAAAAGCAATTTTTAGATAAAAAACTGGATATTAAGCTAGGCCGTTTTGGCGAAGGCGAAGATTTTAATACCTTTGATTGTGACTTTCAAAACCTCAGTTTATGTGGCTCACAAGTAGGTAACTGGGTGGGTGATATCTGGTATAACTGGCCAGTTAGTCAATGGGCTGGTCGGGTTAAATATAACTTTCAACCTGACTGGTATGCTCAGATTGGTGTATTTGAGTACAATCCTAAAAATCTTGAACGTAGTCAGGGGTTTAACTTAAGCACAGATGGTTCACACGGTGCCATTATTCCAGTTGAATTGATCTGGATGCCTAATCTAAGCCAGCAGCAACTCCTAGGGGAGTATCGTGCTGGCTATTATTATAGCTCGGCAGATTCTATGCAGATTGCCAATAACCCACCACCTGCTTCTGGCGCACCCAACAATCTACAAACTGCCCATAAACAGGGTGGCTGGCTGGTAGCAAAACAGCAACTGACTGCCAAAGCAGATGATCCCAAGCGCGGTCTGACTGGATTTATTAACCTTACCGTACACGACAAGAAAACCAATACCGTGGATAACTTTCAAAATATTGGTCTGATTTATCAAGGCTGGTTTGATGAGCGACCACAAGATGCAATTGGTTTAGGTTTGGCGCGCATTCATGTCAATGACAAAGTAAGCCACCTGCAAAAACAAAACGATTTGCTGCTAAATGTTAACGATGCTAACTATCAACCTATTCAAGACACCGAATACAACGCTGAACTGTATTACGGCTTTCATGCCAGTGACTGGCTGACCTTAAGACCAAACATTCAGTATATCAAACATGCAGGTGGAATTGAGGATATTGATGATGCCTGGGTGGGCGGTGTTAAATTTCAAATTGATTTTTGATGGCTTTAATATGAATAGCTCATAAAAAAGCACCCCGTTTCAATTCATAGTGCACAGCAGAATAACGTATAGGAATTAAGATCCCTTTAAAAAAACAAAGTTAAACAGGTTTTTTTAAGACCAGCTTGGTGCTAACCCTACAATATAAACATGTACCTTTATTTTCTTTGTATTGCATGTTTAGGCTTAAGAGTAACTTTTGGTAAAATTTAAATAAGAATTAAGAAATAAAAAAAGCATCATAAGGTTACAGTCGCTATGCTTAAAACCTATTTGGACAACATAATTCATTAAAGAATTTGCACATAAACCAATCAAAACTCCGAATTAATAATTTTAGTTATGCGCCACAATAAAATTCTACATTCATGCTAATCAATACAGCTATTTAACTACAGAAATAATTAATCAACGTGGCGAGGTGAATATGACTCCTACTTCCTCCCAGCATGCAATATGGCCGCGCCTTATGGGTGGTTTGCTATTGCTGAGCGGCATTGCACTCATAATCGGCGGCATACAACTGCTTCGCCTGGATGGCTCATGGTATTACCTGCCTGCGGGTATTGCACTGGCGGTGACAGGTTTACTCCTTCTTTGGCGTAAACCAGGTGCATTAGGATTGTATGGGGTTTTTCTCATTGTCAGTACCATTTGGGCGTGGGTAGAAATTGGGCTGGACTGGTGGCAACTGGTACCACGTTTGGCCTTGTGGTTTGGCTTAGGTCTACTGCTTCTTTTGCCCTGGTTCCGTAAGCCATTATTGTCCCCGCGCACTGGTGCAATTCATAGCTTGTTATTATCCATTGGCCTGATATTGGCTGGTGGCTCAGCATTGGTAAGCCAGTTTGTGGATCAAGACAAATATTCGCTCAAAGGAGCGCTTGACCGAGACAACACAGGCATGGTTAGTACGGCACCTGGTCAGCCTGATGGAGACTGGCAATCTTATGGTCGTACAGCCTTTGGTGATCGTTATTCCCCACTGGCGCAAATTACACCACAAAATGTTGATCAGTTAGAAATTGCCTGGAAATACCGTACAGGAGATATGCCAGGTCAAGATGATCCAGGGGAAACCACCGCAGAAAATACACCGTTAAAAGTGAATGGCATGCTGTATGTATGCACGCCACACAGCAAGGTGATTGCACTTGACCCCGACACAGGTAAAGAAATCTGGCGTTTTGATCCAAAAATTAGTAGCCAGCGTGCAGGTACTTTTAAAAACTGGGCGCATATGACCTGCCGTGGCGTGGCTTATCATGACGATGCCATGTATACGCAAACTGTAACTTCTACAGTAAACAATAACGCGGCTGTACAACCAGCATTAGCAAACGTCTCTACTCAACCGAACATTAGCAATACTGCTACAACCACCACCGTTGACCCAGCACCATCAATTGCCACTAATACTTCCAAAACTGCTTGCTCCAAACGTATTTTTATTCCCACCGCAGATACCCGTTTAATTGCACTCAACGCAGATACGGGGCAGATGTGCGCGGACTTTGGCAATCAGGGCAGCATTGATTTAACCGCCAACATGGGCAGTTTTACTCCAGGTGGTTACTACTCAACCTCACCACCAGCCGTAACACGTGATTTGGTGATTATTGGCGGCCATGTGACTGATAACCTATCAACTGACGAACCCTCTGGTGTTATTCGTGCTTATGATGTACGAGATGGCCATTTGGTATGGAACTGGGATAGCGGCAACCCTACACAAACTGCGCCTATTGCCGCCGACGGTATTTATACCCGCAACTCACCCAATATGTGGTCAATCACGGCAGTAGATGAAGCCAACGGTTTATTATATCTCCCTATGGGCAATCAGATGCCTGACCAATGGGGTGGCAACCGCACCAAGGAAAGTGAAACCTATAGTGCTGGGGTGACAGCACTAGATATTGCAACAGGTCAGGTGCGCTGGACATTCCAAATGACCCATCATGATTTATGGGATATGGATGTTGGTGGACAGCCAACCCTTATGGATATTAAAACTGCACAAGGTATCCAGCCTGCGCTGCTTGCCTCAACCAAACAAGGCAGTATTTATGTGCTGAATCGCCTAAACGGCAAACCAATTTATCCAGTCAACGAAGTTCCTGTACCGCAAGGTAAAGAAAAAGCTGTATTGGATAGTGGTGAATACTACTCGCCCACTCAGCCCATTTCAGCAATTAATTTTGTACCTAAACTGGCTGAAAAAGACATGTGGGGCGGCACGCCATTTGACCAAATGATTTGTCGTATTAAGTTTAAATCTTTAAATTATGAAGGTATTTATACACCACCATCACTTAAAGGATCTCTGGTTTATCCTGGGAACTTTGGCGTATTTGACTGGGGTGGTATTGCAGTAGATCCTATGCGTCAAATTGCCTTTGTAAATCCTGATTTTATGGCTTTTACCTCCAAACTGGTGCCTGCCGCAGCAGTAGCCAGCGGTACAGCGCGCAAAAGCGAAGTTGAGGGCGTTCAACCTAATAAAGGTGCTCCGTTTGGTGTGATTTTAGAACCATTTTTATCCCCTACTGGTCTGCCTTGCCAGGCACCTGCCTGGGGTTATGTGGCTAGTATTGACTTAACCACTGGCAAAAAAATCTGGATGCATAAAAATGGTACCGTGCGCGATAACTCACCTTTACCACTGTTCTTTAAAATGGGCGTACCAAGTTTGGGTGGGCCCATGATGACAGCAGGTGGTGTGGGCTTTTTAAGTGGCACACTGGATCAGTACTTACGCGCCTATGACATGAAAACAGGCAAAGAATTATGGCGCGGTCGCTTGCCTGCAGGAGCACAAACCACACCAATGACCTATGCAGGCAAAAACGGTCAGCAATATGTATTGGTGATGGCAGGTGGTCATGGCTCACTGGGCACCCGCAAAGGTGACTATGTGTATGCCTATAAACTACCTCAATAAACAGCCTGAATAAAATCTAAACTCAATGCCTGCTATGTTGAATCTATAGCAGGCATTTTTATATTTGCTACCAATTAATCTTCACTAAACTGTAAAATAACCACCTGACGGATGAGCATTCATTTATAGTCAAGTTTTATTGTTGCCGCCACTTATCATGCCACGTCAAACAATTACCAAACAGCAAGCCATAGAACTTGAACGTCAACTGGCCAATTACGCCAATATATTAGATAGCCTGGTGCGCATTCCGTTTACCCGCCAGGGCATTGGTGCTGATGCCGCCTTGGGTACTATTCCTATTGTGGGCGATATTACTGGTTTAGGCTTAACCTTGTTTGCCATCTCCAAAGCCTGGCAAGCAGGTGTGCCTTTGCATAAGCTTAGCCCTGCGCTACGTCTGGCCGCACTTGATGCCACGGTGAGTTTTATACCTGTCGTTGGCGACATTCTGGATGTATTCATTCGGCCAAGTCGTAAGGCCTTAGATATTGTGCATTTACATTTAAAAGAGGTGCATGGCTTAACGCATGACGACCACCTGATTCATCCTATATTGCACCGCAAGCTTGAGCAACGACAACAAAGTTCAGCTTTTTGGCGTAACCCTGTGGTAAGCTGGCTATGGCTTAGAATTCCCGATATTTTGGGTTTAATCCTTATTGTCTGGTTTGTAGTGACAGTATTTTTTGCAATTCGCTGGCTCAATGGCATGATTTAAACTGTTTTGCTTAAAAGCTGTGCAGTTAAGGCACTTTTAAGTAAGAAATAATTGTTTTTTTGCCAATGACCCTGTATTCTTTGCAACCATTGGAAGCGTGGCAGAGCGGTTTAATGCACCGGTCTTGAAAACCGACGAGGGTTTATAGCCCTCCGTGAGTTCGAATCTCACCGCTTCCGCCAAATATCAACGACTTAGCCCCGATAATCGGGGCTTTGTTGTTTTTGGGGTTTATGCAACGTAAGCCTGTAGTAAGCAAAAAATAAAACTACATAACCTTATTGAAATTAAAAAATTTAGCTCTATTAAACTTTAAATATTAGTAAAAAGGTTTTGGAATAATGGGCTTAGAATCAGAACAACAAGATTATGAAGAAAGATTAAGGTATAGGCTTAAAATTCTTTCAGAACAGTTAAAAGCCGATAAAGTAAAAATCGCTTCACACCTAGCTGAAGGTTTCGAAGAGAGTTTTCGAAATATCAAATATGATGAAAGTGGTGAGATCATTTTAGAGTCTGTTGATGGGCGAATTCGTTCAATGGCTTTGGCTATAGAACATTTCGACACTAGGGAAAAATTAAAAAAAGAAATTTCTTTAGTTGAAATACAAAAACTATATTTTGATCTGATAGAGCATAATTTTGGTTTTATCTACCAACAAATGCTTAAAGCAAACTCTACGCCTAACCATATTGCGGAATTTTTATCAACAAAAGCGGATTTTGTTGACAATATGTATGAACAAATTCCTAATTTTATGGACGCAATTTTATCATTTTGGAAAGAAGTAGGTGATATAGGTTATTGGCATTTAGAAGACAATCACTCAAATCTTACAGGTGTATATGGCGGAGATTTATTTCCTACCCACGATGAAAATATTGCTTCAAAATGTGGTATTTACACCGACACAATTGTTCTACCAGATCCATACGTGCGATCACAGCATATATTCGAACTTTATTCAAAAGAGAAAGCTGTCTTTTTCTTAATAAAGCACGCTATGAATATTCTCAAATATAAAAAATTAGCATGTGTTGAAGATGGAATGCCAGTGGTTGCGATACTCCCTGATTTATCAAATTTGGAAGAGAATGGTAAAGATTTTATTTATAGTTTTTCTAAAAATGATGCACTAATTCACGGTAGCAAATTATTTGGTAGAAACTTTGAGAGTATGGAGGAATTTAATGAGTTTTGTTTAAGCCTTGATACTGTAGAAAAAACAATTCAAGCAATCAAAGATAAGAATAGGGTCTTATTTGATACAAATTGGAAAGGTTCTTTGCAGGAACAAATAAATAGGGCTTTAAATGGAGATGAGCTAAAAGCTCTTAATCGAACAGAGCCAGGTTTGTTACTACAAATGCAAGCTGTTGGCAGAATGTCAGTGAGTAATGAATTATTACTCAAAGCACGACAACTTTCAGGAACTCCAATTATTGAAGCTGAAACATCGTGGCAATATTTTAACTGGAAATTAGAATATGATGCTGACAAGGCTCAAGAATATTATGGTTCTGAAAATTTGCATATAATGAAAGGACTAACAGATTTATCTCAAACGGATTTACCTTGGTTAGGCAATATTCCTCCTGAATCATTGTTAGAGCTTAGAAAGCAAGGAGCTTTAGAAGAAATCCGCAGTATTTTAGGAAATAATATTAAGGAATTAGTAGAAACTAATCCTACTAATTGTTTTAGAACTAGAGATCAAATATTAGACAATATTGAGCAAAGTTTCGACAATCATAGAAAGAAAATTGATGAATTAAAAGCTAAAAACTGGAAATTCGCAAAACAAGACATTGGTTCATGGATTGTTACTGGAACTTTAGGAATCGGTGCAGCTTTAACTGGAGAGGCTTTGTGGGGGTTAGGGGCTTGGGTGGCAAATGAGTTTATGGATGCGCCTAAATTAAAAGAAATACCTCAAAGATATTACGACTTAGTTGAGCAGAATAAAAAAGTAAAACAATCTCCAGTAGGTATGCTATTCAAGATAAGTAAAAGTTGATTTATTAATTTCTAGTATCGTCAACTAATTGTTGTTGATGTGGTACAGCAATAGCTTCCCACTCATCATAAGACAAAATAGGTGGAAAAGCGGCTACTAATTTAATTGTGAAAATTGAGACTTCTACTGACATTTTGGTAAATTTTACCTCATGTCACAGGAGTTTCGATTTTGAGTACAAAAGCCCAGCGGGAAATCGCCCATAAATTAAAAGTATTTGCTCATGCAGA
>JAEWKT010000006.1 GCA_023393635.1 Pseudomonadota bacterium
GGAAGGCCTGTGCGGCAGGCAGAAAACTAGCATTTGCCAAAGCGCTAGTACTGACTATGCTCACAAAACAGGAGAGTAAAATTTTTCTAACGTGCACTTCTATTCATAGGGGAGGCTAAATATTTAATTGTATTATGCCTGTCTTAAAAACAAGACGCTATGAACAGTTTTGTTATTCATTTTCAAGCAAACTAGACATAAAAAACGAATAAACTCATTATAAATTTCTATTTATTCCAAGTTTTATTAAAAAAATAGATATAACAAATATATAGGAAATTATTAAGATTTAATAATTGATTAAAATATATATCTATATTATATATAAATATATATTGTTATTTGGTGGACCTATGATTCAGGACTATTGGCTTGCTCTACTTGGTGGAGCATTACTTGGCTGTTCGGTGATCGGCTACCTGTGGGTCAATGGCCGGATCGCTGGTATCAGTGGGCTGATTGCACAGGTACTTGATCCCGCTACTTTGTGGAAAACACCGGCTCTCTGGTTTTTGCTGGGCCTTATATTAACGCCTTTTCTATATAGCTTATTTGTAGTACCAGAGATTGAATTGAATGCTTCGCCCTGGATGATGATTATCGCTGGGTTGTTAGTAGGCTTTGGTACCCGTCTAGGTTCTGGCTGTACTAGTGGTCATGGTATCTGTGGTATTAGCAGGCTTTCCAGACGCTCAATGGTTGCTACATTAAGCTTCATGCTCGCAGGTTTTATCACGGTTTATCTGCTTCGGCACGTTCTGGGAATACAGTCATGAAAAATATTTTGGCCTTTATATTTGGTAGTATTTTTGCGCTTGGGCTGAGTATTTCAGGAATGGCTAATCCTGAAAAAGTACTGGATTTTCTGGATATCACTGGTACATGGGACCCAAGTCTGGCTTTTGTGATGATAGGTGCCATTTTAGTAGCCATTATTCCGTTTCAGAAAGCGCTACGTTCTGCCGAGCCTAAAACTGTATTCCATGAAACAATAGAACTACCCACCAATCAAAAAATTGATTCTAAACTCATCATGGGTGCGCTGATTTTTGGTATGGGCTGGGGTATAGCTGGAATTTGTCCTGCACCAGGACTGACCCTGATCGGCCTTGGTCATTATGAATCATTCTATTTTATTTTAGCGATGCTGGCCGGTGTATTTGTTCATCGCAAATGGTTTGAATAGGAGAGCGAATATCATGACAATAAAACCTCTGGTTAAGTCATTTTTTGATAATGATACCAATACTTTCAGTTATGTAGTTACTGATCCTGTCACAAAGCACTGTGCTGTCATTGACAGTGTGATGAATTATGATGCAGCTTCAGCTTCCATGCATTACCAGCAGGCTGATGAAATTTTGCATTATATTAAACAGCAGGGCTTAACGGTTGAATGGATTCTTGAAACACATGTGCATGCTGATCACATGACAGCTGCGCCATATATTCAAAGTAGTGCAGGTGGCAAAATTGCCATGAGTAAAAAAATCTCTGTAGTGCAGGAGACTTTTAGCAAAATTTATAATTTTGAGCCTGAATATTTTAAGGTTCATCATCCTTTTGATTATCTGTTTGAAGATGGTGAAAAGTTCAAAATTGGCGAACTTGAAGCCTACAATATTCCGACACCGGGGCATACACCTGCCTGCCTGAGTTATGTCATCGGTGATGCTGTTTTCGTAGGAGATACCTTATTCATGCCAGACTACGGTACAGCACGTTGCGACTTTCCAAACGGCAGTGCTGAACAGCTGTTTGATTCGGTACAGGCTTTATATCAATTACCTGATCATACCCGGGTATTCCTGTGTCATGACTACAAGCCAGAAGGCCGGGATGAGTTTGTACATGAAACGACCATTAGTGCGCAGAAACATGGTAATGTCCATATTCAGGAAAATACCCGCAAACAGGACTTTGTAACTATGCGCACCCAGCGCGATGCCAAATTATCTATGCCTAAACTAATCTTGCCAGCGATTCAGATCAATATGGATGGAGGACAGTTACCAGAACCGGAGGCAAATGGGGTACGTTATCTGAAAATTCCTCTTAACTTCTTTAATTAATTTTGCTCAAGACCTCTACCTATAACAGGAAGAAACTCATAAAGACTAGTAATGCCAGAACTTAAACTCATCTGAAATTTCTGGTTCTGGCCAAGCAGCATTAAAAATTTTTTTATTACATTTCATGTTTTATATTAGCCTTAAAATTCTAAAAATATCTTTTATAAAAAACACATAGTGACTCGATTGAGGTTTGGTACAAAATTTGTCTTAGTTAGTCTAAAAAAAATATTTCTAAAAAAAAATTATGAAATAATTGTTAAAACAACCGTATTTAAACATTGAAGAGAAACCAAGCCATTAAAGTGTTTAAGCGTTTATCAGGGAGTGTATTAGTGCAATTAAAAAATTCTGGTTTATTTAAACAACAGGTATTTATTGATGGTCAATGGCTAGAAGCAGAGCAGAATAAAAGTTTTGCCGTAATAAACCCGGCTACTGGTGAAACCATTGCTCATGTACCTTCTGTTAGTGAACAGCAGGTAGTAAAAGCAGTAGAAGCAGCTGATCAGGCACTACAAAGCTGGAAACAGACCACTGCAAAAGAACGTTCAATCCTGCTAAAAAAATGGTACCAGCTGATGATTGAACATCAGGAAGATCTCGCGATAATTCTAAGCATGGAACAGGGTAAACCAATGACCGAAAGTCGGGGGGAAATTCTGTATGGTGCAAGCTTTATCGAATGGTTTGCTGAAGAGGCTAAACGCACTTATGGTGATGTGATTCCCCATGATAAGCAGGGACGTCGCCTGCTTGTGATTCGTCAGCCAGTTGGCGTAGTGGCTGCAATTACACCATGGAATTTCCCTAATGCCATGATTACCCGTAAAGTTGGTCCGGCACTTGCGGCAGGTTGTACGGTGGTGATCAAGCCAGCTTCAGAAACGCCTTTGTCTGCACTTGCCTTGATGGTACTGGCCGAACAGGCCGGTATTCCCAAAGGTGTGATAAATGTGGTGACAGGCAGTTCGCGTGAAATTGGGGGCGTTCTTAGTACCCATCCCGTCGTAAAAAAAGTATCTTTCACCGGTTCCACTCAAGTGGGCAAGCTGTTAATGGAACAATGTTCTTCCACCATGAAAAAAATCAGCATGGAATTGGGTGGTAATGCACCCTTGATTGTGTTTGAAGATGCTGATCTAGAGCGGGCGGTAAAAGGTGCAATGGCATCGAAATTCCGTAACAGTGGTCAGACCTGCGTATGTAGTAACCGTATTTTGGTACATGCCAATATTTATGATCAGTTCATAAAAAAATTAACTGCTGCCGTGCAAAAGTTAAAAGTTGCACCAGCTTTTGAGGAAGGTGCGGAACAAGGTCCCCTGATCAATGAAAAAGCAGTTGAGAAAATTGAACAGCATATTGCCGATGCTGTCGCTAAAGGCGCCAAAGTCCTGGTAGGTGGTAAACCCCATGCACTAGGTCAAACCTTTTTTGAGCCGACGGTGTTGTCAGATGTCACACCAGACATGCTTGTGGCTAAGGAGGAAACTTTCGCACCGCTTGCACCGGTTTTTAAATTCAGTACAGATGAAGAAGCAATTCAGATGGCGAACGACACTGAGTTTGGTCTAGCATCCTATATTTATACCGAAAGCTTAAGCCGTGCCTGGAAAGTTGGGGAAGCACTAGAATATGGCATGGTCGGTATTAACGAAGGTTTGATTTCGACTGAAGTTGCACCATTTGGTGGGATTAAGGAATCTGGCACAGGACGTGAAGGTTCAAAATACGGTATTGAAGACTATCTGCAAATTAAATATATGTGTATGGGTATTTAAGCCTGAGCCATGGCAAATAAGGATCAACTGATCCTTATTTTTTTAGCTCAAAATTTGGGGGGAATATGAAACAGCTTTCTCAGCTCTTAAGTTGAAATAAAAAATTCAACATTAATTAAATGATTAATTATAGAAAGAAAAAATCATCCTATATTTTTGATTTAATTTATTTTAAGTATAGAAATATTAATCATACTAGCTCTGAAAATGGCAGATATAAAGCAACAAATATTAGACCCACTTTCAGGTTTTATGTAAATCTAAGCAGCTGATATTAGAACAGCATCTATTATTCACTAATTTATAAAATATACAATTACAGTTTTATTGAATTGCTGTGTATAAATGTTGAGTAGGGTTGCCTATTTCATTCTCGAGTTTTATATTAAAAATACAGTAGGTCGAGAGACGCTACAAAGTGGTTGGACGGATCAATGACAGCTTGTTGAGTTTGCAACCTTCGGGTTGAAACAAAAAATCAGCACTAGCCTTCCAACATAAAAGCCCGCAGAAATGCGGGCTTTCTTATTTTAATGAGTAAATACGCTTTGCGAATAGCCCGCTTATAGCAGCACTCACTTT
>JAEWKT010000052.1 GCA_023393635.1 Pseudomonadota bacterium
CCAAGAAGCCCCAACTCCGTTAACAGAGTTGCGTGTAGATGGTGGTGCCTCTTGCAATGATATGCTGATGCAGTTTCAGGCCGATTTATTGGGCGTGCCTGTATTACGGCCTAAGTTTCACGAAACCACGGCATTAGGCGCGGCACTCATGGCAGGTTTAGGTGCTGGATTATTTAAAGACACGCAGGATATTGAGCACCTGTGGCAGCTTGACCATAGTTTTGAACCCAGCATAAGTGTTGATGAACGTGACAATTATCTGTTTAACTGGCATCAAGCAGTGGCTAAAACCAGAACTCAGCCTACGCACTAATATTTAACCTAATTTAGGATATACCGCGCACAAAAAAGCAGGCATCTATTGGCCTGCTTTTTTGTGGATTACAATCTTATTTTTTAAATTTTTCCCAGGCAGCCAGACTGGTACCCTTGGTATCGCCTAACTGGGTCACGGTTTCGTCTTTTGCTTTTACCAGCACTTCTTTAACCTGGTTAAAGGTAGCTTGAGCAGTAGACATTAATTTATTTGCAGTGGTAGTGATTTCAGCTTTAAGCGCAGTAGCCAATTCACTTAAATCTTGCTTAGTCGTACTGAACTGATCTTTAGCATAATTAAGGCGCGACGTTACTTCTTCTTGCAAGCTGGCAACATTTTTTTGTACGCTGTCGCTCACTTCATTTACTTGCTCTTCCAAACGCTCAATAGCCCCATTGGTTGCTTGCTTTACTTCATTTAAAGTGGTTTCAGCATTATCTTTTAACTGACCGAATTGCTTTGCAGTTTGCTTAGATACTTGCTTGGTGTTTTGGGCAGCTTTTGTTTTGGCCATGATTAAACCCTCATTAAAGTTGAATATTGTTTAAGCAATATGACATAAAAGCCAAACTCAAGTATTTTGAACTGTCTAACAATTTTTTAAATCAGATTAACGGTTAATGTAAACTTACTAAGCAATAAAAAAAGCCGCATTCAATTGAATGCAGCTTTTGTCTTAAGTCAAAAGTATTTAACTTTTGATTTTGTCTAAGGCTTGTTTTGCTTTGACTTTAAAGTCTTCAATAATATCCATTGCCTGAGTTTTTAATTCCTCAACATTGATATTATTTTCCTCTAAGGTTTCTAAAGCCTTGGTCTTAAGCTCTTCATATTTATCCACGGCTTGCGCTTTTAATTCATCAACATGAATATCATTTTCTTCCAGTTTTTCAATAGCCTTGTTTTTCAGTGCTTCAATTTTCTCCAGGGCCTGGGCTTTTAAATCGCCTGCACTTTCACTGCCCTGATCAAGTTTTTCTTTCATACCCTCTTTAAGTTCATCTATTTTCTCAGCGGCTTGATCTTTTAAGTCCCCTGCCTGGGTTTTTAGCTCATCTAATTGATCAGATGCCTGTTGTTTAAGGTCAGCAGCATTATCTTGCAGTTTGTCTTTTGCATTGCTGGCCTTTTCTTTAAGATTATCTTGCTGATCTGTTAAGGCTGACTTGGCGTTGTCTGCCTGTTTTTCGGTTTTTTCAAGTGCTTCATGAACCAGCTCATCAGTTTGCTTTTTTAAATCATCAAGATTCTTATTAGCCATCGTGTTTCTCCCAAAATAATAAAGAATGTAAAAATATAAATACTGTCACTGCTATTTAATATAGGAAGCTTGAAAACCAATAGCTAAGCGTTTCTTGTGATGTTTTTATACAGCAATTAACTAATGTGCAGATTGTGTAAAACAGTTATATGCTGGCTGTTAGTATTCACTTTTCCTTGAAAATTTCTAAATAATTATTTCTTGGCTGGTTTTGGGTGATAGCGACAGGTTCTACAAGGAAAATTTGCAAATCACATAGACTTTCAAAGCACAAATCCGTACAATACTCTGTTAATTTCAAGCGAGCAGACTCAAGGAGGCGTGTTTTACTGACACGGCCTATTATTGGCATGTCTACTCGCTTTTTTACAGCCCCAATTTTCTGGTCAAAGCTCAGGAGCTTAGGTTTGCGCACCCATGCCATTTTAGCCCTCGCCGATGGAACGATCTTTCATGGTACATCTATCGGATCCACGGGTAGTACGACCGGTGAAGTCGTTTTTAACACTGCCATGACAGGTTATCAAGAAATACTGACTGATCCTAGTTATGCCAAGCAGATTGTCACACTCACTTATCCCCATGTTGGTAATACGGGTACTAATGATGAAGACTTTGAGTCTGGACGCGCCAGTCGTGTATGGGCCAGTGGTCTTGTCATTCGTGATCTGCCATTACTTGCCAGTAACTTCCGCTCATCCAAGCCACTCGATCAGTATTTAAAAGATAATAACATTGTGGCAATTGCCGATATTGATACGCGTAAATTGACCCGTATTTTGCGTGACAAAGGGGCGCAAAATGGCTGTATTTTGGCGGGCGACAATATCACTGAGCAACAAGCCATTGATGCTGCGCGTGGTTTTGGTGGCTTAAATGGTTTGGATTTGGCCAAAGAATGTTGCGACCCAAATGGCTATGAGTGGACAGAAGGCTCATGGCAATTAGGCAAAGGGTTTAGCCAGCCAGAAGCCAAGTTTCATGTGGTGGCTTACGACTATGGCTTTAAAACCAATATCTTGCGCCTGCTTGCAGATCGCGGTTGCCGCTTAACCGTTGTTCCTGCGCAAACCTCAGCAGATGATGTGCTGGCCTTAAATCCAGATGGTATTTTCTTATCCAATGGTCCTGGTGATCCAGCAGCGTGTGACTATGCTATTGCAGCGGTTAAACAAATTGTTGAAACCACAGAGATACCAGTATTTGGTATTTGTCTGGGTCATCAATTGCTGGCTTTAGCCTCAGGTGCAAAAACAGTCAAGATGAATCATGGTCATCATGGTGCAAACCACCCTGTTAAAGATCTGGATAGAGGCACGGTCATGATTACCAGCCAAAATCACGGTTTTGCGGTTGATGAAAATGACTTGCCTGCGACCTTACGTGTCACCCATCGTTCGTTATTTGATGGCACTAATCAGGGCTTACACCGTACCGACAAACCAGCGTTTAGCTTTCAGGGACATCCTGAGGCAAACCCAGGCCCACATGATTGCTCACCCTTGTTTGATCATTTTATCGAATTGATAGAGCAATCGGCCGCGTATCAATCAAAACTCCAATCCAAGCAATCATAATTCAGGGAGCTATCAATGCCTAAACGTACAGACATAAAAAGCATCCTGATTATTGGTGCTGGCCCAATTGTGATCGGTCAGGCCTGCGAGTTTGACTATTCAGGTGCGCAAGCCTGTAAAGCCCTGCGTGAAGAAGGCTATCGTGTTATTTTGGTGAACTCGAATCCAGCCACCATCATGACCGACCCGAGCATGGCAGACTCGACCTACATTGAGCCAATTACCTGGCAAACTGTGGCGCAAATTATTGAAAAAGAACGTCCAGATGCGGTGCTGCCCACCATGGGCGGCCAAACTGCCCTGAACTGCGCGCTGGCACTGGATGCCAATGGCGTGCTGGAAAAATACAATGTTGAGCTGATCGGTGCCTCTAAAGAAGCCATTGAAATGGCCGAAGACCGTAAGCTATTTGATCAGGCCATGCGCCGTATTGGTCTGGAGTGCCCACGTGCTGCGGTTGCCAGCACCATGGAAGAAGCATTTGAAATTCAGGCCACGCTTGGTTTCCCTGCCATTATTCGCCCCTCATTTACCATGGGCGGTTCAGGGGGTGGTATTGCCTATAACCGCGAAGAATTTATTGAAATTTGCGAACGCGGTTTTGATTTATCGCCTACTCACGAGCTATTAATTGATGAATCATTAATTGGCTGGAAAGAGTATGAAATGGAAGTGGTGCGGGATAAAAACGACAACTGCATTATTGTGTGTTCCATTGAAAACTTTGACCCAATGGGCGTGCATACTGGCGACTCGATTACCGTTGCACCAGCGCAAACCTTAACTGACAAAGAATATCAATTGATGCGTAATGCATCGATTGCAGTACTGCGTGAAATTGGCGTAGAAACTGGTGGCTCTAACGTTCAATTTGGGATAAATCCTAAAGATGGCCGTATGGTGGTCATTGAAATGAATCCGCGTGTGTCGCGTTCATCTGCCTTGGCCTCTAAAGCAACGGGTTTCCCGATTGCAAAAATTGCTGCCAAATTAGCGGTAGGTTATACCTTGGATGAGCTGAAAAATGACATCACTGGTGGAACCACCCCTGCGTCATTTGAACCTGCCATTGATTACGTGGTTACCAAAATTCCACGCTTTAACTTTGAAAAGTTCCCACAAGCTGAGCCAATTTTAACCACACAAATGAAATCTGTGGGTGAAGTGATGGCCATTGGTCGTAACTTCCAGGAATCCATGCATAAAGCATTGCGTGGCTTGGAAGTGGGCGCATCAGGCTTTGATGAAAAAATACCAGTCGGTGCTGAAGGTGCTATTGATAAAATTCGTCTTGAATTAAAAGTCCCTGGCCCCGAACGCATCTGGTATGTGGCTGATGCGTTTCGTCATGGCATGAGCATGGAACAAGTGTTTGAATACACTGCAATTGATCCATGGTTCCTAGTTCAAATCGAAGACATCGTTAAAACTGAAGAACAAGTGAAACAACTGGGCTTTGCAGGCTTAACTTATGATGTGATGCGCAGCTTGAAGCGTAAAGGTCTGTCTGATTTACGCATTGCCAATTTGCTGGGTATTCGTCAAAAACAACTGCGTAAGCGTCGTTGGGATTTAGGCATTCATCCTGTTTATAAGCGTGTGGATACCTGTGCGGCTGAGTTTGCTACCAGTACGGCCTATATGTACTCTACTTATGAAGACGAGTGCGAAGCAAATCCATCCAACCGTGACAAAATCATGGTCTTGGGTGGCGGGCCCAACCGTATTGGTCAGGGCATTGAGTTTGACTATTGCTGTGTGCATGCTGCCCTTGCCATGCGTGAAGATGGTTATGAAACCATTATGGTCAACTGTAACCCAGAAACAGTATCGACCGACTATGACACCTCCGACCGCTTGTATTTTGAATCGGTCACCCTTGAAGATGTGCTGGAAATTGTACGTCTTGAAAAACCAAAAGGCGTGATTGTGCAGTATGGTGGTCAAACACCTTTGAAATTGGCACGCGCTTTAGAAGAAGCAGGTACGCCAATTATTGGTACTTCGCCTGATGCGATTGATCGCGCTGAAGACCGTGAACGTTTCCAGCAAATGATTGAACGCCTAAACTTGCGTCAGCCACCCAACCGTATTATCAGAAGTGCTGAAGAAGGCATTGTTGAAGCGGAAAAAGTGGGATATCCGCTAGTCGTGCGTCCATCGTATGTACTGGGCGGCCGTGCCATGGAAATTGTGTATAACGTGGATGAACTCAAACGTTATTTGCGTGAAGCCGTACAAGCCTCTAACGAAGCCCCTGTGTTGCTGGATCGCTTCCTTGACGATGCCATTGAAGTCGACGTGGACTGCGTATCTGACGGTACTGATGTGGTGATTGGCGGTATTATGCAGCACATTGAGCAAGCAGGTGTGCACTCAGGTGACTCAGCCTGTTCATTGCCGCCTTATTCATTGTCTGAAGACATTCAGGATGTGATGCGTGAGCAAACCGTGGCCATGGCAAAAGAGCTGGGCGTGGTTGGCCTGATGAACGTGCAGTTTGCCATTAAAGGCAACGATGTTTATATTCTGGAAGTCAATCCGCGCGCCTCACGCACCATTCCGTTTGTGTCCAAGTGCATTGGTGAAAGCCTTGCCAAAGTTGCCGCACGCTGCATGGCAGGTACTTCGCTTAAAGAACAAAACTTTAGCACTGAAATTGTGCCCAAGTTCTTTGCGGTGAAAGAAGCAGTATTCCCATTTGCCAAATTCCCAGGCGTTGACCCAATTCTTGGGCCAGAAATGAAATCCACTGGCGAAGTCATGGGCGTGGGCAAAACTTTTGGTGAAGCTTTCTATAAAGCCGTACTAGGCAGTAATGACCGCTTGCCTGGCAAACCTGCTGAGGGTGAAACCAAGCGCGTCTTTATTTCCGTGCGCGACAGCGATAAACCACACATTGCACCTGTTGCCAAAAAGCTCATTGCTTTAGGCTTTAAACTGGTGGCTACAGGTGGTACTTATCGCGTGCTGTCTGAACAAGGTATTGAGTGCGAGCGTGTGAATAAAGTCACTGAAGGCCGTCCACACATTGTAGACCGCTTGAAAAATGGCGAGATTCACCTCATTATCAATACCACTGAAGGTAAACAGGCACAGCAGGATTCGTTTTCCATTCGCCGTAGTGCCCTGCAAGGCAAAGTATATTACACCACCACTTTAAGCGGTGCCGATGCAGTATGCGAAGCCGTCAACATTCAACTACCAATGGACGTTTATCGTTTGCAAGATTTGCAAAACATCTAATAACGTCTAAAGGGTTCCGCTGACTCTCGTTAAGAGGCAGCGGAGCTTTTTTTTTAGGGCTGTATTTATTGTTTGTAATGAACACAGGTGCTGTACCCATTAAAAGGATATGATCATGCAACGCTACCCCATGACTCCAGAAGGCTTCGATGCCCTTACAAAAGAATTGCAACAGCTTAAATCTGTTGAACGTCCACGCATTATTGCCTCTATTGCAGAGGCACGCGCCCACGGTGATCTAAAAGAAAATGCGGAATACCATGCCGCCAAAGAACAGCAAGGCTTTTGTGAAGGTCGTATTCAGGAAATTGAAGCCAAACTTGGCGCGGCTGATGTGATTGAAGTGAGCAAGTTGCTGCAAGATGGTCGTGTGGTATTTGGTGTGACGGTTGAAATTGAAAATCTGGATACTGAAGAACGACGCAGTTATCGTTTGGTAGGTGATGACGAAGCAGACTATAAGGTCAATAAAATTTCGATTAACTCTCCCATTGCGCGTGGCCTGATTGGTAAACATGAAGGCGATGAAGTTCGTATTACCACCCCAGGGGGTGAAGTGGAATATGAAATTGTTAGCGTGAAGTATATCGGTTGATTTCAAACCTACTATTTCATATTAAAAAGCACCCTTCAAATTAGATCGCATGTTCAACTTGTGGGGTGCCGTTCATCAAGGTTACTTTTTACTTCTTACTCAGTTGACTTGCTAATTTCACTAATTTGAGGAATTGGAAAGATCATTTCTAATTCACTGATTTTAATGGCACTGATTACTTTTGCTTGGCTTAGGTCTGGAAAGTAATCAGCATTAAATGTCCAGTTTTTTACCTTAGCAAAACAAGCCTGTCCTTTTGCTTCTGGCGCAACATAAAACCGTTTAGTTTGCCAATCTTGAACCAGGGTTCTTAAACGCTTGGGTGCTAACGCTGTACTAATAGGAAATTTAATACCACCAGACTCAAACTCGATCCGCGCAATCGCTTGATCGTCAGGGGTTTTAACTTCAATTAAATCAGTATTGGGTTGGCCATCCGCATTGTGATAATCAAAGCGAGCCAACTCCTTTGGAATTCCCCAGTTTTGCTGGCCATTGATGACTGAGGCCATGGTAGACACATAAATTTTATCAATTGAAGGATAACCTTTTATCACCCCATGATTTAAGTGTGGAATGTGCAGCAACTCATAATATGCCCCGACATTACTTTGCGCATAGTTAGCAAAAATAAGTAATTGAATACGACCGCGTAACCATGGCATTTTTATTTTTGTAGCACTCATGGGCATCCAAACCGCAACCACATAACCTTCCCCTGTTAACCGCCAAGGTGCTGGTGCGGTTTTATTTTCAGCGTTCATTAACTGCCCTACTGTTTATGATTCAACTATTAATAAGCGATCTATCTCAAAATGGCGATATCCAAATTGATCTAATTAATAGCATAAACTAGCAAACAAAATAGGCCTTATATAGAATTAAAACTAGGATGATTTAGCTATAGTTTGCCGATGTTGTGTTGCCAGCCATACCACCAAAACCAAGCTACTTAATATAAAACCAATAGCTGACACCCCTATCCATGTATAATGCTGATACGCCCATGCAGAGACTAAAGACCCAAACGCCCCACCAATAAAATAGCTCAGCATATAGCCTGCATTTAGGCGATTTCGGGCTTGTGGATTAATTTGATAAATCATGTTTTGATTAACCACATGCACCAACTGCACGCATAGGTCTAGCACAATAATCCCAATCACCAATGCCACTACTGAGTACGCGCCAAAGTAAACAGGTATCCAGGATAGCATCAGTAAAACACAGCCTAGGGTAGTGGTCTGTTGAGCTTTACCCTGATCCACCAGTTTACCTGCCCTGCCAGCCGCCAATGCACCTGCAACGCCTGCCAAGCCAAATAAACCAATCATAAAGTCAGAGAAATCAAAGGGCGGTTTGGCCAGCAAGAATGCCAAGGGCGTCCATAACACACTAAAACTGGCAAACACCAATCCGCCCATTACAGAGCGCCATAAAAACACTTTTTCAGTTTTAAAAAAGGTAAAAATAGAACCCAGTAACTGAAAGTAATTTAAACCTGCATGCTCATGATGCTTGGGCAGCTTGCGATATAGCACAGCAGTAGTAATCAGCACTACCACAGACGCGCACCAGTAAATCGTATGCCAATCGCCTAAGTCAGACAGCATTCCCGCCACGGTACGCGCCAGTAAAATTCCAAGCAGCAAACCGCTCATAATGGTACCGACCACCTGCCCTCGTTGGCTAGGACTGGCCAGTGCCGCACCAAACGGCACAATGACCTGCGCCACCACAGAAAAAAAACTGCTAATACTGGTACCTAGCAGTAACATCCAAAAACTGTGTGACAGCGCGCTAATGAATAAACCACCAGTGGACAGTAGCAACAAAGTGACCATTAAACGCCGTTGTTCAAACAAATCACCCAATGGCACCAGTAATATCAATCCTACGGCATACGACAACTGCGCCACAGTGACAATAATGCCTGCACTGGCATAGGACAAATTAAAGGAGGCTGAAATGCTATGCAGCAAGGGCTGTGCGTAATAATTACTCGCTACTACCACACCAGTGGTAAAGGCCATCAATAGCACCATGCCACGACTTAAAAAGGGCGTTACTGTTTGTGACATGAGATTATCTTAACTAAAAAACGTGAGATGCAAGCCGCTTTGAGCAGATGCAAAAAATAGTATGAATCAACCATTAACGACTATCAAAGTATTCAACAGTGTTTAAAGCAACCAATAGAGAAGGACTGAGTTTATTTAAAAACAACAAAACCCTCAAAATGAGGGTTTGGCAGTAGTCAGCATATGTTATTTAAACGCCACCGCTGCATTACAGTAAGCCATGCGATTAGAATTTTTAGACGGAGACCAGTCAGTGCCCGCACTGGATTTAAAATAACCCAGTGGCCCTACTTGTTTGGCTAGGCCTTGGCAAGCCTGCATATCAGCGTCGCTATCTGCGCTGCCCCCTATTGCGGTACATTTGCCAGCACCGCATGCCCAGTCCATGCTGTCCCCTTGCACGTTGCCTTTATGGGCACTCCCTGCGGTATAATTTACCGCTGCCCAAGCAGGGGCCACACTTAATGCCAATAGTCCAGCACTGAGCATCAATTTAATATTCATATCATCCGCCTATCAAAAGGTCTATGACACATTTATACACTGTTTTTTTAATCTCTTCAGTAAATAAATAGTTATGCGTGACAGCAAATATGCTTATAGCTGTGCTGTATTAAAGGTATCACATTGATTAATATCCCCACTTTGCAAGCCAGTTTTAAACCAGCGTTCACGCTGCGCACTGGTACCATGGGTAAAGCTATCTGGTACGACACGCCCACGCGCCTGTCTTTGTAAATAGTCATCACCAATTTTATTGGCCGCATCCAGGGCTTCTTCTACATCACCTGCTTGCAAGAAGTTAGTCCGTTGCTGGTTATGATACGCCCACACACCTGCCAGGCAGTCAGCCTGTAACTCTTGACGCACTGATAAGGCATTGCCCTGAGTTTGACCTACTTGTTGACGTGCTTGTTGTACTTCGCTTGAGATGCCCAACAGATTTTGCACATGATGACCTACTTCATGCGCAATCACATACGCTTGGGCAAAGTCACCTGCCTGGTTATTTAAGTTGGTTTCACTACTGCCTTGCTGATCACCACTAATGCCCATTTGCGCGCGCATTTGCTGAAAAAACGACAAATCAATATAAAGTTTTTGATCGGCAGGACAATAAAATGGACCCATGGCTGACTGTGCTGCACCGCAACCTGAATTGACTGCCCCAGTAAATAGCACCAGGGTAGGCTTGGTATATTGCTTGCCACTACTTTGAAAAATTTGCTGCCATACCGCTTCAGTGTCTGCCAATACCACACTTGCCATTTCTCTGGTAATGGCTTCTTCAGAACCCTCCTGATAGGGCTGTGAGGCTACTTGCTGACCACCCATTTGTCCGCCACCCACCAAGGCCAGTGGATTGATACCAAACACTTTCCAGACCACCAATCCAATAATAATAACAATAATGCTGCCTTTGACGCCAAGTCTGGAAAAAATAGCCATCAATGCCATGGAGCTACCCACGCCGCCAAAACCGCCACCACCACCCTGACCACGCCGATCCTCTACATTATTACTGCCTTTTCGATCTTTCCATTGCATGATAAATCTCTCTTATAGTGAATAAATACCTGGCAGATTCTGTGTTACTCATTGCTGAGTAATAAAATCAGTGATTGATAGCTACCCATGCTTTTTGACCCATTGTCACCAAGGCCAGTGCCGCAGCACCCGCAATAATGCCAATAAGACCGTTTAATGATATGGTTAATAAAGAATCAAATAAATGATCAAACGCAGGAAGCACATGAATTTGCTCAGCGCGATCTTCAATCCAGTGATGAATCACGGGCACCCCATGGGCAATAATGCCACCACCGACTAAAAACATAGCAGCTGTCCCCACAATGGACAATGTTTTCATTAAATAAGGTGCAAGTTTAAGAATATGGCAGCCTAAACGCTTATAAAATTGCTTGGGCTTTTGAATCAAATATAAGCCAAGATCATCAAGCCGCAAAATTGCTGCAACTAGCCCATATACCCCAGCAGTAATGGCAATAGCAATCACCACCAATACCAAAAACTGATCCAATAAACTACTACCTGCCACCGTACCCAGACTAATCACTACAATTTCAGCAGATAAAATAAAATCGGTACGAATCGCCCCTTTGATTTTCTGGTTTTCCTGATTTTTTAAGTTTTGAATACTTTGCCTGGCACGCTTGGCACCCTGCTCGGCAGTGTCACTTTGATTGGTTGAATGGCGATGTAATAAACTATGCATTACTTTTTCCACCCCTTCAAAGCATAAATAAAGTCCGCCCAGCATCAACAATAGCAACACGCCCTTAGGCCAAATGGCGCTAATAAACAATGCAAGCGGAATTAAAATAGCTTTATTGACCAAGGAACCTTTGGCAACACGCCACACGATGGGCAATTCCCGATCTGCTTTAACACCTGTAATTTGCTGGGCATTGAGCGCTAAATCATCGCCTAAAACGCCTACTGTCTTTTTAGCAGCCAGTTTGCTCATTAACGCAATATCATCAAGAATTGTCGTTATATCGTCGATTAAGCCCAATAAACTGGCAAATGCCATAATCTGTCACTCAGTCTTGTTTAAATATCCTTAACATATGTTGTTCTTGTAGGTCGCTCAATCAGCTTTTTGCAGTAAAAAGATTATTTTATGCAAGAAGTTAGATACCTTGTTAACGATTAAAATCGCTTTTATCAGTCCATTGCTTGCTACGGCTTTCAGTATCTTGTGGGTCTACAGTGACTGGGATTAAAGGCTGGTACGGTCTTTGATAATAAGGACGATAAACTGGTTGCGCCGCAGGGAAGTAATATCTGTCCTGACTATAATACACATCACCTACGCTATTTTGTGGTGGAATAACCTGTACATTACGCGTAATGGTGGTGGTACTGGGTGCCTGATAATAAATATTGGCCGACACACCTGGCTTGTTGCCTGCATGCTGAACATGTTTATCCTGGCCGTAACCTGTAGATTGTTTAATCACCCGACTATTATGGCTCAAGTATGGTGGATAGGGATGATAAGGCGCAGCACCGTGATACGGATAATAATGTGAATCAGGCTGAGTGCGTCCCACATAAACAGCCTTCGAACTTGAGAATTGTGGATTTTGCGGCGTCGCAGCCATGGTACTGTGACTAAGACCAAATAGCATAAAGGGGGTTAATATCATTCCAGTGCACAAGTTAATTTGCTGCATCGTTCGTATTTTAAAAATTTTAAAGGACATTTTTTATCTCCTGCGCCAGCGCGTTTATTCTCAATGTAGATTAATTTGCTAAAACACGCAATTAGGCTAATTTATATACAACAAAAAAGGTCTGAAGCATCTACAATAGTGCGCATATTTGCAGCATATGGCTGTGTTTTTACTGATTAACCATACCTGTTTAACATCATTTTGGATTTTTATTTATGAGCAGTCGTACTGACACGCGCCCCGTGGTTTTAACTGGTGACCGTACCACTGGACAATTACATCTTGGTCACTACGCTGGCTCACTAAAAACCCGCACCACGCTACAAGATACCCATCACCAATTTTTGTTGCTGGCCGATGCACAAGCTTTAACGGATAACTTTGATAACCCTGAGAAAGTACAGCGTAACGTGCTGGAAGTGGCTTTGGATTATCTGGCGGTTGGCATTGATCCTGCTAAAACCACTATTTTTGTTCAGTCGTGTGTGCCTGCGTTGAATGAGCTGACCATGCTGTATTTAAACTTTGTGACGGTGGCGCGTTTAGAGCGTAACCCGACCATTAAGCAGGAAATTGTACTGCGTGGTTTTGAACGTGATATTCCAGCAGGCTTTTTATGCTATCCCGTGGCACAAGCTGCGGATATTACTGCGTTTAAGGCAACACTGGTGCCTGTGGGTGAAGATCAAATCCCCATGATTGAACAAACCAACGAGGTGGTGCGCCGCATTAACCGTCAAATTGGCCGCGATCTTTTACCAGAATGTAAAGCTATGTTGTCTAATGTGGCACGCTTGCCTGGTTTTGATGGCAAAGCCAAAATGAGTAAATCACTGGGCAATACCATTGTGTTAAACGCCAGCGATGACGATATTAAAAAAGCGGTCAATAAAATGTATACCGATCCGAACCACTTAAAGGTGAGCGATCCAGGTCAGGTTGAAGGCAACGTGGTATTTACTTATTTAGATGCGTTTGATGAATATCCAGAAGAAATTGCTGAGCTTAAAGCACACTATCAGCGCGGTGGACTAGGTGATTCGGTACTAAAAAAACGCCTGTATGAGCGTTTGGTTGAAATGATTACACCAATTCGTGAGCGTCGTAACCAGTTTGCCCAGGACCCTGCTTATGTAATGGATGTGCTACGTGCGGGCACCAAGGTTGCGCAAGGCGTGACCCAGCAAACCTTAGATGAAGTCAAAGAAGGGTTGGGCTTATTTCGGTTTTAAATAGCTGTACGCTGCCAATTAACATTAAGTCTTAAGTTCCTGCTTAAGACTTTTTTATTGAATAGACTCCTAAAATTAAATTAGTTATGTTATAACATAACTAATTCATTAAACGAGAGTGCATTATGCAGGTTTTATCATCTTTAAAAAGTGCCAAAAAACGCCATGCCGATTGTCAGGTGGTGCGCCGTCGAGGCAAGCTTTATGTAATTTGTAAAAGCAATCCGCGCTTTAAGGCACGCCAAGGCTAGAATGAAAAGAAGCAGGCTAAAGTGTAGGGCTTAGCTCGGCTTTAGCTGCTGTAGCTGGCCTTAGCAGCAGGTTTTTCCAGTGCCATTGAAACCATTAAAATGAGCAAACCACCAATACTTAAGCCAACACCTACCCAGATGGGTGCAATCCAGCCATAACCCGCACTAATCACTAGGCCACCCAGCCATGCACCCTGAGCATTGGCAATATTGAATGCCGAATGATTTAAGGAAGCCGCCAGCGTTTGTGCTTCACCAGCCACGTCCATTAATCGGGTTTGCAGCACTGGGCCTAATGCCATCCCCGTAGCACCCATCATCCATAATGCCAATACGGCACTATATATGTTTTGCATCATAAATGGAGCAATGGTAAACGCAGCAATCATGGCAAAAATAATGGTATATAGGGCTTTTTTCATGCCACGATCTGCTAGCCAGCCCCCAATCAAACCACCAGTCACCATCCCACCACCCCAGATTGCCAAAGCAACTGGAACATAATGAATGCTGAGCTGGGTATAGTGAGTCAGCAACGGCGATACAAAGGTATAAACTGAAAACATGCCACCAAAGCCAATCGCTGCAATGCCTAGCGTTAACCACATTTGACTGTTTTTAAGACCTGTCAGCTCGGTTTTTATGCTGGCATTGGCAGAAATAGCTATTTTGGGTAAAACCAGCCAGATTGCTATCATGGTCATTAGGCCAATGCCAGCAGCAAAGGCAAAACCACTGCGCCAGCCCAGATGCTGCCCAAGCCAGGTAGCAAACGGTACGCCAATGACAGTAGCAACGGTTAAACCCAGCATCACGCGTGCCACCGCCTGAGCCCGTTTGGCAGGGCCAGCAAGTGTTGCTGCTACCAGTGCGGCCACGCCAAAATAAGCTCCATGGGGCAAACCAGCGATAAAGCGTGACAGCATTAAGCTATGAAAATCAGGTGCAAAAGCTGTGGCTGCATTGCCAAGCGTAAAAAAGAACATTAAAGCCAGCAATAAACCCTTACGGGGTACTTTGGCAAACAAAATAGCAATAATAGGCGCACCAACCACAACACCCAGCGCATAAGCACTGATGATATGTCCAGCAGCGGGTACACTGACCCCGACACCGTATGCTATTTCCTGAATCAGCCCCATCGCCACAAATTCAGTGGTGCCAATCCCAAAGCCACCCAGTGCCAACGCCACAATAATCCACAACAGCCGTTCAGATGCGGCATTGGCAACAGGCGTAGTAGGTACTTTTAAACTTGACATATTTTTTAGGGCAGGCTTCAACGATTGATAAGTGGGGCATTATAAAGTTATTGCTTGCTAAAAATATGTATTTTTAAATTTTTCTAAAGATTACAAATGAACCCTCGGCTCTTTTGTTATGGATCAGCTCATGGCAGCGTTACATAACTCAACGTTTCCACTAATTTTATAATAGTGTCTACAAAATATTTGGCGTTATGATGCAAACGCACAAAGCCGCCCTCATTTTAAAAGCCAGTTTTAGCTCCTATCTTTTAAATAAGACCTCAAGTTTTGTGCAAACTCCACCATGTGCTTTTCTTTTTTATCTGTTTTACGAGTTTGTCCTGATGACGCGGCTTTTATCGTTGTGCTTTTTATTTTTTTTGTCCCTGAGCAGCACGGTGTTTGCACAACCCCGCAATATCCCCCCTGAACTGATCGTTCTTGGCTATCATGAAATTACTGATGCGAACCAAGCATTAATTGACCAATACGCCATTACACCGCAATTGTTTGAACAACATATCCAATGGCTTAACAGTCACGGGTTTCATTTTGTCAGTATGGATGATGTGGTGGCTGCCAATGCAGGTCAAAAAGCATTGCCTGCCAACGCGGTGTTGTTGAGTGTAGACGATGGCTATGCCTCGTTTTATAAAAACGCCTATCCTATTATTCAAAAATATAACATCCCTACCGTATTGGCCGTGGTAGGTAGCTGGCTAGAACCTGAGTATAATGCGCCAGTTAATTTTGGTGAAAAAACCATCGCACGTGATCAATTGCTGAGTTGGGATCAATTAAAAGAAATGAGCGACAATGGTTTGGTTGAAATAGCCAGCCATACTTATAATCTGCACACAGGAGTTTTGGCTAATCCACAGGGCAATATGCAGCCTGCATTAACCGCACGTTTATATGATGCAGCCACTAACCGCTATGAATCAGATAATCACTATAGTGCGCGGCTGTACCAAGACTTTAAAGCCAATAATGATTTATTTATTCGACATGGCTTAACCAGACCACGCATTATGGTGTGGCCTTACGGTCGCTATAACACTAAAGCGCAAGAGATCGCCAAACAACTGGGCATGCCGATTAGTTTTACCTTAGACGATGGCACTAACTTAGCGACCACACCCTTATCGGCACTTCGCCGTATATTGGTGGAACGACATATGTCACCTAGCGAATTGGAGCAAGAAATCTATATACGGCAACGGCAGCTCAACGACAACAACCGTGCGCAAAAAATTATGCATGTTGATCTGGATTATATTTATGACCCTAACCCCGAGCAGCAAGAGCGTAATTTAAGCCAGCTATTGGATCGTATTGTGGCCATGCAAGTGAATACAGTGTATTTGCAGGCATTTTCTGACCCAGATGGCAATGGTTCAGCCAATATGGTGTATTTTCCAAATAGACATTTGCCCATGCGTGCTGATTTGTTTAATCGGGTGGCATGGCAAATTAATACCCGCACGCAAGTCAACCGTATTTATGCCTGGATGCCCTTGCTGGCGTGGGAATTACCAGACACTGATCCAGCAGCGCAGGATATTGTGATCACTGCACCGCATGAAAACAACTCAGGCTCTCCTATGGGATATCATCGGCTATCGCCATTTTCTGCGTTGGCACGGCAAACCATTCACGACATTTTTCAGGATTTGGCCAAAACTGTACCCTTTCAAGGCATTTTATTTCATGACGACATGACCTTGTCAGATTATGAAGATGCCAGTCCCGCCGCCAAGGCACAATATGCGGCATGGGGTTTACCCACCGACCTAAGCATTATTCGTCAGGATGATGCTTTATTGCAAAAATGGACGGCTCTAAAGACCCAAACATTAGATGAATTTGCCTTAGCAGTTGCAGCAGAGGTGCGTAAACAACAGCCAGGCTTGCTCACAGCACGCAACCTGTATGCACAAGTTGCCTTACAAGCCTATGCTGAAAACTGGTATGCGCAATCCCTGGAGGACTCATTACGGCAGTATGATTTTACTGCCATTATGGCCATGCCATATATGGAGCAAGCCAAAGATCCTGAGCAGTTTTATACCGATCTTGTTACACGGGTAAAACGCTACCCCAATGGACTCAAAAAGACCGTGTTTGAATTGCAAGCCAAAGACTGGCGCACTGCCCAGCCCATTGCCTCAGAAGAACTTGCCGATACCATTATCAAGCTATACATGCGTGGTGTGCGGCATGTGGCCTACTATCCCGATGACGCACCAGCCAATCACCCCAATGCGGCGCTGTTACGGCGTGTGTTTGACAGTAAATCCAGTGAAGCTATCCCTTAAACTACATGCTTTTAATTGCATGCTTTCAGTGGCTCGCAATTTTAAGTGAGTCACTTGATGGCTTTGGTGTCTGAGCTGATATGCACAATTTTTCCCTGACTGTCATAGTGAAATATACTGTTTTGCGCCGCTTTTGCCTGCTGTACCTGCTCGGGCTCAATCTCATAAAAACGCGCAATCTCACAGGGTTTCACATCAGGTACGTGGTTTCTGCGTTCATTGTGATAAAAACGCAAAATATTATACGACGCCCAGCCTAATAGCATTAGTCCCATCATCATCACCACTGCAATCATGACGGTTATGCTTTGCGTAAATCCATGCTGGTAATCATGCACAATATAATGATCAAAACGGTGCCAGCCAAACCACCATGCCAATAGGCTTAAGAGGGGCACAAATAAATAGGCCCATAGGCTTAGGCCAGCCATAGCAATCATGCCAAAAACACCGCGCTGCGACCAATGCTGTAAATCAGGTTGGTCAATAAAAGCAGGCACTATTACTTCTTCAGCAGGATAATTTTTATCTAAACAGGTTTTAATAGGCATAAGGTTCTCACGGATCAGTTTGGGCTCAAGCCACGGTCTGGACTTTCCCAGCGTGCCCTTTTTTTGGAACCTTTAAAGACAGTTTTGATGACAGCAACTACTGTCGTTAACATGGATAATATCCAGTACAATAAGGGATACCAGATCACCCAGATATAATTACGAAGCAAGCGTCCCTGATCATAACGACGATCCATCCATAGGCTTATTAAAAACTGCACCAGACAAGTCACGCCTAAAAGCAGCCCATACACCTGGGGTAAAACACTGGTTACCTGCCATTGTTCGGGCAAAGGTGCCATCAAGCCAACAAAATACAAAACAAAGATAATCAGCATGGCATAAGACCAGCCCACGCTAAGCAGGTATTCAAATGCTACGCCCCAAAAACGTCTTGCCTTCCACTGAAGCAATGCTTTACTGTATTTAATCAGGACTTCTACGCCACCTTGTGCCCAGCGTAGTCGTTGACTCCATAAGCCTTGAAGCGTTTCGGGCATGTATAAATAACAAAGGGCTTGTGCTTCATAGCGGATATCCCAATGGTCAAGCTGCAAACGCCAGGAGATATCAATGTCTTCGGTGACAATATTTTCACTCCAGTAGCCCACGCGGTGCAAAGCACTTTTTCTAAAGCCTGCAATGGCTCCTGATACAGTAAAAATTCGGCCATAGGTTCTTTGCGCACGCTTGATGAGCCCAATAATAGAGGAGAACTCACCGACCTGAATCTTGCCCAGTAAACTGGAGCGATTGATAATGCGTGGATTACCTGTGACCGCGCCAACACGTGGCCCACTGAGCAAATGATCCATCATCCAGTGCACGGTATAAGGATGCAATAATACATCGCCATCAATGCAGACCAAATACTCATGCTGGCTGACCAGTGTGCCTGCTCGTAATGCAAATGCCTTGCCCTGGTTGGAGGCCAAATGCACAATTCTGATACGCGTATCATCCAGGGCAAGTTTTTCTATTATCTGCTGGGTTTGATCGCTGCTACCATCATTAATCACAATCACTTCAATGTTGGGGTAACGGGTGGCCAGCGCAAAACGAATGGTTTCGCTGACATGCTCTTCTTCGTTATAACAGGGAATAATAATGCTACAACCAGGCGCAGTGACATCAAAACTGGGTAACGCAGGTCTAGGCACCTCGCGGCGTAAATAAAACCATATCCCGCCAATCATCCACAACCACGCCATCATTAAAGGATAATAAAAGGCAAAGGCAAATAATGCATCGCGTATCGATAAACGCTGTAGCCATTCAAGGGTACTCATTAGCATGTTATTTGCCCTTTAATTATATTAGCTAACTGTCTATTTTTTAATAACAAAAATATAGAAAGCATGATGTTTTTCTTATTTGTATTCATCAAAATGCTCCTGTGATCCCCAGCTTGGCAAACGTGCGTTGCTCACGATTCGCATCGTAAGTTTGGCTGCCCCATCCAATCCCATAATGGAGTTGCCATGTTCGGCTTAGCCCCCACTCATGTTGATATAAAGCACTGGTATAACTTTTTGCACCAAATCCAGCTTGCTGGCTAATACCCGTGGCCAGCTCAAAATGCTGGGTAAATGACTGCTGATCTTTACGCCAACTGGTCCAGTCGTGTTCCAGATTCACTCCGTAACTTGCGCTGTGATCAGGATTAAAATAATTACCACCCGACTGAGCGTTTTTATCATAGTAAGCTTCAGCACCTGCATGAGTGATATGCTGCGCATTGGCAAATACTCGTTGGTTATAACGTGCAGAAACCGACTGCCGCATATTGCCATCGCTAATATCAAGTACCTGATAAGCAAAGGAAGCCGCTTTGGATTCATTTTGACTCCAATTCAGCCCTGCCTGATAGCTATTGGCCTCCAGCCCTGCCTCCAAGGCACGTAGCGGGATTTGACTAGAATTTTGCTGGTAACCCAAGCGATAAGCCCAGTTGTCGTTTAACCAATGCGACCAGCCCAATTCAAAGCCCATTTGATGGGTATCGCGCTGCTGATCTAGCATTAGCCATGCATTTTTTCGGTTTTCTTGCCATTCTGCCCCCACGCCAATACGCTGATCACGCTGCTGGGTCGGTTCAAAATCGGCACTACGGTCTAGATGGCTTGCAAAAATACGCCATTTATTGTCAATCCATGGACTATTGACACGTGTCTGCCATTCTCGCTCACGGTTGCCATTTACTTCGCTTATTGCCTGGTGATTTAACCCATTAACTGCGCGACTTCGGCCAATCAATAAATCACTTTGCAGTGTGATTCGCTCACGATCCTGCCATTCTTGTTGTGCTTTCATCACGCTACTATTGGTAGGTGCTTTTACTGCTGCTGTCGCTAAGGCAGCTTGCCAGCGTGGATAATCCTGTAAATCACGTGCATTGGCTACGGTGGTTAAATCCAGGCCAAGATGGTGCGGTGCATTGATGTAAGCTTGCTGCACCACTTGATTAGATGCGCCAGGCAAGCCACGCCAATTTAAAATCGTGGCGTAGTCATTGGCCAGGTTAGTATTGTTAGGATTTTGCTGGACTAATTGCTGCAACTGCCTGGCAGCGATATCAAGATGATTACGATACGCTGCATCCAGTGCAATGATTTGATCGACGCGAGTCCGATTTTGTTTTTCTGTTGGCGTGCTCGTAGGCTCAACCACGGCAATAAGTTGATCCAGTTGATTAAGCAGTTGAGCGGCTTGCTTATAATTGTCCTGTTCAATTAAAGCGTAGTAATCGGCGATATATAGCTCAACATTAGGCTGCGTTGCATTGTTAATCAAATAGTCATACAGCACATGCGCTTGCTGTGGTTTTTTTAAGGCCAAATAGGCATCAGCTACTGCATTTTTGGCATAAGGTTGTAGTTCAAACTGTTCAGTTAAAGAAAGCTGTTCATACTCAGCCACCAGCACTGCCATATATTCCTGCACACGCAAGGCATATAAATAATCATTAAAAATGGCTGCATATTCTGGCAAATTTTTATTTTGTGGCGTGCTCTTAAACTGTGTCACACTTTGTTTTAACGCCAATAAATTGTCTTCAACCAATGCATGCGCCTGCTGATAATGACCTTGTGCCTCAAGTAAGTCCTTTTGTTTGAGCGCAGATTGTAAATTGCTACTCAATACTTCGGCCTGAATGGGATAAATTGTATCGGCCGAAAAAATATCTGGATGCTGGCTTGCCAACTGATACGCAGCATGAGGTTGATTTAAACTGCGAAGTGCCGCAAATTGCTGCTCTAACGCAAGGCGATGATTAGGTTGCAGAGCCAATGCCTGCTTACTCTCATCAAAGGCTTGCTGCCAGTTGCCAGATAACCGTTGAGCATAAGCCAGTTGTGCATGTTGCGCTGCTGTTAAGCCACCCAGCTGTTTTAGCTCATTTACTAATTGTTGCGCCACATCAGTACGGCCTGCTTCGGCTGCCAACGTCAAGTAGTACCATTGGTCAAAAGGTGGTTGAGCTTCCTTATTATCTGAGTCATTCAACTTATAAATTTGCTGGGCAATATTAAATGCTTGCTCGGCCCGCTTCTGGTCACGCAATGCCCCAAGCCATGCGGTATAGGCATAAGCAGCCACTAATTGAGGGTTTAAATTTTCATTGCTGGTTAAGCGTGCAATAGCTGCGTTATCACCTGCCAGTCTTAATAAAATAATCAGGTCAGCGGTTACTTTGGCATCTTGCGGATACTGTTTATGTAATTGCTTTAAGGTACTTGTACCGACTTGCACCTGACCTTGCTTGGCCAGTTGTACGGCTTGCTCACGTTGCTGACTAACCGTTAATTCACTGGCCAACGGACTAGCATATAAAGGGAGTGATATCCCACAACAGGCGATTTCCAACCCAACCAAGCAACTTAAATAAATTTTATTTTTAACCAAATCAGGGTAAATTGACCCCATAACTGCTTCCAAAATTAAATGTAATAAGTCTAAGAAAAGCTTTTATATGCCCTCTTATCTAAGCGCTGATCATTGTCTAGTTTTATTATTTGGGCGCAGTGGTAATATCAGCAGAAATTGGCGTATTCACGTAAACAATATATAAAGAACGTAACCTAGAGGATAATTTAGTGGTGGTTAGCATTATTTATTAATTGTTATGTAATGACCAATTTGGCTAAAAATTTATGTAATCGTTCAGATTGTTTATTAAAACATCAGTCATGTTTATTAAGCCAGCAACAGATAAAGTAAAAAAAGGACGCCTAAGCGCCCTCTTTCCATTCACTTAAAATCAGATGAAATTAAGCCATACCTTTGTCTTTTAGCACTTGCAGCATGGTAGAACCAAGCTCGGCAGGGCTTCTTGTATAGGCCATGCCTGCTTTTTCAAAGGCAGCAAATTTTTCTTCAGCAGTACCTTTACCACCAGAAATAATTGCACCCGCATGACCCATGCGCTTGCCCTTAGGTGCGGTCACACCAGCAATATAACCTACGACTGGTTTGGTTACATTTGATTGAATATATTCAGCTGCTTCTTCTTCAGCAGAACCACCAATCTCACCAATCATAATAATGGCGTCAGTTTGGGGATCTTCCTGAAACAGTTTTAGGGCATCAATCTGATTCATACCAGGAATGGGGTCACCACCAATCCCAATACAAGTAGACTGACCCAAACCAAGCTTGGTGGTTTGCGCCACAGCTTCGTAGGTTAATGTACCAGAACGGGAAATAATACCAATACGACCTGGCAGATGAATATGACCTGGCATAATGCCAATTTTACATTCGCCTGGAGTAATCACGCCTGGGCAGTTAGGGCCAACCAGACGTGTGCCATTGCCATTGGTCTCTAAATAGCGTTTGGCTTTTAGCATATCAATGGTTGGTACACCTTCAGTAATGACAACAATTAAGGCCACACCAGAATCAACCGCTTCAATAATTGAATCCAGTACAAATGGTGCTGGTACATAAATCACTGTTGCATCGGCCTGGGTTTGATCCACTGCTTCACGCATGGTGTTAAATACGGGCAAATCCAGATGGGTAGAACCACCTTTGCCTGGAGTTACACCGCCAACCACCTTGGTGCCATAGGCAATGGCTTGTTCAGAGTGAAACGTGCCGTTTTTACCTGTAAAGCCCTGAACCAGCACTTTGGTGTCTTTATTAATTAATACGCTCATGCTAATGCTCCTTAGGCTTTCACTGCTGCAACAATTTTTTCCGCTGCATCGGCAAGGCCTTGCGCTGGAATAAGTTTAAGACCTGATTGCTCTAAAATCTGAGTACCAAGCTCGGCATTGTTACCTTCCAGTCGTACCACCACAGGAACAGTCACATTTACTTCTTTTACTGCGGCCACAATGGCTTCAGCAATCATGTCACAGCGTACGATACCACCAAAAATATTGATCAATACGCCTTGCACCGAGCTATCCGCCAAAATCAGTTTAAAGGCTTCAATCACGCGCTCTTTGGTTGCACCACCACCAACGTCGAGGAAGTTAGCAGGCTGGCCACCGTACAGCTTGATAATGTCCATGGTGGCCATGGCAAGACCCGCACCATTCACCATACAGCCAATATTACCTTCCAGCGCCACATAGTTCAGTTCAAACTCGGATGCTTTTAGCTCACGCTCGTTTTCCTGTGATTTGTCACGTGCAGCAGCCAGCTCAGGCAAGCGATACAGAGCATTGGAGTCAATACCTACTTTGGCATCAACACACAAAATTTCGCCATTTTCACGCACCGACAGCGGGTTAATTTCAAACAAGGCAAAGTCATTGTCAATGAAGGCCTGATAAGCACCAACCATCAGCTTAACAAACTGGTTAATTTGTTTATCTTTTAAGCCGAGTTGAAACGCCACATCACGGGCCTGAAATGGTTGTAAGCCTACTAATGGATCAACCGTAACTTTGAGAATTTTTTCAGGGGTTTCAGCCGCAACGTGTTCAATATCAACACCGCCTTCAGTCGATGCCATAAAGGTCACACGGCGGGTTGAACGGTCAACTACTGCGCCCAGGTACAACTCACGCTCTACAGGATAAACGTCCTGACATACCAGCACGCTATTGACGGGTTGGCCATCAGCGTCAGTTTGGTAGGTCACCAGGCGCGTACCAATCAGCTCACGCGCAATTTGTGCGGCTTCTTCGGCACTTTTGGCAATTCTTACACCACCTGCTTTACCACGACCACCAGCATGAACCTGTGCTTTGATAACCGCAAAGTTACCAATTTTTTCAAATGCTGCAGCGGCTTCTTCAGGCGTTGTGGCCAGAATGCCTTCTTGTACAGGCATGCCGTATTGCTTAAGCAGCGCTTTTGCTTGATATTCATGTAAATTCATTGTTAGACCTAACCGAATTGTCGTTGGTTAATTTAAATACGGCAGTGGCATTTTTGCGATAAAACTGCAAATAGGCAGCACTGGTATTCCACAGACAAAGCAGCTTTTAACACGTTATGGCACCAGTAAACTGATTAAAACCAAACCTTAAAAACCACTTTGCTTATTACATCTCAAATACGTTTGGCTCAGCCATAAGTGGCCAAGGCTCATTTAGCGACGTTTACGCTGAATGGCATGGATTGCACGCCCATCTACAGCAAGTGCCGCTTCATGCACTGCTTCAGATAAGGTTGGATGTGCAAAAGTCATGAGCTGCAAGTCTTCAACGCTAGATACAAATTCCATGGCAATCATGCCCTGATGTACCATGTCGCCAGCACCACTTCCCAGAATATGCATGCCTAGCAAACGGTCAGTTTTAGCGTCGGCCACAAACTTGACAAACCCTGCAGGTTCACCTGCTGCCAGCGCACGACCATTCACCGCAAATGGGAACTGGCCCGTTTTGACTTCAATGCCTTTGTCTTTTGCCTGCTCTTCAGTCAGACCAACCCATGCCACTTCAGGCGAGGTGTAAATCACACTGATAATGGTGTCATAGTTGACCTGTGCGGCATGACCATGCATACGCTCAACGGCCATCACGCCTTCTTCCATGGCCTTATGCGCCAGCATTGGCCCACGCACCAAGTCACCAATGGCATACACGCCATCTACTGAGGTTTTACATTGATCATCCACTTCCACGAAGCCACGTTCGGTCAGCTTAATGCCTGCATCTTCGCTCAATAAACCTTCGGCATACGGCTTACGACCAACACAGACAATTAACTTATCAAAGGTTTGTTCTTTGTCTTCGCCAGCCTGATTGTATTTCACGGTGACTTTGCCATCTTTGCATTCGGTGGCAGTGACTTTGGCATTTAAGCGAATATCCAGACCTTGCTTGGTCAAAACCTTTAAGGTTTCTTTGGCCAGTGCCTTATCCGCCATGGGTAAAAAGCTCTCTAATGCTTCAAACACCACCACTTCACTGCCCAGGCGACGCCAGACTGAACCCAGCTCAAGGCCAATGACGCCTGCACCAATCACGCCCAAGGTTTCTGGCACTTGATCGAATGCCAAAGCACCTGTTGAATCAACAATAGTTTCTTCATCCACAGGCGCCACTGGAATATTAACGGGCACAGAACCAGAAGCTAAAATCACATATTTTGGCTCAAGGGTTTGTGTGTCTTTTTCATCAGAACTATCACCCTCAAGCGGCGTAAACTCTACTTTCTTGCCAGCCAGCAGCTTGCCTGTGCCTTGCAGCCAGTCAATGCCATTGCCTTTTAATAACTGCGCCACACCGCCAGTAAGTTGCTCAACTACTTTGGTTTTGCGCGCTTGCATGGTGCCAATATCAATGCTGACATCACCCGTTTCAATCCCGTGCGCTTTTAAATCATGCTGGGTAGATTCATAACGATGGGAGGAATCCAGTAATGCTTTAGAGGGAATACAGCCAACGTTTAAGCACGTACCACCCATTGAAGGTTTACCATTGTGTACGCGTTTTTCAATACAGGCCACTTTATAACCGAGTTGCGCTGCACGAATTGCTGCTTCATAACCGCCCGGGCCACCGCCAATGACCACCAGGTCATACTGTTGTGCCATGTGTTTACTCCTTAACTTGCAAAAGTGATGACTTCTACAAGTGGCTTAAATTTTAAAAATGGGCAAATAACTTCATATTTAATTGCTGCCCAACTCAAGTTTGAGCAGCAGGTGCTGCTATTGCATCAATCCAATATCTTTAAACATTGAAGAACTATAGATCTAATAGCAGGGATGCTGGGTCTTCAATAAATTGCTTAATCGCCACCAGGAATCCAACCGCTTCTTTACCATCAATCATGCGATGATCATAAGACAGCGCCAGATACATCATGGGTAGAATCACCACTTCGCCATTGACTGCCATAGGACGATCCTGGATTTTATGCATGCCCAGAATGGCAGTTTGTGGCGGATTTAAAATAGGCGTCGATAGCAGAGAACCAAAAGTACCGCCATTTGAAATGGTAAAGGTACCGCCAGTCATGTCTTCAATAGATAACTTGCCATCACGGGCTTTTTTGCCATACTCAATGATATTTTTTTCAACTTCAGCATGGTTTAAACGATCAGTGTCACGAAGTACTGGCACAACCAGACCACGGTCGCTTGATACCGCCACACCAATGTCGTAATAGCCATGATAAACAATATCATCACCATCAATGGAAGCGTTTACAGCAGGATAGCGTTTTAGTGCTTCGGTTGCGGCTTTCACAAAGAAAGACATAAAGCCCAAACGGGTACCATGACGTTTTTCAAAACGCTCTTGGTATAGCTTGCGCATGTCCATGATGGGCTTCATGTTGACTTCGTTAAAGGTGGTCAGCATGGCCGTATTCTGGCTGGCGGACAATAAACGCTCAGCCACACGCTTACGTAAACGTGTCATGGGCACACGCTTTTCAACCCGCTCACCCACGGCCTGACTAATCGCTGTATTCGATTGCACATTCGCACTTGGGGGTGTACTTGGCGCAGCAGCTTTTGACGCATTAGCATGATTGGCCACGTCTTCTTTAGTCACACGACCACCACGGCCAGTACCTGAAATATCAGCCACATCCAGACCTTGCTCAGCCACTGCCTTACGCACTGCGGGGCTTTGATTTTTGTCAGATTCAGTAGACTGTGCATTTTGAGTAGACGCATTATCGCGTTGTACAATCGCAGTTGCCCCTGCTTCAGTTTTTTCTATGTCTTGTGCCACTTGCTGCTCGCTTACTGCGCCAGCACCTGCCTCAAAGGTAGCAATCACTTCACCTGATAACACTGTTTCGCCTTCAGGTTTTGCAATACTGGCCAAGGAACCATCCGCAGGTGCAACCACTTCAAGCACCACTTTATCGGTTTCAATATCAGCAATCACTTCATCACGGGCAACTGCTTCACCCACTTTTTTATGCCAAGTAGCAATGGTACCGTCAGCTACGGATTCTGGAAATACGGGGGCTTTAATTTCTGTTGCCATGATTAGGCTTCTCCTTGTTGTTCAGGCTTGGCATCTTTAGTGTCTAAGCCTAAGGCATCAATAACCAATGCGGCTTGCTGTTTGGCATGTAAATAAGGCGAACCACTGGCAGGCGCAGCAGATGCTTCACGACCCGCAAAATTCACGCTAATGGATTTGTTAAAACTGGTCACATCTTTATAAATCTGGTGCGCAATAAATAGCCAGGCACCCTGATTCTTCGGCTCTTCTTGCGTCCAAACCACTTCTTCCAGATTTGGATACTGCATCATCACATCACGTACACGCTGCTGTGGATACGGGTACAACTGCTCAATTCGTACAATCGCCACATCATCGACATCTTCTTCGCGGCGTTTTTCCAGCAAGTCATAAAATACTTTGCCGCCACACAGTACCAAGCGTTTCACTGCGTTTTTGTCGATATTATCAATATCTTCAATCACGGTTTCAAAACGACCATCTGCCAGCTCATCCAAGCTAGAGGTCGCCAGCTTATGACGCAGTAAGCTTTTTGGTGACATGATAATGAGGGGCTTACGCGCAGGACGTACAGCCTGACGACGTAATAAATGATAAATCTGTGCAGGTGTGGTTGGTGTACAAACTTGCATGTTGTCTTCAGCACACAATTGCAGGTAACGCTCCAAGCGGGCACTGGAATGCTCTGGGCCTTGTCCTTCGTAGCCATGTGGCAATAATAAGGTTAAGCCACACAAGCGTTCCCATTTGGTTTCGCCTGAACTAATAAACTGATCAATGACCACTTGCGCACCATTGGCAAAATCACCAAATTGCGCTTCCCAAATAATTAAGCTATTGGGAATGGTGGTAGCATAACCATACTCAAATGCCAGTACTGCTTCTTCAGAAAGTAGCGAATCATATAATGCAAAACGTGGCTGGTTTTCTTTGACATGACACAGTGGAATATAGACGTCACCATTGGTTTGGTTGTGCAGTTTGGCATGACGATGCGAGAAAGTGCCCCGTCCTACGTCCTGCCCTGTCAAGCGTACCAAAAAGCCTTCATCAATCAAGGTCGCATACGCCAGCGTTTCAGCAGCACCCCAGTTGAGTGGCATTTCACCAGTTTGCATTTGCAGGCGGTCGTCAATCACTTTTTTAACCTGACGCTGTAATACAAAACCTTCTGGGAGTTGATACATGGCCTGCGCCAGTTCTTTTAAGCGCGTTTTAGAAAAAGAAGTGTCCCAGTCATCTTCAAGCTGATGGCCTACATAGGGTGTCCAGTCAACATACAGCTTTTTATTCGGCTCACGCACTAAGGCGTTGGCAACATGTCTGCCTTCTTCCAGTGCATTGCGATAATCTTCAACCAGAGTATCAACATCACTACGAGTGACCACGCCTTCTTTGACCAGTTGATCAGCATACAAGGTACGGGTGGTAGGGAGTTTAGAAATCACTTGATACATCAGTGGCTGAGTGCCTGATGGTTCATCTGCTTCATTATGACCACGACGACGGTAACAGAACAAATCAATCACCACGTCTTTGCGGAACTCCTGACGGAAATCCAGTGCCAATTGCGTGATAAATACTACTGCTTCTGGGTCATCCCCATTCACGTGGAAAATAGGTGCCTGCACCATCTTGGAAATGGCAGTACAGTATTCGGTAGAACGTGCATCTTCACGGGCACTGGTGGTAAAACCAACCTGATTGTTAATAATCACATGAACCGTACCACCCACGGTATAACCGCGAGTTTGTGACATCTGGAAGGTTTCCATCACCACGCCCTGACCTGCAAACGCAGCATCACCATGCACAATAATGGGTAACACATCATCGCCACCAATACTTCGACGGCGAACCTGACGCGCACGTACCGAACCTTCAACCACAGGGCTAACAATTTCAAGATGTGACGGGTTGAATGCCAATGCCAAATGAATCTCACCACCTGGGGTCATGACATTGCTAGAAAAACCCTGATGGTATTTTACGTCCCCTGATCCTTTTTTATTAAAAGGTTTACCTTCAAACTCTTCAAACAGTTCAGTGGGATTTTTACCTAAAATATTCACCAGCATATTGAGACGGCCACGATGGGCCATGCCAATCACCACTTCTTTGGTGCCCACTTTGCCTGAGCGTTGAATCAGCTCGTTAATCATGGGAATAAAACTTTCACCGCCTTCAAGACCAAAGCGTTTGGCACCCACATAGCGGCTACCAAGATACTTCTCTAAGCCTTCAGCGGCAGTAATGCGCTCTAAAATGCTTCTTTTTTGTTCTTCGTTAAAATTGTACTGGCCACGTGCCCCTTCTAAACGCTGTTGAATCCAGCGCTTTTCACGGGTGTCGACAATATACATATACTCTGAACCAATGGCACCACAATAAATGGCTTCCATGGCATCAACCATTTCACCAAGTGTTGCTTCAGCTTTGCCAATGGCCAGATTACCCGTTTGGAATACAGTATCTAAATCAGAGCGCGATAACCCGTGTGCCGCCAAATCCAGATCGGGCACAGGCGCACGTTCGGTTAAATGAAGAGGATCAAGCTTGGCTTTTTGATGACCCCGATTGCGATAAGCCGCAATCAGTTGTAATACACCCACCTGACGACGCTCATGTTCTGTACTGACTGAGCTTTGTGGCATGGGCTGTACACGTGTACTATTTCTTGCAAGTAATAAAAACTGCTCTCTTACATTGCGGTGCGGCTGATCCCCCTTGGGGAACTGATCAAAATAAGCACGCCAATCGTCGCCTACTGTGTCTGGTGCAGTAAGATAGCTTTCATAAAGTGCTTCAATATAAGCCGCGTTTTCTGCGGATAGTTCTGTGTCTAGACGCTGTGCGTCAACAACTTCTTGCATGAGACGACCCATTTTTCAATTGCAAAAATAATAGCTTGCTGGATAAAACAAACCACAAAACACTCAGGCACTGGATACAAGGCCTTCATGTTACGTATAATTGCTTAAAGATTGCTCTTTAAGAATTACCACGCGCGACGACAACACAACAACACCAGCATAACTGGCAACCGTATGATTCCAAGTCAACTATGCCTATACCGCTACGCTGATTGGTAAAAGGTATAGATCAAGTTGGCCTAGCCGTACACTGTACTCGTGTTAACACGAGCAATTTTTTGCAAATCGAATTGGCCAAAACAGCATTGCATTCATAAAACTGCTGGTTTGGCCAATGCGACTTCAAAATAAAGCCAAAGCACTTTATTTATCAGAATGAGTAATCATTATGCCCCGTTATCATCTGCTTTTCATGTGACAAATCGTATCATGAGTTACAGTACTTACTGGATTTTTTTAAACAATAGCTATCATTAAGCAGGTAAATATTCCCTTACAGAATGAATAAGATAGCGCGTTTTAGATATTTTTTCAGCCTTTTAAGACCAAAGTATCACACAGTCTCCACGATGCCTTGACTTTTGCACCAGATATAAAAAAACGCGCTATCAAAGCGCGTCTTTTGGCAGGCTAAAACCGCTTAGCTTGCTTGATCCAATATCAAATTACGAATATGGCCAATGGCTTTGGTTGGGTTTAAGCCTTTTGGACATACCGAAATACAGTTCATGATGCCACGGCAACGGAACAGGCTAAACGGATCGTCCAGACGAGCTAAACGTTCAGCTTGGTCGGTATCACGCGAATCAATGATAAAACGATAGGCTTGTAGCAATGCTGATGGCCCCAGGAATTTATCAGGGTTCCACCAGAATGATGGGCATGAGGTTGAACAACATGCACACAAAATACATTCATACAAACCGTCAAGATGTTCGCGTTGCTCTGGTGATTGCAAACGTTCTTTCGGCGGCGCAGGCTGATCGTTGATCAAGTAAGGACGAATCTTTTCATACTGAACGTAGAACTGATTCATATCTACGACTAAATCACGAATCACTGGCAAACCTGGCAAAGGACGAATTACAATTTTTTCTGGTAAATCGTTTAGGTTCTGCAAGCAGGCCAAACCATTTTTACCATTGATATTCATGCCATCAGAACCACAAATCCCTTCACGGCAAGAGCGGCGGAAAGACAGGGTTTCATCTACCTTTTTCAGTTTGATTAGCGCGTCAAGCAACATACGGTCGCCATCGTCTAATTCAAGCTTATAGGTTTGCATATACGGTGCTTTATCCTTATCAGGATCATAGCGATAAATTTCGAATATACGGGTTCTACTCATCGTTGCAGACTCCTGACCTAGAATGTACGTGGTTTAGGTGGAACTTCTTCCACTGTTAACGGTTTTTGGCGTACAGGCTTATATTCCAAATGATTATCAACGGAATACCATAAAGTATGCTTCATCCACTCATCATCACGGCGGCCGTTTGGATGATTAGGATCATCACCTGGCAACTCATAATCCACCACAGTATGCGCACCACGACATTCTTTACGCGCTGCCGCAGAAATCATGGTGGCTTTGGCTGCTTCGTAGAGATTTTCAACTTCCAAGGCTTCAATACGCGCAGTATTAAATACTTTGGATTTATCCGTCAGGTGCAAATTGCGTACACGTGGCTCCAGCGCCAGAATTTTCTGTACACCTTCATCCATTAATGCTTGCGTACGGAATACACCAGCATGCTGCTGCATCACTTCACGAATCGCATCCGCAACATCCTGTGCATTTTCGCCAGTAGTCGAATTTTGCAGGGCATTCAAGCGACGGTTGGTGTTTTCCAGCACAGCATTTGGCAATGGCGCATAGTCATCGCCATGATGTTTGGTCACGTAGTCAATAATATGCTCACCCGCTGCCTTACCAAATACCACAAGATCAAGCAGTGAGTTAGTACCTAAACGGTTAGCACCATGAACGCTCACACAAGAACATTCACCAATCGCATAAAAACCTTTAACCACAGCAGTTGGGTTATCGCCTTTTGGCACAACAACCTGACCATGAATATTGGTTGGGATACCACCCATTTGATAATGAATGGTTGGTACGACAGGGATTGGCTCTTTAGTGCAGTCAACGTTGGCAAACTTCTTACCAATTTCAAATACAGATGGCAGACGCTTCATGATGGTATCAGCACCCAGATGGGTCAGATCCAGCACAACATAGTCGCCATTAGGTCCACAACCACGGCCCTCTTTAATTTCCTGATCCATAGAACGGGAAACAAAGTCACGCGGTGCAAGGTCTTTTAGGGTTGGTGCATAGCGTTCCATGAATGGTTCGCCACTCTTGTTACGTAGTACACCGCCTTCACCACGACAGCCTTCGGTCAACAATACACCTGCGCCAGCAACCCCAGTTGGGTGGAACTGCCAGAATTCCATGTCCTGCAATGGAATACCTGCGCGTGATGCCATGCCTAAACCATCACCTGTATTAATGTAGGCATTGGTAGACGCACGGAAAATACGGCCTGCACCACCAGTTGCAAACAAGGTGGCTTTGGCCTGGAATACCGCCACATTGCCAGTTTCCTGATCAATGGCAGTCACGCCCAGTACATCGCCGTTGTCGTCACGGATTAAGTCAAGTGCAATCCACTCAACAAAAAACTGGGTGCCAAGCTCAACGTTTTTTTGATACAAGGTATGCAACAAGGCATGACCAGTACGGTCAGCAGCAGCACAGGCGCGTGGCACAGGCTTTTCGCCATAATTGGCAGAGTGACCGCCAAAAGGACGCTGATAAATGGTGCCATCTGGGTTGCGGTCAAACGGCATACCCATGTGCTCAAGCTCATACACCACTTTGGGTGCTTCGCGGCACATAAATTCAATCGCGTCCTGGTCACCTAACCAGTCACCACCTTTTACAGTGTCGTAAAAGTGATAGTGCCAATTGTCTTCTTGCATATTACCCAGTGACGCACCAATACCACCTTGGGCAGCAACCGTGTGCGAACGGGTAGGAAATACTTTAGTTAATACCGCAACCTTTAAGCCAGCTTCTGCCAGTTGCAGGGATGCACGCATACCAGAACCGCCACCGCCCACAATCACGGCATCAAAGGTTAAGGTTTCGATATTGGAAAAATCTTGATTCGGTGATGCTTTATTAAAATCAGCTGCAGCCATGATCTGTTCCTATTAATGTGCCCAGAAAATCTGGATACCCCAGACCATAAACACAAGTAATGCAATAATCATTGCACTTTGCAATACCAAACGCAGGCCATTTGCGACAGGCCCCATTTGTGATGTCGTAATATAGTCAGTAAATACTGTCCACATGCCCACCCAGGCATGACCCACCAACGACAAAATAGCCAGTAGGCTAAAAATCTTCATCGGTAACGTCATCATAAAACCGTACCATGCGGTATAGTCAAAATTTGGATGGATCAAAATCCAGCCAAAAATAACTACCGTATACACTGCCAGAATCACAGCACTAATACGTTGCACGACCCAGTCGCGTGAGCCTGAACCCGTTAAACCCATTGCACTTTTCATTACAGCACCACCAACCAGATAAATGACGCCACAATGCCAATTGCAGAAAGAACCAAAGCAGTTGTCGCCGCAGCGCGTCCACTTTGTAGGCCTTCAGCAACACCCATATCACCTAATAAATGCTTAATTCCCATAATGAAATGGTAAATCAAGCCAGCGACAAATACCCAGACCACAAGGCGTACAAAAATGTTGCCAAAAATCTGGTCATGCACGTAGGCAAAGCCTTCGGCTGAGGCAAGAGAACCCTGTAATAGCCAAAGCAATACAGGAATTAATAGAAATATAATGATTCCAGACACACGGTGTAGAATCGAAGCAATAGCCACGGGGGAGCGCAAGTTAACCGCTAACACTTGGCCCATGGACAAATTGACAGGTCTGTTGCTTTTCACAGCGGGCATCCTGTAGGCAAAAACTCCCATTGGAGTTTGTATTAATTCGAAAGGAAAGCTGGCAAAATAGGCATATAGCCTATTAAAAACGACAAGAAATTATAGTGCTGTTACGGCTTAATTACAAACTAAGCCAAAAAATGAATTTTGTTTTTTAGAAACGCAAATGATAATTAATTAATAAAACACAATAATCCCTATAGTTTTCAAAGCCCTTTTAGAAAATAGGAACAGCAACAAGCTTATAACAGCCTAAAATGATGAAAGAATTAAGGATTATTTTAAACAGCCAACGCTTACCCAAAAATGCAATTGCCCGCAGATATTACCAGCCTCTTAGACTTTAATCGTATAAAACAACATGATTTAGCACATATCATTGCCTAGCCCAGGCGTTAAGCCTGTATTTTCCAGGTTGATAGCTAAAATTTTCTGGCATGATAAAAAAAACAGTGAAGTTCTTATAATTACTCAAAAAATCAATGACTAAACTAGCCATATTTTTACCATATAAAGTTCTTATTGCGCTGGCTTTTTTAACTTTATAAATCTGCTTACAAATCCATTTCTCTGAAATAAGGCAGAGTTATTGTATGCTATATCGCCCTATACAGATGACCCCTTTTAGGTTTGGCCAAGTGCCCCTTAATTTAGGTCATATACCTTTTTGACCAGCATAGCCTCTTATTTTTGCTTTTTTTTTGGTTAAACTGGTATTTTTAGCACGAAGTATGATTGACAAAATCTGAGTTCAAACTAAGCTAATAGCGCATTTTTTTACATAGCGTTAACAGAAATTCATTATCTAAAAGTTTTTCTGCACAATCGCATCCTATATCCCTAGGACAGGAGAGTTTTTGAATGTCTGACGCAACTGGCAAAAAAGCCGTACTTACGCTTAATGGCAAACAAATTGACCTACCAATTTATAGCGGCACATTAGGTCCAGACGTTGTTGACGTTAAGGATGTCTTAGCCCAAGGACATTTTACCTTTGATCCTGGTTTTATGGCTACTGCTGCCTGTGAATCAAAAATTACATTTATCGATGGCGATAAAGGCATTTTGTTGCATCGTGGTTATCCGATCGACCAACTGGCTGAAAAAGCAGATTACCTCGAAGTTTGCTATTTGTTATTGCACGGTGAACTGCCCAATGCTGAACAGAAGCAAGAGTTTTATGGTTTAGTGCGCAACCACACCATGCTGCATGATCAGGTTCAGCGGTTTTATAATGGCTTCCGTCGTGATGCACACCCAATGGCAGTGATGTGTGGCGTTGTGGGTGCATTATCTGCGTTTTATCATGATGGCCTGGATGTTGAAAATCCAAAGCATCGTGAAATCACTGCTATTCGTTTAGTCGCGAAGATTCCAACCATTGCTGCCTGGAGCTACAAATACACGATTGGTCAGCCATTCATGTATCCACGTAACGACTTAAACTATGCAGAAAACTTCCTGTACATGATGTTTGCCACCCCTGCTGATGTAAACTACAAAGTAAATCCAGTGTTGTCTAAAGCAATGGATCGTATCTTTACATTGCATGCTGACCATGAGCAAAATGCCTCAACCTCTACGGTACGTATGGCTGGCTCAACGGGTGCTAACCCATATGCCTGTATTGCTGCGGGTATTGCTGCACTCTGGGGTCCTGCACATGGTGGTGCCAACGAAGCCGTGCTTAAAATGCTCGATGAAATCGGCACGGTTGACAACGTGGCTGAGTTTATGGAAAAAGTAAAACGCAAAGAAGTGAAGCTGATGGGCTTTGGACATCGCGTTTACAAAAACTTTGACCCACGCGCCAAAGTGATGAAGCAAACCTGTGACGAAGTACTGGCTGCATTAGGTATCAATGATCCTCAGCTTGAACTGGCCATGGAACTGGAAAAAATTGCCTTAAGTGATGAATACTTCATTAAGCGTAATTTATATCCAAACGTTGATTTCTACTCTGGCATTATCCTAAAAGCAATTGGTATTCCAACTGCTATGTTTACGGTTATTTTTGCCTTGGCACGTACTGTAGGCTGGATTAGCCACTGGTTAGAAATGCACAGCGCGCCTTACAAAATTAGTCGCCCACGCCAGTTATATACTGGTGCCACTGAACGCAATTTTGTGGAAATTGACCAACGTTAATTTTAAAAAGTTTAAGCCAAAAGACTCGTTTATACGGGTCTTTTTGTTTTTGAAGCGCTTGGTTAAATGAGTTGTAAATTGGCCTGCTTCTTGACTGACCAGCGTATGACTAATTTTGCCGTTTCCTTTGTCTAAACTCCTGCAATTCTCTATACTCTCAACCAATTTATTCAAACCTATTAATGGATCGCACCATGCCTGTTGAAAAAAGCAGTCGCGCCATATCGCATATTGATACTTTTCAGGGCTTGATCTTAGCCCTACAAAACTACTGGGCTGATCAAGGGTGTGTGATTTTACAACCCTACGATATGGAAGTTGGCGCAGGGACGTTTCATACCGCTACCTTTTTGCGCGCACTCGGGCCTGAAACCTGGAATGCGGCCTATGTGCAACCATCACGTCGCCCAAAAGATGGCCGTTATGGTGAAAACCCAAATCGTTTGCAGCATTATTATCAGTTTCAGGTGGTACTGAAGCCCAATCCTGCCAACATTCAGCAGCTTTATTTAGATTCTCTAAAAGCCATTGGCATTGATACCCTCATCCATGACATTCGTTTTGTGGAAGACAACTGGGAATCACCAACGCTTGGTGCGTGGGGTCTGGGCTGGGAAGTTTGGTTAAACGGCATGGAAGTGACCCAGTTTACCTATTTTCAACAAGTCGGTGGTGTTGAGTGCTATCCAGTCACAGGTGAAATTACTTACGGCCTAGAGCGATTGGCCATGTATCTGCAAGGCGTGGATTCCGTTTACGATCTGGTGTGGACTAAAGGTCAATTTGGTACGGTTACTTATGGCGATGTATTCCACCAGAACGAAGTGGAACAATCGACCTATAACTTTGAGCATGCCAACGTAAGCAAGCTATTTGAATTGTTTGATTTTTATGAAGAAGAGTCGAATAAATTAATGGCGGTTGAATTGCCGCTGCCTGCCTATGAGATGGTATTAAAGGCTTCACATACCTTTAACTTGCTCGATGCGCGCGGTGCAATTTCTGTCACCGAACGTCAGCGTTATATTTTGCGTGTACGTAGTTTGGCACGTGCCATTGCACAAAGTTATGTCAAAGCACGGGCAAAACTGGGCTTCCCCATGGCCGCGCCACAGTTACGTGATGAAGTGTTGGCACAACTTAAAGCGCAGGAAGAATCTGAAGCTTTACTAAATAATGCCAACCAAGCACAACAAAAGCAGCAAGGAGCCAGCAAATAATGTCCAAGCACACCGTCTTATTTGAACTTGGCTGTGAAGAGCTGCCACCCAAAAACCTAAAAACCCTGCGTGATGCATTAAAAACCGAGGTTGTCACTCGGCTTAAAAATGCAGGTTTTGCCTTTGATAGCATTAATGCCTATGCCGCCCCACGTCGTTTAGCACTGCTCATTAATAACATTGATGGTGCCCAGCCTGATAGCCAAAAACGCTTTGATGGCCCTGCCGTGCAAGCAGCCTATGATGCGGAAGGTAAACCAACCAAAGCTCTGGAAGGTTTTATGCGCGGTCAGGGCATTAATGCCGATCAGGTATCACGTTTTCAGGCTGGTAAAGTTGAAAAAGTTTGCTACTACAAAGAAGTGAAAGGCCAAACCCTGGACGAGGTATTACCTACTATTTTGGCTGAAGCACTCGATGCCCTGCCCATTGCCAAACGCATGCGTACTGCGGCCAGCCGTACCGAGTTTGTGCGCCCCGTGCAATGGGTGTTGCTGATGAAAGATAGTGAAGTGATTGACGCCACTATTTTGGACTTTAAAGCTGGCAACCAAACCTATGGCCATCGCTTCCATGCACCGCAAGCTATTGGCCTAAAACATGCCAATGATTATCTGGAAAGCCTGCGAGCTGCGCATGTGGTTGCCGATTTTGATGAGCGTCAGGCAACTATTTCCGCCCAAGTAAAAACATTGGCAGATGAAGTCAATGCACAAGCCATTGTGCCAGCCGATTTGCTGGATGAAGTCACTGCACTGGTGGAATGGCCAGTTGCCTTGCGTGCGACCTTTGAAGAGCGCTTTTTGGTGGTGCCACAAGAAGCCTTGATTTCAACCATGCAGGACAACCAAAAGTATTTTTGTTTGATTGATGCAGCTGGCAAATTGCAGCCTTACTTTATTACGGTTTCCAATATTGATTCCAGAGACCCACAGCAAATTATTGAGGGCAATGAAAAAGTCGTGCGGCCACGTTTAAGCGATGCCGAATTTTTCTTTATACAGGATCAAAAGCAGCCACTAGCCAGCCGTCAGGAAAAACTGGCCAATATGGTGTTTCAGGCGCAACTGGGCACGCTATGGGACAAGTCCGAGCGTATTGCCAGGTTAGCGGTTGAAATTGCCAGACTGAACAATGGTGATGAGGCTGCTGCCAAGCAAGCAGGGCTATTGGCCAAATGTGACTTAACCTCTGAGCTGGTGGGTGAATTTCCTGAGCTACAAGGCATTGCAGGTACTTACTACGCCAAGCTTGAAGGATTATCTGATGAAGTGGCTAATGCCATTAGCGATCAGTATTTACCGCGCTTTGCGGGTGACAAATTGCCGCAAACGCGTACGGGTGTTGCCTTGGCACTGGCGGATCGTTTAGACACGCTGGTGGGTATTTTTGGCATTGGCCAAGCACCGACTGGCAACAAAGATCCGTTTAGCTTACGTCGTGCCGCCATTGGTATTTTGCGCCTGCTAATTGAAAATAAATTGACCTTGTCTTTAAGCGAGTTGATTGAACTGGCTGCACAAGGCTATGGGGATAAGTTAAAAGATATCCACAAGGCACACAGCGATAGCCTACAATTTGTGCAAGGTCGCTACCGTGCCATGTATGAAGACCAGGGCGTGAGTGTTGATGTCATTCAAGCCGTACAAGTGCTAAACCCTGCCTCTCCGCTTGATTTTGATGATCGGGTGAAAGCCGTGAATCATTTTAAAACATTGCCTGAAGCACAAGCATTGGCTGCCGCTAACAAACGCGTGGCCAATATCTTAGCTAAAGAAGGCAATGTGACTGGCGATGTAGACGTTAGCTTGCTTACCGAGCAAGCCGAAAAAGACTTGTATCAGGCCCTGCAAGCCATTGCGCCTGTGGTGACTCCATTATTGCAGTCGCATGATTACACCCCTGCCCTAACAGCACTTGCGGCTTTGCGTGCACCTATTGATGCGTTTTTTGATAACGTCATGGTCATGGCAGAGGATGCGGCAATTAAGCAAAATCGCCTACGTTTGCTGGCACAATTACGTGCGTTGTTTATGAGTGTGGCGGATGTCAGTGTGTTGCAGTAACGCCACCTCGTTGTTCACTGATAAAGTAATTTGCTGATAAAAATGCCCTGCTTAACACAGCAGGGTTTTTACAAGTGAATGCCTTAAAATACTGCTACTGGCAAATCTAAACCATTAATTTCAAAAACAAACTGCCGTAACATTCTAGCTACTGTAGCACTGAGCTTTAAAGTGGACATAGCACTACTATTTTGCCTATGATGTCTTAAGCATTGTTAACCAGACAGGTGTTTTTATGACTAACACGCGCGCTCACATGACCACTTTATTTGAGCAACTTGGACTTGAGTCTAGTAATGAAGCCATTGCCAAGTTTATTGAAACTCACCAATTAGATGCTGATACCTCACTCATCCAAGCGCCTTACTGGAATGAAGCACAGCGTCAATTTCTGGCAAATAAAATAAAAACCGATGATGCCACCTGGACAATTATTGTGGATCAGCTCAATGAATCCCTACATGAAGACGCAGTGAAACGCTCCCAGCAAGCTTAAAAGAAATGTTTGCAGGCTAAGCTACAACTTACTGAATCCAGCGAATTGCCTGTACGCGCAATATCTCACATGCGCCATCACCTACATCATCACGTGACAATGAGCTAGTCCATTTCCAGCCGTGATCATCAATTTCTACCAAGTCACCGTGCAGTTGTACCAAATCCCCTTGCTTTACGGTATTTAACTGTGCGGCAATAGCGGGACTTGCTGGAATAATATGAATATTAGACACCAGTTGCATGGCTTTTTTGGGCGGTAACGGCAAGGTATTCATGCGCCATGTTAAATAGCGATTGCTTTGTTGTATGCCAATGAGTGGATAATAATGTTTACTGGCCAATATGCCTTCACTGACTGCAAAATCCACAGGCGAGAACTGCGCCTCACGGTCGTTGTTATAATCCTTGCGCCCTAAAATACGGAACTGCCCTGCAAACTGCTCCAGCACTTTGACATGTTGGTTTTGTGCGGGTGCCAGACCTTGCGCCACATTAAACACAGGCGTATTAAAATGGGTAACTGGCCGATTGGCTAAGGTCGGCAGACTCATGAACCCTAAAAGAATAATGACACTGATCTGCAAAAACCGCATCTGGGTCACCTCTATGAGGTTTATCAATAATAGATGTATTAAAAACTATAAAAGCTTATAAAATAGGGAGAACGCTGCAAAAATTGGCAAGAAAGTGAGTAGATATGTGTATTATCTGGGTGCAGTATAGAAAAGATGATAGATGTTAAGGTCGTTGCTCAATAAATTTTAGTAAAAGAAGGGGTAATAAAGCAGCCAATTGATTTACAATGCTTTTACTTAATTTTTATCCAATAAATACACGGCCTAAGTTTGTTTTTAACATAAAACAGGAACATCTTATGTTTAAATTCACGCTATTTTGCATTTTGCTGCTTGTGTATACAGCGTGTTTGTTTAAGATAAAGCTAAAAAGCCACCTTAGTTAAGGACTTAATGTGCAAGATACCTCTGCAATTCAGCGCTTATTGCTATTAAGTCTATTTATTGGGCTCATGCTACTTAGCTTTCAGGTGCTTAAGTTTTTTATTGTGCCTGTACTATGGGCAGCCATTTTGGCATATATCACCTGGCCGATTTATCAGGCCATTTTGCGCAACTTTGGTCAGCGCAATAATTTAAGCGCACTCACCATGACGGCTATTTTAAGCATAGTGATTGGTGTGCCATTTATTATGGCCATTTTTATGCTGCAACATGAAGGCCGTGATTTATACTTAAACTTACAACGACAAATTTTTTCTGGTGGCATTGTACTGCCCGATGTCATCAAAAGTGTGCCGATTATTGGCCCAGAATTAAATACAATGGTGCAACACCTAAACGCTCACCCTACTGATTTGGCCATTACTATTCGTAGCTGGATTCAGGGGCATGTTGGTTTTGGTAAGGTAGTGATTGGTGAAATTAGCCGCAATATTTTTAAACTTACCCTGGCCATTTTAACCCTGTTTTTCTTTTATCGTGATGGCACTTATATTCTGGATCAAGTGCGTACTGCGCTCAACAAAGTCATTGGTTACCGCGTGCATGGTTATTTGCATGCCATTGGGGAAACCACGCGTGCAGTGGTATATGGCGTGGGTTTAACAGCTTTAGCACAAGCCTTACTGGCAGGTTTGGGCTACTGGGTGGCTGGCGTACCAAACCCCATCGTGCTGACGTTTGCGACGTTTTTACTGGCGTTAATTCCATTTGGAACGCCCTTTGCGTGGGGGAGTGTTAGTATCTGGTTGCTCTCGCAAGGCTATACCTGGGAAGCCGCTGGCCTTGCCATGTGGGGCTTATGTGTGGTGAGCTGGATTGATAATGTGATTCGTCCGTGGGTCATTTCTGGTGCTACCAAAATTCCATTTTTATTGATTATGTTTGGTGTACTGGGCGGCCTGGCCAGTTTTGGTATGGTAGGCGTGTTTGTGGGGCCTGTGGTATTGGCAGTGTTGCTGGCAGTATGGCGCGAATGGTTGCACCAAAAATCAATCGAGCCAGAACAGGAAGAGTTATTTGAAGACCATCAGCCGCTGTTATAGCGGCTTTTTAAATGTATTGAAAATTCATTCATCCACAAATTCGCCTAACACATCATTTAAATAATTAAAGCCCTGTGCCGTACATTGTAATCGGCTGCTATGGGATAGCAAGTTATTGCCTACTAATAGGCCACGCTGTCTTAACTGGCTAAGTACTGGTTGCAATGGATCTAAACTTAATCCTGTTCTTTGGGCATAAAACTCATGAGGCACGCCCTCTTTGAGCCGTAACGCATTCATCATAAATTCAAAGGGCATGTCCTTAGCTTGAATGGCTTGCCAATGCAGCATACTGGCAGGTTGCTGAGCCAGATAATCTTTGGGCAAACGGGTTTTTTGAAAACGATAAACACCATTAGTCTGAGTCACTTTGCCATGTGCGCCTGCGCCGATCGCCAGGTAATCACCAAACTGCCAGTAGTTGATGTTGTGCCGACAAGGCTGTTCTTTGGCCCATGCCGATACTTCGTATTGCACAAAACCATGCTGACGCAATACCTCTTCCCCCGCCTGTTGAATATCGGCCAGTGTATCGTCGTCAGGCAAGGTGGGCTGGGTTCTAAAAAATACGGTGTTGGGTTCAATGGTCAGTTGATACCAAGAAATATGCGTGGCACCGTGTGTAATGGCCGTGTGCAAATCATGCAAGGCCTGTGCCTGGGTTTGTTCTGGCAAGCCATGCATGAGGTCAACATTCACCCGATTAAAACCAGCTTCGCGCGCACGTCTAATCGCCTGTATCGCATCCTCCTGATTATGCACACGGCCAAGGCGTTGTAACTGAGCTGGATTAAAGGTTTGCACCCCCAAAGACAGACGGTTAATACCTGCAGCCAAATAATTGGCAAATGGCTGATGTTCCAGTGTGCCAGGGTTGGCTTCCAGGGTAATTTCGCAATCATCGCTGAATAAAAACAGGTTTTTTAGCTGCGTGAATAGCCACTCATAACCCTTGGCAGAAATAAGTGACGGCGTGCCACCGCCAATAAAAATACTTGAAATGCATCTGCCTTGTGCCAATGGTTGCTGTTGTGCTGCATCTTTTATCAAAGCATGTAAATATGCTTGCTCAAGCTCCGCAGACAATGCACTATCTGGCGATATTGGAGTAGATGTTTGATTAAAAAGGGCATTTATCCCTAAACTGGGTGACGCCTCCTGCAAGGTTGACATGGATTGCTCAACCAGACGTTGTTGCGCTCCCTGTCGATCAGGCACCACATGTGAATTAAAATCACAGTAGGGGCATTTTTTAATACACCACGGCATATGAATATATAAAGCAAGCGGGATGTCTGCTGGCTGCATATCAACTTGATCAGTCAAGGCTGCTGTCATTTTTTGGGAGTCTCAATGTGGCCTATTGGCTAATGAAATCTGAACCGAGTGGTTTTGGCATCGATCACTTACAACAACTGGGCACGGCATTATGGGATGGTGTGCGTAATTATCAGGCACGTAACTTCTTACGGCAAATGAAAGCGGGTGATCAAGCGTTTTTTTATCACTCAAATTGTAAAGTGCCTGGCATTGTGGGCGTGATGAACATTGTTCAAGGGGGTTATGCAGATCCTACGCAGTTTAACCCAGAGCATCGCTACTATGACCCCAAGTCTATTCTGGATAAACCACGCTGGACGGGTGTTGATGTTGAGTTTGTCGAAAAATGGCCAGAAATTTTACCACTATCCACCTTGCGTGAAATACCCGAACTTGAAAACCTGCCACTATTACAACGAGGCAGTCGTTTATCGCTCATGCCCATCAGTGCAGCACAGTGGCAAATTATTTTAGACCATCAGCCCTAAATACTGATTAAATTACTGGTTAAATTTATATCAGACCCTCGCTACCCAATATTGAACTGAGTACACCGCACCATGAAAGGACTAGAAATAAGCACATTGCTCATGCTGGGCTTGGCTGGCGGTGTGGCGTTGGCCAGTCAAGCGGGCGTCAACTCGCAGCTAAGGCAATATTTACACTCGCCTTATCAGGCTGCTTTTTTTTCCTTTTTGGTAGGTACATTGGTGCTCGGCATGGTGGTGTTGCTACAAAGCCAATCCCGTATTCAACTACAAGAAATCATGGGGATGCCTGTCTGGTTATGGATGGGTGGTTTGCTGGGGGCATTTGGCGTGAGTGTATCGATTATTTTGGCACCACGGCTAGGCGCGGTCAATTTAACCATTGTGATTGTGTGCGGTCAGCTATTGGCTGCGATGGTACTGGATCATTTTGGCTGGCTCGGTTTTGCAAAACATCCCATTAACTGGCAACGGGTATCTGGTGTACTACTGGTAATAGTGGGATTAGTATTAACAGTTAAGTATTAATATTTATTTTTTTATAACCAAACACACACTTTACTTACCAAGCTAATTTAAAACATTACCCTTTATTGTTTAAGTGCTCACTAGAATTTGCTGATATCCATTTGATCCGAGTAAGCACTGATGAAAAAAGCAACGAATAAGACAATAAAACTAGGTATGAGTCTGGCTGGTGGGCTTGCCGCAGCAATGCTATTAACTGCGTGTGGCGGTAATAGCAGTGATGATTTTGGCCCTGCGGTAGAAAATCAGCCAGGTGGCAATTTATTTGGTTTTTATGCTGAAAGTATGGATGCTGATGATCCAGATCCAACAGTTGGCGGTATTTATGTCGATGCGCCTAATGGCACAGGGACGGTAAAAGGCCGTATGTCATTTCGCTATTTTGCCTGTCAGGATGGCGGCACCAATAGCCTGGAAGTAAAAGGGCAAAAAGCCACCAGTAAAATTATTGGTAGCGTAGAAGGAACATTAGACTCTGCATCCAGCGTAAACAAAAATCAAAATATTGCATTAAGCTTTAATACCAGCTACAAGCGCAGTGATAACCGTTATGAAGGTGACTACACCATTGGCGGCAATAAAGAAAATGACTTACGCACTATAAGGGATTGTGGTTTAACAGGGAGCGATCAGCAATTTACACTGGCACGTAAAGGCAACATAACCTTGTATCCTGAAAATACGGTAATGCCTAATAACTTTGATATTAAACAAGCGGGACGCATCATTAGCTTTGACAATCAGCCAAGCACTGCCCGTAAATTATTAGTGAATGTGATTAATCCATCTGCTATTGGCGACAGCAAGTCAAACGGGATTATCTATCAGCAAGTGGCTGATGATTTGCGCCTCCTAACCACTGAAATTCCATCTCGTGAAGTGCAAGCTGGCCAAAACTATATTGTCGTGGTGCAAATGTTTGACCAAAACAATAAAGCCGTGGCCTTTAAACAAAAAACCATGAAATTTTAATGCAGGTTTTAAATAATCATTAATTGATAAGTTTATGTTGTGCCAACCCATGCTGTGCAGTACTAGCTTGTACTGTGCAGCATTTTTTATCATGGCGGATTTTATCAGGACATTTTAAAAACAGCAGTTGAAGTTTTACTTCTTGACCAATAGAGCAGATACAATACTGCCTCTTATAAAATGATAGGCAAAAGGCTGTGTGGTCACGCACCCAACGAAACAAAGAAATTGGTATTTTATTTCACCTCATGTGGCCTATTTTAATTACCCAAATTGCGCAGGCAGGGTTTGGCCTCATTGATACCATTATGGCTGGCCGCTTATCTGCCACTGATTTGGCGGTGGTTGCCGTAGGGGTAGGTTTATGGCTGCCTGTGGTGCTGTTTTTGTCAGGCGTAATGATTGCCACCACACCGCTGGTGGCCAAAGCCAAAGGTGCCAATCAGCCGCAGCAAATTCCCTGGATTACCCAGCAAGCCCTATATTTAGCCTTATTACTTGGCCTGGTGGGTTTTGCCATATTACAACTCGCACCACTTACTTTTAACCTGCTCGATATACCCCAGCACTTACAGCCCAAAGCACACTTCTTTTTACATGCCATTGCCTATGGTTTGCCTGCTGTAACCTTATTTGCGGCATTACGCGGCTACACCGAAGCCATTGGGCGGCCGCGTCCAGTTACTGTAATTAGCCTACTTGGCTTAGTGGGCATTATTCCGCTGAACTATATTTTTATGAATGGCTTGTTTGGCTTGCCAAAGCTGGGCGGTGCAGGCTGTGGCATTGCAACTGCTACCATACAATGGCTCATGCTGATTACTTTAGCCATTTATTTAAGTGTGTCTAAAACCTATCAGGACATTAAAATTTTTCAAAAATTTAGCCGCTTTGATAAAGCCATGATTGGCCAGATTTTTGCATTGGGTGCGCCCATTGGCATGGCGATATTTTTTGAAGTCAGCCTGTTTAGTATTGCAGCCATTATTTTAAGTCCTTTGGGCGAAATTGTGGTGTCATCGCACCAAATTGCTTTGTCCGTCACCTCTTTGTTTTTTATGGTGCCACTGGCATTGGGCATGGCATTAACCATACGTGTGGGGCAATTGTATGGTGAAAAAAACTGGGAAGTGATGCAGCATATTCAGCGTTTAGGCTTTATGTTTGCAGTAATCATGTCGCTAAGCACCATGGTGATTATCTGGTTGTTCAGGGAACAAATTACCAGTTTTTATACCAATGACCCTACCGTACAAATTACCGCTGCTGGCTTATTGTTGTTTGCCTTAATGTACCAGCTACCTGATGCGTGGCAAGTGGCCGCTGCTGGCTGTTTACGTGGCATGCAGGACACGCGGGGACCGATGTGGATTACCCTATTATCATATTGGGGCATTGCACTGCCATTAGGAATTATATTTTCACGGGTACTGCCTTATGGCGCAGCAGGATTCTGGACAGGTCTGGTGATTGGTTTAAGTATTGCAGCAGTATTACTCAGTTTGCGTTTAAGACATTGGCGCAAAGTGTTATTTAACAGTTTAAATGCGAACGTGAATGAAATCTAAACCAGCATTGTGAATAAAAATCACTGCACAGCTTGTATAAAACTGGGCGGCATAAACACATTTGCCAACAAAACCCTATGCTTTATCACTTGGCAGTCGCTGGGGCGCATGCCACACTAGCGTTCATTTAAGTAGTCAAGGTTGTCGTTGTGGCTGAAAAAATCAGTACGCCTGGTCGTCGCTTTATGAAACTTGCTGGTATGACGGCCAGCATTGCAGGTAAAGCGGTTAGCAACTCAATTAAGTCTATTAATTCTAACGAAGAAGAAAAACTAGCAGCCAAAAGCCGTCTTTACGAAGATATTGGGGTAAAAATTGCCGAAACCTTAGGTGAAATGAAAGGTGCGGTCATGAAAGTAGGACAAATCGCCTCGCAATATAAAGATATCTTTCCGCCTGAAGTGGCCAAAGCCATTGCCAAGTTGCAACGCCAAGCACCTGCGGTGCCTTTTAGCACCATCCAGTACCAAATAGAACGCGAAATGGGCAAACCACTGGCAGAGATTTTTGCCAGCTTTGATTCTGAACCATTTGCTGCGGCATCTATTGGTCAAGTACATCGTGCAGTGCTACCAAGTGGTGAAAAGGTGGTGGTGAAAGTCCAATATCCAGGCGTTGATGAAGCCTGCGAGAGTGACTTAAAACAAGTGCGGCTTGCCTTAAGACTGGCAGGTGTCTTTAAAATTGATAAAAAGTTACAAGACAAATTGTTTGCCGAGATGCAAGACAGTCTAACGGCTGAGCTGAACTACAATATTGAAGCACATAATTTACAAGTGTTTGCCACGTTTCATCAGCCCTTAGACAGCAAAGTCATTATTCCTAAAGTTTATCCTGCCTACTCTACCCGCCGTGTGCTGACCTTAAGTGAAGAATTGGGTGACACTATTGAAACCGCATCCACATGGTCACAAGAACTGCGCAATGAGCTGGGTCAGCGTTTATTTCGGTTAATTAGCCAGGAAGTGTTTTACTTACATAGCTTTCATACCGATCCACATCCAGGCAATTTTGCCTTTAGACCCGATGGCTCAGTGGTGGTATATGACTACGGCAGCACCAAAACCTTGAGTCCTGACGTGGTAGAAATAAATAAGCAACTGGTACAGGCAGCATTTGCGCGTGATATCCCTGCTTTAGAGCAAGCCTTGCGCGCGTTGCATGTGCGCACCAATAACGGCCAAATTCCAGCGGAGTTTTATCAGCAATGGATTGATATTTTAATTAGCCCATTAGATGGTGAATATGATTTTGCCAAAAATACGGCGCATCATGATGCAGTCGCATTGGCTAAAAAATCTTTAAAATATTGGGATAGCTTCCAGCCGTCGCCAGAAACCATGATGCTCAACCGCACTATTTCTGGTCAGTACTGGAATATGATTAACCTAAAAGTAAAAGATAATTTTAGGCCGTTATTGGAAGAAGTAGTGCCATTGCAAGGTACTGCATCGTCCCCCTGATGCTTTATTTAAGTTTATTTTCGGAGCAACTTTTATTTTGGAGTAACCTGCCATGACCTCGACTAAACCAACTGATTTTGAACCATCTACTTCTGAGCCACAAACGCTGGAGCAACTAGAACACAACGTAGATGAAGATATCCGCAAACTACGCGAAGCACAGCAGTTTCGCACCCTGGAAGAAAAAGTTCAGGATCTAAAAAAGCAGGGGATTGACCCCGCCAAAACATGTGATACACGCGGTGATGAAGAAGATTAAAGCCTTGCCACACTTTTTTAAAAAAGACATCAGCTTCTAGTACTGTAGGGTACTGGTTGCTGTATGGTAAGTTAACTGCTTCTTATACATAGCTCAATGCCTCATGTGGTTCTATGCTGGATATGACTCTAAATGATTAATTTAGAACCATTTTAACCATACTATAGGTTAACCACATGGCACAAACGCCAACAATGATGCTTAAACTGGCATAACTCAAGGCAATAAGTATCTCACCACGTCGAATGAGCCCAAGCGTTTCAATGCCAAAAGCCGAAAACGTGGTAAAACCGCCCAATAAACCTGTCACGATAAACAGTCGTGCTTCCTGACTTATGCTTTGCACGGATTCTGCCACTAACAGAAATACCCCCGCCAGCATACAACCCAAAATATTGACGCTAAAGGTACCCCATGGAAAATGTACGGGGTTGACTTGCTTTACCACAAAGGCAGATACGCTATAACGCACCATCGAACCAATGGCACCGCCAAGCGCAACCCAGATTAATGGATGAATCATGCTATTGCTCTACCCACATGTTATTGGTCTGCCAGAAATAATAAAAATTACATGTGCAACATTATAAGTATTTTTGCAGTAAGCCAATGAAGGAGGATGGCACAATACGTTGCACCTGATGCACCACTGCCCACGGCAATTTGGGCACAATGGCATTTTTCTTTTTGGCCAAAATAGCAGTAAGTATTTCTTCGGCCACCTCACTGGCCTTGGCCACAATGGGCAAACCATGCGAATTAAAACCCTGCAATAAATCCGTGCTGACAAAGCCTGGATAAATCACGCTTACTGCAATATTTTCACGTAATAATGGCGCACGTACTGCATTAAAATAACTACTCACTGCTGCTTTGCTGGCAGAATAAGCGGCACCACTGGGCAATGGAATAAATGCCGAATAGGATGAAATGACCGCAATTTGACCTGCGCTTGCCTGCGCTCTAAACAGGGCAATGGCTGCTTCGCTAGTGGCAATCGCCCCTAGCACATTGGTTTGAAACACTTGTGCATCGCGATCAATACGTCCATCCCCTACCTTACGGTTTTTTAATATCCCTGCGTTGGCCACCACAATATCAATATTGCCCAACAAATCACTAAAGCCTAAAAATAAAGGTGTGATTTTGTCACTATCATGGATATCCAGGGCAGCCACCTCCACTTGTACCTGATATTTTTCACGTATTTTTTCTGCTAAATTTTCAAGCCGCTCCAAGCGTCTGGCCACCAGTGCCAAATTCATGCCACGCTTGGCAGCTGCCCATGCCAGTGCTTCGCCAATGCCGCTAGATGCGCCAGTGATTAATATTACTTTTTGTTGTGTTGACGATAGCAAATTAGCCATTGTTTTGTTGCTCCGTGCTTGTTTCAAATCAGACCGTAAAATTAAGGGATATATCTAACAAATATCAGCCATTATAAATGGATGAGGGATTTAACCATACTTGGGCTAGTGCCATTATTATAATGTAATTGTGTGACATTTCTTTTAGTAACTTCATCACAGCATACCTGCCCACAAGATACCCAAACTATAAACATGGCTTGCAAATCAAATACACACTTCATTTTAGTTTTAAGGTTTGATAGTTAAGAACTTATTTATGTTAAGTCATGACTAGAAAGACAAATTATTTGAGGAGAAGAACCGATGTATGCATCTAATTCGGCTTTATTAAATGCGCTAGCACAGCAAAAAATTAGATTTAAGCAAGTGCTTAGTTTTATTGAGGCGCGTTATGATTTTAGCCCTACCGCGTTTGAAAATGGTGCGCAAAAAAATGCTGCAAATGAAAATCAAGGAAGCTGCAAAGTATTTTCATTTGCCCAGTTAAATCATTTTAATCAATTAGATACACTTGCCCTATTTGCCGAGCATTATCATGCCGTACGCGATAGCCCAGAAGGCACAGATCACCAAAATATTCGTCAGTTTATTCATCATGGTTGGGCAGGAATCCAGTTTGATGGCCAAGCATTAACCCCAAAAAGTAATATTGATGAAATTAATCAAAAAGTTGCCCAAACTTATGCCGCAGGCGGCAGTGAATTTGCCGAACTACAAAATGTAGAAAATCCACAGCCCACCGAAAATCAGCCAGGCGCGGTACCAACGCCTAACCCTGTCAGTGATGAGCTGGTAGAAAATACCAAAAATTTTACTGAGCCAAGTGGGGTGAAGGACGCTGATGGCAGCGTTGATGAAAAAGCACAAGCCGCGCCTGAAGCTTCAGTTGCAGCGGCACCGACTCAAACTGACGCTGTGGCTGAAACGTCTCCAGTTGCTGATACTGAGCCTGTGCTTGCGCCCGCTAACGCTGAACAACCCGAACCAATTGCCGAACAGCCAGCTATTGATGATGCACATGAGAACTTCGATGAGAAAGCTGAGCAAGCCATTGCAGAAGCCCAAGCAGTCAATAACAATGAAACAATCATTGCACCTGCACCAGGTTCTTCAAACACCATGAACAGCGAAAGTACCTATCACTGCGACAATGATAGCGTGACCGAAGGCACAGCAACGCATGATGTGGACTCAGAAGTCTCAACAACTGACACTACTTCTTCTGTGTCCTCCACTAGCGCATCTACAACTGCGCAAACCCATGGGGCAAGTGATTTAGGTACTAGTGCATCTGAGTTAGTTGCAGACAATGCCAACCATATTGCGGATAATCCAGCTGCGTTTATTGAGCAAGACAATAGCACTACGCCTGCCAATGAGGAGGAAGCCAGTGATTCTGCCGCCACGATAAATACAACGAAAGCCTCGACCGCCGATACTGCAAATACTGCAAATACTGCAAATACTGCAAATGCAAGCACACTTGGCACAGCCAGTGCATCAGAAATTGCTCACAGTAATGCAGTTCATGTTGCAGACAATCCTGCGGCATTTATTGAAGAAAAAAATACGGATACCGACAGTAATGAACCCGCCACTGGTACTGATGACCATACCCATACTGAGCCTAAAGCCATTCATACCGACACCAATAAAGAGATGGTAGATGGTCATGGTTCAGCCAGCACTACTGCCGATTCAACCACCAGTACCACCCGTGATGGAGAAGTCAACGAGCAAGTAACCAGTAGCGAAAAACCGCAAAACCAGTAAATCTGTCTATCTGGGTTTATTTTTACTGCAAGCACTTATCTTGCTTGAATGACTCAATAGACCTAAACACCGACTGCTATTATCCGCAGTCGGTTTTTTCTTAATGTTGTTTTTGTTTGTCCAGCCAGCTCAGCACGCCTTGCCCTGCCTGTCGTCCTGTGGCAAAACATGCGGTTAGTAAATAGCCCCCTGTAGGCGCATCCCAGTCCAGCATTTCACCACAGCAAAATACACCTGATAGTTGCTTTAACATAAGCTGGTCATCTAATGCACTCAGGCTGACCCCACCTGCGGTACTAATGGCTTCATCCATTGGTCTAAAACCATGAATAAGCACGGGCAGTTGCTTTATTGTAGCGGCTACTTTTTTAGGGTTTGTCCAGTCCTGCTTAGGCAGGCATTCACGCAACAAGGCAATTTTACTGGGATCTAACCCCGCTTTACGCCATGTGGTTTGCATGGATTGCTTCGCAGTTTTTTGTAGCTTATTAGCCAATACCTCAGTGTCTACATCAGGCAGCAAATCAAAATAAATGCAGGCACTGTCATGTTGATTCAGTTGCTCGCGCAATTCACGGCTTAGGCGATAAATGAGTCCACCTTCCAAGCCATAATGGCTAATTACCGCCTCACCCTGATAGTCATAACCCGCATTTACCCATGCTTTAACGCGCTTTAAGGGCTGGCCTGCCAAGGGCTGCATAAAAGCCGACCAATCAACCAGCACGCCCACGTTAGAGGCTTGCAAGGGTTGAATATCAATATGCTGGGCCTGTAATAACGTAATCCATGCGGCATCACTACCCAGTCTTGCCCAACTGCCACCACCCAAGGCCAATACTACTGCGCTGGCCTGCACGCCTATTTGCTGCGCCCCATGTTCTCCATGGTCTAATTGATGCTGGGCAAGATGGTTAAAAAGTAAATCGCCCTTCTCATTCCATCCTAACCATTGGTGTCGGTAAAAAAATGCTACCCCCTGGTTTTTTAAGCGTAATAGCCAAGCACGTAACAACGGAGCGGCTTTCATGGCAACAGGAAAAATACGCCCAGAGCTACCCACATACGATTCAATGCCTAAATCATGCATCCATTGCTGTATCCATGCCGCATCACATTGCCGTAGCATGGGCATAAGCCACTCTGGCTGATCATAACGCTGTACAAAAGCATCAAATGCTTCGCTATGGCTAATGTTTAATCCTGTTTTACCTGCCATTAAAAACTTACGCGCTGCCGTGGGTTTTTGCTCATATACCTGCACGGCATAGCCTGCTTGCGCCAGTACTTCTGCGGCCATCAGACCTGCAGGGCCTGCACCAATTACCACTACAGGCTTGTTATCCAAACGATCAGTCTGCGTCATCAAAATGTGCTACGCTTGAATATACTGATCAAAACGGGTTTGATAATCAGCAGGCTTGCTAATGATGAGTTGCTGGCATGGCTCACCGCGCTGTAAATACTTCACCTCAAAATGAGTCCGTGCCGAGTCTGTCGCAATATCTTGTCGTTGGTAGGGCAAATGCCATGTATCGATTAACTGCTGCTCCGCTTCGTTTAAATAAGCTGGAATATTACTGGCCAGCGTAATGCTTGCCCCTGCTTGCAACCGTGACAGCAAAAACTCAAAAAAAGGCATGTTCAGCCAGCGCTGGGCAGGATTTTTGGGCTCTGGATTAGGATATAAAATAAACAGTTGCTCCACACTGGCAGGCGGCAGTGCATGGACTACCCATGGCAGTGCATCAGCATGGATGGGGTGCAAATTGTTGAGTTGATGCTCCTGCTGACGTACTGCAAACACCTTAAACTTGGCTGCGGTGCGCTCAATCGCCACCAATGTTTTATCAGGATGTTGCTCGGCAAACAAAATGGCATGCCGTCCCATGCCTGCACCAATTTCAAGGCAAATCGGTTGATTAAACACTGGACGTACAAAGCCACGAGGTGCTTGCAAATACTGTGGTTGAAATAATCGGGCAGCCATAATTAGCACAATCAAAAAAGAGAATAGGTAGTTTACAAGACTTTATATACAGCGCATACATTGCAAAAAAATCTTAAGCCTTTAGACTTAAAACAACACCTGCGTAAAAGAGATTGATCTCATGACAAAAGCAACTACTTTTCCTTGTCCACAGTGTAAAAAACCTTCTCTTTGGCAGGATAATCCTTCACGCCCGTTTTGTTCAGAACGCTGTAAGCTCATTGATTTGGGCGCATGGGCCAATGAGGACTATAAAATTGCCACACAAACGCCGCCAGATTTAAATGACACCAATCACCCTGATGATCCTGACTGATAAAGATGATTCATAAACTGGCTAATAAAACTACTGCTTCGTTAGCATTTGCTTGCTTTAAATCTTAAAACGGCATAAAAAATCCTGCCAATGACAGCAGGATTTTTTATTGATTGGCTGGCTTAGGTATTGCCCATTAGTTAGCTAAAGGCGCAACTGATTTTGAAATCACCTGATTTAAAACCCATTTGGTTTGATATTGTCCAGTCTCAGCAGCCTGTATTACTTCTTGTCTTACATCTAGAATATAAGAATAACCTGGCTCAAACTCAAAACCCTGAATATCAGTTTTTAACGGATTAAAGTTGTTTTCATAGCGATTACGATACTGTAGACACTCAATCTGACCGCCATTAATACTATCGCACAAGGCCTTACGTGGTGAAATTTCAATTAAAAAGCTAGAAATTGGTTTTACCTTCACTGCTTTGACTTCCCCATCCTTTACCACAGGGGCTTTGGTATTCGCCATATCCTGATTAGTTTGACAGGCAGATAATGTGAAACCTGTTACCGCTAATAGCGCAAATGCCAGCTTATTCATCCTTAATACTCCAAGTAATCTTTGTATAAACTTTTTTAGTCGTTGGGCTAAGAGTACGTTTTTTTGACTAAATTACTAGAGCAATGAACAAATCAGAAAAGCACCAGTGGTGTAAAAATATATTTACTTACACTCCATTACAACTGGTGGCATTATTGTATAACTTTTGGGAGTATGAACTAGCCTGCACGGCCAGCCACAAAGGGGTTGGTTCTTTTTTCTTGCCCAATGGTACTCATTGGCCCATGTCCCGAGATAAAGCGCGTGTCATCAGGCAGGCTAAACAGCTCACGCTGGATTGAATCAATCAATTGCTGGTGGTTACCCTTAGGAAAGTCAGTGCGGCCAATGGAGCCTGCAAACAGCACATCACCTGTCCAGACCATATTTAAATCTTTGCTGTAGATCACCACGTGCCCTGGCGTATGGCCAGGCGCAAAGCGTACCTCAAAACTATAGTTGCCCAGATACAGGGTTTCATTGCCCGCCAACCATTGATCCACTTTGACAGGCTGCGGCACTGCAAAGCCAAACATATGCGCTTGTTGCTCCAGTGCCTGTAACCAAAATTCATCTTCTTTGTGTGGCCCAATTACTGGCACCTGATAATTTCTGGCCAGCTCACCCACAGCACCAGCATGATCCAAATGGCCATGTGTTAACCACAAAGCCACCAAGTTAAGGCCGCGCTGGGTAATAGCTTGCTTTAGACGTTCAACTTCGCCGCCCGCATCAATCAGTACAGCATCCTTGCTGTCATCATCCCATAACAGGGTACAATTTTGCGCAAATGGGGTAACAGTAATAATTTCAAACTGCAACATGGCAAGCCTCACATAAAATACACGGTCACACAGCGTTTAGTTTGCTGCATGAGGAAAAGATGATGCCAAAAAGCCATTCACCAATGGAGTGGTTAATGCGGCAAATAATTCAATATGCAAGTCATCACTATTTAAGGCAGGAATATAGCCATAGTGCTTGCCACCTGCCTGTAAAAATAACTCACTATTTTCAATGGCAAGTTCTTCTAAGGTTTCCAGGCAATCGGCTGAAAACGCAGGACTCATCACCTGAATACGTTCAATCCCTTGTTGTGCCCATTGTTCCAGTAGCGCGCTGGTATAGGGCTTGACCCATTCTTGCTTGCCAAAACGTGACTGAAAGCTCATTGCCCATTGGTCATCATTAAGTTCAAGTGCCTGTGCTACCAGTTTAGCAGTGGTGCGGCACTGCTCAGGATACGGATCTCCCTTGTCAGCATAAGGCTGTGGAATACCATGAAAAGACATCAGCAGTTTCTCAGGCATGCCATGTTCGCGTTGATACTGCCGCACACGTTCAGCTAAAGCTGCAATATATAAAGGATGCTGGTAATAGTCTTTAATTAAGGCAATCGATACCAGATCGCGGCGTTTACTCATCCATTGATTGACTGCATCAAACGCAGCACCCGTAGAGGTGGCCGAATATTGTGGAAACAACGGCAACACCACAATATGCTCAACCTGTTGTGCTTTAAGCGTATCGAGTACGGTGGCAGTGGCAGGGTTGCCATAGGTCATTGCAGCATGCACCGTCACCTCTGCCTGCGGATACAAGGGCTGTAATTTTTGTTGCAGTAATTGAACTTGCTGTTGCAGGATCAGGCGCATGGGTGAATCACCATCTGCCCAAATACTGGCGTAGGCTTTGGCTACCCGTTTTGGCCTGAATGTCAACACAAATAAATTAAGAATGATCCACCATAACAATCTGGGGATTTCAATCACGCGGCTATCTGATAAAAACTCTCTTAAATAACGTCTGACGCCAGCAGGTGTTGGCTCGTCTGGCGTGCCTAAGTTCATTAAAATGATGGCAATACGAGGTTTAGGGCATGAAGCAGACATAAACACATCAATAAAAGTCAATTTGCTACAACTTAGCAAGACTTTGCTTAAAACACAAAAACTTGCACGTTTTCTTTAGGCTATATGTCTTTAAATGGCTTGTTTGCTTTTATTGGGGCTTAACATTAATTTTTCAGCTTGTGGAGTTAACTCCCATAACAGGCGCTGACGATTATCACGTCCAATAGGAATAATCCAGTGATTATGTTTGAGCTGCATTTTAATACTGTGTAAGGCACGGATGTTAATTTGACTACGCGCGGTAGCATGGGCACGTGGCATCACTTCACGCGCATCACTTAATGAAATTTGATTTAAATATTCATTAATCACTCGAACAAAGTTTTCCTCGGGTGCAGCAGGACTAAACCCAGGACCTAATACACTAAGCAGTTCGCTCCATTTCATTTTTCGTTGTGGGCGTAGCTCTTTAAAATTACCATCCTGATAGGCATGTACCCGATAATCAAAGGCAAATTCTTCATCGGGCTGCACTTTGGGCAGGGTTAATATGGCGTCGCTTTGTGCCGTACTGGGTTGGTGTTCAAGCTGGGTAATTTTTTGGCGTAAGCGATCGATTTCATCTTGTAACTTTTGCGAGTCCTGCGGCCTGATCCACCCTGCACTGGCAAAACGTTCTGTCATTAAAGGCATGGCACGGCGCACTGCCATTTCGAGGTCACGCATATTGCGGTAGCTCACCACCACTTCGCGCTCACGTTGTAGTTGCTGTCTAAAATCATGAAATTTTAAACGCGCTTCACTGGTTTTTTCCTGTAATTCTGGCGGTCGACTTTCGGGTGCTTCATGCATAATCACCACAATCGGCTTTCTTTTAGTCACTGCATAAATATATTCAAGGTGCATATAACTCACCCCAGAGGCTGAAAGTTCACCATAGCAGCCACCAAGCAGCAGCACAAAATAGTCACAATCATCAATTTGGCGACGGGCAAACGCAGTAGTAAGGGGTGTTCTTTGCTCTAGACCCCAGGAAAAAAAGCCTTGACTGACCAGCGCCTGCGAGAGTACGACGCGCTCAGCTTGCATATCAGTACCTGATGTACAAATAAACACATGATAGCGTTTGTCAATCATAAAACTTTCCTTGGTCAATCATCCTTGAACGCACCATCGCCTCAATTGCCTTGCATTATATCGCAACCATTGGCAAAAACAGTCACTTTTTCTTCATGACGGCACAACTAGACTATTTATTGCGCACCGCTATACTTTTTTTGCAGTCTATCGTTCAAGTGCATCAGTTGCAACCAGTCAGCTAAAACCAAGTGGTTAAGGATGGGTAAAATGACTCAGAATGGCATGCTGAATTGGCAGTAGCGTTTGCCCAGTGTGTCGCATTAAGTCCTCTAAAACGGGTTGTGCTTGTTGAATATCACCTGTCACAAAACACTGTAGCTGCGCTAAATGATAGTTTTTGCCATTGGTCGGAAAATTTAATTTTTGTGCAGCCAGCACACGGCCAGTCTGCCGCGCCACCGCAAGTCCTGAGTCAATGAGGGTAAATTGTTGACCAAATACTGCCTCTATGCTGTGTTTTAAAAATGGATAATGTGTACAGCCTAATACCAAATAATCAGCACCTGCTTGTTGTAAAGGTTGCAATACCTGTTTTAACTCGGCCTGGCAAGCTGCACTGTTTTGCATCCCGCGTTCTACAAATGGGACCAGGGCTGGACTGACCACAGTCATCACCTTAACATGCGCAGGCGTTGCCACCTGTGCAATCACCTCCTTTAATAAGGTGCCGCGCAATGTGCCAGGCGTTGCCAGCACGCCAATCACTTTAGACTGGGTTTTTAATACCGCAGGTTTTACCGCAGGCACCAAGCCAATCACAGGAAAGCCTGTACCATAATGCTCGCGCAAATGGGTGAGGCTAAATGCAGAAGCGGTATTGCACGCCACCACCACAGCCTTGCAGCCCTGCTGATGCAACCACGCCACTGCCTGACTGGTGAGTTGATAAATTTCTTCATCACTGCGCTGGCCATAGGGCACATTTTTGGTATCAGCCAGATAAATAATGGACTCATGCGGTAAATGCGCTTGTATCTCTTGCACAATGGATAAGCCACCCATGCCAGAATCAAACACGCCAATGGGCGCATGGGCGCGCGGTATCGTTTGCTCAGTGCTGGCAGACTGTGAATTTAAAGCTGATAAAACGCTGGTGGTAGACGTCATACAATGCTGTATTTAAAGATACGTTGATATAAAACCATCATTTAAGGATGATAAACAGGGCTAGGCAAGCGCGATTTTACAGGCGAAAAGTGGCAACACAGACATGGTGTTCTTGAAATCAGGCATCATTCATTTTATTGAGAAAGTGCCTCTTCACCCAGACTAAACTCAAAATCCCCGCTTTTTAATTTTACAACAGTTGTCTCATCGTGTTCTATAAATTCACCTTCATCAAGCAAGTGATAAAACGCATTGCGATGAATGAGTGCATCTAAATCCCAGCGCACCGTAATATAAGGCCGTAACTCACCCTGATACTCACGTAAAAAAACAGGATGTTGCGCATCAATCACCACAATATCATCGGTTTGGGTAATACAAGTTAAGTAGTTTTTACCATCGATGCTTACTTTTTCAATATGGGTGACCAATAAAGGCGCATCTTCAACTTCTATACGCAGTTTTTCTACAGGCGTTTTTAAGTAAAATTCACCTTCCTCACGCCATAGCACACTGGCAAACAACTTGATCATGGCATCACGGTTAATTTTAGAACCTTCATGCCACCATTCGCCATTCGATTTGACTGTTAAGTTCATCGTGCCGCAAAACTTGGGGTTCCACTGATCGACTGGGGGAATAGATCGTGGGGCTTTGGTGTGATGGTGGGCAAGCAAAGCCGCGATATGACTTAAGCTTACACCTGTTTTGGCATGCTCATGCGCAGTATTTTTTTGATGCTCAATTAAGGTATTTGTCTGTTTCATTGTCTAATATGTCCAAGTTGACATTAAATAATCAATGTATTGCCAATTGGCTTAACGCCCTGAATAACTTTATACTATACGGCAATGTTTAAGACATTCCTTTTTTGTGTCTGATCAAATACTCATGGCAGCACCGGGCAATGCTCAGTTTAGAGTAATAATACGTCTTACGGTTGCCACCTTTTCAAAATGAGGAGTCCTTAATGGAACACATCGAACGCGAAGCGATGGAGTTTGACGTGGTCATTGTTGGTGCGGGGCCTGCTGGCCTTTCTGCCGCTATTCGCCTGCGCCAATTGGCTATTGAAAAAAACATGCCTGAACTATCGGTGTGTGTGGTAGAAAAAGGCTCCGAAGTGGGCGCACATATCTTATCAGGTGCAGTACTAGAACCACGTGCCTTAAACGAGTTGTTCCCAGACTGGAAAGAATTGGGCGCGCCTTTAACTGTACCCGCCAAAGAAGACAAAACCTACTTCTTGCTGTCCAGTGAAAAAAGCATTGAAATGCCACATTTCTTTGTACCCAAAACCATGCATAACGACGGCAACTATATTGTCAGCCTTGGCAACGTGGTGCGCTGGTTAGGTCAAAAAGCTGAAGAACTGGAAGTATCTATTTTCCCAGGTTTTGCTGCGGCTGACGTGCTATATAACGATGATGGTAGCGTGCGCGGTGTAGTTACTGGCGACATGGGCATTGGTAAAGATGGCCAGCCGACACATAATTTTGCACCAGGTTATGAGCTGTTAGCCAAATACACCATTTTTGCTGAAGGCTGCCGTGGTCATTTGGGCAAACGCTTAATGAGCCGCTTTGACCTGTGCAAGGATTCTGATCCCCAGCATTATGGTATTGGTATTAAAGAGCTATGGGAAATCGACCCTGCCAAGCATAAAGAAGGTCTGGTCATGCATGGTGCGGGTTGGCCATTAACAGAAACTGGCTCCAGTGGCGGTTGGTGGTTGTACCATGCTGAAAACAACCAAGTGACCATGGGCATGATTATGGATTTGTCCTATAAAAATCCGCATGCTTACCCATTTGAAGAAATGCAGCGCTGGAAACACCATCCATTAATTAAGCAATACTTAGAAGGCGGTAAACGCCTGTCTTATGGCGCGCGTGCAGTAGTTAAAGGCGGTTTAAATGCCTTGCCTAAGCTGACCTTTCCAGGTGGCTGCTTAATTGGTGATGATGCTGGTTTCTTAAACTTTGCCAAGATCAAAGGCTCTCACACTGCCATGAAATCTGGCATGTTGTGTGCTGAAGCAATTTTTGAAGCACTGGCTGAAGGCCGCGCAGGTGATGAAGTAACGGCTTATACCGATAAGTTCAATAATAGCTGGTTGCGTGAGGAGTTATTCAAGTCACGTAATTTTGGTGCGGCCATGCATAAGTTTGGCACCTTTATTGGTGGTGGCTTTAACTTTATTGACCAGAACATTTTCCGTATTCCATTTACACTACGTGACTTGTTACCCGATTATAAAGCCACGCAAACCGTTGCCGAAAATAACTTCAAGCCAACTTATCCAAAACCAGACGGTAAAATTAGCTTTGATCGTTTATCTTCAGTATTTATTTCTAATACGGTACATGAAGAAAACCAGCCAGCGCATTTAAAATTGACTGACCCAACCATTCCAGTAGAAGTAAACCTACCAAAATGGGCTGAGCCAGCACAACGCTACTGCCCTGCTGGCGTATATGAAATTGTCAATGATGGCGGTGAAAACAAAGATCAGCCACGTTTCCAGATCAATGCGGCCAACTGCGTACACTGCAAAACCTGTGATATTAAAGACCCTTCACAAAACATCACCTGGGTAACGCCTGAAGGTGGTGGTGGGCCTAATTACCCTAATATGTAATTAGTATCCGAATATGTAATTTGCGTATGGAAAAGGCCTCAACGATTGTTGGGGCTTTTTTATAACTAAAATAATTTACCTGCCTCAATAAACCACTCACTATTTTCAAGCTGAGCTAACTCATCTGCTGTAGGCTGTACTCGTGTCTCCATAGAACCTTGTATCAGTGGATGCGGCTTGCCAATGCAAATATCCAGCGCCAGCCGCTCATGATTAAAATCGTACCGACCGCGATGGATCATTTGCGCATTAAAAATCAGCACATCGCCTTGCTTCAGCGTCATGAGCTGACTATGCGGCAAATGATCATGTTGCTGATGGCCGTGCAGGGCAAAACGAACATTACGCTCAAGTTCTGAATCCCATTGAATATGACTGTGCGGAATTAACTCAATACCTGTTTCATCAATCAGCGGAATGCGGACATGCAAGGAAGTAAGCTGAAGATGCAATTGTTGCTGTTGCTCATCAGAAATAGGGCTGTACTGCAAATCCCGATGCCAGTAATTGTTTCTGGTTTTATCGACTGGATTAAAAAATAGCTGGGTATTATGAAAATAAATAGCTTCGCCAAAATACGCTTTTAAAATGTTAACCAGCTTAGCTGATGCCAATAAATCAAAAAATTGAAGCCTTAATTCGGGATGAGATTTAAAATACTGTGGATACGTTAAGGAGTGCATATTGACTAATTGGTCAAAGCCTGGCGTATGCTGGTTGTTAGTATGCCATTGCTTATACACACTCATCACACTGTGCCTGAGCTGGGCAATATTTTTGTTATCCAATAACTGCGGCAGCAACACATAACCATTCTGCTGGTAGAATTGTTTATTATCCATTAGCCCTCTTGCATAAATATACTTCTGAGCGATTTATAGTTCTCTAGAGGTTATAAATCTCAATCATTGCGCCGATCTTTTCCTGAAGTATGCAAGAGTAATTACTTCAATAGAAACTTTTAAAATTTTCCTGCTTTACTTTCCAAAAGAGAACGTCTTTCTATGAGGTTGGTTTCCATTTCATACATCATTTGAAAAGTTTGCTTATCCTCAACTGTTTTTTGAGAATCAACAATTCTTTTAAGCTTATCCTTATACTCAACTTTGCCAGAATGGAATAAATTCGCAAAATAAGCCCATTCAATATGAGGGTATAAAGGATTATTTTTATCGAGATCTGCTAATGTCTCTTGATATAGTTGAGCTGCATCTGAGTAACATTCTTGAATTTCAGTATGCGTTTTATGAATCGATTCCATTAATAAACACTGAAAACTTTTCATATTAGATGTTTGTTTTTTAGAAAGAATTTCTTCCGTGAGTTCATAAGCCCTGAGGTAATTACCATTACGCATTAGAATACTTAATTGGATATTGTTGCGTTCTTTGTCAGAATTAATTTTAGATGTTTTAGAAAAAATAGACTCAAGCTTTTGTTGGGTAACTTGTTCATTTTCTTCATTAGGGGCATTTAAAATAATTTGATTATACTCATCGATAATTGCTTCACTTTCATCTGTAAGTTTATCTTGAGTTTTACTATTTGAGGTAGTTAAAATAGGTAAATTACTTGAACTATTACAAGCCGCTAAAGCTAATGCTACCAAAAAAAAGAAGATTAGAGGGTTTTTCATGGCTAAGTACGTCTGGATGCTGAGTTTAACTCGAATGTATATTTTTTATAAGGAGGAACTGGGGAAATAATATTTCGAGTATTATTTGGTATCACGTTATAGCCCAGTTCAAGTTCCACCTCTACTAATTGTAAGTTCGGTTCTGGTAAAGTGATATTACAACTCCCTAACGGCATTCTTTTTTTATCGGTATCCCAAACACCTTCACCTACTTTGAGTTTAGATTTATTATGAATTTTTCCTGCACGTGTAACTTTTACAGACCCATATGGTATTACTTTGCCATTTTCAGTCAATGGAAATGCATTGACAGATACGCTGATAAATAAGTTTTTACCTTCTACAACATAATTTAAAAAGTAGCTAACTGCTCCAGCAAGGATTTGGACACCTTCATCAAATGGAGGAATTACTGCTTTATGGTTAATAAAGACATCAGTATTATGTCTTTCAATATAGTAATTTTCATATTTTTCACGCTCCTCTGAAAAGCTATTTGAAAAGTTCGACAAAGAGTTATTTATTGGAGTAAAGGAATTTACACTGTGAAATCCACTGCCAGAGGTTTTTACTGTTAAATGCTGACTTGAAATAAAAGTAGCACCGCAAGTAGTTTTATCGCCTGCAACGATAACTGCCTTACCATTAATGATGACGAGTTAATTCCCAGCTATTGCTGAAACAATAGTTTTACATTTGGGGCAAAAGTGTTTCATCCCACTCAGATGAGCTGCTTTTTCAGCAACTAAAAATGTTGAATCAACCTCTAGCACTATCCCACCATGGGTGGTTTTATCTCCAACTGTGATTATGGCTTGCATTTGTTATTCCATTTTCTATAAAATTTTTAATAGTAACTTGGCAGAATGGACCTTATCTTAGTAAATTAAATCTCATTCGATACTTTCGCAAGATGCCTATTGCTTATCATTCATTGCTTTAAGCCTCTATCACCTCGATATTTGATTCGGTTTTTGACATCGCAGATAGAATATCGGTCAGATTCAAACGCGCACACGACATAAAGACATGGATAATCAATCAATTAGCCCTTCTTCACCCAATATACATAAATACCAGGCTCATCCGTGGTTTGCTGCTGCCCAACCAGCTCATGTCCCAAATGCAGGCAGAACTTAGGAATATCGCGCGTGGTCGAGGGATCCGTGGCCAGCACTTTAATCACCGCACCGCTTTGACTTTTGCGAATAGCTTGATGCAGCATCATAACAGGTTCAGGGCAGTTTAAGCCTTGGGTGTCTAGCAAGGTATCATAAGGTAAATTTACAAACTGCTCGGACATGCGGGGCATAGTTCATCTATTAAATGGCAGGATATTATAACATTGTCTTGAAGCAGTTTGTCTGGATCAGTGCTCAAGTGCGTGGTCATCAGGCTTAAACAAGCATAGATGAATGATTGATCTCTACAAAATATGCCACATCAGTTTTAATATATGAAAGCCTATGCTCAATTATGATAATCTCCCCATTGTTGGTTTTAACTTGAGATGTAAACATGGCTGAGGTGAAGCCCACAGTTCCACAGGGAACATCGTGGACAATGCGTGGCTTAAAAAAGTGGCTATCAACAGCGCCTGAAACGCGTGATGAACTGATGAAACTGGTGCATGATTCACGGCGGTTTTTAGAACCTGATACCGTGGATATGCTAGAGGGTGTGCTGGATTTACCTGCAACACAAATCCGTGAAATTATGACCCCGCGCCCTGCCATTGTCAGCATATGCGAAGAAGATCAACTGCTTGATATTTTACCAAAACTCATTGAATCGGCACATTCACGCTTTCCTGTGTTTTCTACCATCGATCAGGATACCGTGATTGGTATTTTACTGGCCAAGGATTTATTGCCAGTTCTGAGCCAGGCGCAACACTCTGTCAATATTATTGATTTAATGCGCCAGCCTGTGTTTGTGCCTGAAACGGCGCGCTCTGACCAAGTCCTGCGCATGTTAAAGCACACCCAGACCCATATTGCCATTGTAGTGGACGAATATGGCACCACGTCGGGCATTGTGACCCTGGAAGATTTATTAGAAGAAATTGTGGGCGAAATTGCTGATGAACACGATACCAGCGATCCATTGGCAGAATATATTGTGCCAGATCACGAAATTTCTGGGGCATGGCTGGTACAAGCGCTAACCCCAGTTGAACATTTTAATGATGTATTAAATGCCGATTTTTCTACCGAAGAAGTGGAAACTATTGGTGGTTTGTTATTACAGGAAATTGGACGTGTGAGCGATTTAGAAGGTCAGGTGGTGATATTAGACAACTGGACATTTAAAATTTTGCAGGCCGATACCCGTAGTATTATTTTGGTGAGAGCTATTCAAGCATGAGACAATTGTTTGCGCGCTTAAATAGAAAAAAAACCAGTAACCTCCCACAACTTCCGCTGATCAGTGCAATGATTTTTGCTCTGCTGGCAGGCGCCATGTTTCCTCTGGCCTTATCGCCTTATGAATGGTGGTGGTTTGCCCTGATCTCGCCTGCTATTTTTTATGCCTTACTCAATAACCGTACTACGGGTCAGGCATTTTTAATTGGCCATAGCTACGGCTTTGGCTTATGGTCAGTAGGCGCGTTTTGGCTGTATACCTCCATTCATGTGTATGGCGATACGCCAATGCCACTTGCACTAGCCATGATTGCATTTGTCGGGCTGGGCATGGGCTTGTTTAATGCCATCCAGGCTGCCTTGTATCGTCGGTTTTTTGGTCAAAGCCCATTGACCTTTGCGCCTTTATGGGTGGTTACAGAGTGGACTAAAACCTGGATATTTACGGGCTTTCCGTGGTTGTTTGCAGGCTATGCGTTTATCACCTACCAGCTTGATAACTTTGCCCCACTCGCGGGTATTTTTGCTGTGTCATTTGTGGTTATTTTTATGGCAGCGGCTTTAGTTGAGCTGATTAAAGGCCGTCTATTCTGGATTTTGCCCAGTGTGTTACTGGCGGTGATTGCTGTGGCTTTGGGTCATGTACAATGGACAACGCCCAAAAACACCAAACCGCTGAGTGTGTCGTTAATTCAGGGCAATATTCCGCAAGATTTAAAATGGCTAACCGAATATCAGGGTGAAACTTTGGCCGTGTATGCCAATTTAAGCCAAACTGAATGGGGACGTGATTTGGTGGTTTGGCCAGAATCGTCTATTCCGCTCTTTCAAACGGATGTACAGCCATTTATTGATGCAGTATCGGACTATGCCAGGCAAAATGGTACTGCATGGGTTACTGGCATTCCATACGCTGACACCAATACCTATAACCCGCATACCAACAGCTATGATGTATTTTATAACGGTATTATGGCCGCTGGACAAAGCGCGCAAGGCTTATATAAAAAGCAACGTTTGGTTCCGTTTGGTGAGTATGTGCCGCTATCGGGTGCTTTAAAATGGGTATTACCCGCCCTTAAAGATGATGTCAGTATGAGCAGCTTTAGCGCAGGCGGCACTCATCAAAAGCCCTTAATGGTTAAAAGCCATGCTTTGGCTGCGGCCATTTGCTATGAAGTGGCCTACCCCAATTTAACCCGTAACAATGCCTTAGATAGCGATTTTCTGGTGACCTTGTCTAATGATGCGTGGTTTACAGGCACAGATGGCCCATGGCAGCATTTGCAAATGGTACAAATGCGCGCCAAAGAAACAGGACGCTGGTTTATTCGCGCCACCAATACTGGCGTCACTGCTTTTATTACGCCTGAAGGCCATATTGAACGTCTGCTGAAGCAGGATGTACGCGGTGTGCTACGCGGTGACTTGCCAGCCATGCAAGGCAGTACGCCTTATATGCGCTTTGGTGACTGGCCAATTTTAACTTTTAGTGCATTGCTGCTATTGCTGGGTGGCTGGATTAGATATCAAAATAATGCCACTAGCATTAAGCCATGGAAGCACAGGGCAGGATAAAATAAATCATGAGTCAGTGGTGATTGCCACTGGCTCATGAATTTCAAATTAGATTCACCACCTCAACTCTTTACTGCTTTATAAACAGTAGAGAGTGTCTTTGCTTTATGCGGCCTTGCTTTATACAGCTTAGCAACATGCGGCACATCAATTTGATCCAATAACACCTTCCCGTGCGCCGTATAGATGAGTGGCTGCTCCTGATAATAACCCTGCTGTATTAATTGCTGTAATGCGTCTTCATCTGCTGGCTGCATCACATCAGCATGCGACAGTATAATGATATCGGCATTGGCTATCTGAGCCTGAAAGTTTTCATGCTTTAGTAAGCGAGGATCATGCAAATTGGTGCCATTGATGACGGTTAATACGGCACGCAAAGACAATGCAGTTGCCCAGTGCGCACCACTTAACTGCTGGATTAGTTGTGCGGCATGTGCCAACCCTGTGGCTTCAATAAATAAACGGTCAGGTTTGGATTGTGATAACAGCCGTGATAACGCAATTTGCATGGGCAAATGATTGGTACAACACATACAGCCGCCAATCACCTGCTTGATGGCAATACTGCCATTGTCAGCATGTTCTGGCGGCACAATTAAGGTTGCATCAATTTCAACCTGCCCCGCTTCATTGACTAATACTGCCCACGTTTCCTGCGCTGGTTTTTGTGCCAGCAAATGATTGAGCAACGTGGTTTTGCCAGCTCCTAAAAATCCAACAATAATATGCGTAGGAATGGCGTGAATCATGGGCTGAGTCATAAGGTGTCCAAGCAGGCCAGGTCTGGTCTCCATCAGCATAGCATGATTGCAGCCAGCTTAAATTTTGAAAACTGAAATGAACAAAGTGTGAAAGCATCATTTTGTGCAGCATGTTTGCACAAGCAGAACAGAGCGTTGCAGTTTTATAGCTTTTTAAATAGGCAGGTTTACGCATAATAAAAGCAAGCCATAAAATGATACCGAGGTCTTAATGAACACTTATATCCATCGCCATGAACATCGCGGCCATGTTCAGGCTGGCTGGTTAAATACGCGGCATAGTTTTTCGTTTGGCCAATGGCAAGACCCACGCTACATGGGTGTTTCTGCCCTGCGCGTGATTAATGAAGATATTATTGCCGCGCATCAGGGTTTTGGCCGCCATGGCCATGACAATATGGAAATTTTAACGTATGTGCTGTCTGGCCGCTTAAGCCACCAGGACAGTATGGGTAATATTGAGCACATTGAAGCTGGTGAATGGCAACTGATGAGTGCAGGTACAGGTGTGCAACATAGTGAAATGAATAGTGCTGATACCCCTGTGCATTTGCTGCAAATCTGGTTATATCCCAATGTGCGTAATGCAGAACCCACTTATCAGCAAATAAAGCTTGACCCTCGAGATCACCCTAATCAATGGCATCATATTGTATCGCCAACACAGGATACCCCGCTGTTTATTCGGCAGGATGCCAATATCTCAGCAGCTTATCTTCATGCTGGAAAAACACTACCGCTTGAACCACAAAAAGCCCTTAATTATTTGCATGTGATTGAAGGCAAAGTGCGGATCAATGATGAGATTGTACAAACGGGTGATGCCATGGTGTTTGAAGGTGATGCTGAAATCATTGCTGATGCTGATGCACATTTACTGTGGTTTGATTTACCCGCAAAAGCATCAACATGAGTATAGGTTAATACGCTTAGCCAGTATTCAAAACGCAAAACTTAAAACCAAAAAATCCCGCCATCAAGACGGGATTTTTTAAGGTTAAAATAACGCTACCTTAATTACTACGAATCAGATAATCAAAAGCACTGAGCGCTGCTTTTGCGCCATCACCGCTTGCAATGATAATTTGCTTGTACGGTACAGTAGTGGCATCACCTGCTGCAAATACGCCAGGTGCTGAAGTTTCACCGCGCGCATCTACCACAATCTCACCGCGTGGTGACAGCTCAACCGCACTGTCTTTAAGCCAGTCAGTATTTGGCAACAAACCAATTTGTACAAAGATACCTTCAAGCTCAATGGTATTTGACGCATCGCTGATTCGGTCTTTATAGACCAAGCCAGTGACTTTTTCACCATCGCCTAATACTTCAGTGGTTTGCGCACTGGTCAATACGCGCACGTTGGGCAAGCTATGCAACTTTTTCTGCAACACAGCATCAGCACGCAACTGGCTATCAAACTCAATTAAAGTAACTTCTTTGACAATACCTGCCAAATCAATTGCTGCTTCTACGCCAGAGTTACCACCACCAATCACTGCCACACGTTTGCCTTTAAACAACGGGCCATCACAATGCGGACAGTATGCCACACCACGGGTTTTGTATTGCTGCTCACCAGGCACATTCATTTCGCGCCAGCGCGCCCCAGTGGATAAAATCACCGTGCGACTTTTTAAACTGGCACCATTTTCCAGTTCAATTTCAATTAAATCATCTAAATCGCCAGTTTTAAGTGTTTTGGCACGTTGCAGATTCATAATATCTACGTCATACGTACGCACATGAGCTTCCAGCGCAGCCGCCAATTTTGGCCCATTGGTTTCTGGTACAGAAATAAAGTTTTCAATAGACATGGTATCCATGACCTGACCACCAAACCGTTCCGCCAGCACTGCCGTTTTAATGCCTTTGCGTGCTGCATAAACCGCCGCAGCCGCACCAGCAGGGCCACCACCAACCACCAATACATCAAACACGTCTTTGGCATTAATGGCATCAACAGCACGCGCATCACTTGTCGTATCTAGCTTGGCAACAATTTCTTCCATAGTCATGCGACCCTGGCCAATGTGTTCGCCATCTTTAAATAGCATGGGCACCGCCATGATTTTACGCGCTTCCACTTCCTCCTGGAAAAATCCGCCATCAATCATGGTTGCTTGGGTGTTTGGGTTATAAATGGCAATCACGTTGAGCGCCTGTACCACATCTGGACAGTTATGGCAGCTTAACGACACAAATACTTCTAAATTTGCGCCAAGCTTTAGGTTCTTAATTTGGTTTAAAAGCTCATCTGACACCTTAGGCGCATAACCGCTCACCTGTAATAGTGCCAAAATAAGGGAGGTAAATTCGTGCCCCATGGGCAGGCCAGCAAAGTGCACACGCGGCTGCTCACCTTTTTTGGCAACTCCAAAGCTAGGGCGGCGGGTATTGTTGCCATCAAAACGCGCAGTCACCTGATCGGATAATTCGGCAACTTCAGTCACAAATTGTTTAATTTTTTCAGCTTTTTCAGAATCATCCAGGGAGGCCACAATATCAATCGGTGACTCTAAGCGCTGTAAGTAAGTGGCTAACTGGTCTTTAATGGCTTGTTCTAACATATCTTTTCTCCGTAGGGCTAAATATTTTCTCTATGAAACTATCATAGGCAATTTAACTCGATAGGTAAAACAGTATAATTTTATCAAATTGATCGTTAAAACTGATTAATATAGAAAGTATTGTGGTTAGCTCGTGGCAAGTCTTTTAGCAAAGCCATTTAAAACAAAAATCCGCCCAAGGTGAGCGGATTTTTGTACTACTGGCTAACCAGTACATCGCGTTAACACAGACATGAGCCTACCTAGGAGTTAAGCCAATGCCATGGTCAACTCTACGATCATGGTTTAGATTTTACCAACCAAATCAATTGATGGCGCTAATGTTTCTTCGCCTTCTTTCCATTTTGCTGGGCAAACTTCACCTGGGTGTGCATGCACGTATTGTGCTGCTTTTACTTTACGCAGTAGTTCTTGTGCATCACGACCAATACCACCCGCAGTAATTTCTACAATCTGAATTTTACCTTCTGGATCGATTACAAACGTACCACGGTCAGCAAGGCCAGCTTCTTCAATTAACACGTCAAAGTTACGTGCCAAAGCCCAAGTTGGATCGCCAATCATTGGATATTGTAATTTACCAATCACGTCAGAGGTGTCATGCCACGCTTTGTGGGTAAAATGCGTGTCCGTAGAAACAGAATAAATTTCTACGCCCAGCTTTTTAAACTCTTCGTAATTGTCAGCCAGGTCCCCTAGCTCGGTTGGGCAAACAAAGGTAAAGTCAGCTGGATAGAAAAATACAACAGACCATTTGCCTTTTAGATCCGCTTCAGAGACGTCTACAAAGTTACCGTTATGATAGGCAGTGGCTTTAAATGGTTTTACTTCGGAATTAATTAAACTCATTGATTGATACTCCTTAAATAAACATTATTTGAGCACTTGGTGCGTAGGGCTAAGATAGGCTGAAATAGACAATTGATCAAACAGTAAATTCGCTTTAAAGCAATCGTTTTTTTCGATCAAGGGGCTGCCTACTTTAAAATCTTAAAACCTTTCTGGTGATGCCCAATAACACAAGCAAGAGCTTATGCTTTGAGCATCCCTAATAAAAACTAGCTCATTTCAACTTTATTTTTCAAAGTAAATATCAGCATCATTGCCTTCACCGCCCTCACGACCATCCGCACCAAATGAATATAAATCATAGGCGCGGCCATTGGAGCCTGGGGCGACATATTGTAAATCATTATCCCAACTGTCTTTTGGATAGCCACCCTTGACATAACCACCTGCCATCCAGTTTTTAGCACTACTGGGTTGATTAACCAGAGCATCCAGCCCCTCTTGGGTGTTCGGGTATTTATTGTTATCAAGCTTATATTGATCCAGGGCACTGGCCACATTGGCTAAAGTAATTTTAGTGGTATCCACTTTGGCTTTTTCACCACGTCCCATCACGTTGGGAACAATCAGTGCCGCCAAAATTCCTAAAATGACTACCACTACCATCACTTCAATTAAGGTAAAACCTTGCTGCGCCCTGCGTTGCAATGCAGCACGTTTGATATGTATTGATTTCGATTTATTCATGACACTTATATTCCAAAATAGCGTTATTCATTGATCCAGCGCGATTGTAGCTTAATTTTTGGTTGAGGCCACGGCTGGCTATTTTATCTCTACAAACTTTTAACAGCATCAAACCCAAATCAGACCAAGTTGTTCATATTTACAATAGGCAGCATCACCGCCATCACAATGGTTAATACAATCCCTGCCATAAAGATGAGCATTAACGGTTCCAGCAAGGCAAGCAAGGTACTAATTAAGGTAGTCACTTCACGGTCTTGCATGGTAGCAGCACGCTCTAGCATATTGTCCAGTTCACCCGAGGCTTCACCACTACGAATCATTTGCACCATCATGGGTGGAAAATAACCACTGCGCTCCAGCTGAATAGCCAATGCACCGCCCTCGGTGACTTTATGTGCTGCTTGCTCAATGGCATCACGGATATGCCAATTGCTGGCCACTGCTGCCCCAATATGCAAGGCCTCAACCAATGGCACCCCTGACTGGGTTAAAATAGACAAGGTGCTGGCAAAACGGGCTGAGTTAATACCGCGGCTCAGCTTTCCCATTAATGGCAAGCGTAAGGTCAAACGATCCATGGCATAACGGCCAGCTTCGGTGCGTACAAAACGTAATAGCAGCACCACAAACACCACACTGCCTACCAGCAAAAACGGCCAGGCTGTCCGAATAAAGTCACTGGCTCCCATTAAGGCGCGGGTAATCAATGGCAGTGCCTGCTTGGTATTGGCAAATACTTTAACAATGTCAGGTACTACGTAAGTCATGAGTCCCATAATAATGGCAAATGACATCACCATCAGGAGTATAGGATAAATCATGGCGCCCTGAATTTTCTTTTGCATGGCAAAGCGGTTTTCGGTGTAATCAGCCAATTGGTTTAAAATTAAATCCAGATGGCCTGATTTTTCACCTGCTGCAATAGTCGCAATATATAAAGGTGGAAAATTGCCTGCCTGACGAAAGGCTTGCGCCAATGAATGCCCTTCCATGACTTTGGCACGCACCGACAACAATAAACTTTGCACATGGCGTTTTTCAGTTTGCTTGGCCACAGCGCGTAATACTTCTTCTAATGGAATACCTGCGGCAATCAGCACGCTTAACTGACGCGTTACCAGAGCCAGATCATAAGCACTCAGGCCTTTTTTTAGCCAGCGTTTGCCGTTTTCGGTGGTTTTATTTTCTTCTACAGGCTCTACCAGTACTGGCATCCAGCTTTTATCACGCAACTGCTGACGAATCTGACGGGCAGAGTCGCCTTCCATCACGCCTTTATGTTGTTTACCACCGCTGTCCACTGCGGTAAATTGATATGCAGGCATAGCAATAATGCTCAAAATGACGTTAAAAATCTGTTCCGATTATGGTGGCTTTGCAGGCAAATAGAAAGTCATTCACTTTATAAAAAACAAATTAAAAAAAGCCAGACAAATCAAATGTCAGCATCAACCCCGCTTCAAGCCGATTGTCCACTTGGCTGACAAACTGGTTAAACCACTTCAACCCAAGCCATGTTCAGCATAGAATGTATTAAACCCTAACCCGTACTTTTTAAGGATAATGTGTCTTGATGCCGCAGCAGGCCGCAATTTTGGACTTTAACGACCCTGACCTGAACGAGGCTGTTACTGATGTGACCGTTGCCAAAGCCACTGTTTCTGACAGTACTGACATTCAAAGTATTGGCACGAAAGGCACGGTAGAGATGCAGCCCAATTTGGCAATTGAGGTATTAGCCAGCCAAACCATTATTATTAATGTTGCGCTGCCTGTGCCAGTGTTTGAAATCTTTAGCTACCGCGTGCCAGCCCATTTAATGCAGCAGTGGCCATTTGAGGTAGGCAGTCGGGTGTGCGTGCCATTTGGGCGCCGTGAACTGGTTGGGGTGTATTTGGGTCAATCTACGCGGCAAGATATTTTGCCTGAAAAACTAAAAGATATTAAAAGCGTTTTAGATGCAAAGGCCGTGCTATCCGATAATATTTTAAAATTAATGCACTGGTCAGCAGCTTATTATCATTATCCTATTGGGGAAGTGGTCAGTGCTGCACTACCCACTTTACTGCGTCAGGGTCGTCCGCTTAATTTATTGGCGCAATACTGGCGACTGACTGCACAAGCTGACCGTAATGCTTTAACACGTGCGCCCAAGCAACTTGAAACCTTTGATATTTTAAATTTACATGATGAACAAGGTGCCAGTGAAGCCGCTTTAATTTTGCTTGGTGCCAGTAAAAAACAACTGCAAAACCTGGAACAAAAAGGCATGGCAGAATGTTTCTTACAGAAAATTGAACATCAGCCACCCCGTATGACACTGGCAGAATTGCCCCTCACCCCAAATGGTGAACAGCAATATGCCATTGATGAAATCAAAAAATACCTGGGCGAATTTAAAGGTATTTTGCTCGATGGCCTAACAGGCAGCGGCAAAACCGAAGTGTATTTGCAAGCCATGCAGCCTGTGCTGGAAGCTGGCCAGCAAGTGCTGGTTTTAGTACCAGAAATTGGCCTCACACCGCAAACACTTGAGCGTTTTAAATCACGTTTTCAATGTCATGTGGTTGCCATGCACTCTAATCTGACTGATGTCACCCGCTTACAAGCCTGGCAGGCCGCACAAAATGGTCAGGCACTGATTGTGATTGGTACACGCTCAGCAGTATTTACACCCATGCCGCGTTTGGGTTTAATTATTATTGATGAAGAACATGATGTGTCCTTTAAACAACAGGACACCTTTCGCTACCATGCCCGTGATGTGGCCTTGCGGCGTGCGCAAACCACCCCCTGCCCCGTGATTTTAGGCTCGGCCACCCCTTGCCTTGAAAGCCTACATTTGGTCAATGAGAATAAACTGCTGCATTTGCAACTGACTAAACGCGCGGGCAGTGCCGCATTGGCCAAAATTCAACTCATTGACCTCAAAAAACAAACGCGTGAGCATGGTTTGGCACGTGATTTAATTGAGGCCATTAAGCAGCGTCTAGCCAAACAAGAACAAGTGCTGATTTTTTTAAACCGTCGTGGCTATGCACCCATTTTGCTATGCCCGCAATGTGCCTGGCAGGCTGATTGCCCACGCTGTGATGCGCACCTAACCGTGCATTATCAGCCGTCCTCACATTTGCACTGTCACCATTGCAACTATCAAAGTCGGTTGCCGCAGGCGTGTCCATCGTGCCAATGCAACACCCTTACCCCAACTGGCATGGGCACCGCACGGGTTGAAGAAGGCTTAAAAGAGCTATTTGCCGATACCGATATTTTACGCGTAGACCGTGACAGCACCAGCCGTGTGGGCAGTTGGGAACGTATTTATGCCCGTGCACATGAAGAAAAAGCCGCCATTTTACTGGGCACACAAATGCTGGCCAAAGGTCATCACTTTCCTTATGTTACCTTGGTGGCGATTCTGGATGTCGATGGTGGATTTTTAAACGTGGACTTTCGTGCCCCAGAGCGCACCGCACAATTAATTTTGCAAGTCGCAGGTCGTGCAGGTCGTGGCCAAAAAGCAGGTTTGGTGCTTATTCAAACCTTCAAGCCAGAAAACCCCTTATTACAAACGCTAATTCATGAAGGCTATGCTGCCTTTGCCAAGACCTGTCTGGCCGAACGCAAAGCCATGTTGCTGCCGCCGTATCGCTATACCGCGCTTATTCGTGCTGAAGCCATGCAGTCTGAGAAAGCCTTGGGGTTTTTGCAGCAGATTTTGGCCATGTTATATGCGCAGCCGCAAGCCAAGCAATTGGAAGTATGGGGGCCAGTGCCTGCACCCATGGAAAAACGTGCGGGCGTCTTTAGGGGTCATGCGCTTATATTTTGTGTGGATCGACGCGTCTTACATCAATTATTGGGTCAATGGTGGTTGCAGGTCTGTAAGCTGCCCGAGCGACGCCAGATCCGCTGTTCTATTGATATAGACGCACAAGAATTAAATTGAATTTTATACCAGCCTAATTAACATACAGCCCACGTGATTTTATTAATTTGGGATAATATGATCAGCTATTCTATGGCTCAAATGCTTAATTTATTGTTGTGATGCCCATGCCACTATTATTACAAGTCACTATTTTTTTAGGGGCTGCGCTACTGCTGGTACCTTTAGGCAAACGCTTTGGTTTAGCCACGGTACTGGGCTATCTGCTCACTGGCATTTTACTTGGCCCTTATGTTTTAAAAATTGAAAATAACACCGAATCCATCATGCAGTTGGCCGAATACGGCGTCATCATGCTGATGTTTTTAATTGGTCTGGAATTAAGGCCGCAACGCCTATGGCAATTAAGGCGCTCTATTTTTGTCATGGGTAGTCTGCAAATGGGTGCGACTGCCCTGGTATTTATGGCATTTAGCTGGCTGGTTTTGGGGTTAAGTATTAATGCCAGTCTGATTATTGGTTTTGGCCTCGCCATTTCTTCTACCGCCTTTGTATTGCAGCTTTTGGCAGAAAAAAAACAACTGGTCAGTACCCACGGTCGCCAAGCATTTGCCATTTTGCTGTTTCAGGACATGGCTATTATTCCGCTACTGGCATTATTGCCATTGCTGAGTGGCGTAGACGGCGCCCATCATGGCATTGCCTACTTTGCCGCGGTGGTGGCCACATTTTCAGGCTTATTTTTATTTAGTCGCTATATCATGCGGCCATTTTTTCGCTTTGTGGCCAAAAGTGGTGCCAGCGAATTATTAACTGCCATTGCGTTATTTATTGTGCTGGGCGTGGTGCAGCTCATGAATCTGCTTGAGATTAGCACCACCCTCGGCGCATTTTTAACGGGCGTGTTGCTTGCTGATTCTGAGTATCGGCATGAATTAGAGGCCAGTGTTCAGCCATTTAAAGGCTTGTTGCTGGGCTTGTTTTTTATGACCGTTGGCATGACTGTTCAGCTTAATTTATTAAGCGATATGCCCTGGATTATTATTGGCGGTGCACTGGGTTTGCTGCTGGTCAAATTTTTAGTATTGGCCGTGATTGGGCATTTGTCAGGCTATCGCTGGTCTACCAGTATTCGGCTTGGGGTATCGCTGGCGCAAGGCGGTGAGTTTGCTTTTGTATTGTTTAGCAGTGCCACCCAGTACCGCATTTTGGAACAACATATTGCCGACCCCTTAACCCTGATTGTCACGCTATCCATGATACTTACACCACTGGCATTTTTTGTATTAGAAAAATGGGGTGAGCCGCTCTTTAACAAGCATGCCACATCGCCCAAGTTTGACCATATCCCAGACCATCAGCATGCAGTGATCATTGCAGGTTTTGGCCGTATTGGACAAATTGTTGGCCGCTTGCTACGCATTCATAATATTGAATTTACTGCCGTAGACAAAAATATCAATCAGGTTAACTTTGTGCGTAAATTTGGTAATGCAGTGTATTATGGTGATCCCAAAAATCCTGAAATATTACGCGCCTCGGGTATTGCCAACGCCAGATTATTTATTTTGGCACTAGATCATGTTGAAGATTCGATTCAGCTGGCCAAATATATTAAGCGCACCTACCCGCATATTAAAATTTTAGCCCGTGCCCGTGATCGGCAGCATGTTTATCGCTTGCGTGAAGCAGGGGTTGAACATATCTGGCGTGAAACTTATTTATCCGCGCTGGGTATGTCTTATGAAGCACTCATCAACTTGGGCATTGAGCCTAAAAAAGCCTATGATGACATTGAAATCTTCAGGAATTATGACGAAGCCTTATTGCGCCGCCAGCAAACCATTTATACCGATGAAAAGCAGCTAATGGAAACCAACCGCGCCGCCATGGTGGAGCTAGAAAGCTTGTTTGATAGCGACATGTTAGCGGCTAAACGTAAAATGGATGTCAACTTAAGCCATGGCTTGGCAGATCCCGATTCAGAAAATCATGGTTCAGAAAACCCTGATTAAGAAAATCATGGCTTAGATGAGCAACATTAACTGCTGTATTTCACTTAACGCGCTTCATCGTTGCAAAAGCAAGATCATGCCGACTTGATTTTTATCAGCATAGCTCCAATTATGCCTCTAAGTGGAGAAATTTTTATGACCGATATTCGCCAACGCTTTTTTATTGAACATAGTCCCGTACGCGGTGAAGTAGTGCATTTAGATGCTGCACTCAAAACCATTTTAAAACAGCGTGACTACCCAAAGGCCATTCAGCTATTGCTAGGCGAGCTTTTGGCAGGCAGTGCTTTGTTGTCAAGCACCCTAAAAATTAAAGGCCGCTTAAGCTTGCAGATTCAAGGCACTGGTTTGCTCAAATGGGCCATGGCGGAATGCAACCATCTGGGTGAAATCCGCGCACTGGCAGAGTGGCAAGATGATCCAATTTTGCAAGAAGCCGAAAATGGCGATGTGGCGTTGGGCACCCTTAAAGATGGTGTGCTGTTTATTAATATTGAACCTGAAAAAGGTGAACGCTATCAAGGCATCGTGCCATTAGAAGCTAGCAGTCTGGCAGGTTGTTTAATGCAGTATTATGATTTATCTGCCCAAATTCCAACACGGCTGAGCCTGGCGTGTGATGGTAAGCAGGCAGGTGGTTTGCTCATTCAATTATTGCCGCGCAATGACGAAGAGCAAACTCAGGTGGATGAAGACTTATGGCCACGCTTGAGCTTACTAACCAGCACCCTCAAAGCCGATGAGCTGATTTATTTGCCAGCTAAAGAAATTTTATATCGTTTATATAATGAAGAAGACGTACGTTTACCAGAAGCCGATCAACTGGCCTTTGGTTGCACCTGTTCACGTGAACGCTGTGAACAAGCACTACTACAAATTGGGCAGGATTCGGTGCAAGAGCTGTTGACCGAACAAAGCGAAATTAAAATGGATTGCCAGTTTTGTAATGCGCAGTATCGCTTTGGGACTGAAGAAGCACTGGGCCTGTTTGGTATTCATGTCAGCTAAGCTGCCTATGACACGCTACTTAAAAGCTCAGTGTCCTCACTGAGCTTTTTTATTGTTCAATTGGTTGTGCTGCTTTCTTCAAGCGTATTCCTTGCAGGTGTTTCAACATTGTCAGCATTAGCTCTTGCCGAATGACGTAGCGGTAAATCAGCAATTGCCTTGCCATTGATACTGGTTTGTCCTTGCTGTATTGCCAAAGCTGCCTGATATCCTGTGGAGGTTTTTACTAAATAACCCTGCTCTAATAGGCCTTGCGTTAGCATTTGCACAAATTGCGCAGTTTCTGCTTGACTAGCAGGCTGTCCTTTAAGCGCACTATTGGTTTCAATGGCACCCGTTAATAGCTGCTCGGACACCCGAAGACGCCCACTTGCCGACAATTGCTGTAACAGAGCTTCAGGTGTCTGCTGAGCGGCCGATGATGTGGCTGGCATGGTTATTAGTGCCGTCGCCTGTGCAATACCGCCAAAGGCATTTAAAGTGGCATCCTCTAAGCGCAACCGAAAACCCTGATTTAACAAGGGAGAAAATGCCTGCATCATTTCCTGGCGGCTTGGCCTACATTGCTGCTGCAACTGGCTGAAGGCCTGATAGGTTTGCTGTGCGGCTTGCTCACTAATATGCTCAAGCAAAATATCCGCCTCAAAATCACCTACTGTTTGTTTATTAAGTTTAATTTTCCCGATACGATAGTTCAGGTTAGCGCGTATTTGCTGCTGATTGAGCTGGTTTTTGCGTTCAAATTGAATATCATTCAGGCTAAGCTGGCTCTCAGTACGACCTGTTTGCAACTGGTCAATAGAAAACATCGTTTTACCCAGTGGCAATAATGACGGTTTGGTTTGCTGATTGCCAGAATAGCGAAGATCGCTCACCGTCAGTAATTGGCTGCTGGAATCTTGCTGATTTACAGTGATTTTTGGAGCACGAATATCAAACTTAACCCGCTGGTTATTGTCTAAAAATTTTATTTTACCGTGTAAGCCTTGCCAGTTGACCTGTAGCAAGCGACCTTGCCAATTTGCTGCTGGGCTTTTGATGCTGGTAGTTACATTACCCAAAAAGCTTACTTTGGAATAAATAGACAACGCTTCACGCTGCGCAAATACCTGTTTTAATTGGCTATCAATCGCATCAGGCCATATCACATGCGTGTGAATGCTGGCCCAGCCTAATGACGGCACAAAACCATGCTGAATCACATCATAACCTGTCAGCACCAGTATTTTTTTGGGCTGGCATGGGTCGGTGTTTAAGCTCAGCTCCCAGTTTGCACGGCTTTGAAAAAAGCCACGTTGAAATGAAGTTAATTTAAACGACACAGGGCTTAAGGTATTTTGATTAAACTGCTTAATGACATGCTGATATCGTGGTTCAAACTGTTGGCTGCTATACCATATGGTGCCAACCCAACTGGCACCCACCAATGCCACCACAGCACTACTCATGGCTATTGTTTTATTCATCATCACGTTGATATACCTATCATTAAGGCTTATTTTAACGCCCATCATACCTAAATGAGTAATGAAAAGCTGTGATTAGCCCTATAAAAATTAGCAACGTTTTACATACTATTTTTAAATTTTGGAAAAATATATCTGATTGTTTATTAAATCAAAGCAATAAATAGATAGGCAAATTTGATAGATTTTAGAGAGCGTTGATCATGTTCTTATATTACTTAAGGATTCATAGGAATTGAATACATTTGCATTTAAAATAGCGCAATATTATCAATGCGGCGTTAAGCTTGATTTTTAATAGCAACGAATAATATTTAGCAAAAGCTAAAGTTAGATGAGGTAATATAAAAATTCTGAGAAAATAGCAGATAGAAATTAATTTTATTATATATTTTAAACTAATGATTACACATTCAGGATGTGTAACAAAACAATGGCGCGCCCAGAGAGATTCGAACTCCCGACCCCTTAGTTCGTAGCCAAGTGCTCTATCCAGCTGAGCTATGGGCGCGTCGTTTTGTGTGGCGCATTTTAAAGTTCATTTTGCGCCTCGTCAAGCCATTTCATTTATTTGTGTATTGAGTGTCGCTTTATTAAACAACGCATCAATAACATGAAAAATAAAATGGCGGTGAGGGAGGGATTCGAACCCTCGGTAGGGGTTAAGCCTACGCTCCCTTAGCAGGGGAGTACCTTAAGCCACTCGGCCACCTCACCGACAAGATCGCCATCTTACAAAAAGCTTGCCCAATGAGCAAGTTCCAATTGCTTAATATTCAACCGCACTCGCCTTAAAACCCGCTTTTCTGGCAAAAAAGTGGTTTTTTTCACTTAACTGGCTAAAAAAAATGCACTCTTATTTTTTTATTGCTGTGTCCGTGTACACCGCATCCAGTAAAGCATCAGGATTTTCGATCGTTACATCGGTATTTAGTCGCTCAATATATAAATCATTTTCTGTTTTAGGACCACTATCAACAGCTTGAGTGGCCTGAATGGTTTCTGTGCTGGTAGTTTTCATTGGTTCTGGTTTTTTATCACAACCAGCCAGTGCCAGTACTACCACGCCTGCACCTATCATCTGTCCCATCAATTTCTTACTTATCATTTTATGACTCCGTCATCCATTGCATTGCCTCATGCAACATATTTAATTACTTATACAGATACTAGCAGCCCGACTACCTTGTCTGCTGTCTATATCTTAACCCTATTTTAGACTTTGTCTCAATTTTAATATGACAAAATTCATATCGCTTTAAATACTTTAGCGTGCAGCAGTGCATCCTTATTCACAATACAACTGATACAAGGTTTGTAATAAGCGCATTAACCGTTGGTCTTCAATGGAATAATAAATTTGCTTGCCACTACGCCGCGTCACTACCATTTTGGCACGCCTTAAAATGGTTAACTGCTGCGACAATGTTGGCTGCACAATACCCGTCAGTTGCTCAATTTCTGACACATTACATTCTTGCTGGGCAAGCTGGCATAAAATCAATAAGCGATCCTGATTGGCCAACTGCTTGAGTATGCTTGATACCTCAGCCGCTTGATCACGTAGGGCTAACCAGTCTTTTTCCATATTTGGACTTTGTTCATCAGTCATCAATCTACCTTTTGTCTGCTTAAAACTTATTTTACAAATGAGCTACTCACTAATTATATATTTTTATATAATATAATTAAATAAATTAATGGTGCTGATCATGCATGATTTCCTTATAGCGTTTCTTGGCGGGCTAATGCTTGGTGTATCAGTGGTGGGCTATTTATTCATTCACGGACGCATTGCAGGGATCAGCGGTTTAATTTACCAGACTTTAACTTTAAAAGAAGGCTTTAAAGGGCCTGCCCTTTGGTTTGTGCTGGGTTTGACCGTAACGCCCTTTTTTTATCATGTTGCCGTGCAGACTGAAATAACCCTCAGTGCTGATCCCATGTTACTGGTTATTGCTGGCTTACTGGTGGGCTTTGGCACACGCATGGGTTCTGGCTGCACCAGTGGACACGGCATTTGCGGTATCAGTCGCCTATCGCCACGTTCTATGTTTGCCACCGCGATATTTATGCTGGCAGGCATTGCCACAGTATATGTGATGCGCCATTTACTGACAGGCGCTTAAACATGACAAATACGATGATGCTTAAAAATGTTTTGGCCTTGTTATTGGGTGGTTTATTTTCAATTGGGCTGATGTTCTCTGGCATGTCTAACCCTAAAAAAGTTCTGGATTTTTTAGATATTATGGGTCATTGGGATGCAAGTTTGGCATTTGTCATGGGTGGCGCTATTTTGGTGGCTTTTATCCCCTTTCAATATGCGTTAAAAAGGCAAAAAACGTTTTTTAATGAACCCATTGATTTGCCAATTGTACGTCAGCTTGACTCAAAACTATTATGGGGCGCGCTATTGTTTGGCATGGGTTGGGGAGTAGCAGGCATTTGCCCAGCACCTGCGCTAACCCTAATTGGTTTAGGTTATTACCAGGCTTTATACTTTATTGTTGCGATGTTTGCAGGCATGTTTTTATATGCTAAAACTATAGGCAGAAACTAAAATGACTGATATTCAAAATAAGCAGGCCGCATTTATACAAACACCACAAGTCCATGACTTTTTTGATGAAGCCACCAATACGTTTAGTTATGTGGTGATTGACGAAGCAACTAGGCATTGTGCCATTATTGATAGCGTCCTTGATTATGATGCAGCCTCAGCCACCACGAATACCAAAAGCGCCGATGCCATGATTGATTTTGTGCGCACCAACCATTTAAGTGTTGAGTGGATTTTGGAAACCCATGTGCATGCTGATCATTTAACCGCCTCACAATACTTAAAAGCTCAGCTTGGTGGTAAAATCGCCATGAGCCATCAAATTGCAACAGTGCAAGACACCTTTGCCACTATTTATCATATGGATGCTAAAGCAACAGGTTTGGCTCAGGCATTTGATTATTTATTTGATGACCATGAACCCTTTATGATTGGTTCTATACAGGCCTATAACATACCAACGCCTGGACATACGCCTGCTTGCTTAAGCTATGTAATTGGTGATGCCGTATTTGTGGGAGATACGCTATTTATGCCCGATTACGGCACAGCACGCTGCGACTTCCCCAAAGGCAATGCCAATGCATTATATGACTCTATTCAAGCACTGTATCAATTGCCCGATCAAACCCGTGTATTTTTATGCCATGACTATAAACCAGAAAATCGTCAGCATTATCAATGTAGCACCACTATTGGCGAGCAAAAACAGCATAACACTCACTTAAACATGCACACTGCTAAAGCCGAGTTTGTACGTATGCGTGAACAGCGTGATGCTGGCTTGGCAATGCCAAAACTGATTTTGCCAGCCATTCAAATTAACATGAATGCAGGACATTTTCCCAAGCCTGAAAGCAATGGACAATGTTATTTAAAACTGCCTTTAAACTACTTTCAATCATAGGCTAAAACTGATGTCCAATTTGCAGGATCCAAGAGTGTTACTGGCACTGGAAAGAACATTGCTGGCATGGAATCGCAGTAGTTTGGCGTTAATGGCTTTTGGTTTTTTAATTGAAAAGTCAACTTTATTAGTTCACTTTATTGATCCAGTACGCTATGCGAATAAAATTCACTTTAATTTTTGGCTCAGTATTATTGTGATTAGCTTTGGCTTAATCATTAGTTTGTGGTCGGTGTATCAATATAAAATTGCGCTACGCTCACTCACTGCCGCTGAAATGATAGAAGGCTATTCAGTTAACTTACCTGTGTTATTAAGCTTGTTTTCAGTATTTACGGGATTAATGCTAATTGCATCGTTTTTAATTTAAGTTTAGAGACAATTGCAAGGCAACAGAACACAAAAAAGCCCTGATACTCACATATCAAGGCTTTTAGGATTTCTCTGAATTACTTTATATAACTCAGGGAATCAAATTTACCTTGGCTTTACTCCAATAGAATATTAAACTAAGTACGACAAAGTAGTACAAGGTTCGTGATGTATACTGTATTTGAAACGGACTATTTTTCTAAATACTGCTTTTTGTACTGGACTCAACAAGAATATGAAGAGTTCAAAGTTTTTATTGCAGCAAACCCTGACGCTGGAGATGTTGAACCAGGAGCAGGTGGTATTAGAAAGGTTAGATGGTCAAGCGGTGGTAAAGGGAAAAGTGGAGGCGTAAGAGTAATTTATTACAATAGACTAGCCAGTGGTCAGATATGGTTACTTACGCTTTACAGCAAGTCTAATATCAAACAGCTTGATAAAAAGACGCTAAAGCAATTAGTGGAGCTACTCAATGACAGTTTTGACTGATAAAGAACTAGCATCTTTCGAAGCTACCCGTGACTTAAATGAAGAGTTACTGGTTGGCATCAAACAAATGCTTGCTAACACACCTGCTAAAGTATCTGTTATCACAGAAACGGATGTCGCTTTAGCACGTAGGAAAGTAAATTTGACTCAGGTTGAATTTGCTAAAATGTTGAATATTTCCCGAAGAACACTTGAAGCATGGGAGCAAGGAAAACGTAACCCATCAGGAGCAGCAAAAACGCTAATAAAGTTATGCATTCAAAATCCTAATGCAATTAAAGAATTAGCCTGATTAATTAACCCTATGGGAAATTATAAATATTGGGATGGCCTATATCATATCCCTGTAGCAAAAAAAAGCCCTGATACTCATATACCAAGGCTTTTAAGAAATTTCTGAATTCCCTGTTTTATAAATCAGGCAATCAAATATGGTGCGGATAAGAGGACTTGAACCTCCACGTCTTGCGACACTAATACCTGAAACTAGCGCGTCTACCAATTCCGCCATATCCGCATATTAGGTGCGCTAGTTTATGGATAATTGTTTATAGCGTCAAGCAAAACCCTTGTGCTTCTTAGCGAATAAAACCCTGACCAACACAAAACCACGCAATCTGCTTGAATTTTACTAGTACGACACCATATAAAACCATGATTAATACAACAAACTGCAACTTGTCACTTAAAAGACAGCATTTTAGTGTATGTTAGATCGACCAACAATTTTTAATGCTTAAGAGTAAAAAAGAGAACTTATGAACTGGCAAGACCCAGATGCCGCAAGCGAAGCTGAACGCTATGACGCCCCTATTCCAAGTAGAACATTAATTCAACAAACCATTGCCGCAAAAAATGACGGCCTTTCCCATGCTGAGCTTGTAGAAGAATACAAGCTTGATCATCCTGACGCTATTGAAGCCCTAAGCCGTCGCCTTGGTGCGATGGTTCGTGATGGCCAGCTCATCCGTTCGTCTGGCTATCCTGTGTTGTTTCGCATCGCCACTGATGAAGACTTACTCACAGGCAAAGTGCAAAGCAACCCCAAAGGTTTTGGATTTGTCGTGCTTGATGACCAGATGGATATTTTCCTGCCAGAACGTGAAATGCGACTGGTGTTTAATGGTGACATCGTCAAAGTGCGTCAAAACGGTACTGATCGCCGTGGCCGTATGACTGGCTTTATTGTTGAAGTGACTGAACGCAGGCAAAAAGAACTGATTGGCAAAGTGATCGAGCATGAAGGTGAGTTTTTTGTTCAACCTGCACCGCCCAATAGTCACCAACCCATTGCCCTAGAGCCTGAACAAGTGACCGAAGCGGGTTTAAAGGCAGGTGATTCCACCCAAATTGCCATTGATGACTGGCCAACCCGTGATGAGTTTGCCAATGGGCATATTATTGCCAATCTGGCTGACAAAGCCGATAGCCAGCTTATTATTCCAGCCACGGTGCTGGATTTTGACTTGCCATTTGAGTTTAGCGATGAGGCCTTGGCCGAAGCCGAACGCTTTGCAGAACCAGGTGCCAGTGAACGTCAAAACCGTGTTGATCTGCGTGATTTGCCGTTAGTGACGATTGATGGCGAAGATGCACGTGATTTTGATGATGCTGTCTATGCTGAAAAACGCAGCGGTGGTGGTTATCGCCTGGTGGTGGCCATTGCTGATGTGAGTCATTACGTCAGAATTGGTAGCGTATTAGATGATGACGCGCAAGAACGGGGCACCTCGGTATATTTTCCAAACCATGTGATTCCCATGCTGCCCGAAGCACTATCCAATGGTTTATGTTCCCTTAAACCAGAGGTTGACCGCTTATGTATGGTCTGCGACATCAAATTATCGCGTTTAGGCCGTGTCACAGGCTATGAATTTTATCCCGCTGTCATGCATTCGCAAGCGCGTTTAACCTATACCCAAGTGGCAGACTATCTGGCTGGGCAAACTGATGCCGTGCCAAACAATGCCCCTGTGCATAAATCATTAAATGTCCTGTTTCAACTGTTTCAAACCTTGCTGCAAGCCCGTCAGGAACGTGGTGCCATGGAGTTTGAAACCATTGAAACCTATATGACCTTTGATGAACTGGGTGCGATTAAGGAAATTTTGCCGCGCACCCGTAACAATGCACATCGCTTAATTGAAGAATGTATGTTGCTGGCCAACGTTTGTGCTGCCGATTTGGCCATAACTAACGATTTGCCCATTTTGTTCCGTAATCATGAAGCACCTGAGCCAAGTCGTGTGCAAAAAGTGCGTGATTATGTGCGCTTGCTGGGCTTTGATTTTCCAGAGCAACCCACGCAAAAAGATTATCAGTATATTATTGAAAAAACTGCTGATCGCATTGATGCGCCCAGTATTCATGCGGTGTTATTACGCTCAATGATGCAAGCCTATTACGGGCCAAAAAATCTGGGGCACTATGGTCTGGCCTACGATGCTTATACGCATTTTACCTCGCCTATTCGCCGCTATCCTGACCTGCTGTTACACCGTGCCATTAAAGCGTTTTTGAAGAAAAAACCCAATGTGTTAGAAGGTGAGGCACTGAGCGCAGCGGGTGAGCATTACTCACAAACTGAACGTAGGGCCGATGAAGCCTCGCGCAGTGTGATGAGCTGGCTTAAATGCAACTATATGCTCCAGCATGTGGGCGAAGAGTTTGACGGCACCATTACCACGGTAACTGACTTTGGCCTGTTTGTGACCCTCAATGATTTATACGTTGATGGCATGTTGCACATCAGCCAGTTGGGTGAAGATTACTTTGTATTTGATGCCTCAAGCCAGAGCTTAGTGGGTCAGCATCTTGGCCAGCGTTTTGGCTTAGGGGATCAGGTACGTATTAAAGTACTGGCAGTCCATCTGGAAGATCGTAAAATTGACTTTGCCCTGGTCAAACAACTGACCGCGCAGGGCCGTGTTGTGCGCCAAAAAGCACCACGCCGCAATGATACGCCTGCTTCTAAAAATGCTCATAGTCCTGCCACTCCGAAAAGTAATGCTCAGAAAACTGCTGCACCTAAAGCCACAGGCAATGGAACACGCAACAAGAAAAAGGATGCCAATGGCAAAGCAGCAGATCATGCACGTACTGACAAACCAAAGGCAAAAAAAAGCAAACGACCTAGAAAACCCAATGCAAAACCACGTAGCGCAGACAGTTAATAACTATTAGATATGAGCTAGGTTGCAACATCTATAAGCAGTCTGCATTAAAGTGAATGCAAAACGTCCAAATAACGTATAAGCTCAAATACCATCGCCTTAGCTGATGGCATTTTTTATTCATCTTTTATTCATCATGGTCTGGATTGATCACATGCCTTTAAAATTTTATACCACAGCTTTCGTTTTAATGAGCAGCTTAGGTCTGGGCTTAACGGCCTGTACTTCCTCCAAACAGGCCGAGCAACGTATTATTGAGCTACAAGCCCAAGCACGGCATGAAGTCAACAATGATGAAGCGGTGGCAATTCTGTATACGCAACAACAAGCCACCAACCCACAGCAATTAAATACCCTGATTCAGCAAAAGTTAAGCACTGCTTTTGAAATTGCTAAAAAATATCCAAGCGTTAAAGTGAGTTCAGGTCAACAAAGTACCTCACCCATTTATAATAACAGTCAACGGATTACAGGTTGGTCAACCCACGCTGAAGTGATTCTAAAAAGTACCGATTTAAAAGCGGTCAGTGAGCTACTGGGTATATTGCAAGACCAGCTCATGCTGCAATCCCTGCAGTTTCAAGTGTCGACCCAGCAGCGTGAACAAGTTGAAAATCAATTAATTACCGAAGTATCAAAAACTTTTCAGCAACGGGCAACTATTGCCCAAAAAGCCTGGCAGTCGTCTAACTATGACTTGGTGAAGTTTAAAATTTTAAGTAATACCCAAACCACTCAACCCATTATGTACCAAAGTGCCATGGTGACAGCCGATGCCGCAGCAACAGCTTCTTCGCCTGCCCCAATACAGGCTGGTCAAAGCCAAATAGTGGTTGAAGCAATTGGCAGTATCCAACTGAAATAACCTTGAGCTTGGCGCGCTTTAGCGGTATAATTTTCGGTCTATCAAGGCTTTTAAGCTTAACTTATTCACTTTAAACGAGAACCTAAAATGGCACGCGTAACTGTAGAAGATTGCTTAGATGCAGTAGATAACCGTTTTGAACTGGTTCTGGTCGCAGCGAAGCGTGCGCGTCAGCTGGCTCGTGGTATTAGCGAACCTACCCTGCCTTGGGAAAATGACAAGCCAACGGTGATGGCACTGCGCGAAATTGCAGAAGGCCATGTGACTCGTGACATTCTCAAGCAAAAAGACGAGAACCTGCAACCGTCTAGCCTTGACCTAGCACTTGCCCCTGCTTTAAATCTGGATACCTTTAGCTTTTAATAGGCGCAGTATCTGACTTTAAACGCAAACAGCGTGCTTGAAATATTATAAAAAAGGTCTGATTTCATCAATAATCAGGCCTTTTTTCATTGAAATGCTTTAGTTATTATAAATAAGCCATTTATTGATTGACAAGGCTCGCGTTTTGCTTTTGAGTAGAAGTTTAAACCCCATTGATTAATTTAGGAACCAGACTATGCAAGGCGACGTTATTCGTCATGCCCAGCAAGAACTTGCCGACATTTTAGCCACTTATTTAACGCCTGAATATATTCAGCGGGTGATTGCCGCCTGTGAGTTTGCCGATCAGGCCCATAACGGCGTGGTGCGCAAAAGTGGTGAGCCATATATTATTCATCCTATTGAAGTGGCCTGTATTTTGGGCAGAATGCGCCTTGACGCCGATAGCCTGATGGCTGCCCTACTGCACGATGTCATTGAAGACACCATTATTGGCAAAGATGAAATTGCAACCCGTTTTGGTACAACCGTCGCAGAGCTGGTGGATGGTGTTACCAAACTCACCATTTCCAAAGACAAACAGCACAATAAAGCCGCCTCGTTTCGCAAAATCCTGCTGGCGACCTTACACGACCCACGTGTCATTATTATTAAACTGGCTGACCGTTTACATAATATGTCCACGCTAGAAGCCCTACGCCCCGAAAAACGCCAGCGTATTGCCAAAGAAACTTACGATATCTTTTTGCCTATCGCACGGTTGGTAGGCATGAATGGCATTGCCGATCAACTTGAACTCCTGTGTTATGAAAACCTGGATCCTGCATTATTTACCCGAATTGAAGCAGCACTGCAATCTACCCGCACCCAGCGCAGTACCTACCAAAAAGTCTGGTCAGAACGTCTTAATAAAATTATCAAAAATTTAAACCTGCAAGGCTGTGTAGAAGAAAAAAATAATAACATTCAATTATTTCAACGCTTTTTTAAAAATAAAACCGATTTAAACTCACTTATTCATTTTCATGCATTTGATATTGTGCTGGATACCGTGGCGGCCTGCGACCAGCTCTCTGATTATTTAAAACAAAATTTTCATGTCTTAAAACTAGAAGATCATATTCGTAATCCGCTACCTGGTGGACACCAGGCCTTAAATATCACCATGCGCGGTGAAGTGACCACCCTGGACTTAAGCTTACAGACGCCACGCATGCGCGAAGCAGCACGTCTTGGCGTGGTCTTAGGTGATGCTGCTCCACAAGCCAGTCGTTCTGCTATTCAGGCCTCATTGGCCAATTTGGGTGATCTCATTGACCGTGATTGTGCCAAAACCACATTAAGCTCACTACTCGATTATTTGCATCGGGAAAAAATACTGGTATCCACGCCTGATGGTGATATTCACGAGTTGCCACGCGGTGCAACAGTGGTCGATTTTGCCTATGCAGCCAGTTTGTTTTTGGGTAACCATGCCATTGGTGCCAAAATTGATGGCTGTACCAAGCCTTTAAGCACCTTGCTTACCAGTGGTCAGGTGGTGGAAGTCATCACTGATGTGCTGGCCACACCTAACCCAGAATGGCTTAGCTTTGTAAATACACAAAAAGCACGCCGATCCATTCAAACTATTTTGCGTGATCAAGATATTGACGAGCAGCGCATGGTGGGACAACAAGCCTTAAGTCGTGCCTTAAAACTGTATAATCATACCGTGGCCGACCTCAGCCTACAGCACTGGCAAGACTTGTTAAACTGGCGGCATATTCATAATAAAGAACAATTATTTGAACAAATTGCCTTGGGTGATCTACTGCCCCAACTGGTTGCCTCACGCTTGTTTGCCGATCAAACCCCCCAGCACCCTCACCATTCAAAACAACTGATTCGTGGCACCGATGGCATTGAAGTGCGTTATGCCAATTGTTGCACCCCACTTTTAGATGATCCCATTAAAGGCCACTTAACCCGTCGTGGTTTAATTGTGCATCGGGCGCGTTGCAGCAACTTATTGCATGAAGGCCAGCAGCACCCTGAAAACATTATTC
>JAEWKT010000012.1 GCA_023393635.1 Pseudomonadota bacterium
CTGTTAACGGAGTTGGGGCATCTTGCTGCATGGAAACCAATACATCTGCCACCTGAAAGGCAATGGCTTCAAGTGCCGCCCGCGCAATATGGCAGCGATTGGTACCACGTGTCATGCCTGTTAACATGGCGCGTGCGTCACTATCCCAATAGGGCGCGCCAAGCCCTGTAAACGCTGGTACCATGATCACACCGTCAGTGTCTTTTACCTGTTTGGCTAAGGTTTCCACATCGCTACTTTTTTGAATAATGCCTAAGCCATCACGTAACCACTGCACAATAGCACCTGCCATAAACACACTGCCTTCCAGTGCATATTGCGGTGGCTGATTGGGTGCTTGCCACGCCAACGTAGACAATAGCTGGTGCTGGCTATATTTCACTGCACTGCCAGTATTCATGAGCATAAAGCAGCCCGTACCGTAAGTGTTTTTGGCTAGACCTGCTTTAAAGCAACCTTGGCCAAACAATGCTGATTGCTGGTCGCCAATGGCCGCGCATATGGGCACTTTACGGCCCAGCAAGCCATCGGCGGTATAGCCAATTAAGCCACCTGAAGGCACGATTTTGGGCAGAACGCTTACTGGAATATTAAAATAATCCAGTAAACCTTGATCCCAGCTCTGGGTTTGAATGTCCATCAACAACGTACGTGAAGCATTGCTCATATCAATGACATGCTGTTCACCACGAGTTAAGTTCCAGATTAACCAGCTATCTACCGTTCCGAATGCCAAATCCCCCTGGTCGGCGAGCGTTCTGGCATTGGGCACTTGTTCTAAAATCCAGATTAATTTACCTGCACTAAAATAAGGGTCAAGCCGCAGGCCTGTCGTTTTGTGTAAGGCACACTCATCCATTAACTGACGCTGTTGTTCACACCATTCGGCTGTGCGTCTGTCTTGCCACACAATCGCTGGCGCAATCGGTTTGCCAGATTTTTTATTCCAGACGATAGTGGTTTCACGCTGGTTGGTTAAGCCAATGGCTGCGATATCCTGAGCGAGTAGACCAGCCGCTGCCATGGCTTGCTGTACCACCCCAATTTGGGTATTCCATAACTCTTGTGCATCTTGTTCTACCCAGCCTGCATGGGGCGTTTTAATGCTAATTTCGCGTTGTGCGCTGGCCTTAATGTGGCCTTTAGAATCAAAAATAATAGCGCGGCTTGACGTGGTACCCTGATCTAGCGCGAGTAAATAATCCATTTTACCTGACTGTCCTACTTGAAATTTTTGTCATGTGCCACATTATATACTTAACACGGCATTAACCTGATATGTTATTGATTAGTGAACTAAATAGCACTAATACCAGTAACCTGCTATAATCCGTGTTGCTATTTGGGGATGTTCTGGCTTCGACGCTGGTGATGAAACTCAATGATGCATGCCGAGAGCGCATTATCTCTCGTAAATCAATTTTGCATTTTAATAGTCGCAAACGACGAAACCTACGCTCTAGCAGCCTAAGGGCTGCTTGTCCGTCCCACCAGTTATCTGTGGCTAGTGAGACCGACCGAAGCGCACGCACACAGATCCGTACCGTGTAATGTCCCGTGACATGGTATCAAACTTAGGGAATCGCTTCTAACGTCCTGTTCGTTGGGCTGTTAGCGGTTAAAGCAATAGACGATAACTAAGCATGTAGATTCGTGGGCGTAGTGCTGGCGGACGCGGGTTCAACTCCCGCCATCTCCACCATATACCTAAATTGATATACCGCAACATACTGGTATATCAAGCAAAAACCCTTAGCTAGCAATGGTTAAGGGTTTTTTTATGCCTGTTTATCAAGTTTTATCTAGCTATGTAGTATTGCTTTATCTGTATGGCATCTTGTATATGATGTGATAAGTTTGATCAAATTCACTAGACAAGGAAAAAGTAATGAAGAGGGCTACTATTAAAACAGGTATATATTTAGTTCCTTTAGTCTTCAATTATGCTGCTGTATGGTTATAGCTGATTAGTTTCAATTGATAGAATTAAAGTGAGGTTCATTATAAAAGCGGGTGCAATGGAATCAAGCAGCGTTCCAAACCAATAGTGCCTGATTTAAAATAAATTTAAGGTTGGTTTAGGCGGATCATTTTTAACTGAAAGGTTGTACTAAGAAGTTTAGCAGTTTCGTATTAATAGTACTTTATTGAGTTACACTTTATGAGTAGTAATACCCTGTTAAGGTGTAATATTGTCCATTAGTCAAGCCCAAGAAGTTATCTTGACAAGTATTCTTAAACCAACAGGTTAAAAGTTATCTTTCCATATTGTGTATTAAATCCCTAACTTAGGTAACGATAAGGATATAAAGGAAATAGTATCTATGCATAATTATATCCGCTTAACCTATGCTAGCACCACAAACTCTAAGCCTTCGAGTATTCGACAAGACTTATTAGATATCTTGTATGAAGCCCAACTGCACAATAGTAGTCATAATATTTTTGGCGTATTGTTTTATGGGAATGATTATTTTTTTCAATGCCTTGAAGGGGAAAAAGCCGATATTGACCACCTTTATGCAAAAATCTTAAAAGATAAGCGACATAAAAATGTAGTGCTTCTTTCTTATGAAAAAGTGACCATGCTCCGTTTTAGCAATTGGAATTTGAAGTATGTGCTACAAGAGCAATATATTCTTGAGTTTCTTCAGCAGCATGAGTGGGAGAAGTTTAATCCTTATGCGCTAGACGAAGCGTTAATTGAACCATTTTTAAATATTTTAGTGACGCATAATGAAAGTACACCAGGTGAAAAAGAAGAGGTTATAGGACGTGAAGAAATACGAGGTAGGATTATTAACTACAAATATGCCATGTTTATCGTGCTTATCGTAATGGCATTGCTTATAGGCTTATACTTTCTTACTGCCTTTAATATAAGTCCTAGCATTTATGGTATACCTATGTAATAAATTTTTGAAATTAGCACTATGGGTACATAGGTTGATATTTTCTCATTAAACCTATATAACATTGACTAGGTTTTGATAAATTTAGCCAAACTAATCTAATTAGCCTTTGTGATCTTTAGTACGTAAAGCAGTCAGCAAATAAGGTTAAATTCATATTTGGGTATAATTTAAGCGAATAAGTTTGGGTATAATTTAAGCGAATAAGCGAGGAGTTTTATGGGCGACACGAACAACATTCATGACACCGTTGCTGCTTCCCCAAGAAGTATTGCAGTAATTTGTCAGCAAACTAAAGATTTGTATTTAAAGCAACCAAAACTGATTCAGCGTTTACCTAAAGAACAACGTGCTTATTGGTATTGGTTTTTAAAGCATCATCAAAATTATACCTAATCCATTGATTTAAATTATTTTTAGATTATCAAATTTCTATGGTTTTTCATTTTAAATATCAATATTCAACGCAATAACTTAAAATTAAAATAATAAGGATCAGCCTAGTATTGATCAGAAGCATGCCGAAATTATTGCACCATTTGATGGGCAATTAGGAAAAGTAAATACGCGACTTGGTCAATATATGCAGTTTACAGTGGATGTTTTAGGTCACCAGAAATTTAACGGCAAAGCCGAAAAGATATCGCTAGCAACGTGGATATAAATTCGCGTTGTAACTGCTAATTTTTTGAGCCTCATTCTCTTATTAGCGGGTAACAAGGATTCACCAAGTTTTATAAATTACTAAGAAACTAATCTGTTGCGCAAACAGTGTAAGTAAGTAGGATAGGTTAACTTGGTTATAACTTGACTGATCCAAGGTAGAGCCAAAATGAATCATCAATCCTCTAAAAACTCCCCACCAAGCAAACAGCAGCCTAACCAGAAACAAAGCACTGTAAGAAAAACTCAACATGAGCAAAGTCAGAATCCTGACCAGCAGCAATATAGCAGTAACGCCAGTAGTCAGGAGGCTCACCTGAGAGCTGAACACCAACGTGAGTTGGATATTGCCGATCATCGTACGGGTAATTTTCGTGAGTTTGATGCTGAAGCAGCTCGTCAAGCTGCTGCCAAGCAGAGCAACGAGAATTCTTAATAGGCCTAACTCAAAAGCAGGCGAAATTGAGTCTGCTTTTTCTTGGTTCTGGATGAGTTAAAGATTTATAAAAAAGAAAATATATGCTGGGAGTTTACTTTTCTAAAGTAGAAATATTGGATATTCAGCTCAGTTCTGTTAACAAAATAGCAGATAAACAGGAAGATTTTTGCCATAAAGCTATTGATTTGATTGGTCGGAACGGAAGGATTTGAACCTTCGACCCCTTACACCCCATGCAAGTGCGCTACCAGACTGCGCTACGCCCCGATCAAGTTAACTAGTTTAGCGAATTTTATCTATTTGTCCAGCAAGTATAAAAAATACCGCTGTATCTTTAGACAGTTAAGCGGTGGTTTGTGAGGTGGCAGCAGTATAAGCCTCTGTACGCTCAATTGCTGCTTGAATTGCATCAATAGCCTGTTGTACATCAGTGATAGATTTAGCGGTGCCGCCACTTAAAGCCTGCCGCCATTTACGGGCACCTGGCATGTGCTGAAACAAGCCTAAAATATGCCGTGTAATAATTCCTAAAGGCGCGCCTTCACTGAGGCGTTTTTCTATATATGGCATAAACTGCTGCATAATTTCAAAGCGATCAGGTGGAGTTTGCTGCCATAACATCATGGATTGTGCTAACAAGTAAGGGTCGTGGTAAGCAGCGCGGCCAACCATCACGCCATCTACGCGCTGTAATTGTTGATTCACTTGTTCGAAGGTCTGAATCCCGCCATTAATTTCTATAAATAAGTTAGGCCGTTCCTGTTTTAGTCGATAAACATCATCATAACGTAATGGGGGAATATCACGGTTTTCTTTAGGTGATAAACCTTTTAATAAGGCAATCCGCGCATGCACAATAAAGTGGGAACAGCCTGTTTGTGCTACGGTATCCACGAAATGCAGCATTTCTTCATAGCTTTGCATGTCATCAATGCCAATACGATGTTTCACCGTGACAGGAATATCAACGGCCTGCTGCATGGCGTCAATACATTCAGCCACCAGTTCAGGTTCTGCCATGAGACAAGCCCCAATTTTATTATTTTGCACGCGGTCACTTGGGCAGCCGACGTTTAAATTTACCTCACAATAGCCCCAATCTTGTGCAATTTGACTACATAAAGCCAAATCTTTTGGGTTAGAACCGCCAAGCTGCAGAACTAAGGGTTGTTCGCTAGCATTAAAATCCAGATGACGTGCCTTATCGCCATGTATAATTGCGCCTGTGGTCACCATTTCACTATATAGCCACACATGCGGATTAAACAGTCGCGCAAAATAGCGGTAGTCGCGAGTGGTCCAATCCATCATCGGGGCGATGCTAATACGTTGCTGGGGCTGAATAATACGAGGCGAACTGTGGTTGGCAAAGGCAGTCATTGATTCAAATGGCAATATGAGACAATGTGATTTTACAGGATAGAACTATAAAAAGCTGTAACAGGCTTCATGCAGTCTAGCAAACCACATCTTAAGTCAAATTTTCCATAGCAGGCACAGCGGGTGGCGGATCTGGCTTTTTGGGTGCCAGGGTAATCATCAACACACCAAAAATATTTAAGGCACAACCAAACCACTGTATCGGATTTAAATGCTCTCCTAAAAAGGCAACTGCTAACAGCAAGGTCAAAATCGGCCCGCCAGCACTAATTAAGGCCGCTTGTGCTGAACCAATACGTGCAATGCCCTGCATTAATAACGTGGCTGGTAATACGGTAGAGAAAAATCCTAATGCCACACCATACCCAATAACACCATGAGGTAATTGAACTAAATGCTGCACAGGATGCGGAGTCACTATTATATAGTGGGCAATGGCAGCAATGCAGGCCACGCTCATGGCAAGACCCGTAAAACGCCAGCTACCAAAGCGTTCAATTAATGTGGGTGTCATGACTAAATACATGGCATAAGCAATAGCGCCTGCAAACACCAGTGAGCTTCCCAGCAAAATATTATTGGCATGCAGAGCTTGCCAACCCTCTCCCAACACCACAATCAGCGTACCGCCATAACTCAGCAAAATGGCCAGCCACACCCGTGCAGCTATTTTTTTCTTATAAATAGCTGCTGAAGCAATAACAGTTAAGGTGGGATATAAAAATAAAATAATGCGCTCTAGCGAGGCGCTCACATACATTAAACCCATAAAATCCAGAATACTGGCAAGGTAATATCCCACAAATCCAGCCAGCAACAATAAGCCCCAGTCCTGCCATGTAATATGTCGTTGTGCTGCTTTAGAAATAAAAGCAATGGCTAAAAAAAATGGCAATGCACTCATCATGCGCAAAGCCAGTACAGTCACTGCATCGGTATCAGGAGAGAGCTGATAAGTGTACTTAATTAAAATGGCTTTAATGGCAAATAAAATGGCTGAGAGCAGCACAAAAATAGAGCCGAGCAATGCAGCGGAATTAAAGCGGGACATAGCATCATTAACGGGCGAGATAAGGCAGCTAGTGTGTTTTTGAATATCCTGCTTGTCAAGGCAGCAAAAACCACGACTTTTGAGCAGGTTTTCTACACAAATTGGCCTAAAAGCACACTTTTGTAGGTATTCACGTAATAAATAGTAGGTACAAATTTTAATTATTTAGAGTACAATCGCAAACCTTTTAAGGGAAATTTACTGGGGGAAGCTTCTTACCAAGGGGCTTTTGCAGACAAAACACCAGCTTGAGGACCTCTCATGCAGATCGGAATTCCAGCCGAAACGATTGCAGGCGAAACACGCGTTGCTGCAACACCTGAAACGGTTAAAAAATTAACCGCAAGCGGGCACACCGTTGTTATTGAACGCGGTGCTGGCGTCAAAGCCGCTTATATTGATAGTGCTTATGAACAAGTAGGCGCCACACTCACAGACAATGCCTATACAGGCAGTAAAATTGTTCTGAAAGTGCGCGCACCTGCTGGTGATGAGATTAAGCAGCTTGAAGCCAATAGTATTATTGTGGCGACTTTCGATCCGTATCGTAATCCAGAGCTGGATTCGTTTGCGGCGCAGCAAGTTTCTGCTTTTGCACTTGAATTATTGCCACGTACCTTATCACGTGCCCAGAACATGGACGTGTTGTCATCGCAAGCTAACCTTGCAGGCTATAAGTCTGTGCTATTGGCTGCCAATGAATATCAACGTATGTTCCCCATGTTAATGACAGCTGCTGGTACAGTTAAACCTGCCCGTGTTGTGATTATGGGTGTTGGTGTTGCTGGCCTACAAGCCATTGCAACGGCCAAGCGTTTAGGCGCGATTGTGGAAGCCACTGACTTGCGTCCAACCGCCAAAGATCAGGTTGAGTCCTTAGGCGGCAAATGGCTTGACGTGCCCATGTCAGACGAAGAAAAAGCCAACGCTGCTGCTGCGGCTAAAAGTGGCTACGGCTGGCAACCTGGTGAGCAATATATTAAAGATCAGGCTGCTATTGTTGATAAAGCTGTGTCTGGTGCCGATATTGTCATTACCACTGCGCTGATTCCTGGCCGTAATGCACCTCGTCTAATTAAAGCTGACACGATTGCCAAAATGAAACCTGGTTCAGTGATTCTGGACATGGCGGTAGAAACTGGCGGTAACGTGGAAGGCTCGGTTGTGGGTGAAACCGTGATCACAGACAATGGCGTTAAAATATTGGGTATTCCTAATATTCCTGCCACGCTGGCCACAGAAGCATCGGCACTGTATGCGCGTAACGTCTTTAATTTCGTTGAAACTTTATTTGATAAAGAGAAAAACTTGGTTTTAAGCCAGGACGATGAAATTCAAAAAGCCCTGTTAGTCACTCATGGCGGCCAAGTGCTGCTCAAGCGCGGCTAGATAGAGGAGAGGGGAGTCCTATCATGGTTGAAACTATTACTATTTTCGTACTGGCCATTTTTGTGGGTTATTACGTGGTGTGGGGCGTAACCCCAGCATTACATACACCCCTGATGGCAGTAACCAACGCACTATCTTCTATTATTATTGTGGGCGCGATGATTCAAACCATTGGCTTGCCTGTTATTGGTGTGGAAGGCAGCGTGGATTTTCAAACGATTAACGTCGTAAGCATCTTGGGCGCTATCGCGGTATTCCTTGCCAGCATTAATATTTTTGGTGGTTTTGCAGTCACTGCACGCATGCTTGAAATGTTTAAGCCAAAGCAAAAGAAAGTAACCAAAGAGTAAGGGGCGGGATCAATGGAATTTATTCATGATTTTTTTCGTGGTAACGCCAACTGGTTTTATTTGATCGGTGCGGTACTTTTCATTCTAACCCTGCGTGGCTTGTCAGGTCCTAAAACAGCTATTCAAGGCAATCGCTACGGTATGATTGCCATGGCAATTGCTGTGGTGACGACGTTCTTTGTGGCTGACAATCCAGTTGTTTGGTTAATTCTTGCGGCGATGGCAGCAGGTGCGGTAGTCGGTATTGCGCGTGCGCGTACTGTCCCCATGACCCAAATGCCAGAGACTGTTGCACTGATGCATTCATTGGTTGGTTTGGCTGCGGTACTCATTGCCATTGCTGCCATTTTGCATAACAACATATTAACCGCTTCATTTGTAGATAATGCAGATGCACTTAATGCTGCGGGTGTACAACAAGCGCATATGAGTAAGGTTCATTTGTTTGAACTGTTTGTAGGTTGTTTTGTCGGTGCGATTACTTTTACGGCTTCTGTATTTGCTTATGGCAAACTGGCTGCCAAAAAATGGGCTAAAACCATTAATGGTAGCTGGGTAAAACCAGTTCAGGCACTTATTTTTATTGCCATGCTGGTAAGCGGTATCATGTTCTTTATGACTGGCGATATGACAGCATTCTGGGCAATGACCATTCTGGCGCTGGCCTTTGGCTGGGTATGGATTGCACCTGTTGGCGGCGGTGATATGCCAGTGGTGGTGTCCTTGCTGAACTCGTTCTCTGGTTGGGCAGCGGCTGGTATTGGTTTCACCTTAGAAAACAACATGCTGATTGTTGCTGGTTCTTTGGTTGGTTCTTCAGGTGCCATTCTGTCTTACATCATGTGTAAGGCAATGAACCGCTCCATCATCAATGTATTGTTTGGTGGTATTGCCACGGCTGGTGCTGCTGCAAGTAGCGATGATGGTGAAGTAAAACAACGTAACTATCGTTCTGGTTCTGCCGACGATGCAGGCTTTTTGATGTCTAATGCCGATAGCGTGGTGATTGTACCTGGTTATGGGATGGCGCAAGGCCGTGCACAAAACGCAGTCAAAGAGCTGGCTAACCTGCTCAAAGAACAGGGTGTTACGGTTCGCTTTGCAATTCATCCAGTGGCTGGTCGTATGCCTGGTCACATGAACGTATTGCTGGCCGAAGCTGATGTTGACTATGAAGATATTCTGGAAATGGATGAGATCAACTCTGATTTTCCAGCCACTGATGTGGTGCTGGTGATTGGGGCCAACGACGTGGTGAATCCTGCGGCAAAAGATGATCCAAGCTCACCGATTTATGGCATGCCTATTTTGGAAGCGCATAAAGCGCGTACCATTATGGTGATCAAGCGTTCCATGGCAACAGGTTATGCTGGCCTTGATAACGACTTGTTCTATAATGACAAGACCATGATGGTGTTTGGTGATGCCAAGAAAGTAGTGGAAGACATGACAAAAGCCATTAATGGTGGTGGTCACTAAGCCATTGCTTAAACAGTCTAAAAGCCGTCTCCCTGTGAGGCGGTTTTTTATACTTAAAAATTAAAATTGAAAATAGAGCTTATAAATAGATAGGGTGTGTTGACATGTCATCACACGGTCGTTTGTAGCTACTAATTTACCTTAAACATAAAATAAATCATGAAAGTGCGATGGGCTTCACTTGAGATAAAAACACGAATTGAGTACTCTACTGCCATAGATGGCTGTTGCTGGGTAGCATGCTTTAGCCGACAAGATAAGCGAATAACAAGAGCAAGATATGAATCAACAGGTGTTGGGTACTATTCATCAAGTACTCTCAAAGCTGGGTATTGGTTTTAATAAAGATCACCGTGCCATTGGCCTACAATTAAATGATCCTGGGTTAAATCAGCAGGTATATTTACAATATTTCAGTGGCCATAGTGCAATTAATAGCGGCTTAAATTTACAGCTCATTTGCTTATCTACTAATGCCAGTATTCCGCTCAACTGCTTTATTGGTCAGACTGCAATGGTTGAGCAAATGACGGATCAGGGCATAGCGCATCCTACTTCAGGCATTATCACACAAGCAGTGAAAGGGTGTGATGATGGTGGTTTTGCCGTCTACAAACTAACCTTGCAAGACAGTTTTAGCAGCTTAATGCCCAAACGCCGCAATAGCCGCGTGTTTATGCAAAAATCGATATTAGATGTCACACGCATTTTATTTGAAGAGTGGTCACAACAAAGCCCGCTTTTTGCTAAAAGTATGACTCTTGACCACAGTTTGCTTGAGCAAAGTGATGATATCCGCCCGTTCACCATGCAAAGCCAGGAAAGTGACTTTGATTTTTTAACGCGACTTTGGCGCAGTGTGGGCATCAACTGGTTTATCGATCAGACCCAGCAGCCTGCCACTCAGCAACATCGTATTATTTTGTTTAACGACAGCAAATCCCTGACTCAGCTTGCTGCCTCTCATTTATATTTTCAGCGCAGTGATGCCACCCAACAGCAGGACAGTATTACCCAGCTATTAAGCCATCAGCAATTACAAAGCACTCATATCCATTTGCAGCGTTGGTCGCAACAACATGGCAGCATGGATGAGCAGCTAAGCATCAGTAATGCGCAGCAAAGTACCGCTTATACGTCGGCCACCTTAAAATTAGAACACGCATGGCACCTCGGTGCTGTTGCGCTGGGTGATTTAAACGGGCAAGACCAAAATACTCAACCTTGCCAGCAACAACTGGTTCGTTTGGGTGAGCTACTGATTAAACGTCAGGAACTAGACAGTAAAAGCGTGACTGCCATAGGCACAGTACGCAATGCCAAAGTCGGTTACTGGTTTCATTTGGCTGGACACAATAACAGCATATTCCCTGATATAAGTGGAAGTGAGTTTTTAATTACTGAGCTGTCCTGTTATGCCTACAATAACTTGCCCAAAGAAATCAATACGCGGATATTGGCACTGATTGAGCAAAGCCAATGGCCGCTGCCTCATAGTCAACTGCTTAAACCACAAACGCCAACACAGTCGTATCAACTTAATCAGCGTCATCAAGTGCAAATGACGCTAGTGCAGCGCGACGTTGCGATTATGCCATTTTATGACCCACAACTTCACACTGTCAAAGCCCCTCCCATGCGCGCACGAGTGGTTGGTGCGGAGGGTGAAACCATTCATGTAGATGCCTGGGGTCGTATCAAGGTTCAGTTTTTATTCTCGCGTGGACAAGATAACTCCCACAGTGGTGGTGCAGGTAGCAGTGGCACAGATAGTGATTCGGCCTGGGTGGATGTACTCACCCCATGGGCAGGCGATGGCGAATCAAGTTATGGCGCACGGTTTTTGCCGCGCGCAGGTGAGATGGTAATCATTGATTTTTTTGATGGCAATGCGGATCAACCCTTTGTCGTGGGGCGCATGCATGAGGGCAATCGAACACCTACTCAATTTGACCAGCAAGGCACATTGCCCGATACCCGTGCATTGAGCGGTATTAAATCACAGGAAATTAATGGCGCAGGTTTTAATCAGCTACGGCTTGATGACAGCACAGGACAAATTAGCAGCCAGCTTGCTAGTAGTCATGCGGTAAGTCAGTTGAACCTTGGTAGCCTTGTTCATCCGCGTCGCACCGAAGACGCTAAACCACGTGGCGCGGGCTTTGAGCTGCGCACTGACCAGTTTGGTGCGCTGCGTGCAGGACAAGGCTTATTACTTTCAACCCATGTGCAAGCGCAGGCAGCAGCAGATCATTTAGACGTACAACCAGCTAAATCTCAGCTAGAAGCCAGACTTAACCAGTCTAGCGTATTAAGTGATGTGGCTAAAAATCAACAAACTGATCCACTAGATGGGCTAGACAAGCTGAAGACGTTTTTAGAGCAAATAGACCAGCAGGATGAAGGAAAAGCCGCTGCTTTTAAACAAGCACTGATGCTGTTGGCTAGCCCCGAGAGTATTGCTTTAGCCAGCCAAAAAGATATTCATATGAGTGCAGATGGACAGCTCACTCAAACCGCAGGCGGTAGTATTAATGTCAGTACGCAGAAAAATCTTATTGCCCAGGCAGGTCAAAAAGTCAGCCTATTTGCGGCTGGGCAAGGTATTAATGCCATTGCTGCCAAAAGCAAGCTTGAGCTACAGGCCCAAGCAGATGGCATAGAGGTGATAGCCCGCAAGGTAGTCAAATTTATTTCAACTGAAGAGCGCATTGAGATTACCAGCCCCAAGGAAATTGTGATTAATGCACAAGGGTCGCAACTTAAAATTAATAGTGGCGGGGTGTTCACCACGACTGGTGCTAAGTTTGAGGTGAAAGCTGGCCAGCATGTGTTTAGTGGGGGTAGCAACTTAACTAACGTACCTCTTAACTTGCCTAAAATGGAATGTGATGTAAAAGGATTACAAGAAAGCTCTACTGGCAAAGTAATGATAGATGTGTAAAAAATGAATAATTTATCAGTTGAAAATGCAAAAAAGATTTTTTTTGATAGCAATTACATTTTGCTTGACGGTATTTTTTGGGATGGAATAACTGAAAGATTAAATCAGTATGAAATTTCTTATATTACAGTAGGGCTAGATTACTTTGGTCACAAAGATTTATGCCCGTTAATAATTAATTTAAATGAAATTAATAATAAAGACTTTATATGGGAATGTTTTGGGGAGAATTACCATATTAATGCAACAAGTAGTTTTGATTACATGTCAATTTTTCAAAATATAATTAAAACTAATGCTACAGTTGAGGTGTTTAAAGATTACATTAAAGATTTAATGATCGTCAAGGTAAATAAAAAGAAAAAAATATTTAGATTTTACGATTCGAGAGTAATGATGTATGCCCAATATTTTATTAATTCGAATGCTAAAGAATTTTTAGGTATAGGAAAGAAGATAAATACAATAAAAATAGATAGCTGGATTATTAATGTTGCTAGCAACTATTACTCAATTGAAGGCGATTTAATTTTAGAGGGTTTAAAAAATAATTATACAATAGATTTGTTTTATAAAGCTACTCAGGAAATTAGAGAAGCTTTTAATTTGAATGATGATATTAATTTATTACCACTAATTAAAGAAAAGGTAGAGTGCTAAAATGGCTCAGAAAGACTGCACACGATGTGATAAGAAAGGATTTCCTATTTTTCTAGCTAGATATGCATTGGGCTTTGGTAATATGCCAAATGCAACTAAAAACGGCGTTAAATTACTAAAAGATATGCCGTCCTTAAACTCTACCGAGGACTTTTATACTCTACGTACTTTATATAATGGTTATGTCTACCTATTTGATCCTACTGATAGAAATAAGTTGCGATGCTTTCAGGTATCTTCGAATGAAACCGCGATACTAACCGAAATACAGCTTAAAGATCCTGCTATCAATAATGCAATAAATAAAAAGCATGAAAACTGTAGTATGTCAGGTCTAAATGCTAGTAATAGTATGCGTTATGGGAATGCGGTGTTATTAACAATACCTAGAGCGAACGAAACAAGGACAGTTTATGTTACTTTCAGCCGTTATTTTTGGAATGATAAAATAATTAAGCTCAATACTGATTTGCAAAATGCAGCAAAGTATATGACGCCAATTCAGGTAGGGGGAAAGAACAGCTATTCCATACCTATTGAAAAATTGGGCTCTACAGTTTTTGAGTATGCAAATAAAGATAAGAATAAAGTACTCTGGAGCCAAAACGCGCTACAGCAAGGGCACTTGCGTATGCCTGAGCTAGTTACGACGATAATTCATGAAGCGAATCGCTTAAATAAGGATAAAGGAGTAATTATTCCAGTATTTGATCCTGCATCCTTATGTGGCGATATAGATGATCTGCTTGAGTATAAAAAAAGCCTGGTCTTAAGTGCAGAAGAAAGAAAGAAGGTTGAGTATTATGGCCAACTTAAAGAATTTAAAACAAATTTATATACCTCAGCAAAATTAACAGCTATACAGGCAGAAATAGATTATTGGAAAAATATTAAAAAATTTAAAGACGGTAATTCTATAAGGGATATTTCAGAGATCCTACCTGAGTTACAGGATCCTAAAACAATTAAAAGAATTCAAGAAAAAGCATTGAAGCAGGGTGATGAAAATTTTGATTTTTTCTTTAAAGGAATTAAAAGTAAAAAAGAACTAGAAAATTGGTACTCTAAAAATATTCAAAGTAAATATAATATGTTCTATAAGAATAAAGCTTTAGTACTAGATAAGTTTTTTATTGAATTGTTGAAGTGTAATATACTTGAGTATTACATGACCCTTCATTTTGATGAGAATGACATACATTCAGGAGCTCATTATACCAGTACTGTTACAGCTATATTTGGTCAAATGCAACAATACGAAGCAAGTTATAATTATATATGTTCACTGCTAACTGGTAATATTACTGATAAGAAAAATTATATTTTAAGAGCATTAGTGTGGGGACAAGCTAAACTCATTAAAACACTTTCAGGATTAAATTATTTCTTAACGGACAATCCATTTATCGATAAGCCCTGGGCGACCATACTAACAACAAGAGCCGCAGTGGTGGGTAAAAACATAGGCGCATTATCAGAGGCTGCTTTACTGATTAATACTATAGATAAGCCAGCCGCTTATATATTTAAAAAAGCTGCTACGGGACAAATTAAGCTCTCTCATTTTGCACTGGCTTGGGGAGCACATACCAATAATGTAGTGAGCTTTTTAACCATCCAAGGGACACATGCAGAAATATCATCTTTTTTCGCTAAACTAATCCAGAAATATGCAGGTACAGCTTTACCTCCTCAAGATATTAAAAAACTTGTTGATCTTACTGTTACTGAATTTATGATTGCGCAAGGTTTAACTGATAGGCCTACCAGAAGTAATAGCATCAGTATCATGTTACAGGTAAGCAAAGATGCGTTAAGACAATTTATTGATAATATCAAGATGAGTGGTAATTTTCAAAAAGATGGTTTAAAAGTTATTTTAAAAAACTCACAAGACTTTCATGAGCATTTTTACAATCAGGTTGAAAGCAATTTTAAAACCCCGCTTAAAGCGAGTGCATATAGCTCCTACAGTACCGTTAAAGCTGCAGGTGTAATACAGATAGTAAGTATTGGTATTTTATTTTACCGCTTACTAGGCAATCCAAGTTTAGATAACTCCCTTAATTTAGCAGGTGCATCGTTAAGTAGCGTGAGCATGGCACTGGCCATGATTGACCAGAATGTAAGGGTACAGGCCATTGCTTTAGAAAAAAGTCTGACTGGGGCTCAAATTCAGGCTTCACAGAAGGTAATATTTCGAGCAGCAGGATTTGCAATTGCTGGGGGGGTCTTTTTTGCAGTTGTGGATGGTCGCGCCTCTTATTTTGCATTTAAAGATGGCGATACGTTTTTGAGCGTCCAATATGGTGTGGCCGCTGGATTAGGTATGGCTGCGACAGGCACGGGGGTGTGGGCACTATTTCGTACAGGTTTGACTCCTAATTTGGCAACCTTTGTGCTTATCGTCGGTTATATCGGCCTGCAATATTACATCGTGAAGACCAAAATGGAACCTGTGCAAAAAGCAATTAAAGAGTCACCGTGGGGTAATAGCGCTAATAATAATAACACCAGCCAGCAGATCTTGCATTTTCAACAGGTATTAAAGCAGCTTGCTTAAAGGATTTTTATGGGAATTAGAAGAGGTTTTTCTGAAAACTACGAAACAGTGGGTAAAGACTGCTTTAGCCATAATAGTTTTGTGAAGGAACTTAAAAAAGATGAGCGTGCCAGTGATGAGCTGATGGCACAAAACTCGGTAATCCGCTTTAATTCAGAGTATATGGATGTGCTGGGTAACTGGTATTTTTTTAAGACAGGGGGCATTCTGGCGTTTGTAATTTTGATCATGATTGCGTTACCAATGCTAGTGTTAATGATTGTATTGGTCATGCAAATCGCTCAAGGTACGAATATCAGTACTACATGGCAAGTCATTGCAGTTTGTGCGGTTATTGGTTATTTAATTATGATTGGGTTGTTTTTTCATCAAATTCGTCGTGATTTTTTTCATTATACGTATTATCCCATGCGTTTTAATCGAATCGAGCGTAAAGTTTATGTGACCAATCCTAACAAGACAGTATCCATATATAACTGGGATGATTTGACCGTCACTATTAATAATACATCAGCAAGTCATTTTTTTATTCGCCTATCTAAACTCGATGTGAATCAAAACGTCACTGAGACTTTCTCACTGCCTTATATCAGCAGTTACGGGCAAGTCGTAGAAACACAGCTAATCAATCACTGGGAGTTCTTTCGACGTTATATGGAAGAGGGAGCAGAAGACAGTTATCATGTCATTAAAGAATATTATAATATTCATGGGCGAAAAGAAAAATTATCTGAAATATTTTACGCATTGATTTTGCCAGAAAGAGAGTTTGGAATTAATCTGGAAGATAATAGTTCTGATAGTCCTAATGTAAATGATGCTTTACGTTGGTTTCCATTTACCTTCTGGTCATTTTTAGCACGCTGGGTCAATGAACGCTGTAATCGCTTACCACCCATGACGGGTCACTTTTATGTGGATGCGGCAAAGTATCAGGATGATCCCTATAATATTGAACATAAGCTGAAAAACTTTAAACGCCATATTCCACTAACTACAAGACAAAAATTGATTTTATGGATTTGGGGGCCATCCTCCTTACTTATTGCTTATCTTTTGTTAGAAATAATGACCTATTCTGCCAAAGGAGAGACCTTGTTGCTAGGGTATTTGTTCTAGCAAAGGATCTCTGCACTTACTAGCATAAACTATAAGATAAAATTTATCTATTTCATGCATTAAACATGGATAGCATGATGGCCAGCCATGTTTCTTATTGATTTTACTTTTCTTTGGGAGTAGTTGTGCAGCGTTTGATTCGTAGCTTAATTATAAAGGTCCGCTAGAAAATAGTAATTCAACTTTATACTGCTGCGGATTTATCTTTTTCAAGGTGATAAGCGTGGTGGTATGCGTCATATCGTAAATCGAACTTACCAAGTACTCTTTGTCAATTTTTAGCTTCTGTCGCTGTTGTACTGTTTTAATCAGTGGTTTTAGTGATTCTGTATAAAACTGCTGATTATCGGTTTTAAATAATGAGCTGTATTGCCGAAGCTGCTTAATCAGGCAGGCATCACAAAACTTCTTGCTTTGCTCAACCAGCATTGCGTTTAAAACTAAACTCACTTCCCAGCTATACCATTCACAGCCTTGATCTTGAATCGTGATACGCTGTCCATTTGCTAGCGTGGCTGTTTCTCTGCCCACCACTAAACCTTGGCTGGGTATTATTTTAAATTGATGATTCTTTACTTTTAATGGATTAAGTAGAGCTTCGGGTAAGCCCCTAGTGCAATTTTCTTCAAAGTTCTTTTTAGCCAGTATAAGTTTATTAGGGGCTGCATTGGCTGAGCTTAAAAATAAAAGGCCAAAAATAACAGTCGCAATGTAAAAGTAATTTTTCATAATACTTGCCTTAAGGTAATGGCTCAGTTATCAAGATATTTTAGTTTTAACAGCATTTATTTTAGCTCAAAAAAGAGCCGCCTAAGCGACTCCCTAAATATATAAAGATTCAACTAGCCTTTTAGCACGGCCAGCAATTCATCTTTACTGAGTTCACGTGCTTCGCTGTCACGGCGGCCTTTATATTCAAACGTGCCTGCATCTAAGCCGCGCTCTGATACCACAATACGATGGGGCACGCCAATCAGCTCAAGGTCAGAAAACTTAACTCCTGGGCGTTCATTGCGGTCATCAAGTAGCACATCAAATCCAGCAGCTAGCAGTTCGTTATATAATTCTTCAGCAGCTTCCACAGCGCGTGGTGATTTGGCTTGATTCATGGGCACAATAGCCACTTCAAACGGTGCAATGGCTTGCGGCAACATGATGCCTTTTTCATCGTAATTTTGCTCAATGGCAGCAGCCACCACGCGGGTAATACCAATACCATAGCAACCCATGGTCACGGTCAGTGGTTTGCCATCTTCACCCAATACTTTGCAGTTTAAGGCTTCAGAATATTTTTGGCCTAGCTGAAAAATATGTCCAACTTCAATACCGCGCTTAATGTTAATCACACCTTTGCCATCTGGGGAGGGGTCGCCATCCACCACGTTTCGGATATCAGCAACGACGCTTATTTGTGCATCGCGTTCCCAATTTAAGCCAGTGGCATGCTTGCCCGCTTGGTTCGCACCAGCTACAAAATCGGCCAATACGGATGCTGCCCGATCAACAATCACGGGAATGCTTAAACCTTGTGGACCAATGGAACCAGTTTCTAGGCCTAATGCTTTCACTTCATCTTCTGAGGCAAAGGTTAGCGGCGCTGCCACTTGATCCAGTTTCTCAGCTTTAATATCGTTTAACTCATGGTCGCCACGAAGTACTAAGGCCACCAGTTCATATTTACCATTTTCATCCGCTATACCGCGAACCAGCAAGGTTTTAACAGTCTGGCTTGGGCTGATATTTAAAAACTGACTGACTTCATCAATGGTTTTGGCATTAGGCGTGTCTACAATTTCCACAGCTTGGCTTGGGGCAGGGCGTGTGCCGACTAGTACCGCTTCAGCCATTTCAACGTTAGCAGCAAAATCTGATTCAGTTGAAAATGCAATATCGTCTTCACCGCTATCAGCCAGCACATGAAACTCATGCGAACCAGTGCCGCCAATAGAACCCGTGTCTGCCTGAACTGGACGAAAATTTAAACCCAAACGGGTAAAAATATTGCAGTAGGTGTCGTACATGACCTGATAGGTTTCTTCTAAAGACGCTTGATTCGCATGGAAAGAGTAAGCGTCTTTCATGGTAAATTCACGCGAGCGCATGACGCCAAAACGTGGACGAATTTCATCACGGAATTTGGTTTGAATTTGATAAAAATTAACGGGAAGTTGTTTATAGCTTTTTAGTTCCTGACGCGCAATGTCGGTAATCACTTCTTCATGTGTTGGGCCCAATACAAACGGACGGTCATGACGGTCAGCAAAACGAAGCAGTTCAGGGCCATAGGCTTGGGCGCGGCCAGACTCTTCCCACAGCTCAATCGGCTGGGTGACTGGCATCAGCACTTCCATGGCGCTTTTGTTCATTTCATCGCGCACAATAGCAGCTACTTTATTAAGCACCCGAACACCAGTGGGTAGCCATGTGTATAAACCAGACGCCAGTTTACGAATCATGCCTGCACGAAGCATGAGCTGATGCGAAATGACTTCGGCATCACCTGGAGTTTCGCGTAATGTGGCAAACATTAAACGGCTAGCACGCATGGAATATATCCTAATACCAAAAGGTAAAATAAACACAAAAAATAAAGGTGTGCGCTCTGCGGGACTCGAACCCACGCCAGTCGCTTAGGAGGCAACTACTCTATCCAGTTAAGCTAAGAGCGCATCGGTTAGCACAAGCTATGCGGCGCCATTAAAGCATAAATTGAAGTTTTTTTTAAGCCCTGGTGCTGTATGTTATACAGATTAATCGGTCGTTTTTTCACCTTTTTGCAGGCCAAGTGAGCTATATAAAACAAACATCAGCGCAATCCAGACAGGAATCATAATCACCGATTCACTAAAGCCCTTTTGCCACATGATATACAACACCATGACCACAAAGGCTAAGCAAAGCCAGTTGCTAAACGGTGAAAATAGCGCAGGGTAGGTGGTGGTGATATTGTGTTGCTGGATATGCTTTTTGAACTTTAAATGAGTCAGGCTAATCATGGCCCAGTTTAAGACCAGCGCACCAATCACAATATAAAATAAGTGGCTTAAGGCTTTTTCTGGTACAAAATAGTTAAGTAGTACACAGCCAAAAATTAGTACGGCTGAGAGCAAAGTTGCCATAATAGGCACGCCTTGTTTATTGACTTTTAAAAAGGTTTTAGGGGCGTTTCCCTGTTTGGCTAAGCTATATAACATACGGCTATTGGCATACATACCGCTGTTATAAACAGAAAGTGCAGCAGTTAAAATAATAAAATTAAGCAAGTTGGCCGCCCAACCAATTCCAAGCTGGCTAAAAATCATGACAAACGGGCTTTTATCTAAGCTGGTGCCAATATCAAGCTGATTCCATGGCACAAGGGACAGCAGCACCGTTAATGAACCAATATAAAATATCAGCACGCGATAGACGACTTGGTTAATGGCTTTTGGAATGGTTTTGCTGGGATTTGTCGCTTCGGCAGCAGCCATGCCAATCAGCTCAATGCCACCAAAGGCAAACATGATAAACGCCAGCATATAAAACAGGCCATCAAAACCATTGGGGAAAAATCCGCCATGCGTCCATAAGTTACTGATGTGCGATATAGAATCACTCGGAGCGATTATTAACAAATAACAGCCAAACACAATCATGGCAATAATGGCAGTGACTTTAATAATCGCCAGCCAAAATTCTGATTCGCCATAAAATTTGACATTGGTTAAATTAATGGCAGTAATCACAAGATAAAAAAACAGGATCGGCAGCCACGACGGAATTTGTGGCCACCAATAATTAATATATTTACCCACTGCGGTTAGCTCTGCCATCGCTACCAAAATATACAGTACCCAATAGTTCCAGCCTGTTAAAAACCCTGGGAATTTGCCCCAGTATTTGTAGGCAAAATGGCTAAACGACCCTGCCACAGGCTCATGCACAATCATCTCGCCCAGTTGGCGCATGATTAAAAAAGCAATCAGCCCACCAATGGCATAGCCCAAAATAACCGAAGGCCCTGCTGCTTTAATCACGTCCGCTGAGCCTAAAAACAGCCCAGTACCAATAGCACCGCCCATGGCAATAAGCTGAATATGTCGATTTTTTAAACCACGTTTAAGCTGGGTTGGGGCAGAGGGATGAGTCAAGTTAAAATCCTGTTGAACGGTGCAAGCGGCTTGTTAAACAAGCGTTATCATAAACAGGTTGGCTTACTTTAAATAGTCCTGTTTGTCCAGATGACGCTACAGTCTTGACATGGCATATTGTCAAATCTATAAAACCCTCTACAATCGGGAGATCATATTTTTTAAGATGAAAGCGAGTATAACAATGAGTGTCACGATTGCCAGCACTTATCAATTGCAGGGCTATACATTTAAAAACCGATTTATCAAAGGTGCCATGAGCGAAGGTTTGGCCAATAAAGCAGGTGAAGTAAATGACACCCACTTAAAACTATATGAAACCTGGGCGCAAGGTGGCCTGGGTTGCTCTATTACTGGCAACGTGATGGTCGATATTAATGCCAAAAATGAACCTGGCGTGGTGGCCATTGAAGATGAGCATGATTTAGCAAGTTTAACCACATGGGCAAATATTGGTAAAAAATACAATATGCTGCAGCTGGTGCAATTGTCGCATCCTGGTCGTCAGTGCCCCAAGGGTTTAAATAAAGAAACTGTTGCGCCCTCTGCTATTCCGTTTAGTCCTGCACTGTCCACTTTTTTTGGTACGCCACGTGCGCTAACCGAAGATGAGATTTTAGACATTATTCAGCGTTTTGGTAATGCAGCACGTATTTGCAAGAAAGCAGGCTTTGAAGGGGTGCAGTTGCATGGTGCGCATGGCTATTTAATTAGCCAGTTTTTGTCACCACTCACCAACCAGCGCACTGATCAATGGGGTGGCAGTATTGAAAATCGTATGCGCTTTTTGCTGGAAATTTATCGCGAAGTGCGCAAGCAAACAGGCGACAACTTTATTGTAAGCGTGAAATTAAACTCGGCTGATTTTCAACGCGGCGGCTTTACTGAAGAAGATGCCATCACTGTATTTCGTGCCATTGATGCAGAAGGCATTGATCTGATTGAAATCTCTGGTGGCACTTATGAAGCACCAGCCATGGCAGGTGCTAAACGTAAAAAAATATCTGTTCAGCCAGCAGTGAAACAAAGTACTGTGGCGCGCGAAGCGTATTTTTTAGAGTTTGCTGAAAAAATCCGTAAAGAAGTAAAAACTGCATTGATGGTGACGGGTGGTTTTAGAACACGTGATGGCATGAATGACGCCTTGCAAAGTGAAGCTTGTGATTTTATTGGCATGGCACGCCCATTGGCAGTAGAAACTGATGCGCCAGATCACTTACTGGCAGGCAACAACAGCGTCCGTTATGCGGTCAAACCGATTAAAACAGGTGTGCCAATGCTTGATAAAATGGCAGTCATGGAAGTGATCTGGTATGCCGCGCAGTTTAAAGCCATTGGACAAGGCAAACAGCCAAAGCCTAATTTAAGTCCACTGTTGGTATTGGCCAAATATGCGCGTGGTAACATTAAAGCCATTTTACAGCGTCGCACCCGTCTACGTGCTTAAGTAAGTTTAATTCATTAAACAGTAGTGCGATCACCTTAAGAACGGCTCAAATTTTGAGTCGTTTTTCATTTTAAAACTTCATTTTGTACAACGCTTGGGCTATTCTGCCAGCATTATTTTATTGCACCTTTGCATGGATTGATGCATGAAGCATTTCCGTTTTTCTTTAATTTTTACGGCTATTTGTCTGGCGCTGGGATTTTGGTGGGGCCTGGAACACGGCAGCATGCGTATTGCGCTATCTACCTTGGCGGTGGTGGCTATTTTAGCGGTAATGGAAGTGTCCTTATCATTTGATAATGCCGTGGTTAATGCCTCCATTTTAAAACATTGGGATCATTTCTGGAAAACGCTGTTTTTAACCGTGGGCATGTTGGTTGCCGTGTTTGGCATGCGTCTGGTGTTTCCACTACTGATTGTGGCAATGACAGCCAACATGGGCTTGGTAGAGGTAGCACAGCTGGCCTTAAACAATCCCAAGCTTTATTCAGCCAAGCTATTAGAGCATCATGCTGAAATTTCTGCCTTTGGCGGCATGTTCTTGTTACTGGTGTTTTTAAACTTCTTACTGGATGCAGATAAGGACGTACACTGGTTTGACTGGCTAGAACAAAAATTCTCCAAGCTAGGTCGTTCTGGCACTGCATCAACACTGGTTGCATTGCTTATACTCATTGGTGCCTTGCAATGGGTGTCCCAAGCGGATCAACTGGCTGTATTTATGGCAGGTATTTGGGGCATTGTGGTGTATCAGGCAGTGAGTCTGCTGAGTAGCATCCTAGAGGGCGAAGGTGAGGATGATCCAGAGCTTGGCAAAGCGATTCAGCGCGGCGGTGTGGCTGGTTTTGTTTATCTGGAAGTGCTGGATGCCTCGTTTAGTTTTGATGGCGTGATTGGTGCCTTTGCTATTACCAATGATGTGGTGGTGATTATGCTGGGTCTGGCCATTGGTGCCATGTTTGTGCGCTCCATGACCATTTATCTGGTCGATAAAGGCACCCTGGATGAGTTTATTTATTTAGAACATGGCGCGCATTATGCCATTGGTGCCTTAGCCATTATTATGCTGGCTTCCATGCAGTTGCATATTCCAGAGCTGGTGACGGGCTTTATTGGTGTGGCCTTTATTGGATGGTCGCTGTGGGCATCGATTCGTCATCGTAAGCAACATCACAAAGATCAGCACAAAGACCATTTGGCAGGCTAATTTGCTTGAATCATTGATTAAAAAGAGTGCATTTAGCCAGATGCTATGGCAGAATGCGCAAACGTGCCCAGCACGACAGTTTATGGTAGTAAGTAGGTGTTACCACTGCTTGCTGCGCAAGGGGAGTAGCCTCACCCATGCCATCTATCGTCAATACACTTTATCTTAAGTTTTAAGCTAAAGTCGGTAGCTGGATATTGCCATTGGTGCCAACACGCACCAATTTGACAGTATAGGCAAGACCTTGACCCATGTTGTTTGACTTAATTGATCAGACGGCAGGTCAGGGTTTTTTGTTTTTTAAACTCGGTGCCTGTTGTCTCTACTGGAGAAATATTGTGGAAACGATAGGCAATCCCTGGCTATACGCCATATTTTTTGCCCTTGTGGCAATCATGCTACTCATCGATTTTTTGGGCTTTAAGCAAAAAGATGATCAACCTGTTCCGCTGAAACAAGCAGCACTGTGGAGCGTGGCTTGGGTCAGCGTATCTGCTTTATTTGCTGGCGGCTTATGGTGGTACTTAAATACGCACATGGGCACGGCCATTGCTAATCAAAAAACCCTAGAGTTTGTGACGGGTTATTTGCTGGAAAAATCACTGGCCATTGATAACGTGTTTGTGTGGCTCATGATCTTTGGCGCGTTTGCAGTGCCCTCAGCTTTACAACGACGTGTGCTGCTATATGGCGTATTAGGGGCGATTATTTTACGCACCATTTTTATTTTTGCAGGTGCCTGGTTAATTCAGGAGTTTTCCTGGGTACTGTATATTTTTGGCGCGTTTTTGGTCTATACAGGCTTTAAGTTTTTAAAAGGTGGGCATGACGAACCTGTAGATATTGAAAACATGAAGCTGCTGAAATGGTTGCGTGGTCATATGCGCATTACGCCAACCTTGCGAGGCAACCAGTTTTTGGTACGAGAAAATGGTCTATTGTGGGCGACCCCATTGTTGGTGGTGCTGATTTTAGTAGAATTTTCTGATGTGATTTTTGCAGTTGATTCTATTCCTGCTATTTTTGCAGTAACCACAGATCCGTTTATTGTATTAAGTGCTAATTTGCTGGCTATTTTAGGCTTGCGCGCCATGTTCTTTTTGCTAGCAGGTGCAGCGGCTAAAATGCATTATTTACCGTATGGGCTTGGGGTGATCATGAGCTTTATTGGGATAAAAATGCTGTTGCTGGATATTTATCATATTCCAATTGCTGCCTCATTAGGCTTTATTGCTGTGGTACTGGCGATTACCGCATGGCTATCATGGCGTTATGCCAAAAATCATCCGCAAGCACAGGCATAATTAAAACCGTATCAATTATTAAGGGTTCAAGCTGAGCAAGGCTTGGTTTGAACCACTGGGATCTATGCCCCGCTAAACAAACGCAGCAACCATCATTAATAGGGTAAATAATCTGCTACTTGGGCGTGTGTGTTTGTATGTCCAGTTCTTCATGCTGTAGTACAACTGTCTGATTAACCTGATGTTGCGTGGTGATTTTGCCAATATCAACTTGTTCGGTAATTACTACTTTTTTATGCACCACTGCTTGCTCCTGATACAGTGGAATTTCAATCATTTGCTTATCATTCAGTGTAATAGTTTCGCCATTAATTTTAATCTGGGTTGGCGTTGCTGCGTGTTCTAAAGCATCGATATGATTTGTGGTGGTGCTGGTGGTTGTGGTGTTGGCCTGATATTCAATGACTAACACTTCTTCTGTCAACAGCACAGGGATTTGAATGGTTTGTTCACGCACTACTTTTTTAACCAATAACTGGCCAGTTAAATATTGTTCCACTTGAACATCAGCTTTTTCAGCCAGCAATTCGATGTGTTCTATGGTTTGTTGCTGTGATGAATGATCGTCTGGAAGAGGGGAGGCAGATAATTCAGGTTTTGACATATTATTTACCTTGCGAGTTGTTTAGCGTGGCTAGTTGTTTAGTATGCTGATAAGGCTTGACGAAACGTTTTGCTTGCGCATTTAGAATAAACAAAACAGTTCACAAGCCATTTAAACTAAGTCATGCACTCTTGCTAAGAGCGCAGTAGAGAGCAGGATGGTAGAGAAAAACGGCAAGGAATTGATTTAACCTTGCCGCCTTATCACACTCAATTTAAGTTGCTTTTATCAGCAACAATGATCAACGACAATTAGCGTGGATTTTTTACATCATTGACCTGATGTACATCACCAGTTTTTTCGACATCAAGCTCTTCACGTTTGACCGTGTCAGTCACGGTTTGCTGATGCTGATGGGCTGTTTTACCAATTTCAACTTCCTCAACCACATAAGCTTTTTTGTCAACATTGGCGCGTTCTGCTTCAAGATCTATTGAGATAGTACGGCTATCAGCACCGATTTCACGATCAGTCGGGCGATTGTCAACAGGATGACGATTGATAAAGGCTTCTTCTTCTGCCAGGGTTACATTTACCGACTGCTCATCACTCACCACGCGTTTACCGACTGCAATAGTGCCACCGACATAACGCTCTTTACCCACTACCAAGCGTTCTTCAAGTAATTCAATTTTGCTCGGAGCATCGTAATATTTGTTATGTATATTTGCTTCACTGGTTGGATTTACATTAGCAAATTCTTCGCTAAATACACGCTGATCATGGGTTTGCACATCATTGTAGTTATAAACGCGGTCTTCATCATACGTGTCCATGCTTTCTGCACGGTCACGGGTTAGAGTGTTGATATAAACCTCGTCCTCACCACGAAATTCTGCAAAACCTGCAGGTACTAATACTTGCTTGCTGCTAAACCAGCCGCCCACATCAACAATAAAATAGCGAATTTTACCTGTATCCTGTTCTACTAGGGCACCATCAATTTTCCCAATTTTTTCATTGTCTGCACCATATACCGTGCGGCCTTGTGGATCATAATAGTCCTGGCCTAAATCTGAGGCGTAATTGGTTTGAATATCTTTTAAGCGAATTAAATGGCTCATGTGATTGTTCCTTCTATTCATTAAAAATCATTCGTACACAACAGCTTTAATCAATAAAAGCCACCGCATCAAAAAACTGAGTACTACTTCTCGAAGCTCATGTTTAGGCTCAGCAAACTGCACTGAGCTATTGCACTTACTCCACTAAATCAGAGCAGGCTTCTTAAGCTAAATTAATTTAAATTTTAAAGTAGTGTTGCTATAAGACGCTTTTGTTAAAGATGACGGAGTCTTGTTATTTTAGGTGTAGACGGTTTATTTCTCACTAAGACCACGTAACAAGCGTATAAATATTAATGCTTGGCGGTGAGCTAAGAGGCAGGCATACATTTACTAAAATTGGCGTACAGATCGCCTCTACAAGATAAATTACATGGTTTAAATTGTTTGAGTTAAGCTGCCTATTTTTCTTAATTCACCAATCCTTAGTCGCAAAATCCACAAATCCTGGCCACAAAAAAGCCCAATCATATTGACTGGGCTTTTGATGATTACTATGAAACCTTAATGAAAAGCAACAGTAATCGAATTTGGTCTCCCCACGGGGATTCGAACCCCGGTTACCGCCGTGAAAGGGCGATGTCCTAGGCCTCTAGACGATGGGGAGTATTTCTTGATAACAAGTTGTTTTGCAACCAGTTACAAGGTGACTTGCGTCGAGGTGGGCATATATTAGGGATTATCAGTGCCAGTGTCAAGCTGCATTTGCGGCCAACTGTTTAAAATATGACAAAACAGTTCGGCTGTTTTTTGGGTGTCGTACAGTGCCGAATGGGCTTCTTTGCCATCAAACTCAAGGTTTGCCGCCCGACAAGCACGTGCCAGTACCGTTTGGCCATACGCAATGGCACTTAAGGTGACGGTGTCAAATACTGAGAAGCTATGGAACGGGGTTTGATTTTTGGTACCCGTGCGTGCCACAGCAGCTTGTAAAAAGCCCAAATCAAAATGCGCATTATGACCCACCAAAATGCAATGGGTGCAGCCTTGCTCACGACGAATCTCAGTCAATCGCTTGAAAATACGCTTAAAGGCAGTTTTTTCATCTTCTGCAATGGCCATACGCATGGGGTTAAATGGATCAATGCCTGTAAAATCAAGCGAGCGTTGATCTAAATTTGCCCCTTGAAACGGATGAATATGCGCATGCAATGCTTCGCCTGGCGCAAATTGTCCCTGATCATTATAAATAATTGGAATACACGCGATTTCAAGCAAGGCATCAGTTTTTGCGTTAAACCCAGCAGTTTCAACATCAACCACCACAGGTAAAAACCCCCGAAAACGTTGCCCAATAATTGGGGTGGTTTTAGCTGGCTTATCCTCGCACTCGGGCAAAGCGGTGCTTTCTTGTGCCATAGATGGCTCAACCTCGTTCATGCAATACTCCATGATAAGGTTTCACCCGCATGCAAAGGAATCAAAGCCTGGCCATCCATATAAGGGTAGCTGCTGGGTACCTGATAATCCTGTTTGATTAAGGTAATGGTGTCAGTATTACGCGCTAAGCCATAAAAATCTGCACCAAAATGACTGGCAAATCCTTCTAAACGATCCAGTCGGCCAGCTTGTTCAAAGGCTTCAGCATACATTTGCAGTGCAATGGGCGCGCTATAACAACCTGCACAACCACAGGCATTTTCTTTACTGCTTTGTGCATGTGGTGCGCTATCTGTCCCTAAGAAAAACTTGGGATTGCCACTGGTAGCCACTTCTAGCAATACAGTTTGATGTTTTTGACGCTTTAAAATGGGTAAGCAGTAATAATGCGGTCGGACACCACCTACCAGCATATGATTGCGGTTAAACATTAAGTGTTGCGGTGTAATAGTGGCTGCCACATTGCGTCCTTGTTCCAGCACAAAATGTGCGGCTTCACTGGTGGTGATGTGTTCTAGCACCAGTTTTAAATTGGGAAACTGGCGTAATAATGGAGCTAACACATCATCTAAAAAACGTTTTTCACGGTCAAAGATGTCCACATTGCTATGCGTCACTTCACCATGAATGAGTAGTGGAAACTGCTGTTCCTCAAGCTGCTCAATCACCGAATACACTTTACGAATATCACTGACACCATTTTGTGAGTTGGTGGTTGCGCCTGCTGGATACAATTTTATGGCCTGGACAAAATCCGTGGCTTTGGCCGCAGCAATTTCAAGTGGTGATGTTTCATCGGTAAAATACAGCACCATGCGTGGGTCAAATGTGGTATCTGCTGGCGCATGTGCCAAAATACGCTCACGATAGGCGGCAGCATCGGCTACCGTTTTGACAGGAGGGAGCAAATTAGGCATGCAAATCAGTCGATTAAATACCCGTGCCGCTGCTGGAACAGTATGTGCCAGTGCTGCGCCATCACGTAGATGGATATGCCAATCGTCAGGACGGGTGATGGTTAGCGTATTCAAGGTTCTTCATCGCTTGCAAAAAACCCAATGATAGATCAAATATGAGGTTGACGGAATGACTTGCGCTAAGATATCTACTCTTGCTAGTGTGCGCAGATAGGTAATACAGCCATTTCTGGCTGTCACACTGCTTCATCACGCTGCACTTTCACCCACCGCCATGAGAATTATAAGTGAAAAAACCAGTTGCTATTTTGCCTGAACAATATCAACACGAAGATCAGCTGATTCGTAAATTATTGGCTGGCCGAACGCGTATACATCGGTCGTTTCCTGAGCAGCTTGAAACATTGTTTTGGCAATCTTTGGTAGAGCGTGCCACCCAGATGATTCGTCATATTGCAATGCTTGGGGTGCTGCTTTATATCGTGGTGGGTTTAATCACCTTTCCCAGTATTTACCTGGTGGCCTCAGAAGCAACTCGGCTGCACGATACACTCATCTGGCTTTTAATGTATTTAAATGGCGCTGTGTGCTTATCCATTCTACCCATTATGGCCAGTATTCCTGGTCTGGCAGGTTATTTTCAGCGTTCAATTGTGGTGGTGAGTTTTTTTGGGGTGTTTTTTACCACCTTACTTACCGTGCAATACCAGGAAGTTCGTCTGGTGCAGCAAGGCAGCTATATTGTCATTTTTGTCTATATGCTAATTTATTTTTTGACAGGCGTACGGCCATTTATTTTATTAATTACCTGCTGTATTGCAGGATTGCTGCCATTGCCCATCGCGTGGCTGATGGATATAAAAATTGATCCTTTAAACTATTTTTATGCAGTGATTTTTAGTAATTTCATTGGCTTTTTTATTAGCCAAAGCATTATTGGCAAAGAGCGCAGCAGTTTTTTACAGGCGCGTTTGCTTGAGTTGGATAAAATGCAAGCCAAGGCCATGAGTGAGTGCTTAATTCGCTTATCTAATGAAGACCCATTAACAGGGTTATATAATCGACGTTATTTTAATCAAATGATTCATGAAGAGTGGGAGCGTGCAGCACGCTCTGGTGAGTCGCTATCTCTGGTATTTATTGATATTGATTGCTTTAAAAAATACAACGATACCTATGGCCATTTAAAAGGTGATGAAGCCCTGGTTAAGGTGGCTAAAGTGCTACAGGGACAAATTCGTCGTACTTCTGATATGGCTTCGCGTTATGGTGGAGAGGAGTTTATTTTATTGTTGCCCAATACGCCATCAACGGGCGCACAGGTGGTGGCGAATAATATTATGACAGCAGTGGATCAGCTTGATATTACCCATAGTGCTTCCCATGTTAAGCCGTATCTGACGTTAAGTATTGGTATTGCCACTTGGTCAGGTGAGCCAGAAATGACTGAAACGACATTGGTGTCGCAGGCCGATCAAGCCGTTTATCAGGCAAAGGCAGATGGCCGTCATTTGGTGCGTGTCTTTAATCCAGGGCAATAAAAAACCCTCTTCAATAGACCCTTTTACAGGTGGTGTCATGAAGAGGGGGTTACTATAGTCTAAACGTGTATGCTACTTAAACGCTTGTTTGGCAATTACTTTTTGTTTTTAAGCTGTGGAATAGCCGAGCTTTGACTAATAGCCAATAAACCAGCATTGGTATAAATACCTAATTTAGCACGTGTATCGCTAATATCTAGATTGCGCATGGTGAGCTGGCCAATACGATCCATTGGGGTAAATGTTGAATCCCCCTTTTCCATGGTCAAGCGTTCTGCTTCATAGGTCAGGTTCGGTGATTCTGTGTTCATAATGGTGAAATCATTACCACGACGCAGCTCTAGCGTTACTGTGCCTGTAATGGCCTTGGCCACCCAGCGTTGTGCGGTTTCACGCAGCATCAGCGCTTGAGAGTCAAACCAGCGGCCTTGATATAGTAAGCGACCTAAACGCAAGCCATTTATGCGATATTGTTCAATGGTGTCTTCATTATGAATACCTGTGACCAGACGCTCATAGGCAATGTGCAATAATGCCATGCCAGGTGCTTCATAAATACCGCGTGACTTGGCTTCAATAATACGGTTCTCAATCTGGTCAGACATACCCAGACCATGACGGCCACCAATACGATTGGCTTCTAAAATCAGCTCAACTGGGTTGCTAAACGTTTGACCATTTAATGCAACGGGCATACCCTCTTCAAAGGTGATGCTCACTTGCTCTGGTTTAATGGCAACATCATCGCGCCAAAAAGCCACGCCCATAATTGGCTCAACAATTTTAATACCAGCATTTAGATATTCAAGATCTTTGGCTTCGTGCGTCGCGCCCAGCATATTGGAATCAGTAGAATAAGCTTTTTCCTTGGACATCTTGTAGTCAAAGCCATTGTCGATGAGGAACTGCGACATTTCTGCACGGCCGCCTAGCTCATCAATAAAAGTTTGATCCAGCCACGGTTTATAAATTTTTAAACTTGGGTTGGTGAGCAAACCGTAGCGGTAAAAACGCTCAATATCGTTGCCTTTATAGGTAGAGCCATCGCCCCAGATATTCACGTCATCTTCTTTCATGGCGGTGACCAGCATGGTGCCAGTCACAGCGCGGCCTAGCGGCGTGGTATTAAAGTAAGGAATACCGCCAGTACTGATATGAAACGCCCCGCATTGAATTGCAGCAATCCCTTCTAGTGCCAGTTGCAGGCGGCAATCAATAAGACGTGCTTTTACCGCGCCATAGTTGCTTGCTTGCTGAGGAATGGCATCATAGTCCTCTTCATCAGGCTGGCCAAGGTTGGCGGTATAAGCATACGGCTGTGCGCCTTTTTGCTTCATCCACAATAAAGCCGCTGAAGTGTCCAGGCCACCAGAGAAAGCAATACCTACTTTTTTGCCTACGGGTACGTGCTGCAAGATTGTTGCGTTATCAGACATTGCAAATCCTAAGGTCATAAAAAAGACACCAGCGAGGGTAGTCTTGGTGAGTTAAAATTGCGCGCATTATAACACTTTTAAAATAACTGTTTTTATGAAAAATACGGCTAAAATATCTTTTGCGGCGTCTATAAAGTTTTTCATGTGGCTGAGAAGGCACTGGATTTAAAATATGCTGCCAGGCAATCCGACAATGAAAGTAGGCATTTGATCAAGTACTTTTGCGCGCCTTAAACAAGAAGTCTATTCAATTTAGATTATACTGATACCGCCATGATAAATTTACCGATGATGGCTTTAAGTCTTTTGGTCACACAGCAGTAAAATATGCGTATTTTGTTTTGGCGTAGCCTCGTTATTCTATTCTTGATCCTGGCTTTTATTGGTGCATTGCTGCCTGGCATGCCAACCACTGTATTTTTAATTCTAGCGGCATGGGCAGCATCTAAGGGCTGGCCAGCACTGGATATATGGCTGACCAATCATCCCAAGTATGGTCACTTAATTCGTGAGTGGCGTGCCAATAGAACCATTCCCCGTAGGGCAAAGGTCATTGCCATTGGCATGATGTTGATAAGCGGTATACTCATGCTATTGACGCCTGCGCCCTACTGGGTCAAAGTATTTACAGATGGTGTGATGTTCATTGTGGCTATTTGGATGTGGACACGACCAGAACCACACACTGCACCTAAACCCAGCGATCATCCCTGAAGCCCAATAAAAAACTCAAGTTTTTCATGTTTTATTTAACAGGTTTCCTTTAAATAAAACATGCTGCCATAAAGCGTATATAAAAGACTATAAAAAGGGCTGAGCAAGCTTAATCAGCAGAGTGGCTCGAAAAAAATAAAAACGCATGCTAGGCTGCTATGCATCACTGTACTATTTAGCTTATTTTTTGCCATGAATGACGTGACCAGCAAACCCTATATTCAAATAGACATCGCTAAACAACAACTGCACTGGATTGGCGATATTACCCGTACCTATTATATTTCTACGGCATTGAATGGCGCAGGCGAGCAGCAAGATAGTGGCTGCACACCACGTGGTAAACATATTATTGCGGCTAAAATTGGTGCTGGCCAGGCGTGTAATAGCGTGTTTGTAGGCCGTATTGCCACAGGAGAAATTTATAGCCCTGCACTGGCTGCACAATTTCCCAAGCGCGACTGGATTCTCAGCCGTATTTTATGGTTACAAGGTATAGAGCCGCAGTTTAATCAGGGGGTAGGCTGTGATAGCCACAACCGATATATTTATATTCATGGCACACCAGATAGCGAACCAATGGGTGTGGCGCGCTCTCATGGTTGTATTCGCATGCGTAATAGTGAGGTCATCGAATTGTTTGACTTGGTAGAAGCAGGCACACGTGTAGATATTTTAGAAAATATGCCTCTTTAATAGCGTATATATGCTTGACCCTAAATATTGAAAAATCATTGACTTAACTAAGAAGTAATTAGTTGAATAGGATGAATTATTATATTTTATTAATGCCCAATTGACTGAATGAGCCACTTTTTAGGCAGTTGAGCGCAAAAAACCAAAAAAAGACCAAAAGCGTTTGACAGGCTATTTAGATTCTCTATAATGCACCCCACGATACAGTTAAGTATGGGCGTTTAGCTCAGTTGGTAGAGCAGCTGCCTTACAAGCAGCGGGTCGGCGGTTCGAGTCCGTCAACGCCCACCATACTGCTCTGTAGCGTGGTTTAACGTGCAGTTGATGATAATACGCAGCGGTAGTTCAGTTGGTTAGAATACCGGCCTGTCACGCCGGGGGTCGCGGGTTCGAGTCCCGTCCGCTGCGCCATTTACCTCTTGATGAGGGCGTTAATCCAGAGTGACATTGCTTTTATAAGCACTTGACTGAATGCAAGTAACATTCAGGCTTATCAGGTTGTTGCTGATAATACGCAGCGGTAGTTCAGTTGGTTAGAATACCGGCCTGTCACGCCGGGGGTCGCGGGTTCGAGTCCCGTCCGCTGCGCCATTTATTTTGTTGTTTAAATAGTTTGCTTTGCATACGAAATTTTATATATGTAAAAAGCATCTATCCTGTGTAAGCATACGCACTTGCTTCGCGCGTTTGTCTTGCGTCGAAAAAAAGCAGTGCTTTTTTTCTCCTCAGGGCGTTTAGCTCAGTTGGTAGAGCAGCTGCCTTACAAGCAGCGGGTCGGCGGTTCGAGTCCGTCAACGCCCACCATTATTTTGTTGCAAGGTTATACTTAGTTAAAAACTAAGCTGGTGTAAAAGACTGCAGGCCGCGCTGATAAGTGCGGTCTTTTTGTTTTTGGGTGCTGGGCTATTATAGTTCTAGAGAAAATCCCGATTGCATCAAGCTTGCTTGATGCGCTGAATAATAATCTATAAAATTATTAAAAGAGTGAGCGGAAACCGTGGCTCATGAGCTGTTTAAGTTTATCTGCTGTTTTATGTTGACTGGGGCGGGCCAGCTTTGCTTTTGAAATATGAGCCGAAAGGTTCACGGAGCTAGCCTTGTTTATCTTAAGTCCCGTCAAGCGTCGTCTTGTCTATGTTTCACTTTTCGAAATTATTGCCATTATTTTATCCACGCTTTTGTTAATGCTGCTCAGCGGTAGTAGCGCGCAAGGATCATTGCCGATGGCAGTGGCTATTTCTGTCATCGCAGTGATCTGGAATTATATTTTCAATGCATTATTTGAAGCATGGGAAAAACGCTACCGCATCGCCCAGCGTGGTTTAAAAATTCGCATGTTCCATGCCAGTATGTTCGAGCTTGGGCTATTATTGTTTACGCTTCCTTTATATATGCTGTGGTATCAGGTTGGGGTATGGCAGGCCTTGGGCATGGAGTTTGCGCTGCTTATTTTCTTTTTCTTTTATACATTTATTTTTACTTGGCTATTTGATAAATTTTTTGCACTGGCGCACGTTAAATGATTTAAGCCAGCACGTGCAAAAGTCAGCAGCGTCTTTAAACAACACTGTCTTTAAACAGCAACGCCCATCATGACGACAGGCGTTGTTGTATGTCTATTCATCAATAGACATCACGGCGATAACGTTCTTCAATAATTAGCTGTTCCATCACTTGCTCACCTAAAATCTGATGCAGTGCCTGATCTACCGAGGGTGCCATGCCATCAATGCTGCCACACACATAAATAGATGCCCCTTGTGCGACCCATTGCTTAACTTGGTCATGCCGCTCAAGCAGACGCTGTTGCACATATACACGCTCAGTTTGGTCACGTGAAAATGCCAAATCAAGGCTTACCAGATGCTTTTGGCTAAGCCATTGTTGAATTTGCTCGACAAAGAAAAAATCATGTTGCTGTTGTCTTTCACCAAAAATTAGCCAGTTTTGATGAAAGCCATGTTTTGCTCGGCTTTTTAAAATACTCATCAGCCCTGCAATGCCTGTGCCATTACCAATTAAAATCACTGGACGGTTGTCATCAGGGGCGCGGAAGTTTTCATTAGGACGAATGCGCACAGGGATAGCTTGATTTAATGGCGCATAAGCCGTAAGCCAACCTGAGCCTAAACCAAGGTCTTGGCCATATTGTTGCTGCCGCACCACCAAGCCCAAATAGCCATCTTGTGCAATAGAAGCAATGGAATATTCACGCACGGCTAAAGGTGTGAGTAGCTCTACCCATTGTTGCGCCTCATGGGCTTTGCCAGTAGATTCACTCAAGTTTAAATCGCGCAAATTTAAGTAGCGTAACGCATCAAACAAGGGGAGGCGGCTATTTTTGTAGATAACCTGCGTTTGTGCATCAAGCTGATGGGCACGCAAAAATTCTGCAATTTGTGCATCGCTGTTACCACATTGTATTTCGGCAATATCGCCTGCGTGCCACACTGCTTCATGCTGGGCCATAAGGCGTAGTTCATAAGCTGGTGCACCCAGGCTATCAGGGTTGAGTAAAGTGCGCTGACTGATGTACCAATCATCAAAAATGCGTTCTGCCGACATTGCCTGCAAGTTACTTTGCGTGACCGCGCTTAGTGCGTCACTCCAGAGGGCAATATCGTTTGGACTGCCATTATTGACCTGTATAACGTCAAACAGTGAGTTGGCACCAGAATCTTTAAGCCACTGCGCCAGTTGCTGGCCAAAGGTGCAATAAGTATCCTGATACTCAAGATCGCCCAATGCCAGTACGGCATAATCGAGCTTGGCTAAATCCATGGGCTGTTTAAGCTGTTTTTTTACAAATGGCCGTGCATGGTCTGGCGGCTGACCCTGCCCATACGTACTGACCACAAATAAGGCTTTTTCAGCAGTGTTGAGTTGTTCAATATTCAACTGGTGAATGGCAATCACTTGGGCAGGAATATTGGCTTGATGCAAGCTTTGCGCAGTACGCCATGCAATTTGCTCGGCAAATCCTGTTTGGCTGGCGTAAATAATCAGCCACGGTGCTTGAGCATTGTCTAGAGGCGCAAGATGGCTTGGTAGCGTTTGCTGCGCTGCTTTGGTCGATTTTTTTTGCTTACGGCGTTTTAAATACAGCATCCAGCCTGTAATAAAAAACAGGGGCATACTTAAAGCGGCCAGCATGGTTAAAAATTGCCACACGGGGCCAAAGAAACTGCCGCGATGCACAGGCAGCATACTGGTCATTATTTTTTCATTTAAGGGCTTATCTTTATAAAAACTGAGTTCTTCAACCTGTTGCTTGGCCACATTATATTTTAAAACATTGCGTGCGCGTTCATGCTGGGGAATGGCATCAACAAATGATATTTCAAGCGTATTACCGCGTTCTGGAATTTTAAAATTGGCGGTAGAATAACTATTGATTTGTTTGTTAAATACTTTCCAGCTTTGATCTAACATGCTGTCTACAGGAATAACCTGACGCTGTTGCGCTGGGGCACGTTCGCCATTGCGTTTTGGCTTGCCTGCCATTGCCTGAGGAGCCTCTCTTTTTTTAGCGTCTTCAACCCCCATCACGGCAAAAGCTGCATTACGATACCAGCCATAAGACCAGGTAAGTCCCGTTAAGGTCAGCAATAAAAAAAAGATGAGCACCCATGTGCCCACGACAGCATGCAGGTTCCATAAAAAGCTGCGTCCTGTCAGGTTTTTCTTGACCACAAACCATTCTTTAAGTGAGCTTTTGCGTGGCCAGCGTAGATAAATTCCACTTAGGACAAAATAAATCAGCGCAATGGCACTTATACCAGTGAGTTGCTTGCCATATTCACGCCATTGGTCTGGAGTGTCGCTCCATAGCTTGGCAAATTCGCCTAAGGCCAGCCAACGATGAATGTTTTCTACCAGCTTAAAAAAGCCTTCGCCATTGGCTTGCGGCAATAATTGAGCAGTGTAGGGGTTTACGGTACGCGTTTCGCCGTGGCGGCTACCATTGTCAAAATTAACGCTTGCTGCTTCAGTATTTGAACTCGTGACAGTGAGTGATTTTATTTTTTTATCGGGAAATTGGGCATTGATCTGCTGATAAAGCTGCGTGGGTGTCAGGGTTGGTCGATTTTGTGCTGACACTTCAAAGCTATGCGGACTAATAGCACGTATAATTTGTTTTTCATAAGAAAATATTGCGCCTGTGGTGCCCATAATGGACAGAATCAGACCTGCACTAATCCCCAAAAACCAGTGCAATTGAAACAGGGTTTTCTTAATCATGAGTTGCTAAAGGCTGAAATAAGTTGGCACGATTATAGCAAAGTTAATTGAGAATGATTCAACTTTTCATTAGCGTTAATCTGCAAAAGAATTGAAAAGTGAAAAATACTGATTAAAAAGCCGCAAATACAATGATGCGGCTGTTAAAGTGGCTTTTAGGGAAATTGTTTAATGTTTAGCAGGGCCAACATTTTCATTTAAATGTTTGCGAATGGTGTCAAAAGAGAAGTTTTGCGAGTCCATGCGTTTAGGTAAAATATGGGCACCTTGTTGTCCTTTTACTTTATAAGTTAAAAATAAAAATCCAGGATGCTCTTGCCATTCAGTAATGTCTTTCCAGCCAATCATGCCACGGCCTTCTTGCGCTCCCATGCGCTGGATCATGACTAAACCCTGTGGCTGGACACCCATGCGAATGCCTTTGATGTCTTCAATCATTTCCTGGTTGAGTTTGCGTTTTACATACCACTCTAAGCCAAAACGACGCACCAAAAGATAAATGGCCACACCAATCAGCATGAGCCAAAAAACAATGGTAGAGTAGTTTTTAACCAGCACCAAACCAATAACGGCAAGGGCAACAATAATCCCCAATATCATCCAGGTTTTATTGCTGATTTTGTTGGTTCTGCGCCATATGGCAAGCTGGGAAACACGCTGCTCATCCTGTGACATTTCAAATGGCACAGGTTGTAATGTGTAAGGATATAAATTTTTGGCCATAATAAATACAAAAAACAGCAATGGTGGAATTATTATATACTAGCTTAAATGCCGCCTAATCTAAAGTAAGCAGGGCATACAAATATTTTTGTGCATTAGCCTTGCAGTTTTGCCATAAAATAAACAAAGTTGTTTGCAAATGTTTAAAGACATGGTATTACATAAAAATTAGGGATGAGTTGGTGTTGCCAAATATAGCAAAAAATAGATAGGCAATATGTTAGAAGGGGAATGAATAATGACGAAAAAAATTGGGCATGCTTGTGGTTACTTAATGTTATTGCCATTAGCACTGCTGAGCGTGTTTGTTTATAAGCTGGCATTGCAGCCAGCCATCCATCAATTTTATAAAGTTGAGCCTAATCTATTCATGGGTTATGGTTTGGTTTTTGTCGCGGCTATAGTACACGCGGTATTGTTAGCCAGTATTGTGCTTAAATATTATTCGTCATCATTGCGGTTAACCAGCGTGGCAATGAGCGCAATGATCCTGCTGTACTGCGTGCAAATGGCATGGTTAAGTCCGCTGGTGCATATGCTGTTTTGGTTTACTGTGTTTTTAAGTTATCTGGCAGTTTGGCTAGGTGTATTAAAACTAGGCTTGTATTTTATGGTGGAAGATAATGAGCAGGTATCGCCAGCGCAGGATTCTATGGCGCACGCTCAAGGCCTATTTGATTACAGCAGCCATCACGAAAAACAGACTTGAATGGCTAATTTAACGCATCAGACATTAAATAACACTGACTGGTGAACAAAGTCTTGACAGGCAATGGGTCACTTACGTTAACTATTCCTCATCAAGAATACTGCTCAAGGTATATGCTGATCCGCTTAGAATAAATGCTTGCTTTATTTAGAGTTGATAGCCCACCTATGTCCCGATCCAACACTGATACTCCCTCTAATTCACCTACATCCAGACCTTATAGTATTGGCTGGATTACTATTTTGGCTTTACTCACCGCGCTTGGCCCATTATCCATTGATATGTATTTGCCTGCTTTGCCCGTGATGGCGGCAGATTTGTCAGTAAAAACAGCGCTGGTTGCAAATAGTTTGCCAGCTTATTTTTTTGGTCTAGCGCTGGGTCAGCTAATTTATGGGCCTTTGAGTGACCGTGTGGGGCGCAAATTACCACTGTATTTTGGGCTAAGTTTATTTGTCTTGGCCAGCGTGGCCTGTGCATTTGCCGATAATATTACTGTGCTCCTCATCGCGCGTTTTTTTCAGGCTTTGGGTGGTTGTGTGGGTGTAGTGATTGCGCGGGCTGCCATTCGTGACCGTTTAAGTGTCAGTGAGTCTGCTCAGGCATATTCAATGTTGTTGCTGGTGATGGGCGTGGCACCTATTTTGGCACCTTTGCTGGGTAGCTGGTTATTACTGCTTACGGGCTGGCAAGGTATTTTTGTGGTGTTAATGGCAGTAGGGATTTTATGCTTACTGTTAGTGCATTTTTATTTTAAAGAAAGTTTGGCTGTTACTGACCGTAGAGCTTTAAGTTTAAAACAGGTTTTTGTCACGTATTGGTACTTACTCAAAGATCATCGCTTTCGTACTCCAGCCTTGGCGGGTGGTTTATTGGGAGCAGCCATGTTTACTTATATTAGCGCATCATCAGAATTATTTATTGATCACTTTGGGGTTTCAGCGCAGCATTTTGCCTGGATTTTTGGTTTTAATGCGCTGGGTTTAATTGCCTTATCACAGCTTAATAGTCGCTTGGTCAAACGGGTGGGTTTGTTGCGCTTGCTACACGTGGGTGCCAGTATGCAAACCTTTGGCGCAATCTTTTTGTTGTGTTTGGCACTGACCAATCATGCGACATTATGGACTACCATGTTTGGCTTGTTTTTTGTGGTGTCTGGCATTGGTTTTACCAGCCCTAATGCCACTGCAATTTCACTGGCATTTCAGGGGCATCGCGCAGGTATGGCCAGTGCATTAGTAGGTGCTTTGCAGTTTGGCTTTGGTCTACTGGCTGGCTTGGCCTTATATGTTTTACCATTTGTTTTAATGCGCTCAATGAGCACGGTCATGCTGATATTAATTGGCGGTGGGCTAACTGCTGTGTATGTGCTGCATTGGCGCGAACGACAGGGTTTGCCGCCAGTTCCGCCTACAGGTGCTTAACATTTTAATGTGCTTAAACTATTGGATGCGGTTGGGAGTGCGGGTTGATGGAATTTACGTTTAATGCTTATTACACCCTGATTAGTGCGGTGATCGTGTTGCTGGTGGGTAAATATCTCGTGCAACGGGTGCGATTTTTAAAGGATTTTAATATCCCTGAACCCGTTGCTGGCGGTATTGTGGCGGCAATGGTGCTGTTTGCTGTGCATCACTTCATTGGTTATTCAATTAATTTTCATAAAGATTTGCAAACCGCATTTATGCTGATCTTTTTTGCATCCATTGGATTAAGTGCCAATTTTGCCAAGTTAAAAGCAGGCGGTATTGGCTTAATTATTTTTCTGGTAGTGATTTCTGGCTTTATTTTAATACAGGATGTGGTGGGCATTGGGCTTGCCAAAGCCTTGGGTCTTGACCCATTAATTGGTTTGATTGCAGGTTCAATTACCCTAGTAGGTGGGCATGGTACAGCAGGTGCGTGGGGACAGGTATTAGAGCAAAAACATGGCGTTCAGGGTGCAGTCACTTTAGGCATTGCCTGTGCCACGTTTGGTTTGGTGAGTGGAGGCTTAATTGGTGGGCCATTGGCACGCAAGCTGATTTCGTATCATCAATTGCGACTACCGACCTATGACACCCTTAATACAGCACCCACTGATCCCAATGAGATGATTAACTTTGAGCAACCGCAAAAAGAGCGCTTAATTAACGCCACCAATGCAGTAGAAACACTGGCGTTATTTGCAGCTTGCCTGGCTTTTGCCGATTTTATGGCGGCCTTTAGTAAAGGGACAGTGTTTGAGTTACCTACCTTTGTGTGGGCATTGGCTGGTGGCGTCATTGTTCGTAATTTTCTGGAATATGTGCTGCGGGTGAATATTTTTGACCGTGCCATAGATGTGTTTGGCAATGCGTCGCTTTCGTTATTTTTAGCCATGGCATTGTTGTCATTAAAATTGTGGGATTTGGCAGGTTTGGCCGCACCACTGATGGTTATTTTGGCGGTGCAAGTGGTGGTGATGCTGCTGTATGCAGGATTTGTCACGTTTTATGTGATGGGACGCAACTACGATGCAGCGGTACTGGCTGCTGGCCATTGTGGTTTTGGCATGGGTGCAACGCCAACTGCCATTGCCAATATGCAGGCTATTACCAATAAATATGGCCCGTCGCATAAAGCATTTTTGATTGTACCTATGGTGGGAGCGTTCTTTATCGATATTATTAATGCGTTTGTGATTCAGATGTTTATTCAGTTTTTTGGATAATGCATTAATGAAATATATGGTTTTTAAAACAAGTCGTTTTAGGGAGTTTAATCTAAAGCGACTTATAAGGTAAAAATGAGGTTCAAAAAATTAACGCCAGTTGATGTCACATGAACTTGAGTGCATATCAGAAAATAACGAGGTTAGGCCTAGCAATGCAATAATAAAAAGAACGGTAAAAAACATATATTTATAGGCTTGCTTGATTGTTTTGCTTTCACTTTTTATAAAAAAGAAGCCCGAGGCAAGATTAATTAAATGAATAAATGGCAATGTTATTGCACCCATAAATAGCATTAATAGGCTTAAAGTAATAGCGCTTGCAATGCCACATGATCCAATCTGAAAAAACAAGAGTAAAGCCAGATAGAAGGGATAGGGCAAAAAGAACCCTGCAATAAAATGGGCAGCACGATTTTTTGCGGAATTGTGGTTATTTATCGATTCCGTAGCAGGAACTTTATAGTTATCTGTTTGAGATGGGTCAATGTGATCCAATTTGCTGATTCCTTAAGGTTGGTTTTATTATTACAGCGCATATTTTTTAAGTTGAAGTTATCAATTTGCCATTGCTGGAGAGCAAAAAATACTGCTTCAGCAATGGCACTTCATTTTTTCCTAAAGATTAACCAATCATCTGCTTCATCAATTGATTCACCTGCGCTGGATTGGCCTTACCTTTGGAGGCTTTCATCACCTGACCAACCAAACCATTAAAGGCTTTGTCCTTGCCCGATTTATACTCATCTACCATGGCCTGATTGGCAGCAAGCACGTCTTTAATAATGGCTTCAATTGCACCGCTATCGGTTTCCTGCTTTAAGCCTTTGGCTTCAATAATTTGATCGGCAGTGTGACCAGAGCCGTCCAGCATGTCGGCAAACACTTGCTTGGCAATTTTACCACTAATGGTATTGTCCACAATGCGCGCAATTAAGCCGCCCAGTTGCTGTGGGGTCACAGTCGAATCAACAATATCAGCATCCGTTTTATTGAGTGCGCCCAGCAAATCGCCCATCACCCAGTTGGCCGCCTGCTTTGAAACAAGAGTGGCTTGTTTTTCACCGCCAGCCGCTTCTACCGTGGCTTCATAAAAATCAGCCAATTCGCGTGAGCCTGTTAATACACGTGCGTCATATTCAGGCAATTGGTACTGGCTAACAAAGCGTTCGCGACGTGCCACAGGAAGCTCTGGAAGCTCAGATCGAATTTGCTCAATTTGCGCTTCAGTAATTTCAACTGGCAGCAAGTCTGGATCAGGGAAGTAACGATAGTCGTTGGCTTCTTCCTTGGAGCGCATGCTACGGGTTTCGTTTTTATTCGGGTCATATAAACGCGTGGCCTGAATCACGCGGCCACCATTTTCTATCAGGTCAATTTGACGTTCAACTTCGGCATCAATCGCGCGTTCAATAAAGCGGAATGAGTTGATGTTTTTAAGCTCACAGCGTGTACCGTATTCATCGCCAGGTTTGCGGATAGACACGTTACAGTCACAACGGAAAGAGCCTTCAGCCATGTTCCCATCACTAATGCCAAGCCAGCGTACCAGCGCATGAATGGTGCGCACATAGGCTACTGCTTCCTCAGCCGAGCGCATGTCTGGTTCAGAGACAATTTCAAGCAGTGGTGTGCCTGCACGGTTTAAGTCAATGCCTGTCATGCCTGCAAAGTCTTCATGCAGCGATTTTCCTGCATCTTCTTCAAGGTGCGCACGGGTGACGCCCACACGTTTAGTGCTGCCATCGCTCAGTTGAATATCCACAAAGCCTTTGCCAACAATCGGGTCATCCATCTGGCTAATTTGATAGCCTTTTGGCAGGTCAGGATAAAAGTAGTTTTTGCGGGCAAATACAGACGCGCGGCAAATTTCGGCATCAATTCCTAAACCAAAACGAATGGCTTTGTTGACCACTTCGCGGTTTAAAACAGGCAACACACCTGGCAGGGCTAAATCAATCAGACTGGCTTGCGTGTTCGGTTCTGCGCCAAATTCAGTAGACGCGCCAGAGAAAATTTTACTGTTGGTATTCAGTTGGCAATGGATTTCCAGACCAATGACCACTTCCCAGCCATCAACGAGTTTAAGTGTGGCACTCATTTATATGCTCTCCTGGGTTAAGTGCTGTGAGGTCGGATTTTGCTTGGCAAGCGGGGCACGCTGTAAATGCCATTCGGTTTGTTGTTGGTATTGGTGCGCAACAGACAGCAATTGACCTTCCGACCAATAATTGCCAATCAGCTGCAAGCCAACGGGCAGATTTTTTTCATCCAGACCCACAGGAATACTTAAGGCAGGTAAGCCCGCCAGATTTGCACCCACAGTAAATAAGTCACTTAAATATTCAAGGACAGGGTCAATTTGCATGCTAATAATACCAGCGGTTTCTGGCGTGGTAGGCCCTGCAATGATATCAACCTGTTCAAATGCTTTTAAAAAATCCTGTTGAATCAGGCGGCGGACTTTTTGTGCTTTGACATAATAGGCATCGTAATAACCCGCCGATAGCGCATAAGTACCAATTAAAATACGGCGCTGCACTTCATCGCCAAAGCCCTCAGAACGTGAACGCTGATATAAATCGGTCAGGTCAGTTGGGTTTTCACAGCGGTAGCCATAGCGCACCCCGTCATAACGCGATAAATTGCTGGAAGCTTCGGCAGGGGCAAGTAAATAATAAGTAGGAATAACTGATTCAGTGGTGCTTAAATCAATACTGACTAATGTCGCGCCCTGACTTTCAAGTTGTTTAAGTGAATCCTCGATGCAGGCTTTGACTTCAGCATCCAGTGCCAGATTATCAAAATACTGTTTGGGCAAGCCAATGCGCAGTCCTTTTAATGGCTGGTTAAGCTGTGACACATAATCATCTACTGGACGATCCACACTGGTGGAGTCCTTGGCATCATGACCTGCCATCACACCAAGCAAATAGGCACAGTCTTCTGCCGAGCGTGCCATCGGGCCTGCCTGATCAAAACTTGAGGCATAGGCAATCATGCCAAAACGGGAAACACGGCCATAAGTGGGCTTAATGCCAGTCAAGCCACAAAATGCCGCAGGTTGACGAATAGAACCACCTGTATCTGTCCCTGTGGCAAATGGGGCTAAATCGGCAGCAACGGCAGCCGCTGAACCACCTGATGAGCCGCCTGGAATACGGTTGGTGTCCCAAGGGTTTTTGGTAGCGCCAAAATAGGATTTTTCATTGGTCGAGCCCATGGCAAATTCGTCCATGTTGACCTTGCCTAATGTGACCAATCCAGCATCCAGACATTTTTGCACCACGGTGGCATTGTAGGGAGCAATAAATGGATTTTTAGGGTCGCCCAGCATTTTAGACCCAGCAGTGGTTTTAATACCTTGCGTACAAAAAATATCTTTATGCGCCAGTGGAATACCCGTAAGCAGCTTAGCGTTACCGTTTTGGTGCGCTTGATCGGCTGCTTGTGCCTGAGCTAAAGCTTGTTGCTCGGTTACGGTAATATAGCTATTAATATGCGGGTCTAATGCGGCAATGCGCTGCAAATAGTGCTGGGTTAGCTCAACAGACGAAAATTTTTTGGCCGCCAAACCTTCGCTCAGCTGGCGTATACTGAACTGATGCAGCTCAGATGAATAATGATCGGTCATAAGGTTTCAGATATATTTTGTTAAAGAAAAAAATAAGAAATAATGAGTGTTCAAATGCAGTTCATTTGGCAACAAGTGCTTACTCAGCTTATTCAATAACGCGCGGTACCAAATACAGGCCATCCTGGGTTGCGGGTGCAACGGCTTGGTAAGCATCACGCTGATTGGTTTCACTGACCACATCATCACGCAGCGGCTGCGCATGGTCAAACGGGCTTTTTAATGGCTCAACGCCAGTGGTATCAATGCTCTGCAAGGTCTGCATCAACAGTAAAATCCGATTAAGACTGCTTGCATGTTCGGCGGCTTTGGTTTCATCAATAGCCAAACGGCTTAAAATTGCAATTTGTTCGACGTCTTGTGCGGTCAATGCATCGCTGGTCTGGCTTGTGTTTGCTGACATAAAAGCGTACCCTGCATGGTCATAAAAATTCAGATTGCGGCACGTTATCATAAGATGCCGACTTGTCCAAATGGCTTGTCTAAATAATAGCATTTCGTTAAAGTTGCGTCCTTGCCTTTTCATCTCATTCGCCATCTATTTTTCTTCTGGAATGCCCTGTGATTTTAAAACGACTTTTTGGCCTGTTTTCATCTGATCTAGCCATTGATCTTGGTACAGCAAATACACTGATTTATGTTCCTGGCCGGGGCATTGTGTTAGACGAACCGACAGTTGTAGCGATCCGTCATAGTGGCTCCAACAAAACAGTAGCGGCTGTAGGCATTGATGCAAAACAAATGTTGGGCCGTACCCCTGCCAATATCTCTGCAATTCGGCCTTTAAAGGATGGCGTTATTGCTGACTTTGAAGTCACCGAAACCATGTTGCAGCATTTTATTCAAAAAGTGCATGAAAAACGCTTATTGCCACCGACCCCGCGTGTAGTGGTGTGTGTGCCGTGCAAATCAACGCTGGTTGAACGCCGTGCCATTCGCGAGGCCGTGCTACAGGCAGGCGCGCGTGATGTGCGTTTAATTGAAGAGCCAATGGCGGCTGCAATTGGGGCAGGCATGCCCGTTGAGCAAGCTTGTGGTTCAATGGTGGTCGATGTTGGTGGCGGTACGACTGAAATTGCCATTATTTCCCTGTCAGGCTGTGTGTATTCAGATTCCTTACGCATCGGTGGCGATATTTTTGATGAGCAGCTTATTAACTATGTGCGTAAAGCGCATGGTTGCGTGATTGGTGAAACGACTGCCGAGCGTATTAAGCAAGAAGTTGGCATGGCCTATGCTGATGGCACCGTACTGGAAATTGAAGTGCGCGGCCGTAATCTGGCTGAAGGTGTGCCACGCTCCTTTGTGATTAATTCTGAAGAAGTACTTACTGCCATTTCTGATCCGCTATCAAGTATTGTGAGCGCGGTGAAAACTGCATTAGAGCAAACCCCACCTGAGTTATCGGCTGATATTGCTGAGCGCGGTATCGTGCTGACTGGCGGTGGTGCATTATTGCGTAATTTAGATAAGTTACTTTCTCAGGAAACTGGCTTGCCTGTGATGGTGGCTGAAGATCCTTTGACCTGTGTAACCCGCGGTGGTGGCAAGGTATTGGAATACTTTGATAATCCAAATTATGACATGTTGTTTGTGGGTTAATCCATTTTGTCCAATCAATAGGCGGTTGCGGTGCAGTCCAATATTTTTAGCCGTCAGCCGCCAGCTTTTCGTTCATTCGCGCTGGCACTGATTGCCTGTCTGGCATTAATGTTTATTAATTGGCGTTATGAGCATTTGGTGCTACCGCTACGTGCTGTGGTGCATCAGGCATTTAATCCCATTTATGCGGTGGCTAATTATCCAGTGCTGTCTGGGGACTGGTTTCGCCAGCAAAGCAAATCAGAAGATCAGTTACGCCGTGAAAATACTGCCATGCGTGCTGAGCTATTGCAGGCGCGTGTGCGTTTACAAAAACTGGCCGAGCTGTCTGCTGAAAATACCCGATTACGTGGCTTGCTCAATACCCCGCTCATCATTGATGGTCGTATGCTGATTAGTGAAATTATTGGCACCGATACCGACCCATTAAGACAAATTTTAGTCATCAATAAAGGCAGTCTGGATCAGGTCAAGCTGGGGCAAACCATTTTGGATGACAAAGGGATCATGGGACAGGTGATTAACGTTTATCCGCATAGTTCACGCGTCATGCTACTATCTGATAAAGAACATGCCCTGTCTGTGCGGATTGAGCGCACTGGCGTACGGGGCATTGTGTCTGGTACTGGTGATAGCACGCGCTTAAGCATGCAATATGTGCCCAACACGGCTGATATTCAAATTGGTGATCGCTTAATTAGTTCAGGACTGGGCGAGCAGTTTCCAGCAGGTTATCCCGTAGGGACAGTCAGTCGTGTACAACGGCATGGCAGTGGTGAGTTTGCCACTATTGATATTCGTCCTGCTGCCCAATTGCAAGGTGGCCATCATGTGGTGTTGCTGTTTTCAGCACCGTTAGCGCAGGAACAGCCCTATGCCGCCCCGTGATTACGCTGGTAGTTTAAATTTGAGTTCTCGCGGCAGTAAAATGCGTGACCCACTCATTGCCATTGTACTTAGTATTGTGATTGCATCAATATTGATGGTGTATCCTTTACCCTATGTTGCTGCGGCCTGGCGTCCATTATTTTTTTTAATGCTGACGCTGTTTTGGGTGTTGTGCCAGCCTGCATGGTGTGGCATCTGGTTTGCTTTTTTTCTCGGCCTGGCGTCTGATTTTATGCTGGATGCCATGCTCGGCCAATATGCCTTGAGTTTTGTGGTGGTGGCATTTTTGGCGCGTTACTTTACCAGCAACAAGCGCGTACTGACTTTTACTAATTTATGGATTGTGGTGGCCGCTGCATTGTTTTTGCATTTGCTGATTCAGCTTTTTTTGCAGGAAATGGCAGGCATCCAGTTTTCTATTCTTAAGCACTGGCAACCTTTATGGAGCAGCCTTGCCATTTGGCCAGTCATTTATATGTTATTAAAACCATGGCGTGAATCTTAAGTGCTATATAGTCTAAAGTAACAGCAGTGTCGCAACGCCTTAAACGCAGGGCAGTATTATTTAGGCCACCGCGCAGTAACAAGTGAGTCACCGCTTAAACAAATTGATGAATTCGATGGAACATAGAATGCAACAACACATTATTTTGGCATCCAGCTCACCACGCCGACATGAATTATTGCAGCAAGTGGGCATTGAGTTTGAAGTTAACAGTCTTGAAATTGATGAAAGTCCGCATTTGCATGAGGCACCTGCAGATTATGTGGTGCGACTGGCGATTGAAAAAGCTCAGGCTGCCATTGCGCAACTTGCGCCTGATACCATTGTGATTGCCGCCGATACCACCGTTACCATTGATGGACAAATATTGGGTAAACCTGCCAATCAAGCTGAGGCGTTTGCCATGTGGCAGCGTTTATCTGGCCGTGACCATTTTGTCATGACAGGCGTGGCGGTTGCCAAAAACCAGACAGTGTTGCATCGCCGTGTCACCACTGAAGTGCATTTTGCCCACTTAACGCAGGCTGATATGCAGGCGTACTGGCAAACAGGCGAGCCTATTGGTAAAGCAGGTGGCTATGCCATTCAGGGAAAGGGTGCTGCATTTATTCCCAAAATTCAGGGCAGCTATAGTAATGTGGTTGGCTTGCCTATCTTTGAAACACTCGACCTACTTAAAGAAATTCAATAATTTAGTATCTTATTACTAGGCTTATTTTTAGTGGACTTCTTGCATCAATATTTTAAAGCCCTCTAAATCTCTCTGCTTGGGGAGTTATGAAAGAAGTCTATTCTCTACATTACATCATTTATTTTTACCTTAAAGAACATGCTGGAAAATACCATGACAGAAGAGCTTTTGATTAACATCACGCCAATGGAATGCCGTGTTGCACTCATTGAAAATGGTGTTGTACAAGAGCTGTTTGTAGAGCGCACTGCACGCCGTGGTTTGGTGGGCAATATTTATAACGGCAAGGTGGTGCGCGTACTTCCTGGTATGCAGGCAGCCTTTGTTGAAATTGGCTTATCGCGTACTGCATTTTTGCACATCAATGACATGATCTGGCCACGGCAAAAAGAAACGCCCAATGTATTTGAGCTATTGCATGCAGGGCAGCAGATTACCGTTCAGGTGATGAAAGACATGCTGGGTAGCAAAGGCGCACGGCTGAGCACCGATTTATCGATTCCCTCACGTTATCTGGTGCTGATGCCTTATGGCCATCATACGGGCATTAGTCAGCGCATTGAGCAAGACGAAGAACGCGAGCGCCTAAAAACCTTAATTGAAGAGATTCAGGCCACCTGCAAATTGCCAGGCAGTTTGATTGTGCGTACTGCTGCTGAAGGGGTGAGCCGTGAAGCTCTGGAACAGGATGTACGTTATTTGGGGCGTTTATGGGAATATATCCAGCGGCAACAAAAACAAGTGCCTGCACCAGGCTTAATTTTTGAAGAGCTACCGCTACCACGACGTATTGTGCGTGATTTAGCCAGCGAGCGCACCACCAAAATTTATGTCGATTCACGTGAAATTTATAGCAAGATCAGCGGCTTTGTAGAAGAATTTGTACCATTGATGAAAGACCGTTTATACCACTATCCAGGTGAGCGGCCATTGTTTGACTTATACAATGTGGAAGATGACTTGCAAAAAGCCCTGCAAGCGCGTGTGGCATTAAAGTCTGGTGGTTATTTGATGATTGACCAAACTGAAGCCATGACCACCGTGGATGTGAACACAGGCTCATTTGTGGGTGGTCGATCCTTGGAAGATACGGTTTATAAAACCAATCTGGAAGCCACGCATGTGATTGCGCGTCAGCTTCGACTGCGTAATCTAGGCGGCATTATTATTATTGACTTCATTGACATGCAGGAACAAGCGCATCGTGAAGAAGTGATGAAGTCACTGGAAAAAATGCTGGAACGCGATCATGCCAAAACCAAGATTACCCAGGTATCCGAGCTGGGCTTGGTGGAAATGACCCGTAAGCGAACGCGCGAATCACTGGGTAATTTGCTGTGCGAGCCATGCCCAATTTGTCAGGGCAAGGGTTATGTCAAAACTGCCGAAACGGTCTGCTTTGAAATTTTTAGGGAAATTCTACGTTGTGCCCGTGCTTACGAGTCACCACAAGGCTATACCGTGGTGGCCAACCCTGCCATTATTGATCGCTTGCTATCTACTGAGGCCACGGCGGTGGCCGACCTTGAGCATTTCATTGATCGTGTGATTAAGTTTCAGGTAGAAAATTTATATACTCAGGAACAGTATGATATTGTTTTAATTTAATAAATTTTTTCGAATAAGCCCTGAAGTGTTATATATCCTTACATAATATAAGGGATTTTTATTAACCTCATGCAGTGTGCGTTTTATACTAAACCTGTAGCCAACGACCCTTTCACGTCTGCTAGCGAGGTAACAGTATGAACGCACAAACTAAGGCCTTTGACGATTTAAGCAATATACAGGCTGCTCATGTTGATCATGCAGGATATATGATTGGCGAGCACGGTAAAGCCCTTAAAATTACTGAAGCAATGATTAAAAATGCCTGCCTTGAGTTAAAAGCCCGTTGTCATTTGCCTAGTCCATTAAAACGCTAAATTTTTTGATCACTCACCGCTACGCTTAACAAACCGAAGTATTGCAGTACTCATTGATTCTAAAACGACTTACTTTAAAAGACTGGCTCTCATTTTTAGTCTGTATGTTCAAAAAACCGCATTAAACCTTTTAGTAGTAAATCTGGCTCTAAGGTTAAGTCGGTTTTTTGTTGTAGAAAGCCTGCAAAAATAGCGGCATCTCCGCCTGTAAGCACCAATTTGCGTGCAGGATTATGGAGAATAATTTTTTCAATCGCGCCCAGTAAGCCCAATAAAATACCATGATGCACGGCGTCACTGGTGTTACGCCCAGGATACAAGTCACTAAAGGCTTGATCAGGGATTTTAATGCCTTTGGTGCCCTGGGTGAGTGAATCACGCTGCAAATACAGGCTCGGCAAAATATAACCACCCAAGTGCTGATTATCATCAAGTAAATCAATGGTAAGCGCAGTGCCACAACCTAAAATACAATATTGTTGCTGTTGTCCTGCCAGTGCCAAAACCTGTAGCCAACGGTCAATCCCAAGTTGTGCAGGGTTGTCATAACCTGCTTGCAGCCCATGATGGCTTGCTTTTACTGTGGCAAAACGAATGGGGACATTCAGGCGGCTTAACGTGTGCTGGACGCGCTGATTAGACACGTCATCAAGTACTGATGAAATGCCAATTTCATGCGGGGAAAACTGGCTTAAGCGGTCAACCAGACCCAGCAATAAATCAGCAGGCGATTGCAAATGCAGCTCAGCACCGTTGGCTTGCATATTGCCATCGACAGTGAGCCAGTATTTCAAGCGGGTATTGCCAATATCTAACCAAAGCTGGCGCATGGGACTCACTTCTCAGACAACGGACGCACTTGCCCACTATAAATTATTTTTACGCCTTCTGGGCTATCTAACTGTAATGCCCCATCAGGTTGAATGCCCATGACGGTACCCTGAATATCAGGCTGTGCTGGATTGGACACCACCACAGCTTGCTGAAATAATGCATCAAAACTGGCAAAACGAACAGGCAACTCAAAACTGCCTTGCTCAAAGGTTTTGCAGGCGTGTATTAAGGCAAACGTGGTTTGAATGGCCAATTCCAGTGTGTCTACAGGTTCATTTAAAATAGTGCCAAGGTCAGTCACTGCCTGACTTTCTACCCGATCAGGCATGGGGGTTAAATTTAGCCCTACGCCAATAACAACTCGATGATCAGATAATGGCTCAATTAAAATACCGCCCCATTTGGCTTGATTAAAATATAGATCATTGGGCCATTTCACCGTTAAGCCCGCATGTTGCTGAAACAACGGCATAGTCACCAGACTTAAAGCAGCCTCTAACGCCAAACGTCCACTTAAAGGATGCTGAAGTGTCCACAGCAATGACAAATACAAATTCCCTTCAGGAGAATACCACTGGCGTCCAGCTTGACCGCGTCCAGCAGTTTGTTCATTACTTAAGATTAAGGCACAAGGCGCATCAAGCTGTTTGATTGCATCATTGGTAGAGCTAATGGTATTTAACCAGTAAACGTGATCTAGCGTGGTTAAGCCACGATATTTCAGGCTAGCACGTAAAAGATGCACGCGCTCATCTTGCTGCATTTGTACCAAGCTGCTACTGCTTGGCAAGCAGGGTGATGTCGCTTCTTGTGCAGCTTTTTGCAGCGCGTGTGATAGCAATGATTCATTGTTAGCCATGATGACTAAACCCTGAAAAGACAGTAGCCTATAGGTTGGATTAGGCATTACCGACTGTCAAGCTTTCACTTTTTGTCTTTTGATGGCTAAAGATTAGGTCAGAGGTAATGTGGTTTTTATTAAAAATACAGTTTTTTTGCATGCTCAGTATGCTAAATATTTAAAACAATGTAGAATTGTCCGACAATACTAATTCTTGTGCGGAAAAAGTTTGTTATACCAACAGCGGCTTTGGGACAAATAACCACATTAGTTTTTTTATCATAACAATAGATTGGGTATCACCATGAGTTTTCAGGCGGCAGTCAGTTTATCTGATCAAATTGCACAGCACATTGCTGCACAAATTATTACTGGGGAATTCATTGAAGGCGAGCGCATACAAGAGCTGCGTATTGCCAAAGAGCTTGATGTGAGTCGTGGCTCGGTGCGTGAGGCCTTACTGATTTTGGAGCGCACGCGTTTAATTGATATTTTTCCACGGCGCGGTGCTATTGTGACTGAAATGTCAGCCCAGCAGGTGCAGTGCTTGTTTGATAGCAGTATTATGGTCATGAGCGTGATGGTACAGCGCACCAGTGAACGCTGGCGTCAAAATGACAATGAGCAAATGAATACATTGATGCAGCAACTGGCTGAGCAGGTCAAGCTGGGTGATATTGAAAAATTTTATGATCTGGTATTTATTTTTTTAGAAAACTGTCACGCTATTATAGATAACCCTTATTTAAAAACAATTTATGAGAATTTATTGCCTGCGTTAAGGCGCAGCTATTTTTTAACCTTAAATACTTCCAGACGTGAGCTACAGGAAGCCTTTTTGTTATTTCAGCATGTGATTGATGCCATTTTAATTCGTAAAGGCGATCAGGCAGCGTTATTTATGGAAGACTTTTGCCGCCATTTGCGCCATTTGGTACTGGATTCACTGGCCAGAATGAAGCAAATTGAGCTGGCCTGGGCTCAGCGGTCACGGCGTTAACAGGAACTCAAAGCTAAATATTTATGCGTTTAAGTAGTTTAAAACTGGCGGGCTTTAAGTCTTTTGTTGACAGCACCACACTGATATTTCCAGATCGCCGTACCGCAGTAGTTGGCCCCAATGGCTGTGGCAAATCCAATGTGATTGATGCCATTCGCTGGGTCATGGGTGAATCCTCGGCGCGGCAGTTGCGTGGCGGGGCCATGTCGGATGTTATTTTCGCAGGCACAGCACAGCGCAAGCCCGTGAGCCAGGCCAGTGTGGAGTTACGCTTTGAAAACACGCTGGGTAAGCTTGGCGGTGAGTACAATGCCTATACTGAGCTGTCGGTACGTCGGCAAGTCAATCGTGATGGCCGTTCAGATTATTTTTTAAATGGCACGCGTTGTCGCCGCCGTGATATCACTGATATTTTTTTGGGCACAGGTTTAGGCCCACGTTCTTATGCGATTATTGAACAAGGCATGATTAATCGGCTCATTGATGCCAAGCCCGATGACATGCGCGTGTTTATTGAGGAAGCGGCTGGGGTATCGCGTTATCAGGCGCGTCGCCGTGAAACCATGCAGCATCTGGAGCATACGCGGCAAAATTTAAGCCGTTTACAGGATATTGACGACGAGCTGCAAAGCCAGATGCGCAGCTTAAAACGACAAAGTCAGGCCACCATTAAATACCATGAACTAGAACAACAACAACTGGCACTCAATATTCAAATCTGGTCGGTTCATTATGCGCTGGCTGAACAAACCCAGGCGCAATATACCCAGCAGTTGACTTCACTTGGCGAACAATACCGTGCGCTACGGGGACAACGCAACCAGGCTGAAACGGACTGGCAAACAGGTAACCAGTTGCTTAGCGAGCTATTGGCCAAGGCCGAGCCGATGCAACAACACTGGCAGCACACCGAGCGCGAGTTAAGCCAGCTTGAAAACTGGATACAGCAATATCAGCAGGATACCCAGCAGCGTCAACATCAAATTGAGCAATGGCAACAAAACCAGCAAGCTATTACAGCCCAATTAGCACAAGATGAGCAGCAAATTGCAACGCTGACTAAAGAAATGATTGCAAATCAACACGCCATAGCAGCAGCCACGCAACAGATGCAACAGTGCGAGCAGCTTCTTGCGACCAGCGTGCAGGCGTATCAGCAAGCAGAACAAAGCGAGCAGCACGTACAACAGCAGCATCAGCATGAACAGCAGCAACAACAAAAACTAGCCCAGCAATTAGATAGCATGCAGCGCGCGCAATTGCGCCTTGAGCAGCAAATTCAGCAAACCAGCGAGCAATTAGCACAACTAGAAAACCAGCAACAGCGGGCTGAATTAGAAGATCTTATTCTTGAAAAACAGGATTTATTGGTCGATCAAACCCGCCTACAGCAACAACAAAATGCTCTGCAACAGCAGCTTGGGACAACGCAGCAGCAATTGCATACCTTGTCGGCCACTTTGCAGCAAAAGCAGCAGCAAAAACAGCAGGCTCAATCTGAATTTGATGCGCTGCAAAAATTGCAAACACAAATAATTAAGCCAAGCCCTACCTCAAGTTCCAACCATGAAGACAAACAACCCGTTTTATTACAGCAGCTTAAGCTGTCCGAGCAAGCACAACCGCACGTGGCATTAATTGAAAAATTAATGGGTGAGTGGCTGTTAGCACGGGAATTGACCACGTTTAGTGCGGATCAAACGAGTAGCCGTCACTATTTAACGGTTAGTGACCAAAGTTCTCATGCGTTGCAGCATGATAGTGTGACTGCCCTATATGAGTGGGTTCAGCCGCCATTGAGTTGTTGGCAGGCAGTAGGCGTTGTGAATAGTTATGCGCAAGCTTTGGCTTTACAGCATCAGCTGAAGGATCAGCAAAGTTTGCTTAGCCTGGATGGCTTTTGGCTGGGCGTGAACTGGCAAGTTAATTTAAACCTTGATGACAGTGCCGCGCGGCAACAAGGCGTATTGCAACAGCAGCAGCGTCAACAGCAACTCAAACAACAGCTTGATGCCCTCACGCATAACATTGAGCCGCTTATTGCTGAGCAGCAACAGCTCAATGCGGCAATTTTGACTGATCAAAGTGATTTAAAACCAATTGAACAGCAGCTTAAGCAAATCATCAGCAACGCGCAACAGCTTGATTTACAACGTGCACGCTTAGAAAGCACCTTACAGGCCAATGAGCAGCAAATGGCGCAGCTAAAACAGCAGCAGATTGAGTTGCAGCTCAGCCTGCAAGATGACCAGGCACAAATTGCCGAGTGGCATATGGAACTGGCCAGTGTTCAGGTGCGCCTCACGCAGTTACAGCCGCAATTAGAACAGGCGCAACAGCAATTAAGACAGTGTCAGCAACAACGGCAGGATGCCCAATTGCAGCATCAAGTGGCGCAACAACAATGGCAACAACTGCAACACAGCCAGCAACAACTAAACTTGCAACAGCAAGCCACCCAGCAATCGGTATTACGTGCCCAGCCGCAGCAGCAACATATTGAGCAGCAGCTATTACAGCTAGAACGTGCTCAGGCAGAAAGTTTACTGGCCTATCCAGCGCAGGTGGCACAACTAGAACAAAGCACCGTGCTGGCACAGCAAGCACGTACGGCATGGCACAAATGGCAACAGCAACTTGAATTTAGGCAACAAGAGCAACAGCGTTTAACCGAGTTACGTCAGCAAGGCCAAAGTCATGAAGATCAATTGCGTGATGCCTTAGAAAAAACCCGCCTGGATTGGCAAGATTGTAAAAATAAAATGGAACAGGCTCATCTACAGCTCACGGAATTAAAAGCCACACCACAAGCAGTTGATGTTAATGAGCTTGAAGGCTGGCAACAGCAATTAGAAAAAATTCAGCAGCAAATTCAGCGTCTGGGCACCTTGAATTTAAGCGCGCCTGAAGCCTTAGCGGAAGTTAGCCTGCGCCATGAGGAATTAGCGCATCAAATACTGGATTTGCAACAAACCATTGCGCAACTTGAGCAGGCCATGAAAAGCATTGACCAAGAAACGCGTGCCTTGTTTATGCACACCTTTGAAAAAGTAAATACTGAGCTTGGTGTGCTATTTCCCAAAGTATTTGGTGGCGGTGAAGCTAGTTTAAGTCTGGAGAGTGACTGGCAATCAGGTGTGCGCTTAATGGCGCGGCCACCTGGTAAACGCAATAGTAGTTTGGCGTTGCTGTCGGGCGGGGAGAAAGCCTTAACTGCCTTAGCTCTAGTATTTGCTATTTTTCGGCTTAATCCTGCGCCATTTTGCGTGCTGGATGAAGTTGATGCGCCACTTGATGATGCGAACGTACAACGGTTTTGTCATTTGGTAAAAGAGCTATCACAACAGGTTCAATTCATTTACATTACCCATAATAAACTTGCCATGACCATGGCAACCGATTTATTAGGCGTGACCATGCCAGAGGCGGGTGCGTCACGTCTGGTGGCGGTAAATATTGAGCAAGCTGCAAAATTTAGTGCAACTTCGGAGTAGGACTCATGGATTTTTTGACCCTTGTTGGTTATTTTGTTGCAGCCTTGGCCATCGCCTATGGCTTGTATTTAATACTTAGAAAAAACACTGTACAAGAAGACCAGCATACTGAACAGATAGAGGCTTTGGGGACAGATGATGCAGAGGATGCTGCCCGTATTCCAGTGATTCCTCGCCATGCACGTCAGCAGCTTAGTCCAGAGGCAACCAGTGTAAAGCATGCGCCTACGCCCCACCATCAAGCACAGTTTGACCCAGAAGATGAGCAACTTTTAGCGCAAACCGCGCATATCAAGCCTGCTACAGCGCGTGAATTGCTGGATGATGATCCAAATGATGGGTTTGAACCTGAATCTGGCATCAATACTGAAACGGCCATAAAAACAAACCAGCCATCAAATCAGGTTTCAAGTGTGCATGCCCATGCAGTACAGGACGATGAACAAAATGAGCTACTGGTGCAACAGGGTAGTCATTTGGTAGATAGCAGCAGACCCGATCAGGAACCAGCTGAAGACATGTTTGATCAGGCTTTGGCACAATTAGAGGCTGCTACTGCATCGGAACCTGCACCAGCACCTATGCAAGACCGTCAATCCAGCAATATGAGTGATGCAGATCAACAGGATGAACAAACTATTGCTCATGATGTGGAAGAAAAGAGTAGCTCCTCTCTAGATAAAGCTTTGCAAACCACGCATGTTGAAGAATGGCAAGGCGAAAGTGCGTTATTGGATGCCCATATAGAAGACCAGGAACGTCGTGATGATGAAAGTGCATTAGCCCAGGCGGAGCATATTATTGCCTTATATGTGATGCCAGCGGCGGCGCGGGCTTTGTCTGGTGAACGTACCATGCAATTGCTGCGTAAGTTTGGCTTGCGCTATGGTGAAATGTCATTGTTTCATCGCTTTTTGGATTCCGACGGCACAGGCCCGTTAATGTTTAGTGTGTTGCGTTATACCAGCGAAGGCCCATTAGGTTTTGATTTGGAAGCCCTGCCCAATGAGCAAGTTGAAGGTTTGGCATTTTTTCTTGCACTGCCCAGCAAGCATGCGTCAGCAGGTTATGACATGATGGTCAGTATTTCGACCTTGCTGGCACGTGAAATTCAAGGCCAGGTGTATGATGAATATATGAATGAGCTCAGTCCGCAACTGCGTGAACATTATCGGCACTTTGTGCTTGAGTATCGCATACCCGATTAATTGCGCTAAGGTCATACAGGCGGCTTAGCTTTGCCATAGTTGCAATTGCAATTATGGCTTTTTTGTTTTTAGCTTTTTTATGAATTTATCTTGGGTTTTATATGATGCAGCCACAAACAGACTCTGAGCACATAATCAAGCGTATGCGCGATCTTATTAGGTTATTGGCGCAGTATAATCATGCCTATTATGTGATGGATGAACCCAGCATCAGTGATTTTGAATACGATCAGCTATTCCATCAGCTCAAAGACCTGGAACAACAATATCCACTACTGGCACAAGCCGATTCTCCCACTCAAAAAGTTGGCGGTACCGCACTGGCCAAATTCCAAAGTGTGCAACATACGGTGCCAATGCTATCGTTAGGCAACGTTTTTAATTATCAGGATTTACAGGCGTTTGACCAGCGCATTCAGGATCGCCTGCCCAATCAGTCTTATGCGTATCAGGTAGAGCTTAAATTCGATGGCTTGGCGGTGTCTTTATGGTATGAACATGGCCGTTTTGTGCGCGGTGTTACCCGCGGTGATGGTGAAGTGGGCGAGGATATTACCCATAGCGTTAGCACTATTCGTAACCTGCCAAAACAACTGCATCTGCCAAGCAACCAGCCTGCGCCTGAGTTTTTAGAAGTGCGCGGTGAAGTATTAATGCCTAAAAGTGGTTTTTTAAAGTTAAACCGTGAGGCCGAGGCGCGTGGTGACAAAGTATTTGCCAATCCCAGAAATGCTGCTGCAGGTAGTTTGCGCCAGCTTAATCCACAAATTGCCGCTGCCAGACCCTTGGCATTTTATGCTTATGGCATTGCACAGTGTCATCCACCGCATCATTTTGGTACGCAATCTGCCAGCATGGTGTGGCTAAAAGAATTGGGCTTTGAAATTGGCGAGCAGCATTTTGTATTGAATTCGGTAGATGCAGTGCAGCAGGTTTATGAGCAGATTCAGCAGCAACGGCCGCAGCTGCCGATGGAAATTGATGGCATGGTCATTAAAGTTAATGATCTGGTACAACAAAAGCAGTTGGGCTTTTTAAGCCGTGAACCACGCTGGGCTACTGCCTATAAGTTCCCCGCAGAAGCAGCCCTGACCACACTGGAAAACATTGACTGGCAAGTGGGCCGTACAGGTACCCTCACACCAGTGGCACGGCTAAAACCTGTGTATGTAGGCGGCGTAACCGTCAGCAATGTAACCTTGCATAATATTGGTGAAATTCACCGCCTGGATGTGCGCATTGGTGACACCGTGAGTGTATACCGTACAGGTGATGTGATTCCCAAAGTAGAGCGGGTTTGGCCAGAGTTTAGGCCTGTGGATGCCCTGCAAGTAAGCTTGCCTGCTTGCTGTCCTGTGTGTGAATCTCCTGTGGTGATGCCAGAAGGCGAGGCACTGGCGCGCTGTAGCGGTGGTCTGTATTGTCCAGCCCAGCGTATTGAAGCCATCCGTCATTTTGTGTCGCGCAAAGCCATGGATATTGAAGGTTTGGGCGAACGCTGGGTGGAATCATTACTTGCAAAAGGCTTGGTAAATAACGTGGCAGATATTTATCAGTTGCATGAACATTGCGAGGTGCTACTCAGCCTGGATAAAATGGGTGAAAAATCTTTACAAAATCTATTGGCAGCCATTGAAATCAGTAAAGAAACCACCTTAAGCCGTTTTATTTACGCACTGGGTATTCGTGGTGTGGGTGAAACCACTGCCCGTATGCTAGCCGATACCTTCCAGACCTTAGAAGCCATTAAAGCAGCTGATTTAGACGCCCTTAAAAAAACGCCCGACGTGGGCGCTATTTCAGCCGAATGGATTTATGATTTTTTCCGTGCTGAACATAATATCGAAGTGATTGACCGCTTAATTGCTGCGGGTGTTCACTGGCCGTTGCCCGTACCACGTACGCGTCAGCCACTAACAGGTGAAAGCTGGGTGTTAACAGGCACACTGACACAATTTAGCCGCGAGCAAGCCACGCAGCATTTGCAGGCACTGGGTGCCAGAGTCAGCGGCAGTATCTCGTCCAAAACCCGCGCTCTGGTTGCGGGCGAAAAAGCAGGTAGTAAATTGGATAAAGCGCAAAAGCTGGGCGTGCGTATTTTAAATGAAGATGAATTTATTCAATTAATGCAAAGTTATGGTCAAGACATTTAATACTTGAAAAAGGTTGAAAATAGTAAAATTAACTATTCAGGTTTTATTAATTTTTAAGGTTTAAATGTGTCGCCATCAATGATGAATAAATTAAGTATAAGCCCTGCTATCAAAGGTTTTGCAGGTTACAAAATAATTTGAATAAATTGTAAAACCCAGATGTATTTAATTTGTAATTGGCTATAATCTCGCCAATTAAGGAACCCTTGTTGCAGTCTGGAAAAGTAGTATTTTTCTAGTCTATAGCAAGGGTTTTTCTATGGGCTAATTGCCTGGTTACACTGCCTCATTGTTGAACTATTCAATGAGCAATACTCCCTTTGTTACGGTAATGACAGGCAACCATGTTATTGTTTAAAAATACTGCTGTTCATACTGCGTCTCAACTGGGAGCGCAGTGTTTATCGACACGACTGAACTTCTTTGCTTTGGGTTTTGGTACGGCAGCATGGGCGCCTTTAATCCCATTTGCGCAGCAGCGTCTGCATCTAAACCATGCCGATTTTGGCTTGCTATTGCTGTGTGCTGGGGTCGGTTCCATGGTAGCTATGCCTGCTACGGGTGCGTTGGTTAAACGTGTGGGTTGTCGCGCCTTAATTGGCTTTTCCATGCTTTTACTGTTGGCTGTGTTACCTGGCTTAGCCGTGTGGAATGTTTTGGTCATGATGGCCATTTCACTGTTTTTATTTGGCGTGGCGGCTGGTAGTTTTGGGGTGGCACTAAACCTGCAAGCCGTGATTGTTGAAAAAAATAGTTTACGTGCATTAATGTCGGGTTTTCATGGCATGTGCAGTTTGGGTGGCTTGCTTGGGGTAGTGACCGTGACCAGCTTATTGGCAGTGGGCGTGTCGCCACTGGTGAGTGCGCTTGCTATTAGTGCTTTGTTATTGCTCATTGCCATAATGGCGGTTCCTGCTTGCTTAACCGAAATTGAACCAGAAGCAGTCAGCAATGAAGAAGCAAACAAGCAAGAAGCGAGCAAAAGCCAGCCAGTCAGCCTCCCAACCAGCAAACACAAGCTTAAATTTAAGTTGCCTAACCCAACTATTTTACTCATTGGCGTAATGTGTTTTATTGCCTTTTTATCCGAAGGTGCGGCCATGGACTGGAGCGGTATTTATCTGACCAGTAAATATCAGGTGACTGCCACTTATGCAGGTTTAGCCTATGCATTTTTTGCCATTGCCATGACATTAGGGCGATTTTCTGGACGTTATTTATTGCGGTCTTTGGGTGAAAAAAACATTATTCCTTATAGTGCTGCCTGTGCCGCGCTAGGTTTGGTCGTGGTGGTGACCGCACCGCATTGGCTGGTGGTATTGCTCGGCTACGCGCTGGTGGGTTTTGGTTGCTCTAATATTGTGCCAGTTCTGTTTTCCCGAGTAGGGCGGCAAAATTTAATGCCTAAAGCAGTCGCGTTATCGTGTGTGTCTACCATGGCTTATACAGGTTCACTGCTAGGGCCCGCACTGATTGGTCTAGTAGGGCAGGCAATTGGCTTGAGCATGGTATTTGCCATTGTGGCGGCCCTGCTGTTGTTGATTGCATTTTTTAATCAGTTTAGCCGTGTTGACCCGCATTAACTTAAGTCAATGAATGAGCAGCCATTTAAACTGTCTTAACATAAGTTGCTCACTGCAATGGATAGGCATTATTGACCGCGCGGCTAGGATTTTTAAAGCGCTGCAAGGGCTGATTTTGTCTTAAGTCGCTTAAAAATGTTTTGCACCAGTCATTAATATCAAACGCTTCAATGCCATGCATCAGTTGTTGGTAACGTTGTATGCGCTCTGCTTTTGGCATCTCTAGGGCTGTTTTTAGCGCAGCTACCATGGCTTCTTGGTTGGTTGGGTCAACAATAATCGCGGCCTGCATTTGCTCGGCGGCACCAGCAAATTTGGATAAAATCAACACGCCAGGATTATCGGGATCTTGCGCTGCAATGTATTCTTTAGCTACCAAATTCATGCCATCACGCAATGAAGTAATCCAGCAAATATCAGTTTGCTGATAAAGTGCCATTAACGCATCGTGTTCTACAGTGTCATTAATGCAGTCAATGGGCAGCCAGTTCGGCTGGCCAAATTGCTGATTAATGCGTTCAATTGACTGGTTTACCTGATCATATAAATTTTTATAGGCATCAATATCCATACGGCAAGGGCAAGCAACCTGTAGCTCAGTTACCTTTGTTTGATAGTGGGGATACTGCTGCAAAAACGCTGCAAAAGCATTAAACCGCTCTAATAAACCTTTGGAGTAGTCAATCCGATCTACTCCAATAATCGTGCGTTGTTGTCTTAAAGCATTGAGATCAAATACATCGGTTTGATTGTGTTGTTTGGCAACCTGTTGAATGTGCTGTGGGTTAATTCCAATAGGGAAACTTTTCACAGTGGTGATCCGCTGCTGATAACTAATTAAAGATTTTTGAATTTTTTGTGCTTGTAATAATGTGGTAAATGCCTGCATACATTGATGTTGGTCATGCTCAGTTTGTAAGCCTACCAGATCAAATTGGCACAAATCCTGTAGCAGCGTGGTAATCGCAGGAATATGTTTTAAAATAGAGGTTCGCGCAAATGGAATATGTAAAAAGAAGCCAATTTTATTGCGCATACCCAGTTGACGGCAATAACGTGCCACGCTAAAAAAGTGATAGTCATGTACCCAGATCACATCGTCTTCTGCGGCAATTTGCTTTAACTTCTGTGCAAATAAAGCGTTTACTTCCTGGTAAGTATTAAATTCTGCCGAGCTATACTGGATTAAATCGCCACGTTCATGCATGGCTGGCCATAATGTACTATTGGCAAAACCAGAATAATATTGGTCATACTGTTGCTGCGTGAGTGGGCAAGTTAAATACTCAATATTGCCATCAGTGATACACCCAAAACTCGACATCTGATCATTGCTAATATATTCAATACTAGGATGTTGAGAGCTGGTTTGAATGTCATTTTGTGCAGCATTATTGGCTTTCATACTACTTGCTGTATTTTCTATAATTTCGCCATTCCAGCCGAGCCAGATGCCACCTTTCTTCTGTAAAGCATCTTGCAGTGCTACAGCCAGGCCACCCGCAACCAGTTTATCAGGTTTGGGCAAACTCACTCGATTAGATAAAACAATCAACTTAGACATGCTTTTTCTCCGTGTCGTGCTTGTACTTTTAAATGAGTACGACGATCTAAAAATTGTTCAAATTGCTTTAAAAAATCAGCCACTGCGTTGATATCCTGCAAGCGATATTGTGCCTGACTCATACCGCCACCTACTTTAATACTCAAGCCACCACAGTCATTAATGGCCTTAAAGCCGTTTTCATCCGTGATGTCATCACCAATAAAAATGGCTAGGACATGGTTCTGATTTAAATGCCGCAAGATAGTATTAATGGCGTGCCCTTTGTCTGCCTGCTTTGGCAAAAGTTCAATCACGCATTTGCCATGGTTCAGTTTCATTAAAGGATGCATGGCGTGTAATTGCTGCATGATCTGCTGGGCAACAGGTTCTAACCAGGGACACTGTCGATAATGCAGCGCAAATGAATGCGTTTTATCTTCCAGTAACAACTGCGGATAGTCAGCACAAGCACTTTGGAGGCTTTGTTTTATTTGTTTAAAATCAATCGTGCTTAAATCTGGGCTAATGTGCGTGTGACAATCCAATTCAATTTTTAGGCCATGTAAGCCAGCAATAGGCAAGGTGAGTGGTTCAAATAGCTTTTGTGCCACCTCAATGGGTCTACCCGTCACAGCAATCACTGGAATACCAAGGGTAATAATTCTTTCAATAATGTCTAAGGTTGTTTTTGGAATAAAACTTTGGCTGGGGTCATTGTGAAAAGCCGACAAGGTGCCATCAATATCTAAAAATAAGCAAAAAGAATCATGCGTTGTTAAGCGTTGAATAATTATTTTAGATGGATTGAAATCACTGGTTAAATGATATTGTTCTGACACGAGGGTCATCTCTTAAGCCTCCTTTGATCTCTTCATATCTATCATCAAAATTCTCTTTTTGGCCTAAAAGTAGTATTTAAGCCACATAATATTAAGCATGCTTACACAAGGTTTTCACAATGACACATTCATAAGGCATGATAGATCAATTGATTAGCAGACTTCTGGCAATCATCCCTCTTCGGTTTCATACTGAGAAGCTTTACGGTATCACTGGTAAGTGTAGGGTTCTAAATTTTCAATTATAAGAATGCTAGTAACGCACATGATGAATCATGAGATAACCACTGATACTCAGAGATTTTTAAAAATATAGCGTGAAAACAATCTCTTATGAAGCCGAAAAGTAGTGCTAATGCGTATACTTCTCATTTTTAGTTGTTAAAAATCATAAACTTACACAAATTTATACTATTAAATAATAATAATACCCGCCATAATTGGCTTAGCTTTAAGGAGAAATATTATGCGTGGCGATACTGAAGTCATTAATTACCTGAATATGCTGATTGGTGGCGAGCTAGCGGCACGCGATCAATACTTGATTCATTCCCGTATGTATGAAGACTGGGGGCTATCTAGATTGTATGAGCGACTTAATCACGAGTCGGAAGAAGAGGGCGGCCATGCTGATGCACTCATTCGTCGAGTCTTGTTTTTAGATGGCACGCCTGATATGTCACGTGATGCACTGAACATTGGTAGTGATGTGGTGTCTTGTCTTGAAGCCGACCTTGCCCTGGAATATAAAGTACGGGCAGATTTGGCCAAAGGCATTCAATTGTGTGAACAAAAAGCCGATTTTGTCAGCCGTGATATGTTGCGTGCGCAAATGGCCGATACAGAAGAAGACCATACGTACTGGCTGGAAAAACAGTTGGGATTAATCAAGAAAATTGGCCTGCCCAACTATTTGCAATCTCAAATGCACGCTTAAACCTATACTTTTTGTCAAGTTAGTGCTGTTAAATCTAAAACAAAACCCCATCATTGGCTGGGCAGTGATGGGGTTTTTTAAACACGTTTCGTAAAGTGTTTAGCGAGCTGAATTATTAGAACTTCGACGTATCACGTTTTTGCTGACGTAAAAAACCACCACGACGCGCAGGTAACGGATTTTCCACATGACGTTCCGCACGGCGTTTTGCCATACCATATAATCCAGTGCCAATACGTGGTTTTAATTCAACCGATTTAACCAGATTATCAATTTCGTGCTTATCGAGTTCAACCCAGCGGCCTGTACGTAACTCACGCGGCAGAATGACTGAACCATAGCGTGTGCGCAACAGACGGCTTACTTTTAAGTTTTGTGACTCAAACAAGCGACGTACTTCACGGTTACGACCTTCTTTCACTACCACCTGATACCAGCGGTTAATACCTTCACCACCAATATCGCTAAATGATTCAAATTTAGCAGGCCCATCGTCCAGTTCAACACCAGCAAGCAATTGCTTGCGCGCTTCAGGGGTGACTTCGCCCATCACGCGCACTGCATACTCACGCTCAATTTCATTAGACGGGTGCATTAAGCGGTTCGCCAGCTCACCATCATTGGTAAATAGCAATAAGCCAGTACTGTTAATGTCCAGTCGACCCACCATCACCCAGCGATCATTGGCAATTTGTGGCAAATGCTCAAACACAGTGGGACGACCATCAGGATCATTGCGCGAGCAAATTTCACCTTCAGGCTTGTAATACACCAGCACACGACGGCGTATTTCGTCTTCCAGTTGAAACTGGACTTTACGGCCATCAATACGCAGCTCATCGCCTGGTTCAATGCGTTCGCCCACCTGGGCAATACGCCCGTTTACGCTCACACGTCCAGCAGCAATCACTTCTTCCATATAACGGCGTGACCCGAGGCCAACTCTGGCCAGCACTTTTTGTAACTTTTCACTCATAACGAATACAACCTTAATAAAAATCTGCCTTACTTATGCTGGTGTATCGGCTGGCGGCACGGACAATATATTGTCAAATGCAGTCAACGCTTCCTTGACATCTTCTAGCGGTGGTAAGGCTTTTAATGACACGAGGCCAAAAGCATTTAAAAATTGCTTTGTAGTAACTAACAGGGCAGGTCGCCCAGCTACTTCACGAAAGCCTGATTCAGTGATCCATTGACGGTCAAATAATGTTCTTAAAATCTGACTATTAACGGATATTCCACGAATATGTTCAATATCAGCACGGGTTACGGGCTGATGGTATGCAATCACTGCAAGGGTTTCTAACAGCGCGGCTGATAACTTCAGCGGACGTTCTGGCCAAACTTTGCCAATAACCTCGCTATATTGCTGGCGCACCTGAAAGCGATAACCTTGCGCGGTTTCAACCAGCTCAATCGCACGGTCATTTTGCCTTGCTGCCAAAAGTATGAGCCACTGTTTAAGCTGTGTCGTACTGATACTGTCATCAAATGCTTGCTTTAACACGTTTAAACCAATGGGGCTTTCGCTGGCAAAGATCAGTGCTTCAAGTTGTAATAACGCTTGCTCAGTTAAATGGTTTACCGATTCAGCGCACTGATTAGGCAGCATGATTAAACCGTTTTTCAAGCATTAAAGGCTGTTCAAGTCCACTGGCTACAATATCAAGCTCACCTTGACGAATCAGCTCAAGCACCGCCATAAACGTCACCACAATACCCATATGACCCTGGGCGGGATTCAGCAGTTGGTCAAAGCTAAGTAGCTCAGCCTGCTCAATTTGTTGCTGAATAAATAAAATCCGTTCTTCAAGCTGTACCGCTTCCAAGGCAATCTGGTGCGTTTGCAAACGTGGACGCAACAATAAACTTTGCATGGCATGCAGTAGCAAACTGCTATCAAATAGCTCGTCATTGATTACTGCATTATTTAAAGCCACCGTACTATGCGCATCAAAAACATTGCGCTCTAATACCTCACAACCATTTAAGTGGGCAGCACCTTGCTTAATGCGTGCATAGTGTTGCAGGCGCGTCAATAATTCCTGACGTGGGTCCTCTTCGGGAGTATCAAGTTGCGGCTTTGGCAATAATAAGCGTGATTTAATATCAGCAAGTGAGGCAGCCATGACCAAATAATCGGCCGCCAGCTCAATATTTAAGGCTTTCATGCTTTTAATATATTGCATGTACTGCGTCGCAATAGGGGCAATGTCCAGCTCAATCAGATTTAGCCCATTTTTATGCACCAGATACAGTAAAAAATCCAGTGGCCCTTCAAAATGCTCTAATAAAATTTGAAACGCTTCAGGCGGAATATATAAGTCATCAGGAATCTGGGAAAACCACTCATCATGCATACGCGCAACCGAAAATGGCGCAAGCGATGCATTCTGTGTAAACAGTTGATGTTGTAATTGAGTCATTAGAATTTAAGCCACGCGAATTATACAAAAAGCATGAGGTTGGTTAGGTTTTACAGTTTCAATAAAACACAGGTTGAAAGTAAGTTAATATCACTCATTATAGTATTGGCTCGCCCAGCCATATGGCCAAGCTGATATACTAATCTTTAATGAGTATGCATTTTTCATGCCAGAGTGTTAATAAATACACTTTGGTGACGAAAAATGACAATTACTCTATGAATGAATAATTGTACAGCAATCTGCCGCGTATGGTGTGAACGATCAGTCAGTTTTTTAATGCTAGAAAGTATTGTGGGAGTTAACAAGGCAGACAAAATATTTAGAGAATCTAAACAAAGCAGAGCTTGCCTGCCTGTATGCCTATACTGTACAGCTGTGGTTTTAAGCTTCAAATGCGCTGACATCACCCAAACCTTGCCGTACCACGGTTGGATAATCACCCGATAAATCAACAATACTCGTCACACCGCGCATGGTAATGCCACCATCAATAAACACATCAATTTGTTTGGATAACTGCATTTCAATGTCATAAGGATCATCAAAAGGGAATTCTTGTCCAGGCAGTATTAATGTACTGGTAAGCAAAGGTTCGTCTAGCTCTTCAAGCAAGGCCTGACAAATAGGGTTAGTGGGAATACGTAAGCCAATGGTTTTACGCTTGGGGTGCATCAAACGGCGTGGAACTTCACTGGTGGCAGGCAAAATAAAAGTACATATACTGGGCGTATTGGCTTTTAATAAGCGGTACATACTGTTATCCACTTTGGCATAAGTGGCAATATCAGACAGATCCCGACACAAAATGGCATATTGGTGCTGTGGTGGCAGGCGGCGAATATGACTAATTTTCTCCATTGCGCTTTTATCACCAATATGGCAACCAATGGCATAACATGCATCGGTTGGATAAACCACAATATCACCTGCTTTAATACGGTCAACGGCTTGCCTAATTAATCTGGGTTGCGGGGTAGTCGGATGGATACGTAAATGCAGCATGACGATGTTCCTTATAATGATGGCTTGCGCACTAGCTTAAAAGTGCTTTATTAAATTTTCGCTATCAAAATAGTCTAATGGCTTTAAACCCCGCACTACTTAACAAAATGTAATGAGAGTGTGTTGATATTTGACCCTGTAAGCAGGTCAGCCACTAAAAGAATATTTAGAGTGCCATTTTTATAAAAATAACTGATAAGTTCAGTGGCACTAAAGAAAATTTTACTAAAAAGAAGAGAAGGTTTGCGCGTTCATCAGCTCATCAATAGTTGCGATAATTAACCATGTTACGCCAAATTAAATCAGGGGCAAAAATTCATCTGGTGTGAATGGGCACTGCGGTCTGATGGCATTGAGTAAACAATATAAAAAGTGTTGTGCATCAATAGGAATAGGTGCATGTCCTGAGAGTAAATCCATGACTCGTGCATGCACATTGTGTTTAAAGGTATTTCCTGACCCAGATTCACCGTTTAAGTTATCTAAGGACACCTGAAATTTGCGCTGGCAGGCATGGCTAAATAACCATTCCAGGGCTTGGGGCTTAATTTCCAATTGTTCAAATAAGGCTTGTTGCTCGGCATTGCGGCCATCAGGGGCATACCAATAGCCCAAATCGGGTAGAGTGCGACGTTGTTCGCCTGCAATGCACCAATGGCTAATTTCATGCAGGGCACTGGCAAAATAGCCATGGGCAAATGCAATACGGGCAGGTTGATTGCCTTGTGCAGGAAAGTATTCTGGCTCATGCTCAGCCCGCACCAGTATCACATGACGATGCGCAAACCATGCATTAAAGTGAGTGATCAACCAATCTACTTGCTGGGTTTCTTCTGCGTTGGCAGGCCATGAGGCAAAGGTCTGCCATGCCCAGGATGGATTAAATCCAGAAAATGGAACCGCATTATTTATAGTAAATAAATCAGACACAATCACAAACCCAGACAGCTTAGAGAGTTAATAAATGACTACCGTATTGAGCAAGTAGCGGCTAAGGCGATCGCATGAACAGCGAGCCTGGTTTACAATGGAAAAAATCAGCATCAAAAAGATATCACCATTAACTGGATTAACCGCCTATCATAATTGGCGCATAACAGGTAAAATTATATCTTAGTCTTTGACAGTTCCCTCACAATTTTGTAGAATTGCCGCCCTATTATGTCAGTAAATAATCTTACGTCCCAGCTGCCGACGCATATTGAGCCATTTAAGTGGGCTGAGCAAGGCTTTAAATGGTCAGGCGAAGTACCATTGAGTCGCTTTGCGCGCATTGCCCCTGAGGTGTGCGCACCTGCTGATCAGCATAAGGTACAAGTTGATCTTCGTTTATATATGGACGAATATCAACGTATCGCATGGCTTGATGCATCGCTTGCTGTTATAGTGCCGCTGACTTGTCAGCGTTGCTTAGAGCCAGTTGACACTCCTTTAACCACGCAAATCCATATGGCGTTGTTGAAGTATGAGAAACAAGCTGAGCGTTTAGATGACGATGCTGATTTTATCGTTCTTGGCACAGAGCAGGTTGGACAGGGTGCACCAGAGGCACCTGTGATTGATCTTGCTGAACTGCTAGAAGATGAATTACTGTTGTCGATGCCCATTTCACCACGACATGAATCGTGTGAAAATAAGCATCATGCAATAGTAGAAATTGAAGATGAGCCAGAACCCGAAAAACGTGATAATCCGTTTGAGGTACTTGCAAATCTAAAGGGTAAATTGGACTCCTGATGCAGATCAGCGGTTCATCACAGATAAAAGTTATTGTCTGATCTATTTTGATCATTTGTTAAGGAGCCTCTCATGGCCGTTCAGCAAAACCGTAAAAGCCGTGCTCGCCGTGACATGCGCCGTTCACACGATGCACTTGTTGCCAACACTGTATCAGTTGATAAAACAACTGGTGAAACCCACTTACGTCACCACGTGACCAAAGACGGTTTCTACCGTGGTCGTCAACTGTTTGCTGCACCAGCAACAGCAGAATAATTGTTCCACATGTGCATGTTATAGGCTTTAACGTCTTATATGCAGGTAGAACAACGCAATGGGAGCTTTGGCTCCCATTTTTTATTGATTAAAAAACAACATATTGTGTAATTTAAGCGGCTGATATGCAGGCCATGCCAATAGCAGTAATAGTCAGCGCGCTTAAATAACAATAGAGGCGCAAGCAGGGGTTCTTCTAAATGACAGTTTCCACTCATCATCATACGCTTTTAGGGCGCACCGCATTTGTATTTCCTGGTCAAGGTTCCCAAAAAGCAGGCATGCTTGCTGATATGGCAGAACAGTTTGCACTGATTAAGCAAACCTTTGATGAAAGTAGCAATGCATTGGGTTTTGATGTCTGGCAGATTGCTCAAACTGGTGAGCAGCTTGATCAAACCGCCTACACGCAACCCGTATTATTAACTGCCAGTATTGCAATTTGGCGTGTGTGGCAAGAGCTTGGTGGTGTTATGCCAAGTGTATTGGCAGGGCATTCCTTGGGTGAATATAGTGCTTTGGTTGCTGCAAATAGTTTAAGTCTTACTGATGCAGTAAAACTGGTGCATTTACGCGGTCAGTTGATGCAAACTGCTGTGCCAGAAGGGCAAGGTGCAATGGCAGCAATTTTGGGGCTGGACGATGCCCAGGTTGAGGCATTATGTTTAAGTAGCGCGCAGCAAACTGGTCAAGTGGTAGAAGCGGCAAATTATAATGCAGCAGGCCAGGTGGTGATTGCAGGAACTCAAAACGCGGTCAGCCATACCATTGCACAAGCCAAGGCGCAGGGTGCAAAAGCCATTGTACTGCCCGTTAGTGTGCCCTCACATTGTGCTTTAATGCAGCCAGCCGCAGAACAATTGGCTGAAGCACTCAACCAAACACAATTCAAGGCACCAGATTTTCCAATTGTACAAAATGTCAATGCGGCCATAGAATCTGATATTGACAGCATAAAAGCTGCGTTAATTGAGCAGTTATATCGTCCAGTGCGCTGGACCCAAAGCATGCATACCTTGGCTGAGCTGGGTGTAGAGTATGTGGTGGAATGCGGCGCGGGTAATGTATTGGCTAATCTTGCCAAACGCCTACCCAATGTTAAGGCAGCTTATCCGACCGATACCAGAACTCGTCTGGATACTGCTTTAGGTGCAATATCATTGGCAGAAGGAAAACTGGCATGAGTAACGCTGACTTGATTAAAACACGGAAAATTGCGCTGGTCACTGGCGCAAGTCGCGGCATTGGTGCAGCGATTGCCCAACAATTGGTACAGGATGGTTTTTTTGTCGTCGGTACGGCCACCACAGAACAAGGTGCAAGCCAAATTAGCAATACGCTTAACGCGCACGGTGCAGGAATTATCCTGGATGTACGTGATCCACAAGCCATCGATCAAGCCTTAGCAGATATAGAGCAGCATTATGGTGCGGTGGCTGTCTTGGTCAACAATGCAGGAATTACCCGTGATAATTTGCTACTGCGTATGAGCAGCGATGACTGGCAAGATATTGTTGCTGTGCATTTAAATGCGGTATTTTATTTATGCAAGCGTGTGCTGCGCGGCATGACCAAAGCACGTTTTGGCCGAATTATTAATATTAGCTCGGTGGTGGCGCAAATGGGTAACGCAGGCCAGACCAACTACGTGGCTGCCAAAGCAGGGGTTGAAGGTTTTAGCCGTAGCCTGGCACTGGAAATGGGCAGTCGTAATATTACCGTGAACTGTGTTGCCCCAGGCTTTATTGCAACCGACATGACGGAGACATTAAGCACTGAGCTGCGCGAAAAAATGCTCGCTCAAATTGCAGTGAACCGCTTGGGAACCGCGCAAGATATTGCTTATGCAGTAAGTTTTTTGGCCAGTGAAAATTCTGGTTACATAACTGGTACGGTTTTACCAGTCAATGGCGGCTTATACATGCACTAAAACACGTTTTGGTTCTTTGTAATTGTTGCAGTTTAGTCTAAACTAAGCTGGTAAATTTAATAACGCCACATGCATGAGGAGAATTCCTGTGAGCGATATCGAACAACGCATTAAAAAAGCTGTGGCAGAACAGCTCGGTATGCGTGCTGAAGACATTAAAAATGAAGCATCTTTTATGGACGATCTAGGTGCAGATTCACTGGACTTGGTTGAGTTGGTGATGTCATTCGAAAATGATTTTGGAATTACCATTCCAGATGAAGATTCTAATGCAATCACGACTGTTCAATCTGCTGTTGATTATGTCAGCGCTAAACTTGGCGAAGCTTAATTACTTACGCTTTAAGTTGTGTCAGAAACCGCGCTTGTCGCGGTTTTTTATGGCCAGAGTATCTGTATATTTTTGACTGTCCATTCAACTTGCATCACATCCTATTTTTATACCAAGAATTTACTGAGATTGATTACGCGTTAATTACACGTTAATGACGTTCATTCATATTAAAATATTTTCTAGACCTCTTTTAAAACAAAGTACCTATCTCTACAACGTGAAGTAAACACACAACCTTATAAAAAGATATTAGCCTGAAAGTCGATTACTTATTGCGCATTGTCTGTTATCACATTGATTTTGGCTTTCAATGCACTGCCATAAGGCAAAGTGATAGCTTATTAAATAAGACAATGTGTTTGCTGAAATAATATATATGGAGAACAGAACATGGGTATTTTTAATTTTACCAAAGGCATTGGCGAAAAACTAAGCGGACATAAAAAAGAGGCTGCACCAGCACAACAAGCTGCACCCACGCAACAAACTGCTCCGCAAGCTTCGCCAAAAAGCAATGAGCCTGATCCACAACTGATTGCCAATTTATTAATTAATCGAATTCAAGGGTTAAATTTAGCCATTAATGGCTTAAGCGTACACTATGACGGCAATACTGATACGGCTGAAATTAAGGGTACAGCCAAGACTCAGGCAGATCGTGAAAAAGCTATTTTAGCCGCAGGGAATGTAGATCATGTAGCTAAAGTAGTTGACCATATTATGGTAGAAACTGCGTCACCTGAAAGCAAAATGTATACGGTAAAATCTGGCGATAATTTATCCAAAATCTCTAAAGAAGTGTATGGCGATGCCAACCAATACCAGAAGATTTTTGAAGCTAATCAACCCATGCTAAGCAGCCCAGATAAAATTTATCCTGGTCAGGTATTGCGGATTCCTGCTTAATTCGTTGCACTGCTAAGCAGTGAAAGCAGGCTATATTTTTATGATTAAAATACAAAAGTCCTGGCTTAGTGCTGGGGCTTTATTTTATTAATGCTTTGCTTTTTTGTTGTTCAATGGCCCAATCTATATGTACTTGTACAATGTCATCATGCTGGCTTTGCTGTAAGGCGTAGATAATGGCAGGATCATATGGCGCATTACCAAGACCAATGGCCACATTACGCATAAAGCCTTGATAACCTGTGCGCCGAATAGCACTGCCTTCGGTATTGGTTAAAAATTCAGCTTCAGTCCATTGCCATAAATCTAATAAGTTAATTTGATCAAGGCCATGGCGTGCTTTAAAGTCGTCTTCATTGGAGAGTTGAGAAAACCCATTCCATGGACATATCAACTGGCAGTCATCACAGCCAAATACACGGTTGCCAATGGGCTGCCTAAATTCTTCAGGAATAATACCCTGATATTCAATGGTTAAGTAAGCAATGCAACGTCGTGCATCTATTTGATACGGCGCAACAATGGCTTGCGTGGGGCAAATATCAAGACAGGCCACGCAGCTACCACAGTGCGCACTCGCAGGTTCATCAAACGGCAACGCTAGGCTGGTAAATAGCTCACCCAAAAAGAAAAATGAGCCTGCTTTTTTATTAATCAGTAAGCTATGTTTACCTGTCCAGCCAAGGCCACTTTTTTCTGCCAGTGCTTTTTCAAAAATTGGGGCGGAGTCAGCAAAGGGGCGTGATTCAAAAGGCCCTACTTTTTCTTCAATACGCTTTGCCAGTTGCTTTAAGCGGCCACGCACTACTTTATGATAATCACGCCCGCGCGCATAACGCGCAATAATGGCATGATTAGGTTCATGCGGGACATAGCGATGCACTGGTTTTTGCATCAGGTAATCCATGCGCACACAAATAATACTTTTAGTGTTAGGTACCAGTAAGGCTGGATCGGCACGTTTATCAAGGTTTTGTGCCAGATAATCCATATCCGCGTGATGGCCTTTGTCTAAATAATTTTGTAAGTGCGTTATTTGGTCGCGGTTATCAGGCTTGGCAATACCGCAGTCTGCAAAACCCAATTCGCGTGCCTGTGCTTTAATCCATTGCTTTAAGGCATATGGATTTTGCTTTAAATGCACATCAATTATAGGTATTTTAGCATTGGGCTGCTGAGGTTTAGGCATGATTCATCCTGTAAACACCAGCTGTTAAGCAATAGTAATCCATACAGGTTAAACAGCTCATCATAAAAAATGCAGCCAAATCAATAATAGTCGAGGGGTAAGTAGATGCCAGCAGTGATTTATAGCCGTGAACAAGTACAGGCTTGGGAACAACTCTGGTTTGCCGCTGGTAATAGTAGCTATGGTCTCATGCAGCAAGCAGCATGGCAAATGACCCAACATATTATGCAATATATTGACCAGCAAATACTAAGGCATGATTCTTCTCCAATGCAACACCGCCAAAAGCGTACGGGGTCACAGCCGCAAAAAGTGAGCATTGGGGTATGGTGCGGTTCAGGCAATAATGGTGGCGATGGCTGGCTTGTGGGTGCCTATTTAAAACAGGCAGGATTTGACGCCTGGGTAGTTGAGATTGCAGCACCACAAACCCCTGATGCCAAGCAGGCAAAAGAATTTGCCCAACAAATTGGCATACAGATATATCCGCAGCTTAATCAGTTGCCAGACAGCTTATTAAACATTGATGCCATATTTGGTATTGGTTTAAACCGTGCAGTGGATGGCGTATATCAAACTGCAATTGAGTATTTTAATCAATGTACTGGCCATAAAATCGCCCTTGATATACCCAGTGGTTTAAATGCCAATACAGGCGCTATATTGGGTATTGCCTGCGCCGTTGATCTCACCTTGACTGTGCTGGCCTATAAGTCAGGTTTGTTTACTGGCCAAGGCAAAGCCTATACAGGACAAGTACACCTGATTGAACTCATACCACCGCATGCCAACTTAACACCTTTGGCACAGCTTGATTTGCAAATTCCTGTATTAAAACCTCGTAGTCAAACAGGTCACAAAGGCACTTATGGGCATGTCTTGATTATCGGTGGTGATGAAAATATGGGCGGTGCTGCCATTATGTCAGCGCAGGCGGCATTGGCTGTGGGTGCAGGAAAAGTAACTTTACTGACCGATAGCAAACATCATACAGCGGCATTAACTCGTGGGCCTAATATGATGACGCTTGGCATGCCAGCCATATCGCAAATTACCGCTGAGTTTGCAGTAAAAATGACAGAAGGCATTGATTGTATTGTGATTGGCATGGGTTTAGGGCGGCATGAGTGGGGCAAAGCAGTATGGCAGGCTTTTTTGCCTGTTTTAGAAAATACGACTAGCATTAAAACAGTAGTGATTGATGCCGATGGTTTGTGGCATTTGGCCAATGAGCAAACAATGAATGCCAAGCAGCATCCACATTGGTATTTAACCCCGCATTCTGGTGAAGCCGCACGCTTATTAGGCACTGATACCGCTAGTATTGAAAGTGATCGTATTGCAGCAATTTATACCTTAAAAGAAAAGTTTGGTGGACATGTATTATTAAAAGGGGCAGGCAGTTTAACCTTGGATTCACAAGGCTTAAGCATTTGCGCTTTAGGCAATGCAGGTATGGCTACGGCGGGTATGGGCGATATTTTGGCAGGTATGGCAGGTGGTTTATTAGCGCAGTTACCTGATTTAGCCTTGCATGACATTGTGGCATTACATGCAGCAGCAGGTGATTTGCTGGCCCAAAGCGGTGAGCGTGGTTTAGAGGCACCTCAAATGCTAGAGGTGATTAAACGAGTGGTGAATTAAACTTAAACAGTGAATAAAGCACTTATTAAGTGGTTTGACTAACGTCGTCTTGCGCCACGGGTTCTGCCACGTGCCATGCCGCTACCAATTAAATTCATGACGGCCAGGCGATCAAGGCTACCTGAGGTATGTGCATGACATATGGCACAGGCCAGCGCATCGGCTGCATCCGATTGCGGTTTAATACTTAAGCTTAAAATACGCATCACCATCATTTGTACTTGTTCTTTTTCGGCTGCACCATAACCCACCACGGATTGCTTAATTTGCCGCGCAGTATATTCTGCCACGCTCAAGTCCTGATTTACCAAAGCAGTAATTGCAGCACCGCGCGCTTGTCCAAGCTTTAAAGCCGAATCTGGATTTTGTGCCATAAAAATTTGTTCAACTGCCGCTTCTGTGGGCTTATGAAAATCAACAATACGGCTAATGCCATCAAAAATACGTTTTAAGCGTTCAGGCATATCCATGGTTTCGGTGCGAATTGTTCCCGCATCGACAAACAATAACTTGGAACCTTCTTTTTCAATAATGCCATAGCCAGTTAAACGCGAACCTGGATCAATTCCAATAATTAATGGCATGGCCATCCTTTAAAAATCTTAAACAGCCCTTATTTTTACACAGAACGCATCAGTTTTGCTGCGCTAAACACTGGTAGTTTGCTTTAAACTGTAAAACGCCTGATTTATATTGGAAGAAAATTAATGATCAAGCCATTGTTGCTGCTTTTGGTGGGGATTGTTTTAGAAATTGTGGTCTGGGTTGCCTTGGCTCAAGTCATGAGTGGCTGGTGGATTTTCCTATGGACGATTGCCACCTTTTTAGTGGGTTTAAAAATATTGCGTGGCAGTGCTTCTAACATTATGCCGCAACTGCAAAAAATGCAAACTACGGGTCAAATGAGCAGCGAGCCAAAAGTTCAGTCGAACATGGCACGCGCCATTGCTGGGTTTTTACTGCTTATTCCTGGTGTACTGACTGATATTTTGGGCATGCTTTTGTTTATTCCTGCGGTACAAACTGCATTACGTGGCGCACTTATGAAAACCATGTTAAAGCGGCAGGAAGCCATGATGCAAAATATGATGAAAGGCATGGGCATGGGCGGCGGTAGTCAGTCCGACATGATGAGTGATCTGATGCGCCACATGAACGAGATGAGCGGCCAGACAGGTGCAGGGTCTAATCCAAACCATCGCCCCACCGTAATTGATGGTGAAGCGCGTACCATCGAGCCTGAAATTAAAAGAATTAAACCCGCCAATGATGAGTAAGCTTAACGACTCATCATTGCGGTGCGGTTATTATGCAGCTATGTCCATGCCGCATTAATTTTTAGGGTGAATTTATGATACTTAGGCTTCGGACTGAGTGTCATAAATTAAAATGGCTTTTCCTTCAGTTTCAATCATGCCTTGCTCTTCAAGCGTTTTTAGCACCCGACCGACCATTTCACGTGAGCAACCCACCAGGCGGCCAATTTCCTGACGTGTAATACGTATTTGGCGTCCATTGGGTAAAATCATGGCTTCTGGCTGCGTCGATAAATCCAGTAGGCAGCGTGCAATGCGTCCTGTTACATCAATAAATGCCAAATCGGTCACTTTGCGTGTGGTATTGCGCAAGCGACGCACCAGCTGAGCAAATACTGCATAACTTAAATCTGGATACAGCTTAGATAGCTCATGAAACGTGTCGTAGCTAATTTCTGCAATTTCACACATGGCACGGGTACGTACTTCAGCCGAACGTTGAGGCTTTTCTTCAAATAGCCCCATCTCGCCAAAAAAATCACCAGCATTTAAATAGGCAACTACGATTTCACGCTCGTCACTTTCTTCAAGAATAATTGACACTGAGCCTTTTAATATTAAATACAGCGATGATGATTCTGCACCCGCCTGAACAATGGTCGTACGGTTTGGGTAGCGCCGAATCTGTGCATGCTTTAATAATGTTCTTAACGATGCAGGCAACTGCATGGGTGAAAAAACATCGGTACTTAATGAAGAACTAGAAGACGCGTACATAAATAAATTTCCAAGAGTTGAATGCCTCTTACCGTGACCGTCATGTAATCTTGACTTAAAGTTGATTTACTCGCATTAATACTAAATATCATCCATGTAATATTTATGCTAGGGTAGAGGCTACCGCTAACTTTAAAACCTTTATGCAGGAGTTGCAATGCACGCGAGTGTTCTTTGGCTGGAAAATGTTGCTTTTGAGGCTAAATCATCAAGTGGCCATCAGGTAGTAATGGATGGCTCAGCCGAATATGGTGGTGAGAATCGCGGCGCACGCCCTATGGAGCTAATACTTATGGGCCTGGGCGGCTGTGCTTCTTTTGACATGGTCACTATTTTAAAAAAAGCGCGTCAAGACATCGTTGATGTACGCTGCGAGCTAAGTGCACAAAGGGCTGACAGTATTCCAGCCGTATTTACCAAGATCCATTTACACTTTGTGGTATCTGGTCGTAAGGTCAAGGCAAATCAGGTAGAAAAAGCCGTGCATTTATCGGCAGAAAAATACTGCTCGGCCAGTAAAATGCTTAGTGATGGTGGGGTTGAAATCACGCATGACTTTGAAGTCATTGAAGTAGAGTAGCTATTCGCATTTTCTTGACAAAGTGTGCGCTACATTTATTATCGCCATTTATGACTGTATAAGCAGGTGCGGCATAAACAAGAGCGGTTGAATCACAACCCTTATTTATGCCTCATATAGTTTAGCAATTAGAAGCCTGAATTAATAAAGCCCTATATTAACAGTCAGCCAGTTTAAAGCGTTGCGGTATTCTTTGCCCTGTTGGGTGTGGCTGGTCGGCATTTTTTAGGGCGTAATGTAACCATAGCTCGCCTTGCTGTACTGATTCTTTTAAGGCAATACCTTGTGCTAATTGCCCTGCCACATAACTGGCCAAACTACAGCCTGAACCATGAAACTCAGCATCTAAACGCTGCCAGCGTGTTTCGGTAATACATTGACCTTGTTGGTACAGCCAGTGTCGGATTCGAAAAGGTTCGTGTTCATGCGCGCCTTTAACCAATACTGCATTGGCTCCCATATCAAATATGGCCTTTACTGCATCATCTAATTTGTTCTGCCCTGTTAAGGCACGCAATTCCACAGTATTTGGGGTAATCAGTGTGGCTTTGGGAATGAGTGCTTTGAATGCCTGAACTAATGTGGCCTGATCGCCAAGGTTGCCACCGCTATTGGCGACTAATACAGGATCAAGCACATAAGCCAAGTCAGAATGATCAGTCAAAAAATCGCTCAAGGCAGCAATATTATCAACGGTGCCCAACATGCCAGATTTAATGGCTTTTACTGGCAAATCCTGCATCACGACATTGGCCTGCTGTAATAACAAGACACTGTCTACGGCTTCAAAACCATATACTTGTTGAGAGTCCTGTATGGTAATGGCAGTGCAGGCGATGGCAGCATGTGCGCCACTTTGCCCAATGGCTTCAATATCAGCTTGCAGGCCTGCTCCACCAGAGGGATCAAGACCAGAAAAACACAGTACAGTAGGGCGCATCATGGGCTAGCTCGTATTTCATCAATAATTTTCAGGGATTAGCTTTAAAAAATCAGGGTGATTTAAGTGGTGCTATATTAATGTATTCTATAATGAATAAATTTTTATAGTAATTTTTGTGGCAAGGTGTTTTTAAATGGTGGAAAAACCAATTATTCAATCCATATTGTTTGATCTTGATGGCACGTTAACCGATCCAAAAGTAGGGATTACCACGTGTATCCGTTATGCCATGGATACATTGGGCGCCCAGTCATCTGAACAAGCCTTGGACTGGTGTATTGGGCCGCCATTACTGGATTCTTTTGCCGTATTGTTTGATTCACAGGACCCCTTACTGCTTAATGAAGCCGTAAGTCTATATCGCGAGCGGTTTTCCAGTGTAGGGCTGTACGAAAATGAGCTATATCCTGAAATTGCTCAGGGTTTGCAGCAACTCACGCAGGCAGGTTATCAGTTATATCTGGCCACATCAAAACCGCACATTTATGCCCAGCGCATTTTAGAACACTTTAATATTGATCAGTATTTCACAGCAATCCATGGCAGCGAGCTGAGTGGGGAGCGCACGGATAAAACAGCGCTTATTGCTTATATTGTTGAGCAAGAGAAATTAAATCCTGCGCATTGTGTGATGGTTGGCGATCGGCAATATGACATTATTGGGGCAAAGCAAAATAATATTTGCAGCATTGGCCTTTCATATGGTTATGGCTCATTAGCTGAGCTTAAACAAGCCAATCCAGATTATTTGTTTGCTCAGTTTAGTACGCTGATCGATTTTTTACTGCAAAATAAATCAAGTCAATAAATTGAATGATTTAACCTTCTTTAAAATAGGGGCTTTACCACCACCAAAATAATAATAAACACTAAGGCAAAGGTTGGTGCCTCATTAAAAAATCGCCAAAAGACATGGGTTTTATAATGCGGATTAGTGATTAATTTTTTACGATAATAGCCACATAGCAAATGATAAATGACCAGTAGACCGACCAAACCAATCTTTAAGTAAAACCATACCGCATCATGGTAATTTTTAAACGGATCACCAATACTCACCAGGAAATGGCCAGTAATAATTGTGCCGATTAACGATGGCCACATAATGCCTCGATATAGTTTACGTTCCATAATTTCAAAACGCTGATGACTCACGGTATCATCGCTCATGGCATGGTAAACAAATAAACGGGGCAAATAAAACAGTGCCGCAAACCAGCAAACAATTGCAATAATATGGAGGGCTTTTACCCACAAAAAGCTTTGCGGCATTATTACATTTTCAAGATTCATCATGCATTGTCCCAGCGTTTAGCTATTCCAACGTTTAATAATCAAGCTGGCATTGGTTCCTCCAAAGCCAAAACTATTACTCATAATTACGTTTAATGGGGCAGGACGCGCCTGTTGCACAATATCAAACTCGGCTGCTTGTGGATCAAGCTCGGCAATGTTAATAGATGGAGCAATAAATTGATCCTGCATCATGAGCAGGCAATAAATAATTTCTTGCACACCTGCTGCACCTAAGCTATGGCCTGTCATCGACTTGGTAGAACTAATGGCAGGGCAATGCTCACCGAATACTTCCTTAATGGCTTTTAGTTCGGCAATATCGCCAATCGGCGTGCTGGTGCCATGAGTATTAATATAATCAATGTGCGTCACTCCATGTTGCTGTGCTTCATTCAGGGCCATTTGCATGCAGCGCACGGCACCTTCGCCGCTGGGCGCAACCATGTCATAGCCATCACTGCTTGCGCCATAGCCTACAATTTCGGCCAGGATATTTGCACCGCGTTTTTGAGCATGTTCTAGCGATTCAACCACCACCACGCCACCACCGCCAGCGATGACGAAGCCATCACGATCCACCGAATATGGCCGTGAAGCAGTTTCTGGTTGATCATTAAAATTGCTGCTCATGGCACCCATGGCATCAAACAAAATAGACTGTGTCCAGTGATCTTCTTCGCCGCCAGCCGCTAGCATCAAATCCTGTTTGCCCAGTTGAATCAGTTGTGCCGCATAGCCAATCGCATCGGCAGATGTTGCACAAGCTGATGAAATACTATGACTAATACCCTGTAGCTTCAGTCCCAAGCCAATAGTGGCAGTAATTGTATTACTCATATTGCGCGGTACTAATGTGGCACCTACTTTACGCGCACCGCGCTCACGCAAGGTATCTGCTGCCTCTACAATGGTTGCCGTAGACGCACCACCTGTGCCGCCAATAACGCCATAACGCGGGTTTTGACCAATATCTTCTACACTCAATCCTGCATCTTTAATAGCACTAAGTGCAGACAAATAAGCAAAGGCTGAAGCATCCCCCATAAATCGTTTTAATTTACGGTCAATCAGCGAAAAATCAGCAGTGGCTGAGGCGCTGACCTGACTACGCATGCCTAATTCAGCATATTTTTCATTAAAACGAGTTCCTGATATACCATGTTGCAGCGCATGACTGACGCTTTGACGATCATTTCCCAAGCAGGAATAAATGCCTAATCCAGTGATGACAACACGAGTCATAGTGATAATCCTAACGGTTAATAATGAAAGCCAAAGTACAAAGTAGCCACGACGACAGTTATTTTATTAAAGTATTTGTGCTAAATGCCACAGTTTACTTGCACAGGGTTCAATAAAAAGTTTTATCACGCCCCAAGTCGCGCTTTAAAACAGGAAATCAGCAGCAATAACACAGCAATAACGTATCTTGCACATAATACGACACAAACACTATCACGAACGGTTGCGAGCAGGCAAAACTCCTTGCTATTGTGAAATTAAGCAAAACAACTGTTTAGATATCAAATTGTTCAGTGCCTGCAATTTGAATATCAGTTTTACAAATCAATAGCAACGAGGAACAGCATTATGACTACTGCAAGTGATAGTGCAGAAACCAGCCCATCTGAGCCAGATTTACTGGATCATCTCCGCGCAGGTGGCAAAAGTTTATCAGATATGAGTCAAACTCTGCTGAAACAATTGGCTAAAAATTCTGTTAGCCGTTTAACACAAACTCCTGAACAACAAAGTGTGATTAATATGAATACTGAAACGCAAGCGCTAAGTAATACATCGTCCAATAATGCAAGCCAGTTATTTCGCCAACAGCTGCCTGGTCTCACGCGTCAACTATTAGGCAAGCGTTTTAATACAGTGAATAAATTAGCCAATATGGTGATGCCTACAGGAACTTTTGATAAAGCCTCCGATCAAATTTTAGAGCTACTGGCAGATTTTGCCTCTACGCTCAGTCATAGCAAGGATATTTTAGAAGAAGCGGGCGTTGATAGCTTGGCTAAACTCCAAAATGATACCGCGCGTTCTGGTCGCCTAGCCCGCGCATTGGGTGAAAAAAATCGCTATATCAGTATGGCTCAAGGTGCCATTAGTGGTGCAACAGGTGTGGTTGGTGCAGCATCTGATATTCCATTATCAATGATCCTGATTTTCCGCACTGTTTACTTGACTGGTCGTTCATATGGGTTTGAATTAGATCGCCCGCAAGATCGTCATTTAATTTTTGATGCCTTATCTAATGTTGACCTTAGTTTAATTGCAGAGAAACAGGCCATTCTTCTAGGCTTGCGTAGTTTAAGTAGTATGTTGGGTACTGGTGATTTACAAAGTCTGCAAACTATTTTGGGTACAAACCATGATGTCGATCCGTTAATCAAGTTTTTATCTGATGAAAATGGTCAGTTAAAATGGCGTTTAAGCCCAAGGATCATTAATAAATTAAGTCCTTTGGTTGGAGGTGCTGTCGGTGCTATTTATAATGCGCGATTATTAAAAGAAGTGAGCGAAAGTGCTAGACAGGTATTTGAGCAAGCACGTCAACAAGCATTAGGTCAATCCACAGGCCAAGCCGCCCCTGCCAGCATTGAAGATAAGTTGGCGAATATCACCCCTGCCAAAGGTGAGGAAGCACAAGCCACACAAAAAGAAGCGCAAGATGCTATTTTGCAGAATGATGATATTGAAAAAGTGGAAATTAGTTCACGTTCAGCACATGATGCCAAGCAAGAAGACGCTGCTACTCAGGATGAAAATATCCATAGCCAACTAAATGCTTTGGCTGATGAAATGATTGATGATCAAGCCGCTTCAAGTGCTGACAATAGCAAGTCTGGTAAAAAAGCTGAGACGGGTAGCGAAAAAAAATCTACCACGACACGTAACAGTAAAACCAAAGCAACAACGGCAAACGATAAAAAAGCCGATACTTCTAAAACCACTGCACGTGGTAACAAGAAAGCTGCTGCAAGCACTGACAAGGACGCAGCAAGTGGCAGCGATGATACAAGCAGTGCAAATGGTAACAAATAAAATTAAATAATTTATATTTAAACAAAGCTCAATATTGAGAGAATTCGACAGGTTTTCTCTTGATATTGGGCTTTTTAACACCATTTATTTTATGCCTCAAAGAAACTGCCTGATTAATCAAAAAGCATGGCTTATTTTTCTTGGGTTAAAACTGATGAAATCTTGACCCTCTGCATCTAATCATCTACAATTTGATGCCCTCAAAAAGGGATGAACCTTTTTGAGGTTTTTTGTTTACGGGAGAGAGTGCCATATGGCAACTACGAATCAACTGATCCGCAAGGGTCGCAGTACTTTGGTCGAAAAGTCCAAAGTTCCTGCACTAAAAGCGTGCCCACAACGCCGTGGCGTTTGTACGCGTGTTTATACCACTACACCTAAAAAACCAAACTCTGCCATGCGTAAAGTTTGCCGTGTGCGTTTGACTTCTGGTTTTGAAGTATCAAGCTACATTGGTGGTGAAGGCCACAACCTGCAAGAGCATAGCGTGGTGTTAATCCGTGGTGGTCGTGTTAAAGACTTACCAGGTGTACGTTATCACACCGTTCGTGGTGCTTTAGACTGTGCTGGTGTTAAAAACCGCAATCAAAGTCGTTCTAAGTACGGTGCAAAACGTCCTAAGAAATAAGCTGCTTTTGTTCTAAAAGCTGACACCGTTTATGCTTAAGACTGATTAAAAGTTTTTTAGCCTAGCGGCGTTTATAGTAAGGCCAGCGTACCGTACAGATGACACTTGTACAATCTGCTGGATCACCCTGAAGTGTCATAAAAGGTTGTTATCATGCCAAGACGTCGCGTCGTCGCCGCTCGTGAAATCCTACCAGATCCAAAGTTCGGTAGCCAAACTATTGCCAAATTCATGAATCATGTCATGCAAGATGGTAAAAAATCCGTTGCCGAAGGAATCGTTTACGGTGCCCTTGAGCGCGTACAGGAAAAAGCAAAAGTTGAACCTGTTGAGTTCTTTGAAACTACGCTAGAAAAAGTTCGCCCAATGGTTGAAGTTAAAGCTCGCCGTGTTGGTGGTGCTACTTATCAGGTACCTATGGAAGTACGTCCCTCCCGTCGTACTGCTTTAGCCATGCGCTGGTTAGTAGACGCTGCTGCAAAGCGTTCTGAAAAAACCATGGCACTGCGCCTTGCTGGCGAGTTGCTAGATGCTGCGGAAGGTAAAGGCTCTGCAATTAAAAAACGTGAAGACGTACATCGTATGGCAGAAGCCAACAAAGCCTTCTCGCACTACCGCTTCTAAGCGGGCAAAACAGGCCGATGTTGAAAAACAGATAGGAGAGAAATCATGCGTACAGCTGCTCGTTTTAATATTGCCCTACTTGCGAGTGGGGGCTTTGCGGGAATTTAAGGTGATTACACTTTAATTTGTACGCATGATTTTTTTCTTGCATCAGTGCTCTTAAAAGTCTGATGCAGCCTGTTTTGAATCAAAAATTTAGGAATGCAATATATGGCACGTGCTACCCCCATTACCCGCTATCGTAATATTGGTATTTCTGCGCACATCGACGCAGGAAAAACGACCACGTCTGAACGCATTTTGTTTTACACTGGTGAAAGTCATAAGCTTGGTGAAACCCATGAAGGTTCAGCAACCACTGACTGGATGGAACAAGAGCAGGAACGTGGTATTACCATTACTTCCGCAGCTGTAACCTGTTTCTGGAGTGGAATGGGTAACCAGTTTGAACAGCATCGCATTAACGTTATTGACACCCCAGGACACGTTGACTTCACTATCGAAGTTGAGCGTTCTATGCGTGTTCTTGACGGTGCGTGCATGGTTTACTGTGCAGTTGGTGGCGTTCAGCCCCAGTCTGAAACTGTATGGCGCCAGGCAAACAAATATAAAGTGCCTCGTTTGGCTTTCGTGAACAAGATGGACCGTACTGGTGCAAACTTCTTCCGTGTGGTTGAACAAATGAAAACACGTCTTGGTGCCAATCCAGTGCCAATCGTGATTCCAGTAGGTGCTGAAGATACTTTCACAGGTGTTATTGACCTGATAGAAATGAAATCTATCATCTGGGATGAAGAATCTAAAGGCATGCAGTTCACCTACGGTGAAATTCCTGCTGAGCTGCAAGACCTGGCAGAAGAATGGCGCAACAACATGGTTGAAGCCGCTGCTGAATCTTCAGAAGAATTAATGGATGAGTACCTGAACAATGGCGAGCTGAGCAAAGAACAGATTCGTGCAGGTATCCGTCAACGTACATTGGCAGGTGAAATCCAGCCAATGATGTGTGGTTCTGCGTTCAAAAACAAAGGTGTTCAGCGTATGCTGGATGCGGTGATTGAATTCCTGCCTGCACCTGATGATGTTGAAGCCATTAAAGGGGTGCTAGACGACAGAGACAGCACGCCTTCTAGCCGTGAATCTTCTGATGAAGCACCATTCTCTGCGCTAGCGTTTAAAATCATGAATGACAAGTTCGTGGGTAACTTAACCTTCGTTCGCGTTTATTCTGGTGTATTAAAAGCAGGTAGCCCAGTTTGGAACCCAGTGAAGTCTAAAAAAGAGCGCGTTGGCCGTATCGTACAGATGCAAGCCAATGACCGTTTGGACATCGAAGAAATCCGTGCGGGCGACATTGCTGCCTGTGTAGGTTTAAAAGATGTAACTACTGGTGACACCCTGTGTGATGAAAACAATGTGATCATTCTTGAGCGCATGGAGTTCCCAGATCCAGTAATTCAGTTAGCTGTTGAGCCAAAAACCAAAGCTGACCAGGAAAAAATGTCAATTGCATTGGGTCGTTTGGCAAAAGAAGATCCTTCATTCCGTGTTCACACTGATGAAGAATCTGGCCAGACCATCATCGCTGGTATGGGTGAGTTGCATCTGGATATTCTTGTTGACCGTATGAAGCGTGAGTTTGGTGTTGAAGCGAACATTGGTAAACCAATGGTTGCTTACCGCGAAACAATCCGTAAGTCAGTTGAACAAGAAGGCAAATTCGTACGTCAAACTGGTGGTCGCGGTAAATTCGGTCACGTATGGTTGCGTCTTGAGCCGCTTGATGTTGAAGCTGCTGGTAAAGAATATGAGTTTGCTGAAGAAGTTGTTGGCGGTGTAGTACCTAAAGAGTACTTTGGTGCGGTTGACAAAGGTATTCAAGAGCGCATGAAAAATGGTGTTCTTGCAGGCTACCCAGTCGTTGGCATTAAAGCAGTGTTATACGATGGTTCTTATCATGATGTCGACTCTGACGAATTATCGTTTAAGATGGCAGGCTCTATGGCTTTCCGTCAAGGCTTCATGAAAGCAGATCCTGTATTGCTTGAGCCAATCATGAAAGTTGAGGTGGAAACACCTGAAGACTACATGGGCGATATCATGGGTGACTTAAACCGTCGCCGTGGTGTGATTCAGGGTATGGATGACTTACCTGGTGGCACGAAACAAATTCGTGTAGAGGTGCCGTTATCTGAAATGTTTGGTTATGCAACCAGCATGCGCTCTATGTCACAAGGTCGTGCAACCTATTCAATGGAATTTGTAAAATACGCTGAAACGCCGCGTAATGTGGCTGAAGGCATTATTTCCAAGTTCCAGTCAGGCGGCAAAGCTGGCGACGACGAGTAATTCGTTACAGCTTATTGTTTACAATTAATGTAAAAAACCTACCAGTCCACTGTCTATTTGCGTAGCAGTGGGCTGATTACAAAAGGAAGAACATCATGGCAAAGGCCAAGTTTGAACGTAACAAGCCGCACGTAAACGTCGGCACCATCGGTCACGTTGACCATGGTAAAACCACTTTAACTGCTGCGATTGCAACGGTTTGTGCAAAAG